>URCI01000045.1 GCA_900546345.1 uncultured Prevotella sp. | reverse complement strand
TGCGCTGGCTGTTGTGCGAGCGTGCGTCCCATTTGGCTTTGAGATTGGAGAAGAACTGCGTGTTGCCGGGGCGATATGCCTGTCCGGGATGTTTTCTCCAGTAGCGGATGAGGAAGAATCCGAAGATCATACCACCCAGGTGGGCCAGATGGGCCACGTTGCTGCCCGGCATGGACATGGCAGAGAAGAGCTCGATGACAATGGAGCCAGCCACCATCCACTTGGCCTTGATGGGGATGGGGATGGGGATGATAAACATCTTCTCGTCGGGAAACATCATGCCGAAGGCCAGCAGCAGGGCATAGATGCCGCCCGACGCGCCCACGGTGGTCAGCCCGTTGAGTTGTGTGGCGAGTTGGTGCATGACGGTAATCGACTGTCCCAGGCTGAGTGCCTGCTGTCCGTCGAGCATGAAATACACCCAGAAGAACTGTGCGATCTCTTGCATCACACCGGCACCGACACCACAAAAAATGTAATAAAAAAGAAACTTCTTACCACCCCACACTTGTTCGACGACAGCACCAAACATCCATAGCATGAACATGTTGAGGATGATGTGCTCCCAACCGCCGTGCATAAACATGTAAGTAAGGAGCTGGTAGACCTGGAAATTGGAAGCCATGAAGAAGTGCAGACCGAAGAGGTCATTGAGGTCTATGCCGGTGACAGGCAGAAGCAACTTCATGGCCAGGAAGGCCAGGACATTGATGATAAGCAGATTCTTTGTAACTGTTGGTATTCTGAACATGATACGGCTTATTCGTTGTTGTTATTGGAAATGTACGAAAACAGTTGCAAATTTACGAAAAAAGTCGCTCATACAGCCATAAACACTGCGAATTAGCACCTTTTTTCAAGCTCCATCTCATTTTTTTTGTTTTTTTGTTTGTTTTATGAAAGGAATCCCCTATATTTGTCAGCGTATTTGCTTCATGCAGACAAAATAATCACCAAATAAAATAAAATTATGAACAAGTCAGAATTAGTAAGAAAGGTAGCAGAGGGCGCAGGCCTGAATGCAGAGAGTGCAAAGAAGGCTTTGGACGCCACAATCGCAGCCGTCAAGGAGGCATTGGTCGCTGGTGACAAAGTACAGTTGGTTGGCTTCGGTACTTTCGCCGTCAAGGAGCGTCCCGCACGCCAGGGTGTCAACCCCGCTACAGGTGCCAAGATCCAGATTGCAGCCAAGAAGGTCGTTAAGTTCAACGCAGGATCTGAATTTGAGGAGGCTGTTAATAAATAATGTAAATAATTATTGCCTCAATATAAAAGGCGCACCCAGCAAGGGTGCGCCTTTTTTCATGGCTGTCGGCGGTCTGACAGAAGGATGAGGGAGGTGTGTGGACACACTGGCAAAGGATAGCGGCGGGCCTGATTCTCCAGGACCGTGTGGCGGTGGGACTTCAAGGGTGGAGCAACAGAAATGATGACAAAACGCATGCTCCGCGCAGTTGTCATCTAGAGAAGCAGGCGAGGGAAAAAAAGGAGAAAATCGGGATGAAACGATGCTTTCTGTGGCTTGCCGTGAAGAAAAGAGTGGGCAAAAGGCAAGAAAACACTGAGATGACAGTGAAAAATCAGTGAGCTGATGGTGTGAAAGTACTGAGATGTGATGATCATATCAGTGTTTTGATGAAAAATTCTCTAGAGAATTTTTCATCAAAACACTGGTTTCGTCGGAGCGAAATGCTTGTGATTTTATATCTGTATGATTATCAGATACTTATAAAAATCGTGCAAAAATCGCGAATTTCAGCCCAAAGACTCTCTTCGTGCAGAAAATCGCAGCCACGAGGGCGGAAAAATGTCACTTTTTCCAACATTCCTTTCTCTCTGCTTTTGACCTGCTTATGAGATAGGAACATTATCTTTGAGCTGTGCTCGTGTGGCGACGCTTGCTAATTTTCCGTAAAGATGACTTGCACGAGCGTTTGCCCGACAGCCTTCAGCGTGTTCTTGTCGATATGCTCCATGTCGTCGGCAAGGGTGTGCCAGGTAGGTCCGAAGGTGCTCTGCTGGCAGTTGGGGTAGTAAGGGATGATGTCGATGCACGGGATCTTGGCCGTTTGGTTCACGGGGATATGGTCATCCGTGATCATGCCGCCATCGCTCTTGGGGAAGAAACTGCCAAAGCCGGCCTGACGTGCCGCGCGCCACACCTTCTTCACGATTTCCGGCGCATACTGTTTCGACATGCCTTCCTGATAGAATTGTGCGCCTTGTCCGCCCACCATGTCCAGCAGGATGGCATAGCGTGGAGCGTAGCCTTGTGGCAGGTTAGCGGCGAAGTATTGTGCCCCGAGCGCCCATGAGCTGCCGTCGTCTTGCTGGTCGCTCCACTGCGGTGTGCCCCAGTCCTCGGCATCGAAGCATACGAAGTCCACGCCAAGGTTTTTGGGCAGTTGTGCGGCAGCGCTTTTCTGCGAGAGCAGACGCGCCACTTCCAGCATCACAGCCACGCCGCTGGCCGCGTCGTTGGCCGCCAGGATCGGCTTGTGCCAATTGGTGGAGTCGGGATCATTGTCGGCCCAGGGACGTGAATCCCAGTGAGCGCAGAGCATGATGCGCGTGGTGGCTGCGGGATTGTAGCTCGCCATGATGTTCATGCTGTGGAGGGTAGTGCCGTCATAGCCTTTGAGATCGGCCTTTTGCCGCGTCACTTTGCATCCCATCCGCTCGAACTGTGCCACGATCCATTCTCCGCATGCATCGTGTCCCTTGGAGTTCATGTCACGGGGTCCAAAGTCGCATTGCGCTTTGGTATAGGCATAGGCAGAGTCGGCATTGAATGCCGGTCCCACGGGAGCCACCTTTTCTGTTTCTTCCGTATCTTCGGTCTCGTCGACCGATGCCGTCTTTCCCGGCCAGAACGCTACCGCCAGGGCAGCGATCACACATAAGCAGCTTGTCACGATAAGGATTGATCTTTTCTTTCGGGTCATCGTTGTTTACGATTCTACAAAGTTATTCTTATGGATTGCGGACGGCCTGCACCTGTGCCATGACACGCAGCCAGTTGCCGCCCCATATCTTCACGAGGTCGCGCTCGCTGTATTTGCGCCGGAGCAGTTGCATGGTGAAGTTGATGAGTTCCGAGGCGTCGGCGCATCCGCGCACGGTGCCGTCACCGTCGAAGTCCGTGCCAATGCCCACGTGGTCAATGCCCATGATGTCAATGGCGTGCTCGAGATGAGCGATGGCATCGAGGACTGTGGCCTCGCCCTCTTTGCGCAGGAAGCCGTGGTAAAGGGTGATATGCGCCACACCACCTTTTCGTGCGAGTGCGCGCAACTGGTCGTCGGTGAGGTTGCGCGGCACGTCACAGAGTGCGCGCGAATTGCTGTGTGAGCAGACGATGGGTGTGCGGCTGATGTCAAGTGCGTCATAGAGCGATTTCTCGGCGGCGTGGCTGAGGTCCACCATAATGCCTTCCTCGTTCATGGCCTGAATGACTTTTTCGCCAAAGGGCGACACGCCGTTGTGGGTGTTGCAGCCCCGTGCCGAGTCGCAGATATCGTTGTCGCCGTTGTGGCACAACGTGATGTATACCACGCCGCGCTGCGCGAAGTGCCGCACGTTGGCAATGTCGTGGTTGAGAGCCAGTCCATTCTCAATACCAAACATGATGCTCTTGCGCCCTTGCCGCTTGTCCTCATAGAGGTCGGCGGGCGTGCGTGCCACGCTGATATACTGGCTTTGGTCATCGACGATGCGTTCGAGCTTGTCAAAGATCAGGTCGGCATAGGCTGTCGGCGACAGTTGGCTGCCGATGCCCTGAATGTCGGGATTGTGTTTGAGTATGCCGGCGATGTCGACTGTCTGCGAGAATTGTTGTCCGAGCTTAGGCTGTGGCAGGTAAGCCACCATGATGACGGCATCCTGCCGTCCGTCGGTCATCTTGTGCAAGTCATAGAGGATGCGCGGGTCGCGCTGGTCGAAGCGCACGCCTTGCGGGAAGAACATCGGTGTGTCGCAATGTGTGTCGAGCGTGAGGATGCGTTCGTGGAGCTGTTTGGCCTTGTAGAACAGCTGTGCCTGGCGGACGAGCCACTGGAAGATAGGCAGTCCTTCCTCGCCAAGCCATTCGGGGTGCCATTGCACGCCCATGATGCTTTTCAGCTCTGTGCTCTCAATGGCCTCGATGACGCCATCGGTCGCCGTCGCGGTGACACGGAACTTGTCGCCGGGGTCACCGACCGCCTGGTGGTGAAAGGAGTTGACGAAGAGGCGCTGACAACCATAGATGGTGGCCAAGGCGGAGCCCTCGACGAGGTCGACCGAGTGGGTCGGCTCCTGACGGTCAGCGTCCTGTGAGTGCTTGACGGGGCTGTTCATGCGGCCTGTGTCGGTCAGGGCGATATCCTGCCGCACCTTTCCGCCGAGCGCCATGGCCAGGGTCTGTATGCCTCGGCAGATGCCGAGCATCGGTATCTGTCGGTTGTAGGCCAGACGGGTGAGCATTAGCTCAGCGCGGTCACGCTGTGCATTGATGTGATGAAGCTGTGGTGCCGGTTCCTCACCACACCACAGCGGGTTGAAGTCGGCACCTCCGGTGAGCAGCAGTCCATCGAGATGCTCGAGCGTGTTGACAAGTGTGTCGTTGTCGTCGACGGGCGGAATGAGAACCGGAATGCCGCCGGCCCGCACCACTTGCATATAGTATTTGTCCCGAATCGTGGCGTCGCCATCACTGAAATTGGTCGTCAGACCAATGAGCGGCTTACGCGGCGCTTCGGGAAAAGAGGCGTAGACCTCGTTGAGGCACTGCGCCAGTGAAAAACTTCTTAGTTTCATTCGATCTTTTTCGCCATGGCAGGGCACGCTCAGACGGTGCTCTGCTCATTGGCAACACGAAAACGTTGATTGCTTATTTCTCATAGTTGACCGGCATCTCGCGCTTGATGCTTTGTTCGAGCGAGATGAGCGTCTCGGTGGAGACGACGCCGGGGATGGTTTGCAGCTTGTTGTTGAGCAAATCCATCAGTTCCTCATTGTCGCGTGCATACGCTTTGATGAGCATGGTGTAGGGGCCTGTGGTGAAGTGGCACTCCACGATCTCGGGGATGTTGACGAGTCGTTTGACCACGTCTTTGTACATCGATCCGCGCTCCAGATTCAGTCCCACGTAGGTGCAGGTGCTGTATCCCAGACTCTTTGGATTGACGTCGAATCCGCTTCCGAGAATGACTCCGTTGTCGATGAGTCGTTGCACACGCTGGTGAATAGCAGCACGCGAGACGCCACATTCTGCGGCTACGTCTTTGAAAGGAATGCGTGCATTCTTTGAGAGGATAGAAAGTATTTTCTTATCCAAGTTATCGATTTTGTCCATCGCTTAGGTAATTATATGATATCTAACATGTTTCCAGTAAGCAAAAGTAGGCAAATAAAACGAGATAAACAACAAAATGCACGAATATTTTACGATATTCGTGCATTTAGTAAAGAAGATGAACCTTTTGAGCGGTCATCTTCGTGGAGTTGCTTATCTCGTTGAATGGTTTTCAGGGATTATTTGCGTCCTCTCTTGCCGGACTTCTTGGCAGAGGCGTTCTTGCCCGCCGGTGTCTTCTTGGCATTGTCGGCTTTGACGTTGTCGGTCTTGGGCTGCTCGATGCCGACCAGTTCGATGGTGAAGATCAGCGTGGAGTAAGGCTTGATCTGTCCGGCCTGTCTCTCACCATAGGCGAGTTTTTGCGGGATATACACTTCCCATTTACTGCCGACAGGCATATTGGTCAGTGCCTCGGTCCAGCCTTTGATGACCTGATCGCAACGGAAGCTGTCCGTGCCTTTTCCACCATGCTTCTCGGTAGCGTCGAACACGTTGTCGTCGATCGTCTTGCCCTCGTATTTCACTTCCACGGTCTGGTCTGCTGATGGCTTGGCGCCGTTGCCGGCCTTGAGCACCTTGTATTGCAGTCCGTCGGGCAGGGTCACCACGCCTGGTTTGGTAGCGTTGTCGGTCAGCCACTTTTCGTTTTCGGCTTTCCATGCAGCGTTTTTGGCGTTGCGGGCAGCCTCGGCTTTCTGTTCGAAATACTTGGCAGCGGTAGACTCCTTATATATAGTGGTGTCACCTTTGACGCCGGCGATGAATCCATCATAGAAGAGTTGGCTCTGGAGCGAGTCCTTGGTGTCCTTGAGTTCGCGGCCCATGCCCGGGAAAATGCTTTCGGAAGCCTGTTGGGCGATGGTGGTTCCTGCCTGATAAGCTACGTAGGCGGGATCTTTCGACTTGCTGATAGCCTCACGGAATCCACGCACGAACTCGGCCATGTAGGCTGTGTCGACGTGCAGGCGCTGCTGGAGATAGGGCAGCAGACCACGGGTGGCGGCGTATCCGGCGGCGTAGCTGATCGAGTCGGAAGCAGTGGTGAGCTTCACTCCAGCACAGCAGGCCTCGGTGCAGACTTCGGCTTTCTTGTTCTTATTTTTGTTTTTCTTGTTGTTGCCAGCCTGAGCGGGGAGGATGACAAGCGCTGAGAGCATCAGCGTGGCTATGGTCAGAATCTTTTTCATGGTGACGTGATATGTTTAAAAAATCCCCCTTCTGGCTGTCTCCTTGAGGAGAAGAGCCTGGAGGGGGGTGAGTATGTTGTCGTGATGGCGACGGCAGGATGATTACTTGCCGCCTACCTTGATCAGTTCAATCTTGAAGATGAGGGTAGAGAAAGGCTTGATCTGTCCGGCCTCGCGGGCACCGTAAGCTAAGCTCTGCGGAATGTATACTTCCCAGACAGAGCCCTCGGGCATACGTGTCAGCGCCTGTGTCCATCCGGGGATGAACTGCTTGGGCTGGATGGTGACAGGGCCTTGGCCGTTGGTGTAAGAACTCTCGAAGATCTTGCCGTCAATGGTGCGGCCCTCATAGTTGACCTTCACTGTAGTGGTGTCGGTAGGAATGGCTCCGTGTCCTTCCTTGATGACCTTGTATTGCAAGCCGCTGGGCAGGGTGACCACTCCCGGCTTTTTCTTGTTGGCAGCAAGGAATTTCTCACCGGCCACCTTGTTGGCACCGTATTCCTTCATCATGGTCTTGCTCTTGATAGCCTCCATCTTGGTCTGAGCGATCTGGTTAGCCATTTCCGGAGTCATGATGCCCTTCTTGCCGGTAGCACCGGTAACGAAGCCGGCGAGGAGGTTTTTCAGTGAGATGGTCTTTGTCGAGTCATCGCCATAAACCTCGTGGTTGACACCCTTGACGAGCTGGGTAGCGATCTGCTGACCGATCTGCAAACCCATGATATAAGCGGCGCGCTTCTTGTCGTCACCGGCGTTGGCACCTTCGTTGATACCTTTTATAAACTCATCCATGTAGGTTGTGTCGATCACCTGGCCTTGCTCGATGGCCTGACGCACATACTGAGACTGTGCCAAACCGATGGCGTAGCTCAGCGAGTCGACGTCGGTCTTGAGGTTGGCTTTGGGTGTAGAATTTCCGCAAGCAGAGAATGTAGCAGCGGCGATGGCTAAAGCAGCCAATACTTTCAAACTTTTCATTAGTTGATGATTTATTCAGTATACTTTTTATTTCACTTTGATGAGCTCCACATCGAAGATCAGTGTGGCGTAAGGCGGGATAGCCTGACCGGCACCGTTGGCTCCGTAGCCGAGTGTATAAGGGATGTAGAAACGGTACTTAGCGCCTTCCTGCATGAGCTGCAAGCCCTCGGTCCATCCCTTGATGACCTGGTTGAGCGGGAAGGTAGCTGTCTCGCCGCGGCGATAACTGCTGTCAAAGACCTGACCGTTGATGAGCGTTCCCTCGTAGTGGCACTCCACCTGATCGGTAGCCTTTGGCTTTTTGCCGTCGCCTTCGCGCAGCACTTCATACTGCAAACCGCTGGGCAGGGTGACCACGCCCGGTTTCTTGGCGTTTTCTTCCAGGAACTTCTGTCCCTCAGCCTGTGCGGCTTTGGCCTGCTCTTCTTCCTTTTGCTGGAAGAAAGCCTGTGCGGCGGCCTGAGCATCCATGTCGCTCATGGCTGTCTTGCCGGCGAAAATGTCGCGGATGGCTTGTGCGAAGTCATCGATATTCAGTTCGGTTGCGTTCATCTGCTGGAGCTGATGGCCGATGCTCATGCCCAGCGCGTAACTTGTCTTGTCCATTCTTTTTGTTTGATTCGTATTAAATATTGTGCAAAGATACTATTTTTAATTGTGAACAAGTGGCATATTGCGAAAAAAATATTATTTTTGTGGTATAATAACAGTTCTAAAGGTAATGTGAAGATGAAGAAGAAAATTGTTTTCCTTACAGGCGCCGGTATGTCGGTAGAGAGTGGGTTCAAAACATTCCGTGGTAATGACGGACTTTGGGAGAACTACCCGGTGGAACAAGTCGCCTCGCACGAGGGGTGGGAGGCTGACCCTACGCTGGTGACAAACTTCTATAATATGCTCAGGCGCAAGCTCTGGCAGGCCGAGCCCAACGAGGGGCACAAGCTCATTGCCGACTTGGAAAAGGACTATGACGTGAGCGTGCTGACGCAAAACGTGGACAACCTTCACGAGAAGGCCGGGTCTTCGCATGTCATCCACCTGCATGGAGAGCTCACCAAAGTGTGCTCGAGCATCGACCCCTATGACGAGCGCTACATACAGGAGCTCTCTCCCGAGCACAGCGATGTGGCGCCCGGTACCAAGGCCGGCGACGGTTCGCTGCTCCGTCCTTTCATCGTTTTCTTTGGCGAGAGCGTGCCCATGCTTGAGCCGGCAGCGCGCGAGGCGATGAAAGCCGACATCTTTGTCATCATCGGCACGTCGCTCAATGTCTATCCTGCCGCCGGACTCGTGCAGTATGCCCCGCAGGGATGCCCGGTCTATCTGATTGATCCTGACCCTGTGTTCAATGCGCCGGGTGGAAAATTCACGCATATTCAGAAGGGGGCCTCGGCGGGCATGAAGGAGCTCTGCGAGAAGCTCAAGGCTGAAAAATAGTCGGGGCCTGACACAGAAAAAGGGGAAAGTCCTATTGAAAAATAGGCATTTCCCCTCGGCAATTGTCCATATCATACACTATCTTTGCCATGTTCTTTACCAAGGTCTTTCTTTCGGGACCTGTTGATTTATCGTATTGTCATATGGAAAAAATGAAAAAGATTCTGTTTCTGGCCTTTGCCGTGTTGCTCACGCTTCCTGCTGCTGCTCAGTATTATCCCGACGGGCGTCCGATCCCGCCCAGCAAGCGTGCCGACTATTACCGTCAGCATGGGGGATACAACAATGGCCGCACGGTCTATGGCTACGGCAACAATGTCTACTTCGGCTTTCGCCTGGGCATGGCGGTGGCTACGGTCAACTCCGATGCAGCCGTTCTTGACGGCAGTGACGCACGCACGGGACTGGACATCGGTGCGGTTGTCGGCACTCAGCTCACCAGTGCAGCTCCCTTGTTTTTTGAGACGGGACTATCTTATGTCGAGAAGGGTGGCAAGGGAAAATACAATGGCAATAAGTTCACCTACCGCTTGGAATACCTCGAATTGCCGTTGCTGTTGAAATATAAATATCAGGCCACACCCGACATCTCTGTGGAGCCTTTTGCCGGTGGTTATCTGGCTGTGGGCGTCGGCGGCAAGATCAAGGACTATGGCAACCGCGAGGCTTACTCCAGTTTCAGTGATGACCAGGCCAGCTTCAAGCGCTTTGACGGTGGACTGAGGATTGGCTGTGGGGCCAGCTTCCAGATGCTCTATCTCGGATTGAGCTATGATATCGGTCTGGCCAACATCGGGCACTACGACTTCGAGGATACGCGCACAGGCTGTCTCAACCTCAATGTCGGTGTGACGTTCTGATATCGTTTCGGCATAATTTCTTGCTAAACCCTTCGTTACCTCTACTAAAGTTTTGTATATCAGCGGAATTATTCGTAACTTTGCAGTCTTATTATACACGCATATACAGAATGAGTAAGAAACTATATATTGAGACTTACGGATGCCAGATGAATGTGGCCGACTCTGAAGTCGTTGCTTCCGTCATGCAAATGGCAGGTTACGAACCCACTGACAACGAGGAAGATGCCGACGCGGTGTTTCTCAATACCTGTTCGGTACGCGAGAATGCCGAGAACAAGATCTATCATCGTCTCGACACGCTTTTTGCCCAGCAGCGCCGTCATGCCCACGACAATCCGACTGCGTCATGTCCCAAGCCGATCCTCGGCGTGCTCGGCTGCATGGCCGAGCGCGTGAAGAACGACCTGATCGAGAATCATCATGCCAATCTCGTTTGTGGGCCTGACAGCTATCTCCATTTGCCGGAGATGGTAACCGCCGTAGAAGTCGGGCAGCCCGCCGTGGATGTCCAGCTCTCCACCACGGAGACCTATCGCGATGTCTTGCCTTTGCGCGTAGGACCGGCAAAGGTGAGCGGCTTTGTGAGTATCATGCGCGGATGCAACAACTTCTGCCATTATTGTATCGTACCCTACACCCGTGGACGTGAACGTTCACGCGACGTGGAGAGCATCTTGCGCGAAGTGCGTGACCTCCACGACAAAGGATTCAAGGAAGTCACCCTGCTCGGACAGAATGTCAACAGCTATGGACTGCTGCCCAATGGCCAGCGTCCCGAAAACGGCATTATCATCAATGAGGCTGACGGCACGGAGCTGCATGTGTGCTCCTTTGCCGAACTCTTGCGTCGTGTTGCCCAGAGCGTGCCCGACATGCGCGTGCGCTTCACCACGTCCAATCCTGAAGACATGACCGAGGACATCCTTCACGCTATCGCCGATGAGCCCAACCTCTGCAACCATATCCATTTCCCGGCACAAAGCGGCAGCGATAAGGTGTTGAGGCTCATGAACCGCAAGTATACGCGCCAGCAATATCTCGACAAAGTAGCTGCCATTCGACGCATCATCCCTGACTGTGGCATCACAACAGACATCTTTGTCGGTTATCACGACGAGAGTGAAGAGGACTTCCAACAAACCATGAGTCTTGTGCGAGAGGTCGGTTACGACTCCGCCTTTATGTTTAAATACAGTGAGCGGCCTGGAACCTATGCCGCCAAGCACTTGCCCGACAATGTGCCGGAGGAAGAGAAGATCCGTCGTCTCAATGCGCTCATCGCCCTGCAGACCGAGATCTCGGCCGAGCGTAACAAGCTCGATGAGGGTAAGACGTTCGAGGTGCTGCTGGAACGATACGCCAAACGCTCCCACGATCAACTCATGGGACGCACACCGCAAAACAAGGCGGTCGTCATCGCGCGTGGAAATCATCATCCGGGAGAACGTGTCATGGCACGCATCACAGGCTCCTCCTCAGCCACGCTCTTCGGTGAGGTCGTCAACGAATAATAAGTGTAGGGTCATCAGTCCCCAAGTCCTGTAGGACGGGTACGACAGGGACAAAGAAGCAAAATACTGTTTATGAAAGAATTCCTGCAAGTTTTGCGGCGCTTCGTGCCGCCCTACAAGAAGTATCTGGTGCTGAGCATCGTGTTCAATATCCTTTCTGCGATATTGAACATCTTCTCGTTTATGACACTCATCCCTATCTTGCAAATCCTGTTCAAGACGTCGGATGTCAAGCGGGTGACAAGTCTGATCAGCTGGGACAGCGTGCACTCGGTGTCTGAGCTGACCAATATGCTTACCAACAACGCCTATTATTATATCGAGCAGTTTATTGCTGACTATGGCGCGGCCAACACGCTGCTGGCCATCGGACTGTTGTTGGCATTTATGACCGCATTGAAGACCGGTGCCTACTTCCTTTCCTCAGCGACGGTCATCCCCATCCGCACCGGTGTCGTACGCGACATTCGTAACCAGCTCTACTGCAAGATCACCTCTCTCCACCTTGGTTTCTTCTCGGAAGAACGCAAGGGTGACATCATCGCACGCATGAGCGGTGACGTGCAGGAAATCGAGAACAGCATCATGGCCAGCTTGGATATGCTGTTCAAAA
The DNA here is from genome assembly GCA_900546345.1 of uncultured Prevotella sp. GTDB lineage: Bacteria > Bacteroidota > Bacteroidia > Bacteroidales > Bacteroidaceae > Prevotella. The sequence continues at coordinate 12,758 of URCI01000045.1, read as the reverse complement.
ACCCAATCTTGATCGTTGCCTACTTCACGGCCTTGCTCATCGTCTCGTGGCAGCTCACCCTTTTCACCATAGTCTTTGTGCCGATCTTCGGTTGGTTCATGGGCTTTGTAGGCCGTAAGCTCAAGGCGCGCAGCATGACGGCTCAGGGACTCTGGAGTGACACGATGAGCCAAGTAGAAGAGACCTTGGGCGGACTGCGCATCATTAAGGCCTTCTGCGCAGAAGAAAAGATGAACCGGCGCTTTGACCGCATCAACAGCAGCTACCGCAATGACATCATGCGCGTGAACATCCGGCAGCAACTGGCCCATCCGATGAGCGAGTTCCTCGGTACGGTGATGATTATCATCGTGCTTTGGGTCGGTGGCATCCTTGTGCTCAACAACCACACGCTCAGCGGACCAAAGTTCATCTATTACCTTGTGATGCTCTACTCGATTATCAATCCGTTGAAAGAGTTTTCCAAGGCAGGATACAATATCCCTAAGGGACTTGCCTCGATGGAACGTGTCGACAAGATTCTCAAGGCTGAGGTGGAGATCAAGGAAAGCAAGAATCCTGTACACATCCATAGCTTTGAGCATGACATCGAGTTCCGTAATGTCGGGTTTGCTTACAATACTGATGACAAGGGCGAGCCGCACTGGGTGCTCAGGCATATCAACCTGACGATTCCCAAAGGCAAGACGATTGCGCTCGTCGGGCAAAGCGGTGGCGGAAAATCGACGCTCGTCGACCTCATTCCCCGATATTATGATGTGCAGGAAGGCGAGGTGCTCATCGATGGCATCAATGTCAAGGACCTGGGTATTCACGATCTTCGTGAGCTCATCGGCAATGTCAACCAGGAGGCCATCCTCTTCAACGACACCTTTTATAATAATATCACGTTCGGCGTAGACAACGCCAGCAAGGAAGACGTTATCAGGGCGGCGAAGATCGCCAATGCTTATGACTTCATCATGGAGTCGGAACATGGCTTCGACACCAACATCGGTGACCGGGGCGGACGCCTGTCCGGTGGTCAGCGCCAGCGTATCAGTATCGCACGCGCCATCTTGAAGAATCCTCCTATCCTTATTCTTGATGAGGCTACCTCAGCCCTTGACACCGAGAGCGAGCGTTTGGTGCAGGATGCGCTTTTCAAACTGATGAAGACACGTACCACCGTCGCCATTGCTCACCGTCTGTCAACCATCAAAAACGCCGATATGATCTACGTCATCCATGAGGGAGAGATCGTAGAGAGCGGTACCCATGACGAGCTTATGAAAAATGATGGTTATTATCATAAGCTTCACGACATGCAAAGTTGAAAAGTTATAAAATATAAGTTCTATGGTAAGATTTCACAATTCTAAGATAAGCTCATGCAGATGGATAGGTCCGTTTGTAGCCTTGTTACTGAATCTGCTGATAGCTTTGGGCATGTACTTCATCGCCCGAGTGGAATTTCTGTTGGAAAACTACAGCTACTTTTCAGAGGATCTGACGTTCAGCCATCTGTGCAGTCTGTTTGCCGGTTCTCTGCCTTTCGACAAGTCGGCCATAGCCTACACCAATTCTCTCTACATATTGATGATGCTCTTCCCCCTCTGGCTGAAGGAGACTCCTGTCTATCACAAGGTGTGCAAGTGGCTGTTCATCGTGGTAAATACGATAGCACTGGTCATCAACCTGTGCGACTCGGTCTATTTCCCCTATACCTTGCGCCGCACCACGACGAGCGTCTTCCATGAGTTCCGCAATGAGACCAACCTGGGAGATGTCTTCTGGGGAGAGCTGTTAGGTCACTGGTATCTGCTTCTGCTGGCCATCGCAGTCGTGTGGCTTGCCTGGAAGCTCTACGTCATGCCGCGAACCGATGCCAAGCAGTTGCTCACCGTGAAGCAGCGGTTGATATATACGGGTGTCTACACCGTGTTGCTGGTCTTCACGGGCTATATGACCGTGGGAGCCTGCCGTGGTGGCTGGGCTTCGGGCATCCGTCCGATCACTATCAACAATGCCAATGAGTATGTAGACCGCCCCACCGAGTGTGCTTTGGTGCTCAACACACCCTTCTCACTGATTCGTACGATCAACAAAGACGTGTTTGAAGTGCCCAATTACTATACCAGTCTCGATGAGGCCGGCAAGGTCTTCACGCCGATTCACAATCAGCAAACCGTCAATGCACCGGACACGATGAAGCGCAAAAATGTCGTAGTGCTCATTGTGGAAAGTTTCGGCCGGGAATATATCGGCGGACTCAACAAGATGTATTTTGGCGGAAAGTACAAAGGCTATACGCCCAATGTCGACAAGTTGATCGAGAAGAGTGCCGTGTGGTATTATTCATTCTGCAACGGCCGCAAGAGCATCGACGGCATGCCTTCCGTGCTCTGCGGCATACCGATGTTCAAGGAGCCCTTTGTGCTCACGCCGTCATCAATGAACAGCTACACGAGTATGGCCGGCCTGCTCGACAAGGAAGGCTACACCACATCCTTCTTCCATGGTGCCAACCGCGGATCGATGGGCTTCCTGGCTTTCTCCAAGAAGGTGGGCTTCCAGCAATACTATGGCCGTCAGGACTTCGACCAGGACAGTCGGTTTGGCGGTGACAAGCAGTACGACGGTCACTGGGGCATTTGGGACGAGCCTTTCCTGCAATATTGGTGTGCCAAGCTCGGCACGATGAAGCAGCCCTTTATGTCGGCTTGCTTCACGGTGAGCTCCCATACGCCGTATGTGATCCCCGAGAAATATAAGAAGGTGTATCCTGAGGAGGGCATTGTCATCCACAAGTGCATCCGCTATACCGACATGGCCATCGGCAAGTTCTTCCGCGAGGCCGAGAAACAACCATGGTTCAAGAATACCATCTTCGTGCTGACCAGTGACCACACCAATCTCAGTGACCACCAGCAATACCAGACCGACATCGGCGGCTTCTGCTCACCGATCATCGTCTACGATCCTACGGCCAAGCTTGTCAAGCCCGGCATGCGCAATGCCATTGCCCAGCAGATCGACATCCTGCCGACGGTGCTCGGTGCCTTGGGCTATAACAAGCCCTTCCTCAGCTTTGGCTGCAACCTGCTCTCCACACCCGACGATGACACCTATGCCGTCAACTATCTCAACGGCATCTATCAGTATGTCAAGCACGGCTATACCATGCAGTTCGACGGCAACAAAGTCGTGGGCATGTACAAGCTCACCGATCTGCTGATGCAGCACAACCTCGTTGGTCGCGTGCCCCAACAGGCTCAAATGGAGCGGGAGCTCAAGGCGATCATCTATCAGTATATGTATCGTATGGTCCATGACAGACTGCATCCATGAAAAAGTTCTTTAGCTACATAGCTTATCTCATCGTAGCGGGGCTGTGGTATCTGCTGTCCCTGCTGCCTTTCTGCGTGTTGTATGTGTTCTCTGACCTGCTCTATCTCCTTGCGGGACGGCTGGTGCATTACCGTCACCGCGTGATTTGGAAGAATCTCCGTGAGAGTTTTCCCGAGAAAAGCGAGCGGGAGTTGCGGCAGATGGAGCATGCCTTCTACCGTCAGTTCTGCGACTATCTGGTGGAAACCATCAAGATGATGACCATCAGCAAGAAGGAACTGAAGCGACGTATGCACATCTCGGCACCCGAAAGTTTCTGGCAGTGTCTGGACAACAATCAGAGCATTGCCATCTATCTCGGTCATCTCTTCAACTGGGAATACATGACTTCACTGCCTTTCTGGGTGGCCGATGACGTGCAGTGTTGCGAGATCTACCATCCGTTGGAGAATGCTTATTTCGACAGTCTTTTCCTTCGTGCGCGCGAGCGTCACCATGCGCTGTGCATCCCGATGATGGAGTCCTTGCGCCGCATCATCGGCTTCGACAAGACCCACCGCGCCATTGTCGTGGGCTACATTGCCGACCAGGTGCCCTTCTGGAACAATATCCATCACTGGGTGGACTTTCTCCATCACGACACGCCGGTGCTCACGGGTGCCGAGCGCATTGCCAGGCACACCAATGAGGCCTGCTTCTATGCCTATATGCGGCGGACGCGGCGCGGCTATTACACCTGCGAGATGAAGCTTATCACGCTGGAGCCCAAGAAGAGCAAGGATTTCGAGATCACCGACGCTTACTTCCGCCTGCTCGAAGACAACATTCGTGAGCAGCCCAGTCTCTATCTCTGGAGTCACAACCGATGGAAGCGTACACGCGAGGAATTTAATATCCGATACAATGCCGCAACGGGCAAGGTGGATCTGCGACCCATCGATGTCATTAAGCGCGAGAAGGGAATCAGCTGACGGCTCACCGCTTTTAAGCAATAAGACAGTAAACAACAGCCTATGATATTTGTCAGGGACAAAGGACGGATGTGCAACAACATCCTGCAATATGCCCATCTCTATGCCTGGGGACGCGAGCACGATCGTGCCACGTTGTCCATGCGCTTTGCCTATAAGTACCGCTATTTCCACATTTGCGACACGCCGCACCACAGCCTTGTTTGGTATCTCATGGGCAAATACGGTGCTAAGCTCCATGTGCTGCCCGTTGTCACCTTCCCTTTTCACGAAGGCGACACGACACAGCAGGAACAGCAGTTACTCCGCCATCGCCATTGTGTGGCCGAGGGGTGGGGCGTCCGCTTCTATGATCTCTTCCTGAAATACAAGCCTGAGATCATCCGCCTCTTTGCTTTCCACAATGATGTCGAAGCCACTGTGACCCGGCGTATGCGTGAGGCGGAAGGCCCTGCTTCGTCGGGCGCCGATGCCGTGATACGTTTGGGTGTCCACATCCGTCGTGGAGATTATGCCACTTGGCAAGGCGGCCGCTATCTCTACACCGACGAGCAATACCTGAACATCATCCGGCAGGCAATGACCTTGAATGCCGACCGCCGGGCGATGGTCTACATTTGTGGCAATGATCCTCAGCTCAACCGGCAGCTGTATATCGACGTATTAGGGGCGGAGAATGTTTGCTTCCCCGATGGCAATCCCGGCGAGGACCTTTGTCTGCTCTCTCATTGCGACATGCTCATCGGAGCACCCAGCACGTTTACCCTTGTCGCCTCGATGTATCGTGACACGCCACTTTACTGGATCGAGGATCCCGGCACTCCACTCAGTCCACAAAGTTTCAGCTGTTTTGACGAACTCTTCAAAAAAATACATTGATTACGGTGCAATTTTTTCACCGGCACGTCATAGGGATATGACGATAAAGACTATGAGTAAAGATATGAATGAAAAGGTAAGTATTATATCCGCAGTGTATCAGGTAAAGCCCTATCTGCCTCAATTTCTGGATTCCATCCTCGCACAGACGTTCCAAGACTGGAAACTCTATTTGGTCGACGACGGCAGTACCGACGGTGGCGGAGCGCTCTGCGACGACTATGCCGCCCGTGATGAGCGTATCGTGGTGATGCATCAGAAAAACCAGGGCCTGGCAATGGCACGTCAGCACGCTTTGGACCGTTGCACGGGAGAATATGTCTATTTTGCGGACAGCGACGACTGGCTGGAGCCAAATCTCCTGCAGCGTATGGTCGAGACCCTGGAGCAGCAACAAAGCGACGTGATCATCATCGACTACTATCGCAATACGACGAATGAGCAGACTTGTCATCAGTCACATGGACCGCAAATAGAAAATCTCAATACCCATGAGGCCTTGCTCAACATCTATTGCGACCGCATACCTTGTTATATGTGGACGTATATGATGAAACGCACGATTCCCCAAGAGCGCATCTATAACGATATCTACGAGGACCATTCCACCATTCTGAAATGGATGTCGCATGCCCAGAAGGTCACCTTGCTGCACGAGCCTCTCTATCACTATCGTCAGCGGGCCGGCAGCATTCTGCACAGTATCAGCAGCATCAGAGCCAACACCACACTGTTTAAAGTAGTGTTGGACCGCTATGATTTCCTGCGAGAAAACCATCTGTTGGAGGATCAGAAAAAGAAGGTAGATGCCTACACCGTCCACATTTTCCTGAAGTTGTGCAAGGACATCTCGCGCAGCAATGCCTCTTTTCATGATAAGATGAAAAGCGTGCATGATATACGCCGGGCTATTAAAGCCTTCCCCTGGTATTCGCCAATGAGCCTCGGCATGAAATACTATTTGCGTCAATGCCTCATGCGCATGAGCCCCAAACTGTTTGTTCATGCGGTAGACGGAACCTCGCTGTTCTCCAAACCTATTCCCAAATTGAAAAGAAAGCTAAAGCGAAAACAATGATAGGGGAGGGAAGCCTTCTTGGCAGAAGCCTTCCTGCTCGCGTGAAGAGAAAGTCACTGTTGACCAACAATGCTGCCTATATATAATAAGGTGTTGTTGGCATCAGTGGCTTTCTTTTTTCGCTTTTCGCTTATTGAGCAAGTCGCGCTCTATGATCTTTGCCACTAACAGGAATTGGTATTCGCCTATCAGTGTGCTGTGGATCAGTCCGGCTACGCCATTGCGGAACCCGCCAGAGAGAACATAGTCGCGGAAGGAATGCCACAAGGGGCGCAACAACAGTGCAGCCACCCCGTAGTGCTTGTTGGCACGCTTCTCCACTTCGTTGTCGGAATAGCGGTTGTTTTTCTCAGCCACGTCTCTGACATAATTCTCCGCCAGGTGCACGAGATTCAGTCCAGGTTGCCAACGGATATGCTCCACGCGGCCTTGGATTTGCGGAAAGGTATGGACATAGGGAGGCCACACCGTCCCTTCTTTGACGAAGAAGCGCAACTGCTCATCGCCTGGCGTGCCTTTCTTCAACTTGTTCATGAAGCGGTTGCGGCGTGGGATATACAGTCCTTGTGGGCAATCGTCAGTGGCGATGCGCTGATAGAGATAGTCGCGTAGTTCAGAAGGCACCACTTCGTCAGCATCCACCACCAGCACCCAGTGGTAGGAAGCTTGCTGGATAGCATAGGTGCGGGCAGGCTCTGCTGAAACGTAGTCACGTTTTGGAAACGTCACCACGCGACATCCCCGGGCGAGCGCGATGTCGCGGGTGTGGTCAGTGCTCTCCATGTCGCACACCACAATCTCGTCGAAGTCTTTTACGCTGTCCAGTACTTCTGCTAAATGTCGCTCAGCGTTGTAGGTGTTGATCACCACTGATATCTTGTTGTTCATCGCGTGCATTTGGTTGTTAGTCTTTCTTCCATGTGTTTTCTTTGGTTATTTGCAAAAATAAGCAATTATCTTGTAACAGCAAAACACTTCCCTATTTTTTCCTTTCTTCCCACTACTTTATTGGGAAAGAATCGTTATCTTTGTAGCATGAACATGAAAATAGGAATGGACGCGAAGCGCATCGTGCGTAATGCGTCGGGCTTAGGAAGCTATGGGCGCAATCTGGTCAATGCACTGACAGGCAGCAGTGACTGTCCCGAACTCGTGCTCTATGCCCCCGACGAGGGGCGCGCCGACCTGCGTGGTCAGGTTCACGCGTCAGAGCGGTTGCGGTTTGCCTATTCGGGCAAGCACTGGCGGCTGGCTCAGGACCTGTGGCGCGGCAAGGGCATCGTGGCGGATCTGCGGCGCGACGGCATCGACCTGTATCATGGGCTCACCGGTGAACTGCCCCAGGGCGTACGCCGTGCGGGCATCAAGACCGTGGTGACGATCCACGATCTCATCTTTCTGCGCCATCCCGAATACTATCATCGGCTCGACGTGATGCTCTATCGCCGCAAGTTCTACCGTACGCTGCGCGAGGCCGACCGCATCATCGCCATCAGCGAGTGCACCAAGCGCGACATCCTCTACTATTCCGATTACCCTGCCGACCGCATTGATGTCATCTATCAGAATTGCAGCAGCGACTTCCGGCGCACCGCCGGCGACGACGAGCGGACGGCAGTCCGTCGCCGCTATTCACTTCCCGACCATTACATTCTCAATGTCGGGACCATTGAGGAGCGCAAGAATGTGATGCTTGTCGTGAAAGCTTTGCAGCAATTGCCCCGTCAGGAACATCTGGTCATCGTCGGGCGCAAAACCGGTTACACCAATGAGGTGATGGAGTATGCGGCCCATCATGGCGTCGACGACCGCATTGTCTTGCTGCATGGCGTGCCTAACACCGATCTGCCAGCTCTGTATCAGATGGCTGATGTCTTTGTGTATCCCTCGCGCTACGAAGGTTTTGGCGTGCCCGTCATCGAGGCTGCTCAGAGTGGCCTGCCCGTTGTGGCAGCTACGGGATCCTGTCTTGAAGAGGCAGGCGGCCCCGACAACTACTATGTCGACCCCGATGATGAGGATGCCATGGCGTCAGCCCTCCACCGTCTGCTCACTGACGAGGCAGAGCGCCTGCGGGTTGCCCACAGTGGCAGCGAATATGTCCGTCGTTTCGAGGGCAACCGTCTGGCAGAGCAGATGATGGATGAATACCGGAGTGTGCTTGGCCACTCTTCTGGAATGTAAATTCGCTGTGTGAAAGACAGTAGCATCAAAATATAACTTAATTTATTTCCGTATCAGCCCAAATCTGTGTAATTTTGCGTCTGTTATGAAGGTAGCTAAGAACATCATCCGTGTGTGGAAACACACTATGCTCGTCGCCGTGTGTCTCTGCATGGTGGTTGTTGCCCATGCCCAAAACGGCATCGGCAATCCCGACCACGTCAATCCAGAAGACATGCAGGTGGATATGGACAATCCCACCTTTGTGCCGATGGTGAAAGTGGGCAAGGTGTTGATGGGCCGCGACTCCATTCAGTATGTAGAGCTCAACAATGTATGGGTGTTTTCTCCGCCTGTTTTCAAGAATGCGCAAGAGCGCGCCGCATTTAACCGGCTGGTATACAATGTGAAGAAAGTGCTGCCCATTGCCAAGGAAGTCAACCGCATTATCATAGAGACCGGTGATTATCTCGAGACATTGCCCAATAAAAAGGCCAAGGACGAGCACATGAAGCGCGTAGAGGCGGAAATCAGGAAGGAATATACGCCGCGCATGAAGAAACTCACCTACAGCCAGGGTAAGTTGCTGATCAAGCTTGTCTACCGCGAATGCAACAGTTCGAGTTATGACCTCATCAAAGCCTTTCTCGGTCCCGTGCGTGCCGGCTTCTGGCAAGCCTTTGCGTGGGTCTTCGGTGCCAGCCTGAAAAAAGACTATGAGCCCAAGGGTGTGGACCGGCTCACCGAGCGTGTGGTGCTCCTCGTGGAGGCGGGGCAGCTCTGACAACCAACAGATATCAGAGACACCATCAAAAAGAATCGAAATTGGTGAGAACGCATATTTATATAGGAGTCCTGTTGACCGTCCTGCTCTCCTTACTGGGGTGTGCAGACAAGACCAAGACGATCCGCTCGGCCAAAGACTTGCCGGGCAGCAAGATCGGTGTGCAGCTTGGTACCACATCCGACACGAAAGTATCGAGAATGGAGCACGACAAGGCCGGCACCCAGGTGGAGCGGTTTACCAAGACGGCTGATGCCATACAAGCCCTCTTGCAGGGAAAGGTCAACTGCGTGGTGGAAGACGAACAGCCCGCCAAGGCTTTTGTTTCGCAAAACGATGGCCTCGCCATCCTGCCCCACGCCTACAGCACCGAGCCCTATGCCTTTTGTGTGGCCCATGGACGGCGCGACCTCGTACGGAATATCAATCATGCACTGCAGCTGCTGCGCAATGACGGTACTCTCGACACGATCGTCAGCCGCCATCTCCGTCAGAAGATGAGTATCGCCTACCAGCCTAAGGCCATCGGAAGACCCAATGGCGTGCTTGTCGTCGCCACCAACGCCACGTTCCAGCCTTATGAATATTACGACAACGGACGCGTGGTGGGTATCGACATCGACATCATGCAGGCTGTGGCCGACGTGCTTGGCATGACGCTCAACGTGGAGGATATGAATTTCGATGCCGTGGTTACTTCGGTACAAACCGGTAAGGCCGATGTGGGAGCAGCCGCTCTGACGGTCACTCCCGACCGTCTTCACAATGTCAGCTTCACCGACCCTTACGCCCACAGCCGCCAAGTCATCATCGTGAAAACGGCCCGCCACGAAGTGCGCTCACAGAGTCTGGTCCAAAAGTTCCGGCAAGACTTTCTTGTCGAGGGGCGTTATCTCTATCTTCTTCAAGGGCTGGGCAACACACTCATCATCACTTTCTTCGCCATTCTCATCTCACTTTGCCTTGGTTCGCTGATTGCCATTGTGCGCACCACCCATGACCGTACCGGCCGCTACACGGTGCTCAACGCCTTGTGCAAGTTCTATCTTGTCATCATCCGCGGCACGCCGACGATGGTGCAACTCCTTATTATATATTATGTCATCTTTGCAGCAGCTGATGTGAGCAAGGTGCTTGTGGCCATCGTAGCTTTTGGCATCAACTCGTCGGCCTATCTGGCCGAGGTTGTGCGCAGCGGCATCATGTCCATCGACCGTGGACAGAGCGAAGCCGGGCGCTCGCTGGGACTGAGCTACAGCCAGACGCTGAGGCTCATCATCCTGCCGCAGGCTTTTAAGAACGTGTTGCCCGCCATCGGCAATGAGTTGATCACCCTGCTCAAAGAGACGTCTATCAGCGGATATATCGGGCTGGTGGATCTCACAAAAGGCAGTGACATCATCCGCAGTATCACCTATGATGCCATTCTGCCTTTAGGTGTGGTGGCCGTTATCTACCTTGCCATCGTGCTCAGCCTGTCATCGGCCGTGGGTATGCTGGAAAAGAAACTACGCAAAAATGAAAGATAAGATCCTCATCACCATCGATCATCTCAGTAAGTCCTTTGGCGATCATGTCGTGCTGCGCGACATCAGCACGACCATCCGCGAGGGGGAAGTCGTCGCCATCATTGGCCCCTCTGGCTGTGGCAAGTCCACGTTTCTTCGTAGTCTCAACTTATTGGAGCAGCCCACCTCGGGTCATATCCTCTTTGAAGGCACCGATATCACGTCACCGGAAATCAACATCAATAAGATGCGGGAACGTATCGGCATGGTGTTTCAGCAATTCAATCTCTTTCCCAACATGACCATTCGCCGCAACATCATGCTGGCTCCCGTGACGTTGGGAAAGTTGTCCCGTCAGGAAGCGTCGGCCACTGCCGACCGTCTGCTCCAGCGTGTGGGGCTCGCCGACAAGGCAGATGCCTGGCCCGACAGCCTTTCCGGCGGTCAGCGCCAGCGTGTGGCCATCGCGCGTGCCTTGGCGATGAACCCCGACGTGATGCTTTTTGACGAGCCCACTTCCGCCCTCGACCCAGAGATGGTAGGGGAAGTATTGCAGATCATGCGCGACCTGGCACAGACAGGGATGACCATGGTGGTGGTCACTCATGAGATGAGTTTTGCCCGCGACGTGGCCTCGCGCGTGCTCTTCTTCAATGGTGGGGTCATCGAGGAAGAGGGCAGTCCACAGGACATCTTCAGCCATCCACGGTCAGAAAGGCTTAGGAGCTTTCTTAAGAGATAGAATATCGGCTATTGCTGTTATTTTCCTTTCATTTTGAGCCAATCAACAAAATATTTTTGTACCTTTGTCACAGAATAGCGAGAAAGACCTTCAAAAGTAACAAAGAGAGAGATGACAGAGATATTTTCTGCCGATGGTTGGCTCAACACCGCGATCACTAATATAAATAATGTGTTGTGGACCTACATCCTCGTAGCGGTCCTCATTGTTTGTGCCGTACTGTTCACGGTCAAGACGCGTGGTGTGCAGTTCCGCATGATAGGCGAGATGATCCGTCTGTTGGGCGACTCGACCAAGAAGACCCATGAGAAGCATGTCTCGTCATTTGAAGCCTTTGCCGTGTCCATTGCCTCGCGTGTAGGAACGGGCAATCTTGCCGGTGTGGCCACAGCCATTGCCGTGGGCGGCCCCGGTGCGATCTTCTGGATGTGGGTGATCGCCTTGCTTGGTTCGGCGACTGCTTTTGTGGAGTCGACGTTGGCCCAACTCTATAAGCGCAAGACCGAGGGCAGTTATATCGGCGGTCCAGCCTACTACATGATGTTTGGTTTGCACAAACGGTGGATGGCGCGCCTTTATGCCGTGCTCATCACAGTGACCTTCTGCATGGCCTATATCTCCATACAAAGCAACACGATCTGCGGTGCCATGCAAGGCGCCTTTGGCATACAGCCATGGCTGATGGGGCTGGTTCTGGTGGTTCTCTCCACAGCCTGCGTCTTTGGCGGCATCAACCGCATCGCGAAGGTGAGCAGCATCTTTGTGCCGGTAATGGCCGTGCTCTATATTCTTTTGGCGCTGGTCATCCTTGCCGTCAACATTCAGCTTGTGCCCCGCATGTTTGCCCTCATTGTTGAGAATGCTTTCGGTTTCCGACAGTTCACCGGGGGTACCTTCGGCGCCATGATGATGACGGGTATCAAGCGCGGATTGTTCTCCAACGAGGCTGGTGAGGGATCGGCCGCCTGCGCGGCCAGCATTGCAGATGTCAGTCATCCTGTCAAGCAAGGACTGGTGCAGGCGCTCAGCGTCTTCACCGACACCCTGCTCATCTGCAGTTGCACCGCCTTCATCATTCTGCTCAGTGGTGTATACACCGACAACAGCCTCAATGGCATTCAGCTCACACAGACCGCTTTGCAACATGAGATAGGCTCTGTCGGGCCCACGTTTGTTGCCGTAGCCATCTTCATGTTTGCCTTCTCGTCGATCATCGGCAACTACACCTATGGCGAGATGAACGTGAAGTTTCTCACCTCAGACCGTCGTTGGCTGATCTTTGTGCGCGTGATGAACGGCATTG
>URCI01000044.1 GCA_900546345.1 uncultured Prevotella sp. | reverse complement strand
TTTCTTTATGCGCTTTCTATACACAAATGCGGATACAAAGCAGACAAGAGCAAAATAATAAAGCCATACTTGCTTCTCATTCAATGACACATCGTCAACGGCAGCTCCCGGAAGACTGGACAGCCATCCTAAACTATGATTGAGCAACCATGTCGCAGATGACAACACCTGGGCAAGAACATCAGAGACCAGGCCAAGATGGACGGTCTGCAAAGGCAAGGATAGGAAAAAGAAAAACGACAACAGTAAAAGGGGCATCGACAACAACGCTACGATCAGATTGGCTGGAAGGAAATAGACCGAGAGATTGCCAAAATAATAAATAACCAAGGGGGCGGTGCCCAACTGGGCAATCACCGACGTACGGGTTGCCGACCAAAACCAGGAGACAATGCGATAACGGGGATACCAAACATCCGCAACCATTGGTTCCACAACGATCAGTGACAGCACGGCCATGAAAGACAATTGAAAAGAGACATCCCATAGGCTGCCGGGATGGATGACCAGCAAGATCACGGCTGCCAAAGACAAAGCGCTCAACGAGGCACTCCTGCGATGAAGCAACAAGGCCACACTACCCACTGACAACATGATGGCGGCACGCACCACACTGACCGGCATACCCACCAATACGACAAAGTTCCACATCACCAACAGCACCAGCCAATAACGGACCCAACGGTTGAGACGCAGCAGACGAAAGGTGCTGAGCAGGATCATAAAGAGGATGGACAAATGGAGACCGGACAATGCCAGCACATGGCTGGTGCCGGTTCTGGAATAAACCTGACGCAAGCTCTTGGTCAGTCCACTCTTGTCACCCAAGGTCATCGCTGCGACCACTGCATACTCCTGACCTTGCAGGCCTGCACGCCGGTATTGCGCCAACAGCCCTTCTCGCCACTTCCCTACCCTTAGCCTCACACGGTCCACTCTATCTAAACGACTGAGTGGCAAGGCCACCCGATGCCAATCATCAGAGTAGACAAGAGCCTGAGCACGATAGCCCTGAGACAGCAACCAACGGCGAGAATCGAAATGCCCACTGCCATCTCGTGCACAGTACCCGTCACCCGGATGTTGCAAACGGGCAGTAAACGCTATGCCGTCGCCCATCACAGGAGTGACAAAAGAATCAGAAGAGAGAGTGTCACGAAGGAAAGAAAGCCGCGCCTTGAAGGAATGACGGAGTTGATGGCCTTGGACCCCTATCATTTCCACATCTGACTGCATGACTTTGCCGTGAGCTTGTGGCATACTGACAACAATGGCCTGGCACGAAACTCTGCCAGCAGGCAAGGGGCGCTGGTCATTTTGAATTTGCCAACATTCAAGGATGATGCCGAAGGTCACCGTGGACAGGAGCAGACACACATCGCATAGCCACTTATTCCAGCGATACCCTACCCAGGCAAGGAAGAACAACACACAGAATACGACCGCCCAGACCCCCATCTCCACAGTAGTCTCCACCTGGCTGCCAATCATGATTCCAGTCATGAGGGCAACGGCAACATAGAGCATCGGTTGACGGAGCATCGCCTTTACTTAATCAGCAGACTGAAATTTTCCAAACATCTTATCCACGGCAAGCGCGATTGCGCCATCTCCCGTAACATTGCAGGCTGTACCGAAGCTGTCCATCGCAATATACAAGGCGATCATCAGCGCCTGGGCGTTGGCGTTAAAACCAAGGATGCTTGCCAAAGGAGCCAAAGCTGCCATGATGGCTCCACCCGGAACACCGGGAGCTGCCACCATGACGATGGAAAGCATCAAGATAAAATAGAAGAAGAGACCAAAGTCGTGGGCTTGCCCAGTAAGCAGGCAGATGGTCAGGGCACAGGCTGTGATCTTCATGGCACTGCCACTCAGATGAATGGTGGCACAAAGCGGAATGACAAAACCCGCAATGGCATTGCTCACTCCATTCTTTAGTGTGCGGGCCAGCGTCACGGGAATGGTTGCTGCCGATGAACTTGTACCTAATGCCGTCAAGTAGGCAGGCAGCATGTTCAGCAGCAATCGGAAGGGATTGCGACGGACGATGGCACCCGCAATGCAATATTGATAGACAAGAATCAGCACATGGAGCACCAGGATGACGAGGATGATCTGTGCAAAGACCAACATGATCTTGCCAGCTTGACCATTATATGTCATGTTGAGAAATACGCCGAAGATGTAAAGGGGCAAAAAAGGTATGATGCCCTTGGCGATGACTTTGTCCACGACATAGCGCAGATCATCAAACAAGCGCTTGGAAGTCTTAAGGTCGCCATAGGCAATACCAAGACCAAAGAGAAAAGAGAAGACAAGTCCACTCATCACATCCACCATGGGCGGAACGGAGATCGTGAAGTAAGGTGTCAGCTCCATGCTCTTGGCAATATGTGGCAATCCGCCCGTGGTAGCAATCATTGAAGGGAAAAGCCACGAGCCGGTCCCATAGGCCAGGAGTGCGGCCAGCACCGTGTCGGCATAAGCAATGACCACTGTCACTGCAAGCAGTCGGCCTGCGCCCCGTCCTATGTCTGCGATGGCGGGTGTGACGAGGCCAATGATGATGAGGGGAATCATAAATCCCAAGAACTGACTGAACAGGCTATTAAAAGTCACAAACACTCTCACGACAGAAGCTGGTAGGCACAAACCCATCATGACTCCCAAAAGGATGGCTATGATCACCCTTGGCAACAAACCGATTTTCTTTACCGCTTTCACTTGATATATCTTTTCGTAAAATCTCTCTTGATGCAAAGTTACGGCAAATTATTCGTTCGTGCAAATCGTCAAAACATTATTATATATATATCGTTGACTCGGATGATCAATTAGACTGACATAGGACTATATATAAAGGCGAGGAGGCCTTCTCCAACACGAGACAACCTCCTCTTGAGAGAGAGTAATTATGGATTCGTGACGATATGTCCGTCGAAGAGATGGATGATGCGGTGGGCCATCTCGGCGTCGTGGGCGTTGTGGGTCACCATGACGATGGTGGCACCGTCTTGGTTGAGTTCGGTGAGCAGTCGCATCACCTCGGCCCCGTTCTTCGAGTCGAGGTTACCCGTGGGCTCGTCGGCGAGGATGAGCTTGGGACCGAAGACCACAGCGCGGGCGATGGCTACGCGCTGCTGCTGACCGCCGGAGAGCTGGTGGGGAAAGTGCTTGGCACGATGGCTGATGTTCATGCGCTTCATCACCTCCTGCACCTTCTGCTTGCGCTCGCTCTTCGGCATGCCGAGATAGGTGAGCGGCAGCTCGATGTTCTCCTCTACGTTGAGCTCGTCGATGAGGTTAAAGCTCTGAAAGACGAAGCCTATCTGGCCTTTGCGGATGGCCGTGCGCTCGTTCTCGTGGAGACCTGATACCTCTTTGTCGCCAAGCCAGTACTGGCCAGAGGTGGGGTTGTCGAGGAGTCCGAGGATGTTGAGGAGCGTGGACTTGCCACAGCCGGAGGGACCCATGATGGCGACAAACTCGCCGTCCTTTACTTCAAACGATACCTTGTCGAGGGCGATGGTCTCGACTTCTTCCGTACGGAAGGTCTTGCATAAATCTTGTACTTTTATCATAGCTGTTGTTTCTTATTATTTTTTGGAGGGCCACTGCAAAGCAGAGGCTTACTGAACGGGAGGGGCACTGCAAAGCAGAGGCTTACTGAACCAAGCGAGAGGCTTCTACTCGTCTTTGAGGTAGAGCACGGGGTTGCCGTTGACGACCTTGCGGGCTGAAAGCAGCAGAATGGCGACGATGATGATAAGCACCACGGCACCGACAACGAGGAAGAGCAGGGGCGAGAGCGTGATGCGGTCGGCAAAGAGCTGCAGCCACTGTCCGGCGATAACCCAGGACAGGATGAGGCCGACAAGGACGGCGGGCAGCGAGAGCCGCAGCACGTCGGTCACGAGCATGCGGAAGATGTCGCGTGCCGTGGCGCCGTTGACCTTGCGGATGGCTATCTCCTTGCGGCGACGGTTCACTTCGTCGGTGGTGTAGCCGATGAGACCCATCAGGGCGATGACCAACGCGGTGATGCCGGTGGCGAGGGTGCCGACGCGGAAACCATTGGTGCTGCGATACTGGTCAACGACAAGGTCGGAATAGGGCATCACCTTCACATCGCGGTCGGGCAACAGCTGTTTCAACTGCTGGCGGGCCCGGTCGAGGTTGTCAGCGGTGAGGTCGCTAAACTTCGCGAGGATATATCTATCGTCATCATAGTTATGGAAGAGCACGCTCGGGCGCAGCTCTCGGTTGAGCGATGAGCCGATGCTGACATCCTGATACACGCCGCATATCGTAGAGAAAGGATGCAGACTGTCGGTGTGCTCGGAGACACAGATATGCTGCCCGACGACGCTGCCATGGCGGTGGGTGGTGGTGTGGAAGCGCTTGACAAACGACTCGCTGACCATCACCTCGCTGAGGTTGCTGTCGGCAGGCTCGGTGAAGTTGCGGCCCTCGACGACTTTGATGCCCATGAGCTTCAGGTATCCGTCACCGACACCATACAGGTCCGCAATGTTGAAATACTCCGTATCGTCACCGGGCAGGTAGATGTTGTTGCCACTGGCCCCCTCGATGGGTAATGTCGACGCCGTCGTCACCTGCTCGATGAAGGGCAGGGAGCGCAACGAGGCCATGGCCTGTCGTTTCTGGTCGGAGGGTGCCTTATCCACGGTCACCACGGCGAGGTGGCTGTAGTCGTAGCCCATGTTCTCATGCGTGACCTCGTGATACTGTTGTTGCACGACGGCGAGGAGGCTGAACATGATGGTGACCACGAGAAACTCCACCGACAGCATGATGAGCTTCCACCGACGGCGCGCCTCATGCACACCACGGAAAGCTGCTGTCACCGGCACCTTATTATATATATAGCCCGGCACAAAGCCACCCACAAAGATGATGAACAGACAGATGAGGACAAGTATCCATGAGCCACGGCTGAGCAGCATCGTGCTGATAGGCGTGGAGATATATTGCTCTATCGTTCCCTTGCAGACGAACATCAGTGCCAAGGCTAACAGAATGCCGATGAGCACGTGGACGAGCGACTCGCTGATGGTGATACCGTAGATGGTGCGTCGCCCGCCGCCGAAGCACTTGCGTACGGCCATCTCGCGGAAGCGCATCACCACATTGCCCATGACGATGAGCAGGTAGTTGACCACAGTGGAGACCAAGAGGATGATGGCAAGCAGCGACATGATCCAGCACATTGTCTTCACCTGCGGGTTGGAGGTATAGTCTTCGGTAATCTGTGTGAAAGAGTAGTCGAACTTCACCCCGGCTTTCTCAGCCTCGGCATATTCGCTGTGCTGAGCAATCATCTTGCGGACATTGGGCTTCAAGTCGGCAATCGTCGTCCCTTTCCGCAGTCTAATGAAAGAAGAGAAGCGGTCGGTGCCCACCCAGTGGTGGACGATGTCCCAATCGAAGACTTTCAACGTAGTGGGCAGCGATACGATAACATCAATATCGCGCAGGTTGGAGTTGTAGGGGAAGTCGTCATAGACGCCCCCGATGATGAGCTTGTAGTCGTAGTCGCGGAGGTCAAAGGCCTTGCCCACCACGTTGCCGCCAATGCGCTCGGCCATGGAACGGCTCACCACGCAGTAATAGGGTCGGCTCAATCCTTCCTTGAGGTTGCCCTGTAAGGTCTTGCGGGGAAAGACATCGAAGAGGCAGCTGTCGGCCGCCTTGATCTCGTCGATGGTGAACTGTCGGCCGTCGATGGTCGCCTTGACATCACCCAGCATGAAGGTGTAGCGTGTGGCGGCCTCCACCTGTGGCGACATGTCCTTGATGCCCGGCGCAACGGCTCCCGAGGTAGAGGACCACTCGTTGTACTGCCCGTTCTGCACGACATCCTCGTTGATGGTATAGGTGCGCTCGTGCCCGGGGAACCACGTCTCGACGGTCTGCTCGAAATAGACTTCGCCGATCAGCACCGCCGACACGGAGAGGCCAAAGCCTAAGCAGATAATCTTGGCCAGGTTGTGCTGGCCGCGACGTGGCAGGTTCTTGATGGCATTGATGAAATTGTTCATATCCTTTGTTATTTTATCCTTAATTCTTTATAGCCCTTGTAACTCTCGTAGCCGCTGACGATGACACGCTCGCCGGGCTCCAGGCCTTCCAATACCTCATAGTACTGTGGGTTCTGCCGTCCGATGCGGATGTTGCGGCGGTAGGCTTTGTGGCCGGAGGCGTCGAGCACGAAGATCCATGAGCCGCCAGTAGTGCTGTAGAAGGTGCCCTTGGGGATGAGGATGGCCTTCTTCGACTCGCCGAGCTGCAGGTCGATGTAATAGGTCTGACCCGTGCGGATGTTCTGCGGCCGCTGCCCACGGAAGACGAAGTCTATCTTGAAACGGCCGTCGTGTACCTCGGGATAGACCTTGCGCACCTCCAAGCGGTAGGTCCGGCCGTTCTGCGTGAACGTGGCTGCGAGTCCGGCGTGTACGCGGTCGATATAGTGCTCATCAACCTGCGCTTCCACCTTGTAGTCGCTCAGGTCGTTGATGACACCAATCTTCTGTCCCGGCGTGATGCTCTGTCCGAGCTCCACGTCGAGTGCGCCCACCTCACCGTCGATGGTGGATCGCACATTGAGCTTAGCCTTACGCTGGCGCACGAGCTCGACGTTGCGCTGCATGGAGGCGAGGTTGTCGCTCATCTGGTCCATCTGTGCCCGTCGCATCTGCGCGCTCTTGCTGAGCCGCTGACGGATGAGTCGGTTCTTCTCCTGGGCCAGTTGGTAGTCTTCCTTGGCCTTGAGGTAGTCCTCACGCGAGTTGAGCTGCTCACGCTGCAAGGCGGTCTGATGGCTCAATGCCCGTTTCTTGGTCTGTACGTCCATGGCATACTGTGCGGCCTCAGTACGGTTGTTGAGCTGGTCCTGCTCCATCGACAGTTGCGTGTTGCGCAGCATGTCCTGCTTCTCGGCGAGCTCGCTCTCGGCGTTGAGGATTTCGAGGTCGAGGTTGGAGTTACTCAGCCTGACGATGACATCGCCCTTGTGCACCTTCGAACCCTCGTCGACAACCTTCTCTACGACCACACCGCCCTCTTCTGGCGAGATCTGCACCACCTGGATGGGCACCACATTGCCGTCAAGGCTGACGTAGTCGTCGAACTGCGCGTCGGTGACGGTGGCGATGCTCAGCCCTCGCGTGTCGACTTGCAGCGTTGAGGTGAAGTTGCCCAAGGCCAGCCATACCAGCAGGGCAATGACCAACACGCCCCCACCTATCCACGGCCAGTACTTCCGTGGCACACGGTATTTCTTCTGTTTGATTTCTATATCCATAGTCTTTTATAATTTTCCGTTGACATAATAGTTGACGAGCCTTTGCTTCAGTGCCAGCATCATCTCGCTTTGCAGCAGGAGCAGGCGGCTTTGCAAGAGCGTCTGCGCCGTGGTGTGCAGGTCGAAGACGCCGAGCATGCCTTCCTCGTATTTGCGGCTGGAGAGATGATGCGCCAGCGAGTCGGAAGCCGCCTTGCGCTGCAGCTGTTCCACCTCACGGGCGTAGCCACGGTAGTCGAGGACAGCCTGCAAGGCATCGTCGTGCTGTTTGCGGCGCGCGTTGGCCACATCGAGCTGTGCTTCCTGCCAGTCGGTCTTGGCCCGGCGGACCTTGTTCCACGACGAGGCATTGAAGATAGGGATAGAGAGCGTCATATAGATGTACTCGCCCATGTTGTTACGGAACTGTGAGCCGAAGCCCTCAGCCTGTCCGCCCGCCGTGAGGTTCTTGTAGTAGTTGGTAGCCACGCCGCCGCTCAGCGTGAGTTTGGGCAGGAGCGCAGCACGCTGTATCTTCCACGCCAACCGGGCTCGTTCGGCAGCTGCCTCAGCCACAGCGACAGCCGGGCGGTCGGCAAGGAAGTAGCCACTCTGCATCAGACTGTCGCAGGCCCGGCGGTTGGCGGGCAGCATGGCAGCGGCAGCGACATCGACGGGCAGACCGGCTACCAAGAGCGTGTCGTCGGTGGGATAGTTCATGGCCGTCTTCAGGTCGGCCATGGCCTTGTCGGCGAGGTTGCGCTGGTGCAGGAGGTTGTACTCGTCCTCGGCCACCTGGCTTTCTACCTGTACCACGTCGGGCCGACTCTTCTCGCCAAGGTCGAACATGCGACGGGTCTTCATCAACAGTGCCTTCGAGTCGCTCAGTTTCTCCTCGGCGAGGGCGATGGTGCGGTTGGTGTAGACGGCATCGACATATTTCTCCATTACACTCATGGCCTTGTCGTCGCTGGCTTTGTCAATGGCGCTCTGTGCCGAGGCCCTGTCGAGCCGGGCCTGCTGGAAGGCGTTCCAGGTGGCACCGCCGTCGAAGAGCGTCACCGAGGCTCCGAGTGCATAGTAGTTGTTGAACGTCGTGACATTATTATAGGTATTGGTCTCCGGATCGATGTTGCGGCCCCAACTGTACTGTCCGTTGACCTCCGCCGACACAGAGGGCAGGAAGTCGAGCAGCGACGTGCGGTAGTCGGCGCGCTTCTGCTCCTGTTCCAGTGTCTGCCGTCTCACCTCGGAGGCGTGCTCGCGGGCGTAGGCGATGCAGCGGTCCAGCGTCCATGTCTCCTGGCCGTGGACACTCAGGCTTAGCAACAAGCCTAACATTGGGATATAATGCTTCGTTTTCATACACGGAATACAGTGCCAAAGCCGTGCCAAAAATGTAAAGTACTGTTTGTGAACGACATACAGAAATTGCATCTCGTTCAACTGTACAATATTTGGACAGTGAATGTATAAGAATTGGACACGGCGTATGCTTCTCCATCAAGCAGATTGCAGGGTGCGGCCCTCGTGGCCGTCCGCAAATGAAGAGAATTGTTATGAGGAATGGAATCTGTTCAAAGGATAAGCAATAAAAAAATCCAATAGAATTTGCTCGTACAACTAATATTAGTTACTTTTGTAAGGACAATAACCAAGAAGTAAGTAGCACAATGAAGCAAGGTACACTGCTTGTCGTGGACGACAACCGCAACATCCTCACTACGGTGAAAATGGTGATGGAGCAGACGTTCGACCGTATCGTCTGCATGGCGAGTCCGTCGGGACTGATGACGCGGCTGCGCGAGGACGAGCCCGACGTGGTGCTGCTCGACATGAACTTCCATAGCGGCATCAACAACGGCAACGAGGGACTCTACTGGCTCCGGGAGATAAGAAAAGCTCGGCCACAGACCGCTGTAGTGCTTTTTACGGCCTATGCCGACATCGAGCTGGCCGTGACAGGACTGAAGGACGGAGCTGCCGACTTCATCGTCAAGCCTTTCGACAACGCACAGCTCATCGAGAAGCTCTCTGATGCCTACCACAAGTCGCACAAAAAAGACACCAAGACTCCCGAGCCTGGCATGATATGGGGCACGTCGGCAGCCATGAAGCGGCTGCGCGAGATGGTAGAGAAGGTAGCGATCACCGATGCCAACATCCTCATCACGGGTGAGAACGGCACGGGCAAGGAGGTGCTGGCCAAGGAGATTCACCGGCTGTCAAAGCGCGCCGCACGTCCACTCATGCCCATCGACCTCGGCGCCCTCACCGAGACGCTCTTCGAAAGCGAGCTCTTCGGCTATGTCAAAGGAGCGTTTACCGATGCCAAGACTGACAAGCCGGGCAAGTTTGAACTGGCCGACGGCGGCACGCTCTTTCTCGACGAGATTGGTAACCTCAGCTATGCGCTCCAAGCCAAACTACTTACAGCCCTGCAGCGGCGCACCGTCGTGCGCGTGGGCGGCAGCAAGGCAATACCCGTCGACGTGCGCGTCGTCTGTGCCACCAACCGCGATTTGGACGAGATGGTAAGAAACGGGGAGTTCCGCGAGGACCTGCTCTACCGCATCAACACCATCCACCTCCATCTGCCACCACTTCGGGAAAGGGCCAGCGACGTGCTGGTCTACGCCGACCATTTCCTCCACCGCTATGCTGACCTATATAATAAGGTGGACATGGCGTTTGCCCCTGAAGCGAAAGAGAAGATAGAGCGGTTGCCTTGGTATGGCAACATCCGTGAGTTGCAACACGCTGTGGAGAAGGCCGTCATCCTCTGCGACGGCACAACCATCGGTCCCGATGACATCGAGGGCTCAGCCTCGACACAGCCAAAGGCAACGGGCGAGGTGCAACGCCTCGACGAAATGGAGCGCGACATGATCGCCAAGGCCATCAGTGAGTGCAGTGGTAACCTCTCACATGTGGCCTCGCGCCTGGGCATCTCCCGGCAGACGCTGTACAACAAAATGAAGAAATACGGGATATAGAAGACCCAATAAACCCTACAGACCCTACAGACCCTCCCTAGCCCTCCCTAAAAGGGAGGGAAAAAAGACACCCTTACAATGACCCTAATGGTATTGTATTTCTCTCCCCCCTTTCAGGGGGAGCTAGAGAGGGTCAGATATCATCTATGACACACTCAGAATCATACATCATCTTCCTAGCCATTGCCACCACACTCATCGTAGTATTGCTGGCAATCGTCTTTCTGCTATGGCGACGCAACCGCCGCATGGCGGACAAGGTGACGTTTCTGCTCAACGCCATCGATAACGGCGACTATGCCTTTCGCTACCCCGAGGAGAAGAGAGGCGACGCAATGGTCAACAAGACCCTCAACCGCATCAAAGAAATCTTGCAGCACGCGCGTGACGAGCAGATAGAAAAGGAGAAATACTTCGAGCAGATCCTTGATGCCGTGGACACAGGTGTGCTCGTCGTCGACGAAGAGCGCGGACTGGCACTCAGAAGCAACCGGGCCGCACGGCGACTGCTCAAGCGCGATGCCGTGACGCATATCTCACAGGTGGAAGAAACACTGAAACAGCTCTCCGTGCGTGAGACCCATGCTGTCCTGCAACAGCGGCGCGTACGCATCATCGCTTTCAGTGACATCGGCGGTGAGCTGGCCAACCAAGAGATAGACTCGTGGGTAAGACTCATTCGCGTGCTCACCCACGAGATCATGAACACACTCACGCCTGTTATCTCGCTCAGCGAGGCCTTGCTGCCAAAGGCTGACAGCGAGCTGCACGAGGGGCTGGAAGTCATCCACCAGACGAGCCAGGACTTGATACGCTTCGTAGAGAACTATCGCAAGTTCACCCACGTGCCCACACCGCAGCCTCAGCTGTTCTATGTCAAACCATTCCTGGAGCGGATGGCGGCTCAAGCGAAGCCGCTTCTTAGCCAGGGCGTGACGCTGGCCCTCGACGTCGAGCCTGCCGACCTTTTGGTCTATGCCGACGAGAGCCTCATCGCCCGCGTGGTAAGCAATCTGCTGAAAAACGCTGGCGAGGCAACCACGGCAGGACAGCACATCCGTCTGCACGCCTTCTCCGATGCCGACGAAGCGGTGGTCATCGATGTCAGCGACGACGGCGAGCCGATTCCTGACGAGGTTGCCTCGCACATCTTCATCCCCTTCTTCACAACGAAGACCGAGGGCAGTGGCATCGGTCTCTCCATCTCACGACAGATCATGCGAGTGAGCAATGGCTCACTCACTCTGCTGCCCTGTCATGGAGACGGCCTCACCACGTTTAGGATGAAACTCTAGCATCCTTTTCCATCCAGACTGCACGAAGGTCCGGCATTCGGGTCATACTCCTTCAGTCCCACATCTTCGGGCTTAAGAGTAATCGTACCGTCTTCCAAGACAAAAGCAGGAATGCCGATGTCGCCAATCTCTTTGGAGTGGTCGAAAGCAGCACTCTTGTCACGCAGATGCATAAAGGCGCTCATATTTCTCACGTTCTCACCGATATCTATCACTTTGAAACGTTTGTCACCCTTGACCTGTTCGTCCACGAAGGCACAATAAGGACAGGTGGGCATACCATAAATCTTAATCATAATCGTTGGTCCTTTCTATTTGGTTATCGATTACAAAGATACGACATTTCCGGTGACAAACCAAATAATTGACGCCGTTAAAGACATTTCTGCTGGGCTGGATGGCATAATATTTGTAATTTGTTCTGTATAAGCTTACACATTATTATATATATAGCACAAGATGAAAGTATTATTGATCAATGGTAGCTCTCATAAGGAGGGCAACACCTTCCATGCCCTCAGCATGGCAGCAAAGACTCTGGAAGCTCAGGGTATTGAGACAGAAATCATGCAGTTGGGCAACAAACCCGTTCGCGGCTGTATCGCCTGCGGCGTCTGCAAGCAAAAGGGCAACAACCGCTGTACGTTCAACGATGACGTCTGCAACAGCTTCTTGGAGAAAGCCGAAAGCGCCGATGGCTTTATCTTCGGCTCACCGACATACTACGGCCAGCCCAATGGCGCGTTGCTCGCCGTGGTGCAGCGTATGCTCTATGCCGGTGGCGCGCTGATGAAAAACAAGCCCGTCGCCAACGTTGCCGTGTGCCGCCGCGGCGGTGGCTCTGCCGTCTACCAGACGATGAACATGGCATTTGAGATGATGAACATGCCCATCGTAACCTCACAGTATTGGAACATTGTCTACGGACAGAAGCCTGGCGAGGCAGAACTTGACGAAGAGGGTATGCAAACTATGCGTACAATGGCCAACAACATGGCGTGGATGCTGAAACGCATCCATCAGGGTGGCGATCCACAGTATCCGGAGCGAGAAGCGTGGACACCAATGAACTTCATCAGATAAAAGACGTACCCTCCCTATGAGATAAAAGGCGACACCTCCTACGCGACCCAGTGCCTCTGTGCGAGCAATAGGCAATTGGTCTCCTAAGCATAAAAAAAGGACTGCCATCGCTGGCAGTCCTTTTTTTATGTCTCCATCTTCCATGCCCCTGAGTGGCGCATGGAAGGAAAGATTCCGAATGATTAGTCGCAGTTAGCGAGCTTGTGATCAGAGCCGAGCACGTCAGTGATCTTCTCCTTGTACATGTCTGTCATGTAAGCACGAGCGACCTTGCCATACTGACGAGGATCGAAGTACTCAGGATGCAGAGCGAGGGTCTCACGGACACCAGCAGTGTAAGCCAGACGAGAGTCAGAGTCGATGTTGATCTTGCAGACAGCGCTCTTAGCAGCCTTGCGGAGCTGATCCTCTGGGATACCAACAGCGTCGGGGAGCTTGCCACCGTACTGGTTGATGATGTCGACATACTTCTGAGGAACAGAAGAAGAGCCGTGAAGAACGATTGGGAAGCCAGGGAGCTTCTTCTCGATCTCTGCCAGCACATCGAATGCCAATGGAGGAGGAATCAGACGGCCTGTCTTCGGGTCACGAGTGCACTGCTCGGGCTTGAACTTGTAAGCACCGTGAGAAGTACCGATGGAGATAGCCAGAGAGTCGCAACCAGAACGCTGGCTGAACTCGATAACCTCCTCAGGACGTGTATAGTGAGACTCTTCAGCAGAAACCTCGTCCTCAACACCAGCGAGGACACCCAGCTCTGCCTCAACAGTCACATCGAACTGATGAGCATAGTCTACGCACTTCTTGGTGAGCTCGATGTTCTCATCAAACGGCTTAGAAGAAGCGTCGATCATGACAGAAGAGAAGCCCATGTCAACGCAGCTCTTCACCAGCTCGAAGCTGTCACCATGGTCGAGGTGCAGCACGATCTCAGGATGGTTGCAGCCCAAAGACTTTGCATACTCCACAGCACCCTCTGCCATGTAGCGGAGGAGGATAGGATTAGCATAGTTACGGGCGCCCTTAGACACCTGAAGGATCACCGGAGAGCGAAGCTCAGAAGAAGCTGTGATAATAGCCTGGAGCTGCTCGAGGTTATTGAAGTTGAATGCTGGAATAGCGTAACCGCCATTGACGGCTCTCTTGAACATCTCGCGTGTATTGACGAGACCAAGATCTTTGTAATTAACTGCCATAATACTTAATAATTATGTTTAGAATGAAATTCTCAATTCTTATCCCTTAAACTTATAAGGTATCGCAGAGGTCAGCTGGAGCTCTGTTTTTACCAAATGCAAATTTAACAAATTATTTTCTTACGGCAAAATGTCTCTTGAAAATTAGTATAACAAGATGGTTAAAAAAGTTTATTTGCCCTCTCCCACTCTCCCTTAACGGGTCTGTTTGTCACACCTATCTTACAAATCACCACCATCCAATATCACATTTCTCTTCGATGAGGCCATACCGAGCGTGAACTTATAAGCGACATGGAGCATCAGATAGCGTGGGATGGAGTTGGTCCAGGTTTCTGTGCGCCCCTGCTCATTGAGCACCAGCGTCGTGCTGTTAAGTTTGCCAAGGATGTCATAGGCATCGAGCATGAAGGTGAGCCGGTCGTGAAGCAACTTTTTCGACAGGCGTGCGTTCCAAACCAGTTCACTACGGTTCATCTGCTCATCGTTGTATCCCATCCGACGATAGTCAGTGATGTCGGTAGCAAGGTTCATGCCCCATGGCATCGCCACGTTGGTCCCCAACCGCAAATTACAGTCCCATGCATCTACGGCTTGGAAGTCTTGTCGATGGCTATTGGCGTTGTGATAGGCCACGCGTCCTTCCGTAAAGACGTGCAGCCGTGTATCGAGCTGGTAATCGAGTTTGAGATGGTTGGTCAGTTCCCAACTCTGCACCTTGCTCCGCTGGTTGTCTACACCCTCCACAGTGGTGAGGTCTACGCTATGATTGAAGTTGGCATTGAAGTTCTCCTGTATCCTCCATCGTGTCGCGCGGTCGAGCGGCGTTGAGAAGCTGAGCCCCGCTGAGGCACTCCAGTTGCCATTGACATTGACCTGCTGTGAGGTCGTCACACCGGTCTGCTTGTCATAAGTGACAGAAGAGGCGAGCGCATTGTGCGTGGTATGAAAACCGAGCGACAGATTCATCATTCGCTGCGTTGCCAACTGGAAGAAGGCCGCATTGAAATTGACATAATGACTGAAGGCTTTCTTCAGATCGGGATTACCCAGCGTCACGGCCAGCGGATTGGCATCGTCACGGATGTCGAGCAGTGTGGAGAGTTCCGGCACGCTCTGCGAGGCCGAGTAAGAAAGGCCCATGTAGCGTGTACCCGTGGAATCATTGAACTGGTATCTGATATCGACCGAAGGGTTGAAGAATGTCGTGTGCCGTTCCTTCTCATAGTCCTTGTTACGGAAATAGATCAGATGCTCGCGTTTCATCTCCAAAGGCAGCCGGGCAGCAAGCGAGTACTGCGGTTTGGCTGTTCCGTCGCCATGAGAGAAATAAAGCGAGGTTTCCGCTGTCTGCGAGGTCGTGTGCATGTTGTTGCGATAGCTATTACTGCCATCGAGCGTGGCCATCAGTGTCTCACGCTCCGACGGCAACATGCCCAGCGTGTAGTCCTGTTCTTCATAGCCCTCTGCCTGGTCGATGCGGTAGAGACTGTATCGGGTATTGCCATAGCTCTGCCTGATCGTGTATGAAGGCCGAAGGTAGAGACTGTTCAGTCCCACGGTGTCATTGACGAGCAACCCGGCATAAAGCACAGAAGCCTCTATGTTGAGATGCTTGTCAGGTGTCTGAGAATATTGATAGCGGTGATCTTTGTGGTTCTCTGTCCCGAGGTAGTCGATGCGATTCATGGCAAAGCGGTCATTGGTGGTCTTGCCATAGTCGAGGCTTGTATTGAATGAAAGCTCATCATTACCACTGCTTCCAAGGCGCACGCGGTCATAAAGGCTGAGTGAGGCATTATAGGCGTGCCCCTTGAACTGATTGTCGTTTTTCACGCGGTTGATAGCTTGTTTCAAAAGCCAAGCACTGGCATCTGACATAAACAGACTGTCAAGGATGCCATCACCGTCAGGGCGACTGTTGAAACTACCCGACAGGCTGCTGCCGTCGCCACTGTTGCGATTGTAGGATCCCGAGAAACTTCCACCGAGCATATGGTGCGAAGGGGTCAGTCCGAACGAGGTATCCAGTGACCACTGACGGCTGGCGTTATGGGTGGCGTTGCGGTTGAGCTGATAAGTGTCACCGCCCGTAAGAAACGTCTGAGCAGTGGTGCGTGTGCGTGTGGCGTTGTCGTCAGAGACATAGTTCAACGCGGATGCGAAGAAGGCGTCCTCGTTTTTTCCATCCCTACGGTATTCGACACCGACATTTCTCACCGCCGTGAGTCCTCCGCCCGCCTCCGGAGCCGAACTGATTCCCCCACTCTCTCCTGGCACCGACGAGTCTCCGACATTGTTCGTCGAGCCGGTCACCGTCAACCGGTCTTTGTCGGTATAGAGCATAGAGAACAGACGGGCGGCATAGCGGCTGTTGGTACCGCCGGCAACATCCGCATTGGTGATCATCCCATGCTTGTATTGCCGTTTAAGCGCCACGTCGAGGACATAGCTCTTGTCACCCATGTCACGTCCCATGAGTCGGCTTTCCTGCCCCAGCTTGTCATATACCTTCACCTTGTCAACCGTGAAGGCCGGCAGGTTTTCCAAAGCTTTCTTCGTGTCGCCTTTGAAGAAATCGCGTCCGTCGATGAGCAAGGCACTGACCGCACGCCCATTGACCTTGACGATGCCGTTTTCCAGTGTCATGCCGGGCATTTGGCGGATGAGCGCATCGAGCATGGAGCCTTCGCTCAGATTGAGAGCCGAGGCATCATAGACAAGCGTGTCTCCGCGCATCACCATCTTGATCTTAGTGGCCTTCACCACCACTTCACTGAGTGTATGCACGTCAGGCTCCAACGCGATGTCATCGATCTGTTGCTCATTGACGCGGTTGGCCATCCTCACGTTCACACGCCGGTAAGCTGTCTTGTATCCAAGGTTGGAGCACCGCAGCAGATAGGTGGAGTCGTTGTCGACATCAAACTGGTAGACAAAGACTTTCCAACCGAAGATCTTCCGTTCTGTTGTGGTGGTGGACTTGATGACTGAGGAGTCACGGGGATTGAGCAACTCCACGACTGCGCCTGCCAAGTCCTCATGTGTCTTGCCGTCCACTACCCTGCCGACGATGTGGCGGGCAGCAGCGGAAAGTAAGGAAAGGGAGAAGAGAAGAAGGAGAAGCAGGCGACGCATGAACAATTATGAATGTTGAATGATGAGTGATGACCCCTTGAAGCATTTCACTCCCCTCTCCTTTGGAGAGGGGTACGGGGGTGAGGCTGGTGAGGCTTCTTTTATTCTTTCTTTCTCGTCAGCTCCGAGGCGAACAGCAGCACCACGAAATAGCCCAAGAATGGGATGATAAACGGCATGCTCATCATGTGGGTGGAGTCTGC
Organism: uncultured Prevotella sp.; assembly: GCA_900546345.1. GTDB lineage: Bacteria > Bacteroidota > Bacteroidia > Bacteroidales > Bacteroidaceae > Prevotella. The sequence continues at coordinate 7,475 of URCI01000044.1, read as the reverse complement.
TATGATACCCATCAACAGGAAGCCACACCCTCCGATCGGCGTCATCATCAGCAGCGACGAGGCACTCTTCGTCAGATTGCCCAGGCCACGCAGGGCCAGAGAGAAGATTGTGGGGAACATGATGGCCTCAAAGACATAGTTGCACACCAATGCCACCATCGACACCTTGCCGAGGTTGAGCATCACCAGTCCGATACACACCACACTGCCAATGGCGCAATAGAGAAGCATGAGCTCGGCTGCCACGCGGCGCATGATCCAACTACCCACAAAGCGCCCCACCATGAAGAAGGCAAGAGCCATGGTGAGCACAATGGAAGCCGTGTTGTCCGTCATCCATCCTTTGGCCGTGACATAGTTGATGAAATAGCTGTTGATAGAGATCTCCGACACCTCATAGGCCAGCAGAGAGAAGAGTCCAAAGACAAACATCGGATGATGACGGAAGAGTTTGACGATGCGCGTCCCTTGCGACCGGTCTTCCTCTGTCTCCTGATGCTTAATCTCCGGAAGATTGACACGTGAGAAGACCACGGCAATGACGAGCACGACGACGCCCAGGACGGTATAGGGGATGACAATATTGCCGCCGCGGTCCGTGCCATCGAAGAGGAACTGTCCGATAAGGAACGTAGCACTTAACGAGCCTAAGCCATTGAACGACTGACTGAAGTTGAGACGGCTCGTTGCTGTGCGCGGATCGCCGAGCTCGGTGACATAAGGATTGGCCGATGTCTCCAGAAAGACCAGACCACAACCGATAATAAACAAGGCGGCGAGATAAGCATAGAATGTACCGGCCTCCGCACCCGGAATGAAGAGCAGGGCGCCGATGCCGAAGAGCAGCAACCCAAAGACAACACCCAGGCGATAGCCCCGACGGTTGATGAACCATCCCGCAGGGATGGCCATGATGAAATAGCCAAGATAGGTCGTCACCTGAATGAGCGAGGACTGGGTGATGGAGATGTCAAGCGCATTTTGGAAGTGTTTGTTGAGCACATCCAGAATGGCACGTGCAAATCCCCAAAGGAAGAAAAGTGAAGTGACAAGGATGAAAGGCAGAAGATAGCTGCGGTTGGTCAGCGTTGCATGTTCTTTTGTCACACCTGTCTCTATTTGCTGTTCTTGTTTTTCTCCTGTTTGAATACTATTCATAATGGAATATGTTCTATATATATAATAATGAGTGAGATTTGGCAAACGAAGATCTCTGAAACGGATGAGACTGCGGTCTTTGCCAACTTAACAGACGCAAAGATACAGAAAAAATTATAAAACTGCAAAGGACATCCGCCTTTTCTGTTCTCCATCAAATACGATCGCTGAACATTTTCTACCATTTCTCCCATCTTCTTGTCTTACTCTTTGATACGCTTGTTAGCGCAAACAGCGATTTTGTAAAGTCAACATGTCATTTTTTTGCTTATTCTCTTTGTAGTTTAATGACAAAACACTATCTTTGCAATATACAAATCTCAACAACGCAATTTCATAAAAATAACATATAACACATACAACACCTATTAACTATGAGTGAAAAAACGAGAGAGAAGAGAGTCTATCTCTTTGGAAACGGCAAAGCTGAGGGCCGTGCTGACATGCGTAACCTCCTTGGCGGTAAAGGAGCCAATCTGGCCGAAATGAATCTCATTGGCGTGCCCGTGCCCCCAGGATTCACGATCACCACAGACGTTTGCAACGAATACTTCGAGAAAGGCAAGGCCGATGTTGTCGCTTTGCTCAAGGACGATGTCGTCAACGGCGTGAAGCATGTGGAAGAACTGATGGGACTGAAGTTTGGCGATGCCAAAAATCCCCTTCTCGTCAGCGTGCGCTCCGGCGCCCGTGCCTCCATGCCGGGTATGATGGATACCATCCTCAACCTCGGCCTCAACGACGAGGTGGTCAAGGGACTCGCTGCCAAGACAGGCAACGAGCGCTTTGCCTATGACAGCTACCGCCGCTTCGTACAGATGTATGGCGACGTCGTCCTCGGCATGAAGCCCGTCAACAAGGAAGATATCGACCCCTTCGAGGCCATCATACAGAAGGTGAAGGCTCAGCGCGGCATCCGTCTCGACAATGAGATGAACACCGACGAGCTGAAGAGCCTCGTCGTTCTCTTCAAGGACTATATCAAGGAGCGCACCGGACGGGAGTTCCCCTCCGATCCAATGGAGCAGCTCTGGGGCGCCATCTGCGCCGTCTTTGACTCTTGGATGAACGACCGCGCCATCCTCTATCGCAAGATGGAGGGCATCCCGCAGGAGTGGGGAACGGCCGTCACCGTCATGGCCATGGTCTTCGGCAACATGGGCAACAGCTCTGCCACCGGTGTCTGCTTCAGCCGTGACGCCGCCACTGGCGAGAACCGCTTCAACGGCGAGTACCTTGTCAACGCACAGGGTGAGGACGTTGTCGCCGGTATCCGCACGCCACAGCAGATCACCAAGGAAGGATCGCTCCGCTGGGCCAAGCAGCAAGGCATCGACGAGGCTACCCGCGCCAGCAAATATCCTTCCATGGAGGAGTCCATGCCCGACATCTATGCACAGCTCAACGACTTGCAGGACAAGCTCGAAAAACACTACAACGACATGCAGGACATGGAGTTCACCGTGCAGGAAGGCAAGCTCTGGTTCCTACAGACACGTAACGGCAAACGCACAGGTACGGCCATGGTGAAGATCGCCATGGATCTGCTGCGCGAGGGACTCATCGATGAGAAGACTGCATTGGAGCGTTGCGAGCCCAACAAACTCGACGAATTGCTCCACCCAGTCTTTGACAAGGAAGCCAAAGCACAGGCCCGTGTGCTCACACGCGGACTGCCCGCATCGCCGGGTGCAGCCTGTGGCCAGATCGTGTTCTTCGCTGATGACGCTGAGAAATGGCACGCCGACGGCCATCAGGTCGTCATGGTGCGCATCGAAACTTCACCGGAAGACCTCGCCGGCATGAGCGCCGCTGAGGGTATCCTCACCGCACGCGGCGGTATGACATCCCACGCTGCTGTGGTGGCACGCGGCATGGGCAAGTGCTGCGTCAGTGGTGCCGGTGCCATCAATGTCGACTATAAGGCCCGCACCGTGGAAATCGATGGTACTGTACTCCATGAGGGTGACTACATCTCGCTCAATGGTTCCACCGGCGAAGTATACTTCGGAGAGGTGAAGACACGTCCCGCTGAAGTCACCGGTGACTTTGCCGAACTGATGAAGCTTTGCAACAAATACACCCGTCTCGTCGTCCGCACCAATGCCGACACGCCTCACGATGCTGAGGTGGCCCGCAACTTCGGTGCCGTGGGCATTGGTCTGTGCCGTACCGAGCACATGTTCTTCGAGAACGAGAAGATCAAGGCCATGCGCGAAATGATCCTCGCTGACAGCAAGGAAGGCCGCGAGAAAGCCCTCGCCAAGCTGCTGCCCTATCAGAAGCAGGACTTCTATGGCATCTTGAAATGCATGGACGGCATGCCGGTGAACATCCGTCTGCTCGACCCGCCACTCCATGAGTTCGTGCCCCACGACCTGAAAGGACAGCAGGCCATGGCCGAGGAGATGGGCGTCAGCGTGAAGGTGATCCAAGACCGCGTACAAAGCCTCAGCGAGCACAACCCAATGCTCGGACTCCGTGGCTGCCGTCTGGGCAATACCTTCCCGGAGATCACGGCCATGCAGACACGTGCCATCCTCGGTGCTGCTATCCAGTTGAAGAAAGAGGGCTTTGATCCGCATCCCGAGATCATGGTGCCGCTGGTCGGTATCGTCAATGAGCTCGACGCACAGGAAAAGGTCATCCGCGAGACCGCACAAAAACTCTTCGCCGAAGAAGGTGTGGAGATCCCGTTCAAGATCGGTACGATGATCGAGGTGCCGCGCGCTGCCCTGACAGCAGACCTCATCGCCCAGAAGGCCGAGTACTTCAGCTTCGGTACCAATGACTTGACACAGATGACGTTCGGCTACAGCCGCGACGACATCGCCAGCTTCCTGCCGTCTTACCTTGAGAAGAAGATCCTCGACGTCGATCCGTTCCAGGTTCTCGACCAGCGCGGCGTGGGCCAGCTCATCCGCATGGCTGTGGAGAAAGGCCGCTCGACACGCCCTGATCTGAAGTGCGGTATCTGCGGTGAGCACGGTGGTGAGCCTTCATCAGTGAAGTTCTGCCATCGCGTGGGCCTCGACTATGTTAGCTGCTCACCATTCCGCGTGCCTATCGCGCGCTTGGCTGCCGCTCAGGCTGCCGTGGAGGAGGCATAAGCACTAAATACATTTTGCTTTTTCTTATACAAGGCAAATGCTTGGCTGTCCAGGCATTTGCCTTTTTTGTTTGTCACAGAGGGGAAATCTTATGGAGGGAAATATTGACAAAAACACATCAATAAGAACGGGCAATCCAGGGAAAAGAGAAGTCTCATTTGAGCATTTTTTTGAGATCAGAACATGAAAATGCGCACGTAAAATCATCAAAAGGCCTTGTTGAACTTATCAAACCACTGAAATGACAAGGTAAAACCACTGAAATGACAAGGTAAAATCACTGAAATGACAAGGTAAAATCACCGATATGACAGCGCCCTAAGAGACATTTCGGAGCATCCAAACATGCCTTCTGAACATAATCACTTATTAATCAAACAGTTACAAAACAAGCGCCATTTTTCAAGAAATCACGGCCGAATGGGTCGCTGATGGAAAAAATCACAAAATAAGGCCTGTTTTTTGTCAGAATAATCAACAAACAGCAAACCACAAGCATTATGACTGTTGATTCATGAAAATAAGAAAAAACACGGCCGGCTCTTTGTCATCTCATGATTAATCCCTATTTTTGCATCAACAAAAACGGAAATATGAAAGACAACACGAGGCTGACCGTATTCAAAGCCAGTGCTGGCAGCGGAAAGACCTACCGGCTCGCACTGGAATATATCAAGCTGTTGATGGAAGACCCTAAGAACTTCCGCTATATTCTGGCTGTGACCTTCACCAACAAGGCCACCGAGGAGATGAAGACCCGCATCCTCAGCAAGCTCTTTGCCCTGGCTCATCATCTGTCCAGCGGCGATGATTACGTCAAGGAGCTGCACCACTGTATGCCACAGCTCACAGACAGCGACATCCAACAACGGGCCGCACAAGCCCTCGAAGGCATACTCAATGCCTATCACTATTTCCGTGTGGAGACCATAGACAGCTTCTTCCAGCGCATCCTCAGAAACCTCGCACGCGAACTGGGATTGAAAGCCAACCTCAACGTGGGCCTCAACGACAAAGAGGTGGAACAGCAGGCTGTCGACGAGATCATCAGCAACATCAACAATGACAAGGATCCCCTCCTGGGTTGGATGATGGATTTTGTCAACGAGCGCATCGAGGCGGACAAAAACTGGAACGTCATCGGACAGATCAAAGACTTCGGCATGAACATCTTCCGCGACTTCTACAAAGAGCACCGCCAGCAACTGGAGACAATCCTTGCCCAGCCACTATTCTTCAAGAAATACACGGGTGAGTTGCGCGCACTGGCGGCTCAGGCCGATAAAGAGATGAGCACCTATGCCGAGCGCTTTCAGAAATATGTCGGTCAGTATGGTTTCGATGACAGTGACTTCACGCGGGCTACGGTCCCCAACTACTTCCGGAAACTCCACGACGGCAACTACTGCGATGTAGCCCACGCCACGATCGACAAGGCAGCTTCGCCGGATGACTGTTACGCACTGATCAAGAAAGCTGTCAAAGACACGGAAAAGGGACAGGCCTTCCACGATCTTGTGGCTCCTCTCATTGCCGAGGCCGAGAAGCACAGACAAAGGGCGGAGAGAATCCGGTATTCGGTGGAGCTTACACTCAGGAACCTCAATGAACTCAGACTGCTCGGACGGATCGCTCAGCAGGTCAACGCTATCAATGCCGACAATAACAACTTCCCGCTCAGCGACACGCAACAACTGATCCAACAGATGATCGACGGCAGCGACACTCCGTTTATTTATGAGAAAATCGGCGGTGCACTGAAATATATCATGATCGATGAGTTCCAGGATACGAGTGCCGTGCAATGGGAAAACTTCAAGGTTCTCATCGATGACTGCATCGCTCATCAGGCCGGTTCACTGATTGTCGGTGACGTGAAACAGAGCATCTACCGCTGGAGAGGCGGCGACTGGCGGTTGCTGCAAAGCCTCACTCACGCCAACCACCCCGAGATCAGGGAGGAAACGCTCTCCACCAACTACCGCTCGCAACCGTTGATCATCACCTTCAACAACACCTTTTTCCGTATTGCGGCCAAGAAAACTACGGAAAACGCACTGATTGAACTCAATGAGCACCATGCCCCGACCGACATTCTCCAGAAGGCCACTGACATAGAGACGGCCTATAAAGAGGTCGAGCAGGCCTTCCCGAAGAGCAAAGAAAAGACGGGACTGGTCAAGGTTCACTTGATTGGTGACGAGGACTATGACGCCCAGACTCTGGAAATCATCAAGACCACCATCGAGCACTTGTTGGAAAAAGGTGTCGCCACCAAGCACATTGCCGTGCTGGTGAGAAAGAACAAGCATATCCAGGACATTGCCGAGTATTTCCAACAACATGCCATCAGCGTGGACGGCAAGGAGATGATGGTGAGTCTGGTCAGCGATGAGGCCTTCCGGCTCGACGCTTCGCTTGCCGTCAGAATGATTATCGGGGCCCTGCGCTATCTCGCTCATCCCGATGACCCATTGAACACGGCCTTTCTGGTCAAGGCTTATTACCGCTTGGAATCGGGCAGAAACGATCCCAATCTCGACAACCAACTCTTTGTCAAGACCGAAGATCCCGCCACATTGCTGCCCGAAGCGCTGCGCACCGGCATCGACACCCTGCGCGGAGAGCCCCTCGTGATGCTCATCGAAGACCTCTATGCCATCCTCGGACTGGAGCGTCTCAAAGACGAGAATGCCTATGTGTGTGCCTTTTTCGACAAGGTCACTGCGCTCTCTCACAGCAAGGCCACGGGCATCGAGGATGTGCTCAAGGCATGGGATACCGAGCTCTGCGCCAAAGCGATCCACAGCGATGACATCAATGGCATCAGACTGATGACCATCCACAAAAGCAAAGGACTCGAATACGATAATGTCATCATACCCTATTGCGATTGGGACATCGAGCGCAACAACGACACGCTGTGGTTCACCGCCGACAACAAGCCGGAACCGTTCTGTCAGCTGCCACTCATCCCCGTGGCCTTGCAGCGCAAGAAACTCAAGAACTCGATCTATGCCGACGACTATGATGCGGAGCACCTGAAGAGTCTCGTCGACAATCTCAACCTGCTCTACGTCGCTTTCACCCGTGCCAAGCGCAATCTCTTTGTCATTGGCCGGAGCAACCCCAAGGCACCCTATCCCTCGCAGATCCTACAGGCGGTGATGGCAGAGATGAAGTCAGAGGTGGAAACGGAAGAGAACG
>URCI01000043.1 GCA_900546345.1 uncultured Prevotella sp. | reverse complement strand
TTCTTCTCCAATCTCAAAGCCAAATGGGACGCACGCTCGCACAACAGCCAGCGCACGGAGCGCAGTGAAAACCCCAACTGGGACTACAACGCCCGCAAGAAAGCCAGCCAAGACGAGGTGGACCGCATCCTCGACAAGATACGCAAGAGCGGATATGACAGCCTCACACGCGAGGAAAAACAGAAGCTCTTTGACCAAAGCAAGAAGTAATGCGCAGGATCAAACAGGTCACGTTGCAGATCATTGCCGGGACCAATATTGCGACAATCATCATTTTGCTGCTGACAGGCTACTCAGGCTGGTTACGGCCTGAAACGTTTTCCACGCTCAGCAACATCGGACTGTTGACGCCCATTCTGATGGCCATCAACCTCGCTTTCCTGGTCTTCTGGGTGATCATCAAGTCGCGTTATATGCTCATCGCCATTGTCGGCTTCCTCGTCTGCTATGTTCCTGTGAGGCAGTACTTCCCGGTCAATATCCCACAGAGTGCGCCAGCGGGCAGTTTCAAAGTGCTGTCCTACAATGTCTGGCAATTTGGCGACGCCCAACATCCCAACCCCATCCTGGAGTATATCAGAGAGCAGGGCGCCGACATCGTGTGTCTGCAAGAGGCCAACATCAATGCCCTCGGCGCACAATATGTCGACTCTGTGATGAAGAGCGAATATGCTTTTCGCGACACGATCATGCATGGTGGCGACGTCGTGGCACTGTTCAGCAAGTTTCCTATCCATGGCAAGGAGCGCATCGTCTTCCCGTCCAAGGGCAACGTGAGCGCCGCCTTCCGCGTGCAGATCCAAGGGCGCACGGTCATCGTGATCAACAACCATCTCGAGAGCACCGGACTCAGTCCCGAGGAGAAGAGCGACTTCAAACTGATGGTCAAGGGCGACCTGCCCTCTGACACGGCGCGCCATGTCTCGAAGATGCTCATCAAGCAACTCGCAACAGCCACCAAGAAACGGGCCCCGCAAGCAGAGGCGGTGGCACGCTACATCGCTTATCATCGCGGCACGCCGATGATCGTGTGCGGCGATTTCAATGACAGCCCCGTGTCGTATGTCCACCGCACCATCGCCAAAGACCTGACCGACTGCTATGTCGCCACCGGCAACGGCCCCGGCATCAGCTATCATCTCAACGGCTTTTTTGTGCGCATCGACAACATCCTCTGCACCGACGACTTCACCCCCTACCGCTGTCATGTCGACCGCTCCATCAAGGCTTCTGACCATTATCCCATCGCTTGCTGGCTGAAAATGAGCAACAAACACTAAAAACATTCGCTAAAATTTTCTAAAGCGTGAAAAAATAGCTATCTTTGCACATCTTATATGCAGAAATAAAAAAAGCATGGCTCAAACGGCAAAATCAAGAGAAAAATAAAATAATAAACTAACAAATGCAAAACAAAGGAATTGTCATTGCAACCGGCGTGCTCCTCACGCTCGTTTGCATCTTCTACTTGTCCTTCCCGATCGCTACGCATTACTACGACGAGCAGGCGGCCAAGTTGAAGGATCCCATCGCCCAGCAGGATTACAAGGATTCTGTAAAGTACTTGGGCGTCTACAGCTACCAAAAATGTCTGGAGACTCAGATCGGTCTGGGTCTGGACTTGAAAGGCGGTATGAACGTTATCCTCGAGGTCAGCGTGCCTGACGTCATCGAAAACCTCGCCGACCACAAAACCGACATGGCTTTTGTCAAGTCCATGAAAGACGCACGCGCCGAGCAGGAGCGTACACAGGGCGACTTCGTCAGCCTGTTTATCGATGCCTATCACAAAAATGCTCCCGGACATCATCTCGCCGAGATCTTCGCAACACAGGAGCTGCAAGGCAAGGTATCACCGACAAGCTCTGACGGCGACGTAGAGAAGGTCATCCGCGAAGAGGTCAATTCGGCCATCGACAACTCCTTCAATGTGGTGCGCACACGTATCGACCAGTTCGGTGTCGTACAGCCCAACATCCAGAAAGTGCAGGGCGCTGAGGGACGGATCATGGTGGAGATGCCGGGTATCCGTGAGCCGGAGCGTATGCGTAAACTCCTGCAGGGTAGCGCCAACCTCGAGTTCTGGGAGACCTACAACGCTCAGGAGATCGCTCCTTACCTCCAGCAGCTCGACAGCCGACTGGCCAATGGCGGCAGCGAAAGCGACACGACCAAGGTAGCAAAGACCGACGGCACCAAGAAAGCAGTTGCCAAGAAACCCGCTACCACACAGGCTAAACCCAAATTCAAGCTCAATAACAACAAGAAGAACAGCGTACAGACCACTCCCGACGCACAGCTCGCCGAGGCTAAGAAGCTCCATCCGCTGCTCGCCATGTTGCAGACCACCAATCAGGGCCTGAGCGTCGTGGGCTATGCCAGCGTGCGCGACACGGCAGCCATTAACCGCATCATCTACAGCCAACTGGCCAAGCAAGTGCTCCCCAGTGACCTGAAACTGCTCTGGAGCGCCAAGCCTGCTGACGTCGGCGCCAAGAACATTTTCGAGCTCCATGCACTGAAGGTCACAACGACCAACGGACGCGCACCGCTCGAGGGTGACGTGGTGACAGACGCTTCCGACCAGTTCAACAATATTACAGGCCAGCCTGAGGTCAGCATGACCATGAACTCCGACGGTGCACGCCGCTGGGCTGAGCTCACCAAAGCCAATGTAGGCAAAGCCATCGCCATCGTCCTCGATGGTGTCGTATACTCCGCTCCCCGTGTCAACGGTGAGATCGATGGCGGACAGAGCTCTATCTCGGGCAACTTCACCATTGAAGATACCAAGGATCTGGCCAACACATTGAAGTCCGGCCGTATGCCTGCTCCTGCCCACATCGTTCAGGAAGAGGTTGTCGGTCCTACCTTGGGTGCACAGTCCATCCAGCAGGGTCTGATCTCCTTCGTCATTGCCTTCGTGCTGCTGATTGTCTTCATGCTGGCAATGTATAACATCATCCCCGGCAGCATCGCCGTGGGTGCCCTGCTGATCAACGTGTTCTTCACACTGGGTATCCTGACGTCGTTCCAAGCAGCCTTGACCATGTCGGGTATCGCCGGTATGGTGCTGTCACTGGGTACCGCCGTCGATGCCAACGTGCTGATCTATGAGCGTATCAAAGAGGAGCTGCGTGCCGGCAAGGGCATGAAGCAGGCCATCAACGCCGGCTACAGCAACGCCTTCTCCGCTATCTTCGACTCCAACCTGACCTCGTTGATCACCGGTGTGATCCTGCTCCTTGTAGGTACCGGTCCTATCCGCGGCTTCGCAACGACTTGGATCATCGGTATCTGCTGCTCGTTCTTTAGTGCCGTGTACTTGACACGTCTGCTCTATGACTACAAGCTCAACCACGACAGCTGGATGCACTTGAAGTTCGACACCAAGATTTCCCATAACCTGATGCAGGGCACGAACTATAAGTTCATGCACATGTTCAAGGCCAGCTTCTCTGTTTACGCTGTGTTCATCATCATCAGCATCGTCAGCTTCGCAGTACGCGGACTGAGCTTAGGCATTGACTTCACGGGTGGCCGCAACTATGTCGTCACGCTCGACAAGTCTGTTCCTGTGGAGGATGTGCGCAACGTGCTGAGCAATGCCTTCGTCAACACCAGCGGTCCTAACGCCGGCAAGCCTGCTACGACAAACGTCATCGCCATCGGCACTGACGGCAAGACCATCCGTGTCTCGACCAACTGGAACATCGACAGCAACAAGCCTACTGAGGATGACAAGGCCGAGACGATCCTCTACAATGCCTTGAAGAAGGGTGGCTTCGTCAGCCAGGCTGATGTCAAAGCCTTCAAGAATCCTGATATCCGCCAAGGCGGTTCCATCATCAGTTCTTCTAAGGTCGGCCCGTCTGTGGCTAAGGACATCACGCGCAACGCCTTCCTGAGTGTCGGCCTCGCCCTGTTCTTCATCTTCCTCTACATCTTGCTGCGTTTCCGCAACCTCGGCTTCTCTGTGGGTTCTATCGCCGCTCTTGCCATTGATACGACGATGGTCATCGGCCTCTACTCATTGTGCTACGGTTGGATCGGCTTCTCGCTGGAGATCGACCAGACGTTTATCGGTGCCATCCTGACAGTGATCGGTTATGATATCAATGACTCGGTGGTGGTCTTCGACCGTATCCGTGAGAACCTGCGCAACCACCCGAAGGGCAACAAGTATGAGCTCTTCAACCTGAGTATCAACGAGACCTTGGCCCGTACCATCAACACCTCGGCCAGTACGCTCATCGTGTTGCTCGCCATCTTCATCCTCGGTGGTGACTCCACACGCAGCTTCTCGTTCGCTATGATCATCGGCGTGTTTGTCGGTACGCTGAGCTCTATCTTCCTCGCATCGCCTATCGCTTACCTCATCCTCGGCAAGAAGGGCGAGAAGGATCAGAAAGAGGCTCTTGCCGAAGTACAGGCACAGGCATAACACAACAGACGTGATGCAAAGCCATATGGGCTTTGCCACGTCTGACCAACATAAAAAAGAATCCCCGCCAAGCATCGGCTTGGCGGGGATTCTTTTTTATTTGATTTGTCGTTTACAGGTCGTCCTGCAAATGCTGGTAGTATTGCTGCACGATGTCGAGCATGTCGGGCTCGAGATAGGAGCACGCTTTCTCATAGAGTGTGTCGGGCACTTCGTAGAAAGCCTCAGCGATGGATCCGGTAATGGCAGCCTTGGTATCCGTGTCACCACGTGTCATCACCGCATTGCGAATGGCGCTTTCAAAGCTATTGCTCTCCAGAAAGCAACGGATGGCCCATGGCACTGTCTCCTGACATGAAGCATCAAAATGCCCTTCCGCACCTATTTTCATGATGTCACTCAGCGGTGGCAGCTCATAGCCAAAATTGTGCTTCACAGCGCTCTCTATCTCTTCCTTGGTGATACGGCAGGTGCGCAGCCAGTAGATGAGCGTAGCGACGCACTGGGCGCCCCGTATGGCTTCCTTATGAAGATGACTGCACTGTGCGCTTTTCTTCGCCTCGTCCAGCACTTCGTGATATTCATCGAAGAGCCAGCCTACCGGGCTCACACGCATCGCAGCGCCGTTGCCCCATGAGTTATGCGGCTTGGGCTCGTCGCTGCTCAGCCATTCGGCAAACATGTTGCCGTATCCGCCTTTGGGATGGGGATAGCGACGGCCCCAATCATGCAGTGCCTCGCTATAGCTGCGATGGTTAAGGATAGCGTCAGCCACGGCAATGGTCATGATCGTATCGTCGGTATAGTCGCAGCGTGGCTTATCGAGAAAAAGTTCAAAATTGTCTGTAGGGATCTCGTCAAATTCAAACCGCGACCCCACAATGTCGCCAATGATTGCTCCCAGCATAGTCGTGTGTTTTAGTTATAGTAGCACAGATAAAATCATCATCATCTGTCTTTGGTAAAAGATTATAGTACTCTCACTGGGAATCGAACCCAGATCAAAGGTTTAGGAAACCTACGTTCTATCCATTGAACTATGAGAGCGACACTGTCCTATACACCTTATTATATATATAGGCTTTACCATATGATATATAGGCCTACACCTTATTATATATAGTGCTCAGATTTTCGCACATCCATCACCCTTGGGGTCACTGGTGTATAAGACGTTTGCAAAGATACGAGATTTCTTTCAGACCACCAAACGTTTGGGACCTCTTGTCGCTGTTTGGTGGCCTAAAAGCAATCTCTTATTTCGCGCTGTTGAATTTCTCCTGCTGCTGACGGATCAGCTCAGCGTCCTCGAAATAGTCGATGCGCATGGCGCGGCGTACCTCATCCATCGTCTTGGCAGCCACCTCACGGGCATCGTCAGAACCCTTCTTCAGTATGTCGAAGATAGCAGGGATGTCCTTCTCCAGCTCCTCGCGGCGCTGACGGATCGGATCGAGAATGCGATTGAGCACTTTGTTGAGCAGTTTCTTGCACTTCATGTCGCCGATGCCGCCAGCCGTATAGGCAGCCTTCAGCTCATCAAGGTTCTTGAACTCAGGCCAGAAATCAGCAAAGTCCTGATCCGTAGAGAAGGCGTCGAGATAAGTGAAGACGGCATTGCCCTCCACATGACCGGGATCAGAGACATTGAGATGCGTCGGATCGGTGTACATGCCCTTGACTTTCTTCCACACCGTGTCGGCATCGTCGGAGAGATAGATGCAGTTGCCGAGGCTCTTGCTCATCTTTTCCTTACCGTCGGTACCGGGCAGACGGCGTGCGGTAGCGTTTTCGGGCAGCATGATCTGCGGCTCCACGAGCACGGGCGCATAGATCTGGTTGAAGCGGTTGACCAGCTCACGTGTGAGCTCCAGCATTGGTTCCTGGTCCTCGCCGGCCGGCACGGTGGTAGCCTTAAAGGCAGCGATGTCAGCAGCCTGAGAGACAGGATAGCAGAAGAAACCAAGCGGGATGTTGGTATCGAAGTTGCGCATTTTGATCTCAGTCTTCACCGTAGGGTTGCGCTGCACGCGGCTCACGGTGACGATGTTCATCAGATAGGTGGTGAGCTCAGCGAGTTCGGGGATACGGCTCTGGATATAGAGTGTGCACTTCTTCGGGTCGAGTCCCACAGAGAGATAGTCAAGCGCTACCTCCACAATGTTTTGCCGGATCTTCTCCGGATTGTCAGCATTGTCGGTGAGAGCCTGCACGTCAGCCATAAAGACAAACATGCGGTCGTAATCTCCTTCGTTTTGCAGCTGCACGCGACGGCGCAGGCTGCCCACATAGTGTCCCAGGTGGAGCTTGCCCGTTGGGCGGTCACCTGTCAGAATAATCTTTCCCATGTATGTAATATTGTATGTTTACGTTATTGTTATTGATTCTTGATGTAAAGATAACAAAAAACTCAGAAAAGTGCACGGTTACACGTTTTTCACTTTCCCAAGCCTTTGAAATCTGCATAGGGATGTTCAAAATCGAGGTAATAGAACAGATGCTGCCTTTGCTGCTCTTTAGGAGGTATGGTCATGTAGTCACCATATTTGTTGCTCAGATAGTGGTCATAGTTCTCTACCCCTTTGACGGTAGCGTCCTCAAAAGCATAGTCAGTGGGCTTACCGAGCACTTCCTTTCTCATGGTGCCTTTGGAGCCGTCGTCGTAGTCAGCTACGAGATTGCAGGAGGCGAAAGGATATTGCAGCAGCAGCCGTCTGATCCTGGCTTGAACGCCTCCGAGCGTATAGAGCTTTCTGCAGAGCAACGGCACCCACGAGTTAGGACCATGTCCATGCTTATAAGGATCGCGAAAGAGAAGATACAGCACCCGCTTGTAGTATTCATAGCGTGCGAAGTGCAACATGCGTCTGCACCATCCATTGGGCACGCCATCGAGGGGAAACACATCAATATAGATTCCACCCACATAATCCATGTGCTTACGCTCGATGAGCGTTGTGGAGGCATCCTGGATCTTGGCGAAAGGCAGCGGATAGGAGTTGTCGTCTTCTGCACAAATCATCTCCAGCGGTTCAGGCAGCCACTCCCGACAGTGTGCAATCAGCTTGTCGTAGTCCTCCCGTGGCATAGCTATGTCAATATCATCATCCCAAGGGATGAAACCGTGGTGTCTCACGGCTCCAATCATCGTTCCCGCCCAAATATAATAGGTCAGCCCGTGAGTCTGGCAGGTCTTGTCTACCATTTCCAGGACCTTCAGGATACGCTTGTGCAACACCTTTATGTCATAGTTTGCCATTGTCTTCCTTAGCCTTGTCAAAGTCTTCTATAGTATCGAGCTCAGTTGAATAGATGTCTGTGGTGTCGACCATGCGGAAAGCATGCCCCTGTGGTATAAGCCGCTCAAAGGCTTTCTCATAAAACACATTGCTAAGCCCTTCACCGACAACCATTCTTTGGAGTTCACGAAACAGTGCCGTCGAGTACTCGGCGGAGAACTTCTCCACGCCCACCGACTCACCGTAGGCCTCTGCAGGATTACAGGTCTTGTTAATGGCCACGATGGTATGGTCGTTGTCTACAACCACCTTCATCTCCTCCTCGCCCAATGGATGCCGGTTAACGGAAAGAGCGGAACCTTGTTGCGAAAGCATCACCTTGATGAGCTTGCTGTCATAGAGCAGATCACTGTCAAGAAGTAGGAACTCGCGCCCATCGACCTCCGGCCTTGCGAGCCAAAGCGAATAGATATTGTTTGTGGTAGCGTAGTCCTTATTGTCGATGAATCTGAATGCAGCATCTCCCCGCGCGATCTGTTTCTGATAGTGGTCAAGGATAAATCCTTCAATCATCTCACCTTTATAGCCCGTAACGATGACAAACATCCTTATGCCGTTTTCCATCAAAGCCTCGAGCGATCTCTGCAGCAGGCTTTTTCCTCCTACTTTCAACAAACACTTCGGGCATCTGTCAGTGAGCGGTCTCAGGCGTGTGGCCATGCCGGCGGCTAAAATGACGGCGATCATAGCTGTTTAGCAATTTTAAGGATGGTGTCGCACACGGTGCGGTTCTGCTCTTTTCTTCCGAGCGTAATGCGCATATGCTCGTTGATGTCGGGCTCGTTCATAAACTTCACCTTATAGCTTTCCTGGGCAAAAGCCTCCTGCAGACGTTCCTTGAGCACGATAGGATACTTGATGAGCACAAAGTTGGCTCCACTCTTGTAGACCTTGAAGCCAGGCAAAACACCAAGCTCTGTCTCGTACATCGTGCGAGCCTCCTGCATCACCTGTGCTATCTGACGGTAGTGCGCATCGCTTTTCAATGCGGCAATAGCGAGTTCCTCAGACAGTCGATCGTATCCCAGGTACATATTGGCGTATTTGCAGAACCGCTCCATCTCCTTGCCTTTACCCACAAAACCAAAGCCCATACGCAGTCCGGGAAGACCGTAAAACTTAGACAATGTGCGGCAGATGACAATGTTGTCGTGCTTTTCCGTCAACGATTTGATATAGGATGAGTCTGTGGAGACAAAGGCTGCATAAGCTTCATCGACCACAATGATCGTATCCTCGGACACCATCTCCACAATACGCTCCATCTCTTCCACTGTCAGCGTATTGCCCGTAGGATTGTTGGGCGAGGCCACCAGGAGAATCTTTGGCTGATAGCGTTCTACCATTTCCTTGAGTCCTTCAAAGTCATATTTGAAGGTGTTGCCCTCCTCATAGACCGGATATTGGATCGTCGTGCCGCAGACCTCAGATGCGATATTCTTGTAGTACCACCACGAGAACTTAGGAATGAGCATAGTCTTTGAGCCCCCCTCGGTAAGAAAAAAGTGTACAGCCTTCTTCAACAGGTCTTCTGCGCCATATCCTAAGACGATCTGCTTCTCGTCAATATCATAGAGATGGGACAGAAATTCCGAGAAGATGCTTTTCTTGCCTTCGTCATAGATACGTGTATAGAAGCAGAACTTCTTCAAATCGAAGTTCTTAAACGCTTCCTTTACCTCGTCGGAAGGCTCAAAGTTAAACTCGTTTCTATCGAGGTAGTTCATATTATTATCCATCTTTTCTCGATTATATGATTAATACAAATGATAATTATGCAAAATTACAAAATCTTTTTGACTTGCATTGTGGGTTGTAGGACTTTCTTTTAAAAAAGGGGGAATCTAAGGAAAAAACTACAAGAAAAGAGGAACTATCGCCGATCGGCCCGTTCCTCATCAATGATTCTGCCCACATGCGAAGCTACTAAAAAATACTGAGCTACTATTAAACTGAAAGCAAAGTGCTTTTGAGGGCTTATGTCCCTGAAAGGGACACACTCTGAATGCCTCCCAAGTCGTCGAGCGAGTAAAGGCCGAAGCGAAGCATATAGCCTTACTCGCGAGCGACTTGGGGTAGAGTTGGCGATGGTATAATGACCTCGAAGAGGTCTCACGTGGATCTATAGAAAAGCCTTGATAATAAGTTACTTCATACTTCCACGTGAGTCCTCTTCCACCGACCTCTCCATCTACCCCAAGAATTGTTTTGCTCTGCAATGTGTTGATACTGTAGAAGTATGCCGCTATTCCATGCAGCTTGCGGTTCTCCAGCGCGTCTACTGTTTCTTGATTGTTCATTTTTGCATTGTTGTTAAACGGTAATACGACAAGCAAGACCAAGACTGAAGTTCAGACCTGTGGAAAATGACTGATAGAGGATTAAAATAGCCTGACAAGTCTCGATAGTTTGGAAATGCAACAGGCTGACAGAAAAGACAAGGTAAGCAGGACAACATAGATAATGGCAGGATATTTGAAGCCATAAATAAAGTCATGGAAAAGATAGACACAGATGATGGTATGAATCATCCACATCTGCATGGAATATTTTCCCATGACCAATAGAAATGCTTTCAGATGTTCATTCAATTTTATTCTGTTGAATAGGATGATGAACAGAAAGGCATAGATGCCGTCTGCAAGGGTTATTTTGAAAAGGCTCTTGACGACGATAATAAGTAGAAGTATCCAAATGCTGCTTGTCTGTACCAGCTTTGCTGATATATGAATCTTTTCATTTATGCTTTTGCCTATTGTCTTTTTATGTTGATAGATAATGTATAACAACACGCCTAAACTGAAATAAAAGAGTAGCTGGACATAATAAATTAATTGCATGTAGCATGTAAGGATATATTTATTTTCCGGCAAAGGAATAATTTTTAAGGCAAGAAATACTATTATGTATGTGGATAAGATGGTGAATAATCTTTTTCTGTCTCTCATTGAATATACAGTCCTAATAATAAATGCTGCAGTGAGACTAAGCAGTGTATACGGGAAGAGAAACCAAACCTCTCCGTTCCAGGTGCAATAGAACGCCGTGAGGTTGGCGAGAATATGTAGAATATCTAATTTGATAAAACCTGGTCGTACGAAGGCTGCCAGTGCGACATAGATGGCAAGAATGACCCAGTAGTTGAGGTATATCTTTGCCACACGTCTTATTTGTCCGCTTGCGTTCAATCCCTTATGATGATAGACATAAGTTAGTCCGTATCCACTCAAGATAAGGAAGAAGCTGACGGGATAAGATGCTTGTGCTATAAAATATTCGATAGGTACATTGTTAATGCGAAATAAAGGTAGAAAGAGATTAACCATATCAGGATGCAGGAAGAGATGAAACCATAACATCATCATGATGGCTATTCCTTTTATGATAGTGGATTGTTCTTTACTCATATTTTATATTTGAGGATATTTTTTATTGATGAATTGTGCAGCCACCATGATGACGAAAGGCATGAAAGGTATGTGGAATCGCGCCTCTCCATGACCCACAAGGAGCAACAGAACTGTACCGATAACAATGATACTTGATGGCAAGACTATATCAGCAATTTTCTTATGCCTGACAGCTATTATACAGCCTGCAAGGAAAAGAACTAACAACAGATAATAATAGATGAGGTTGTAGACTGTGAGACATTGCACGGCGCTGTAGTGAGGAAACTGATGGAAAAGGACAGGCATGCTTATCTCCCCATACATATATTTGGTCTTGTTTTTGTCAGGTAGGAAAGTACAGAAGTTCACATTGTCTGATACATAAGTCTTTACGAGTTTGGCTGGCATCTGCTTAATGTATTCACTTGGATGTTTTTCTATCCACTCAATGGTTCTTTCTCGCCATACGGAGTCTTTCTGGAAAGCGTTGAATCCTTCAGCGCGTGTGTAAGCTGCGTCATCTTCTGATGAATGATCCACACTGTATTGCAACAAAGCCATCCATCCTGTCTTAGCCTGATAAATGCAATAGCCCGTGCGATGATAAGTAAAAGCGGAGAATACAACAACAA
Source organism: uncultured Prevotella sp. (assembly GCA_900546345.1). Taxonomy (GTDB): domain Bacteria; phylum Bacteroidota; class Bacteroidia; order Bacteroidales; family Bacteroidaceae; genus Prevotella. The sequence goes on along the minus strand of URCI01000043.1, from coordinate 13,058 downwards.
TGATCAAATAGCCCCCTATCGTCTTCAACACATCATTGCGTTTTTTTCTCAAGATAAGGAAGAATACAGCCGAGGCGAGAAAGACTATTCCCATGGGTCTTATCCAGTTAGCGAGAGCCATAAATGCTCCTCCAGCGAGCCCATGTTGTTTGAGCATAGAGTAGATGCCCAATAGAATCAAGAAGAGGAAGGGAAGCTCTGACAAAAGTGAAGTAGACTCTCCGTAGTTGGCTGGATAAAGGACATAAAGTAGCAATGCTATCCATGCTACCCGTTCTGTTTTCTTAAAGAGAATTCTGGCTATTTCATAAACGAGCCATGCCGACAACCCTTTTAATAGTGAATACAAGCATAGAAGCGGTATGATACTATTAAAGAGTCTGAGCGACAGTGCCACAAGATTGATGGCTCCTATATTCCATATAAATGAAAGGTTGTCAAGCTGTGAGGAGACAGGATAAGGTTCTCCTGCCTTTACACTCTCCTTAGCCAACAACAGATATCCATTGCTGTCAGGATAGGGAGTGTATCCAAAGACGAGCAGGATGATGAATTGAAGGAGCAGAAACGATATTATGATGGCTGCTACTATCTTACGATTGCGATCTTGCATACTACTCCTTTCTCACCTTCGCTGGTTGCTACTTCCACCATATATACGCCGCTGGCCACACGCTTGCCGTCTCTGTTGATGCCATACCATTTATATTCTCCATTGCTGGCAGTGCCCTCGTTGACCAGCACGCCGTTGCTCGTGACGATCTTCACGCTGGCGCCATTCTCCAGCCCGGTGATGGTGATGGCACCGGTATAGTCGGGCTTCACAGGATTAGGGTAAGCCCACACGTTGTCCTTTGTCATGCCATTGCTGTTGTCGGCAAAATTGGAAGTGTAAGAGCATAGTCCCTTGTCGGTAGCTATAAATACTTCACCTGTTGATTCATTGGCTGTCAGGGCAAGCACATTGTTGGATAATAACTTGCTGTTTTCTTTCGTGAAGTGAGCTAAGGATGTGATATTGTCCGAATCGATGATATAGAGTCCGTTTCCTGTTGTCCCGAACCATTTTCGGTTGTTCTTATCGATGTAGATACATCTGATGTCCACGTTAGCAAGCAAATAATCAGCATAGTTGGTACCATCGTTACGAGGAACTTTCACTTGTGTATAAACAGGCGAGGAAGCTGTTATCTGATCTGAAGTTAGCATCAAGGTACCCTTATCGGTTCCTATCCACATATTATAATTTTTATCTTCCGAAATACACCTGACAAAGCTGATGTTGCTCAATTCCGTGCCATCTTCATTTATATATGGTGTGAGAAAGGATTTAAGTGCGCCTTTATCAGCTTGATAAGCATAGAAAGAAGGTATGCCCCAATAGTTATTTACGAACCATATCAACCCACGACTGTCAGTCATCAATCCTTGCATAAATCCTAAGCTCTGTGGCTCTGGAAAGAGATATTTCAACTTCATCAGCTCGCTGTGCTTATGCGATACCCAATGACCGTCTTTGGTGTATTCGAGGATAGACTGTGTAGGAGCCTGACTAACCAATGTCCACAAATTTCCTTCCGAATCATACATGACAGTTAATGCCAACTCATAATCTTTGCTTTTCTTATTAAAACTCTCGATGGGAGAGTTTTCATCATTCCATAGTTTGACGAAGTTGCCGTTCTCAAACTCATAAATGCCACTTCTTGCTCCTACCATGACATGGTTCTCATCTCGCGGGTCAACAGCAATACTCATCACATCTTGGTAGCTGATTCCCGTAAACTTTGTGATATCATCTTGAAAGATTGTCCATTCCCCATCATTTAATACTTGGATAGCACCGGGATAGTTTTTTTCACTTGTTATATCAAAACCTCCGCCACAGCTGTAGAGTTTTCCATCGTGCATTTTTAGGAATCCAAAGTAATTGTATTTTGGTCCACCGGGTTGCAATGTCTTGACGAGCGCCTTGAGATCTTCTGACACCGTGCTGGGCTTAGCCGTGTATCCCCCCACGCGCGTCCAGTTGGCTTTGTCGAGGAGATTGTCGGTCAGCTTGCCGCGATAGAGTCCGTTGGCAGCACTGGCGGCATAGAGATACCCGTCCTTGACATAGGAGTAGTTGACCGGGAAGCCCAACCTATAAGTGTTGGTGATCTCAGCATCAGCCACGTTCAGCGCCACAATGCCGAAGGCGGTGGAGAGATAGGCCATGCTGCCGTTGACATCAATGCCGTTGATTGTCTTGGTGTCAGTGGTGGAATAGTTCTGATAGTCAGGCATATTCACCACATCACCGTTGGGTGCGAGCAAGTCGATGTTATAGTCGTCATAGACGATGACCAGCCGGCTGGCCTTCTGCGACCAGCCGATGTGTGCGATGCCGCAGTCGCTGAGTCCCGAGATCTTGTCGTAAGTAGTCAGGCTCTGGTCGCTGCGGTCGTAGCTATAAAGGCCTCCCGAGGCCAGCACATAGATGGTCTTTCCCTCGCCCTCCACGATTTCAGTAGGGTCGTAGTAGCTCAGGTAGGCTTTCCACTGGGCATGGAGCAGGAGTGGAAAGAACAGGATGAAAAGAAGCAGGCGATACTTACTCATGGTAGCGATTTTGAAGGACATTAAAGATAGAGACTATAGAGTCTATAGAGTCTATAGAGACTATAGAGTTTATAGAAGCTATAGAGTTTATAGAAGCTATAGCAACTATAGACGTCTATAGCACCTATAGCGTCTATAGCACCTATAGCTTCTATAAAAAACTAATTACAGCATCTCGCTTTTCAAGTGCACAGCGAGCTGCTCCACGGCTTTAGCTCTGTGCGAAATTTTGTTTTTAATCTCTTCTCCCAGTTCAGCGAAGCTCTTGTCATAGCCGTCAGGGATGAAGAGGGGGTCATAGCCAAAGCCCTCGGTGCCGTGTTTCTCGGTAGCGATGCGTCCGCGCACCTCTCCCTCGAACTGATATTCTCGGCTGCACACGGGGTTGTCGCCCTCCATAGTGATCAGCGAGATGACCGTGCGGAAGCGTGCCCGCCGGTTGTCCTTCCCATCGAGTTCGCGGAGGAGCTTGGCCATGTTGGCCTCACTGTCGTGGTCTGTGCCCTCAGCATAGCGGGCAGAGTGCACGCCCGGCGCACCGCCGAGTGCCTCCACCTCCAGTCCCGTGTCGTCTGCAAAGCAGTTGAGATGATAGTGGTCAAAGATATATTCTGCTTTCTGATGTGCGTTTTCCTCAAGGGTATTGCCCGTTTCGGGGATGTCCTCATGGCATCCGATGTCACTGAGCGACACGATCTCAAAGTCAGGTCCGAGGATTTCCCGGATCTCGCGCAGTTTATGCTGGTTGTTGGTAGCAAAAACGATTTTCATGCTTGATTTTTTTGTTCTTGATCCGTCTGCGCGATGGTCTCAGGCGGAATGTTGAGTAAGTTTTGTTTTTTCTTGAGTTTTTTCGGCACATTGACCTTGATGCGATCAAAACCTTCGCCATAGACACCGATGACAGAGCTTTGGCTGACAAAAGCCTGCGGGTCGATCATTTTGATGAGACGGAAGATCGCGACGCTCTCGTTTTTCTTGGCCAGGATACAAAGCACCTTCATGTCCTGTCCGGTATACCATCCGTGACCGTCGAGGATCGTCACGCCATGATCCATTTGTGTGCCGATGGCGTTGGCGATCTCCTGATATTTCTTGGAGAAGATCATGAACTGCACGCTCTGCCGCTGGATGTTCATCACATGATCGAGCATGAAGTTCTCCACCACCATGGTGCAAAAACCAAACACCACTTTGTGGGACCGCCCAAGGAAATCACCAAATTGCGGGAAGAAGAAACAGGAGCCGATGATGCAGAAGTCCACGGCCATGAGCACTTGGCCCAAGGACACGTCGCGGTATTTATTGACACAGGCGGCAATGATGTCCGTTCCGCCCGTCGATCCATTGTTGAGGAAGACGATGGCAAGGGCCGATCCTGTGAAGCAACAGCCGATGAGCAACGACATGAAGTCCTGTCCCGGTCCGAGGATCTTGACGTAGTGACCCGCGGCGTCCGTCGGCATGAACATCTGCGCAAACTTTAGCAGGAAGTAGAGCGTGAAGATGGCATAGATCGTCTTCATCAGAAACTTCCATCCCAAAATCTTCAATGCCACGACGAGCAACGCCAGGTTGATGATCATGTAGGTATTCTCTATCTTAAACCCGGTGGCATAGTAGATAATAGCCGACATACCTGTCACGCCGCCCGTGACGATCTCGTAGGGCAGGAGAAAGATGGTGAAGGCGGCGGCATACAAAATGAGGCCAAGGGTTATGCCTACATAATCCTTAGCCTCGTTGTATATGATACGATGATCAATGGTCATAAATTACTTGATAACGATATTGATAATCTTCTTGGGTACGACGATGACCTTGACGATCTGCTTACCGTCGAGATACTTCTTGCTGCGCTCGTCGTCGAGTGTGGCCTGCTGGATGTCGTCTTTCGAGGCGTCGGCAGGGAACATCTTCTGATAGCGGGCCTTGCCATTGAAGCTGACTGTCATCTGCAACTCATTGTCCTGCAGGTATGCGTCGTTCCATTTCGGCCACTGTGCGTCGCATACCGAACCCTTCTTACCGAGCTGGTGCCAGAGTTCCTCAGCGATATGTGGTGCAAAGGGAGCAATGAGGATGACCACATCGCGCAGGAGTTCACGGTTGTGGCACTTCTGCTGGCCGAGCTCACTGACACAGATCATGAAGGCTGAGATGCTCGTGTTGTAAGAGAACGACTCGATGTCGCCGGTCACTTTCTTGATGAGCTTGTGCACACTCTTCAAGCTGTCCTTCGAGGGCTCAGCCTCGTCGACGAGCCATTTGTCGGTGCGGTTCTCCCAAAAGAGGCTCCAAAGTTTCTTCAGGAAACGGAAACAGCCGTCGATGCCATTTGTGTCCCAAGGCTTGCTGGCCTCGACAGGACCGAGGAACATCTCGTAGAGACGGAGTGTGTCGGCGCCGTAGTCACGCACAATATCATCGGGGTTGACCACGTTGTACATCGACTTTGACATCTTCTCAATGGCCCAGCCGCAGACATACTTGCCGTCCTCAAGGATGAACTCAGCATTCTTGTATTCAGGGCTCCACTGCTTAAAGGCCTCAGTGTCGAGGATATCGTTCTTCACGAGGTTGACCCATACGTGGATCGGCGTCACTTCCTTATAGTTCTTGCGCAGGTTGTAGCTCACAAACACCGGCTTGTCGGCTGTGCTGAGCTCGCCCACACGATAGACAAAGTTGCTTCGTCCCTGGATCATGCCCTGGTTGATGAGCTTCTGGAACGGCTCTTCCTCGCAGCTCACGCCATAATCGTGGAGGAACTTATTCCAGAAACGGCTGTAGATCAAGTGACCCGTGGCGTGCTCGGTGCCGCCCACATAGAGGTCGACATGGCGCCAGTACTCATCAGCTTTCTTCGAGACGAGCGCCTCGTCGTTGTGGGGATCCATATAGCGCAGGTAGTAAGCACTGCTGCCAGCAAAGCCCGGCATGGTGTAGAGGTCGAGCGGGAAGACGGTCTTCTGGTCGATCTTGGTGTTCTCCACCACCTGCTTGTTGACGGTGTCCCAAGCCCACTTGGTAGCGCGGCCCAAAGGTGGCTCGCCGCTCTCGGTCGGTTTGTACTCCGAGATCTCCGGCAGCTCGATGGGCAGGCACTCCTCGGGCACCATGCGGGGGATGCCGTTGTCGTAATAGACAGGGAACGGCTCGCCCCAATAGCGCTGGCGGGAGAAGATGGCGTCACGCAGACGATAGTTGACCTTCACGCGTCCGATGCCTTTCTCGGTGACGAATTTCTTCGTAGCGGCAATGGCTTCCTTCACGGTCAGGCCGTTGAGCGAGAAGCCGTCGAGGCCCTGCTTGCCCTCACGCGGCGAGTTGGTGACGATACCCTCCTTGGCGTCGAAGCTCTCCTCCGACACGTCGGCCCCCTCGATGAGCGGGATGATAGGCAGACCAAAATGCTTGGCAAAGGCATAGTCGCGGCTGTCGTGAGCCGGCACGGCCATGATGGCGCCCGTGCCATATCCGGCGAGCACATACTCCGAAACCCAGATAGGGATGGCATCGCCCGTAAGCGGGTTGATGGCGTAAGAGCCGGTGAACACACCCGTAACCTTGCGGTCGGACATACGCTCCAGCTCAGTGCGCTTCTTGACATAGTCGATATATTTGTCCACCTCGGCTTTCTGCTCCTTGGTGGTCACCTGGCTGACATAGTCAGACTCGGGGGCGAGCACCATAAACGTCACGCCGAACATGGTGTCGGCACGGGTAGTGAAGATGGTGAACTTCACGTCGGAGTCCTTGACCTGGAACTCCACCTCAGTACCTTCTGAGCGTCCGATCCAGTTCTTCTGCGTTTCCTTGATGGAGTCGCTCCACTGGATGGTGTCGAGTCCGTCGAGCAGACGCTGAGCGTAAGCCGAGACACGCAGACACCACTGGCTCATCTTCTTCTGTACCACGGGGAAGCCGCCACGCACAGAGACGCCCTCGACGACCTCGTCGTTGGCCAGCACGGTGCCGAGTCCGGCGCACCAGTTGACCATCGTCTCGCCCTTGTAGGCGATGCGGTAATTCATCAGTGTGTCGCTCTTCTGCTTGTCGTCCATGGCATTCCACTCTTCAGCGGTGAAGCTGACGGTGTCGTCGCCCTGGGCCACATGGAGTCCTTCGGTGCCCTGCTGCTCGAAGTGGGCAATGAGCTTGTCGATGGGCTGTGCCTTCTTCAGGTCGTTGTCGTAATACGAGTTGAACATCTTCTCAAAAGCCCACTGTGTCCAGTGATAGTAATGGGGGTCGCAGGTGCGCACCTCGCGGTCCCAGTCAAAGGAGAAGCCGATCTTGTCGAGCTGCTCGCGATAGCGATTGATGTTCTGCTCAGTGGTGATGGCGGGATGCTGTCCCGTCTTGATGGCATACTGCTCGGCGGGCAGTCCGTAGGCGTCATATCCCATAGGATTGAGAACATTGAAGCCGTTGAGCCGCTTGTAACGTGCATAGATGTCACTGGCAATGTATCCCAGCGGATGACCCACATGCAGTCCCGCACCAGAGGGGTAAGGAAACATGTTGAGCACGTAGTATTTTGGGCGGTTAGGGTCTTCTGTGACCTTGTAGGTCTGATGGTCGACCCACTCTTTCTGCCACTTCTTCTCAATCTCTCTGAAATTGTAGTCCATGTGTGTATATATCTTGTTTTATTGTTTTCTTTGCTTACACCTTATTATAAATAAGCATACTACATGCAAAGTTACACAAATCAATCCATAAAACAAAATCCATGGTGCAAAATGTGCCTTGAGATAAAAAAATGAGAATAGCGGCGGGTTATTTTTCGATTCATATATCTTTGAATATTAACACTTTAGTCTTAATAATAGATTTTATCTATGACGCAATAGGTTCTGTCTGTTGTCGTCATGAAAGATAATCCATACCTTTGCATCGTCAATAAGAAACAACACTCACAACATCACAAACAACAGAGGTCTTCCTCGCAACAACACAACACAAAATTAATAAAAAATAAGAGATTATGGAAACAATTATCAATCAGCACGCACCCGAGTTCACCGTACAGGCTTTCCAGAATGGCAACTTCAAAACAGTCAGCAACAAGGACATCGAAGGCAAGTGGGCATTGTTTTTCTTCTATCCCGCCGACTTCACCTTTGTCTGCCCCACTGAACTGGAGGATCTGCAGAGCAAATACGACGAGTTGAAAGGCATGGGCGTGGAGGTCTTCTCGGTCAGCACCGACAGCCATTTTGTCCACAAGGCATGGCACGACACCTCTGACCGCATCGCCAAATTGCAGTATGCCATGCTTGCCGACCCGCTCGCTGTGCTCTCCCGTGGCTTCGGCGTCTACAAAGAGGATGAGGGCGTAGCTTATCGCGGCACCTTCCTCGTCAACCCCGAAGGACTCGTGAAACTGGCTGAGATTCAGGACAACAGCATTGGACGTAACGCCGATGAGCTCGTCCGCAAGGTACACGCCGCACAGTATGTGGCTGCCCACAACGGTGAGGTTTGCCCCGCAAAATGGCACGAAGGCGCCGAGACGCTCAAGCCGAGCATCGACTTGGTCGGTAAGCTCTAAAGCACTCGGCTGAGTTTTCAGCATATCATCATTTCTGCACGAAGTGCACAACTCTATGTCTAAAATCATTTCAACTTATGCTCGATCTTAATGTTATCACCCAAGTGAAAGGTGTACTGGCCCATCTCAGTGCCCATTTCATCTTTGTCGTGGAGCGGAACGACAGTGATGCCGATGCCACTCAGTTCAGTCAATTTGTAGAGGATGTGGCTTCGTGCAGTAATCATATTTCTGTGGAATATCGTAGCGGCAAGGTGTTTCGCTTCTCCATCCTTCGCGACGGACAGGACACGGGTATCGCCTTTCGGGGCATCCCCAACGGACACGAGTTCACCTCGCTGCTGCTGGCGCTGCTCAACGCCGATGGACAGGGACGCAATCTGCCCGACGATGCACTCCGCCGCCGCATTGAGGCACTCACGGGCGACATCAGGCTGAAGACCTATGTCTCGCTGACATGTACCAACTGTCCCGATGTGGTGCAGGCGCTCAACGTCATGGCACTGCTCAACCCCAACATCTCACACGAGATGATCGACGGCGCGCTCTGCCAGGAAGAGGTCGACGCGCTCAACATCCAGGCGGTGCCCGCTGTGTATGTCAATGGTGAACTGCTCCATGTGGGACGCGGAGAACTCGGCACGCTGCTCGACGAACTGGAGGACCATCTCGGCGTGGACAACAGTGCTGCGCAGGAGGCTATCGAGCGCCGCTATGATCTGGTGGTGCTCGGTGGAGGGCCTGCTGGAGCTGCCGCTGCCATCTACGCTGCAAGAAAGGGTCAGAAGGTGGCGGTCGTGGCACAGCGCATCGGCGGACAGGTCAACGACACGACAGGCATCGAGAATGTCATCTCTGTGCCCAAAACCACGGGCACTCAACTGGCCGCAGACCTGGCCCGACACTTGGAGGCCTATCCCATCGACACATACACCAACCGCAGGATCGCACGTGTGGACTTTTCTGAAAAGGACAAACGGGTAGAGGTGAGAGGAGGAGAATCATTCATCGCCCCGCGTGTGATCATTGCCACTGGAGCAGGCTGGCGCCGGCTGGGACTGCAAGACGAGGACAAACTCATCGGCCACGGCATACATTTTTGCCCTCACTGCGACGGTCCTTTCTATAAAGGTAAGGAGGTGGCCGTCATCGGAGGCGGGAACAGTGGCGTAGAGGCCGCCATCGACTTGGCGGGCATCTGCAAGCATGTCACGGTGCTGGAATTTGGTGACCAGATGCGGGCCGACAAGGTGTTGCAGCAAAAATTGCGGGCACTGCCCAATGTCGACATCTTTTTCCGCAGCCAGACAATTGGCCTGTCATCGCAAAACGGACAGCTCACGGGCATCGACGTGCGGGATCTCGACAAGGACGAGGTGCGGCACATCAGCCTCGACGGGGTGTTTGTGCAGATCGGCCTACAGCCCAACAGCGATGTGCTGAAAGGTCATCTCGAATTGTCTCCGCGCGGGGAAATCGTCATCGACACGCGCAACCACACATCAGTGCCCGGCATCTATGCGGCAGGCGACGTCACGACCGTTCCCTTCAAACAGATCATGATCGCCATGGGCGAAGGCGCCAAAGCGGCTCTCTCCGCTTTTGAAGACAGTCTCTATCAAGAATAATAGTTATTTAGTTAGTTTTTAAAAGTTTCTACGACGGAGCCGCTTGACAGTGACTCCGTCTTTTTTTCCGGCTACATAGACAAAGGGACCTTTGCCCTCATGCATCAGCTTGTCGACAAACATGGGCTCATGGCTCAAAATCAGGGAACAGCAAAACGTGTCGCCCACACTGAGCTTGGTGTTCCGAGCCTCCACAACCCGAAAATGACCATTGCCGAGGTGCTCCACCAGGCATATGCGGTTGGGCAGCCAGCTGAGCTCAACCAGTTCGCCGACAGCCAGATCCTCACACGATATTCTGCCGCACATGGCGATATCGCTCTGCACATCGGCATACTGATAATCGACTTTGAAAGCGTCATAATCGCGATAACCCAGAAAACGGGCCAGAACATCAAGGGTATAGGAGCGTGGAGAGGAAACACTGTCGATATAGCCCCAAACGCGCTTCAGCGTGGAGGGACTGATTTTTTCCTCTGTTTTGAAAAAGATCAGTTGGCTGAGTTTGTCAAAGTCCTTGGGCGAGTCGTAGTGCTGACCCGTAACTTCTTCGATGCGTTGGATAAGTATTTTGTCTTTCATTGCGATGCGCTTGCTGATGGCTATCATGCACAAAGATACGAATAATAATCTGAGAATGTTCTTGATTTCCCGATTATTTTCTCGCCGTGCTTTTCTGCAAGCAGGAGAGCCGCATCGATATGACACACTAATTATCCTTACAAAAGTGATACTCCGCGGACTTGTCATCCAGAGAAAACAGCCTGACGAAATCAGTCAAAAACCGTGGGGAAATGCTCACTTTTGGGAAATGATGCGATGAAAACAATGAGATGACTTGATGAAAAAAGTGAGATGATGCGATGAAAACAGTGGTTTGATCGGCACAAATCACTGAGATGTCTATAAAACAACAGTGGTTTCATGGAAAATTCTCTAGAGAATTTCTCATGAAACCACTATTGTTATGGACTCGAAATTGCCTCGTCTTTTTATTGCGCTGATTATAAGCCATTTACAAAACATGGCTAAAAATCGCGATTTTTCGTCTCGACAGGGTCTTGCCTCAGAAAATTGCAGCCACAGAGGCGGAAAAATGTCAGTTTATCCAACAAAGAAACTTGCTTTCAAACTTAGTTGACGCACATTTCTGTCACACCCCGTCTTACTCTTCCCGCTCAGTGAGCTGATAGTCACTGTATTTTTTGTCGAGCACCACCATCTTCATCGGTTGCATGGTAAAGGACTGTGGGGCATCCTTGACACTGATGTGCCAGACCAAAGCAAGGCGCTTGTCACCCGTCTGCTCGATGCGCTTCAGTGAGATGTCGGTAGCGTGGTTGGTAGCGGGCAATACCTTGGCCACGACAAATTGCTTCGAGAAGTCGATCTTTGTAGGCTCTCCGCCCTTGCCCATAAAGGCGGCCTCACCAAAATAGCGGTCGAGTTCTGCCTGGCTGTGCATCACCAGCATGGCACTGGGTTGATGGGCATCAGTGCGGAAGAAATAGTTATGCGCTTCGGTATAGTTGACGGCGTGGTTGCCGGTAGCGCAGGAAGCCGTGAGCAAGCCTTCCGCAAGCAGCAGCAGCAATGAATGTTGTCTCATCATGAATGTATTTTATATTGTTGCATCCATGTAAATACAGAATCAGCAGATAACTTGCTTGAAAAATGAAAAAGCAGGGGCTTTTATTGCCCGGCCGGTTGCAGCAACATCTCACGGGCAAACTCCCACACGACAATGCCCGCCGTGACGCTGACATTGAGACTGTGCTTGGTGCCAAACTGCGGGATCTCCAGACAGCCGTCGCTCATGTCCACAACCTGCTGCAACACGCCTTTGACCTCGTTGCCAAAGACGACAGCATAGCGCTGCGGCACGCCCTTGTCGCGCAATGCGGCCAAAGACTCGCCAAGATGCTGTAGTTTGGTGCTGCCCTCCACCTGCTCGATACTGTAGACAAAATAGCCCCGCTGCTGCAGTTCGGCCACGGCGTCCTCGGTATTCTTGAAGTATTTCCAATCGACACTGTCCTCGCCGCCGAGTGCCGTCTTGTGGATCTCGGCATTGGGCGGGCAGGCTGTGATGCCACAAAGATAGACGGCTTCCACACGAAAAGCATCGCACGAGCGGAAAACAGAGCCTACATTATAGAGCGAACGCACGTTGTCGAGCACAACGACAAGCGGCAGCTTTGTGGCTTCCTTGAACTCCTCCACCGTGAGGCGGTGCATCTCTATGGTCCTGAGCTTATGCATGGTCCTTCACACTATAGGCCAGCGCATAGGCCTTGATCTGTTTCACCATGGCCAGAAGACCGTTGGAACGCGTCGGCGAAAGGTGCTCGCGCAGACCTATCTTGTCGATGAAATAGAAGTCGGCATCGAGGATCTCCTTAGGCGTATGACCGCTGATCACCTGTATGAGCAAGGCGATGATGCCCTTGACGATGAGCGCGTCGCTGTCGGCAGTAAAGACGAGCTTGCCGTCGACAAAGTCGCACTGCAACCACACACGGCTCTGACAGCCGTCGATCAGGTTTTGCTCGGTCTTGTATTTCTCATCAAGCGGCTTGAGCTCATTGCCCAGGTCGATGAGCATCTGGTATTTGTCCATCCAGTCATCGAAGTCGCTGAACTCCTCCACGACCTCGTCCTGCAATTCATTAATCGTCTTCATATTCTACTTTCTCCAACTTAAAGAATTTATCATTTGGTCTGACCTTACCCTTCACGGGGATGGAGACCAGCCATCCCTGCTCGGCACGCTTGACAGGCTTGAGGTCATAGCGGATCTCGGTGCAGTCGAGATACATCGCGCCGGTGGTGTTGCCGGTGATAAGCAGCTTGTCGCCCACCTCAAAGGGAGCAGCCTCAACGGCTATCTCGGCTACGTTGAGTTTTGAGAAATACTTCGTCACCTTGCCCACGAGACGCTTGCGCTCCGTAGCGAGCGATCCGTAGTGCTTGTTCCACTCGCCCATGGTCTGTCCCTGATAATAGCCGTCCCAGAAACCGCGGTTAAAGACGGTAGCGAGCCGCTTGTCCCATGCGTCTTTCTTCTCTTCGGTGAACGTGCCGTCGAGCACGGCCTGCAAAGCTTCGCGATAGCAGGTCACTACGGTATAGACATATTCTGGTCCGCGCGCACGACCCTCGATTTTGAAGACGCGCACCCCGGCCTTCATCATCTTGTCGAGAAAGCGTATGGTCTTCAGATCCTTAGGACTCATCACATATTTATTGTCGATCTCAAGCTGATTGCC
>URCI01000042.1 GCA_900546345.1 uncultured Prevotella sp. | reverse complement strand
GATGATCGTGACGATCCACCCCGTGGAAGAAAAGTTGGCAAGAAACTCGTCCACCCGTGTCCCGGTCCGTCTGAAAAACGAGCGGAACACACGAAACTGCGATAGCAATGTGGTGACAATCATGAGCATGACGAGCAAAGAGTCGATGGCGCGCTCTGTCACTACGGTTCCCAAGGCTTTTGGAAACGACACGCCGTCCCAACGTTTCAGTATGCCGCAACGGGCAAACTCGCCGACACGGGGAATCAGCAAACTTACTGCGTAGGAGACAAAGATGCTGTTGACCGACACCGAGGCACGCGGCTTCTCGCCTACAGGCTCCAGCGTCTGCTGCCAACGCCAGCCGCGGAATGCTTGTGCCAATATGCCGAAGGGAAAAGAAAGGAGCATCCATGCCCAGTCCATTTCGTGGAGCAACACCTGCTTCATGCCCTGAAAGTCAAAGCCACGGTACATCCAGTAGAGGATGGCACCGCCCAGCAAGAGACTCAGTGCCACCTTCACTATGTTGTTGATGGTGTTTCTGTTCTTCATATGATGTACAAAAGTAATGTAATTCAGTGGAATAACGAAACTTTTTTAGAAAAATAATCATTTTATACGATCACGTTTACATCTCGTGTCGTGCGTTGACCCATATCAATTCACTTGACCCTTATCAATAAAAACCACATATTTTGTGAATAAAGTGATAATTGTTTGCGCACACAACGGAAATACAGTACCTTTGCACACGTAAAACAGAGACCCATAGCGGTCAAGAAGGATGAAAGGTCCGTAAGAAGATCTCCACAACACGAGACCAGGGACCAAGGATAACAAACGTAGAATTTAAAGAAAAGAAAGGTAAAAAGATTATGAGTATGATGACATTTATCACATTGGTAGCTGTTGCTTTTGTAGGTGCTTCTGCACTGGCTCTGACAATGGACCGTATGGTCGAGGGCAAGTAAACAGCCTTTTAGATTTGACAAAAAATAGAGAGAATACATACGAAGACCGAGGACAGAGCCATCTGTCTCCGGTCTTTTTTCATGCCTGTCCCACATTTCTTTCCCACGATTTTTGTTCATCCCCAATGTTTTTCGTACATTTGTAACCAAAGAAAAAACATTTTAGCCACATGAAGCAAGTAAAGCCCAAGAAAAATCTCGGTCAGCACTTCTTGACTGACCTTGATATAGCGCGGCGTATTGCCGACACTGTAGACGCCTGCCCATCATTGCCTATCTTAGAGATCGGTCCGGGTATGGGTGTGCTTACACAGTATTTAGTGAAGAAAGGTCGTGAGGTGAAGGCTGTAGAGATTGACTCGGAGAGCGTGGCTTATCTCAATGAGCGCTATCCCGAGTTGCGTGATCAGATCATTGGCGAGGACTTTCTGCGTATGGACCTGAACAAGATCTTTGACGGCGGACAGTTTGTGCTCACCGGCAACTATCCTTACGATATCTCCTCCCAGATCTTTTTCAAAATGCTCGATTACAAGGATTTGATTCCTTGTTGTACAGGAATGATCCAGCGGGAAGTGGCGCAGCGCATCGCCTCTGCGCCGGGCAACAAAGCCTATGGCATTCTCAGTGTGATGATCCAGGCTTGGTACGACGTGGAGTATCTTTTCACCGTCGACGAGGGTGTCTTCAACCCGCCGCCAAAGGTCAAGAGTGCCGTGATACGCATGACACGCAACGACGTGACGGATTTGGGCTGTGATGAACAGCTCTTTAAACGAGTGGTGAAAACCGTGTTTGGCCAGCGCCGCAAGATGTTGCGTGTGTCACTTCGGCAACTCTTCACGCCTGCCACGATGCCGTCTTCCGACTTTTTTGCCCAAGACATCATGACTAAGCGTCCTGAGCAGCTTTCCGTGTCACAGTTTGTGGAGCTTACCACGATGGTTGCCGAAAAGATCAAGTGAGCAAGCGTGTTTGTCACGAAACAAAATAAAAGCATCGTCACCCCAGTCTGCATTTGATGGGTTGATGATGCTTTTTCGTTGTTATTGGGCCATGAGCCAATGAGAGCTCATACTGAGGTAGGCTCGCTTATGGAATGATGATGTTTCTCTTGGGCTTGCCGGTTTCTGTCAGCGGGATGTGATCGACATGTCTGAACTCTCGCGGAATCCAGTATTTGGGCAATATGCGGTGGCAGACAGCAGCTATAGCTTCCGTGTCTGTGGCTTCTGTGAGCAGCACAACGGCCTCGCCGAACTTTACGTCTTTTTTGCGGGCGATGACAAATGGCGCTGCGAGATATGGCTTCAACTTTTGTTCCACCTCTTCGATCTGAATCTTGATACCACCTGAGACGATCACATTGTCCTTGCGCCCAAGGATGCGGAAGCCTTTGCCGGCGATGATCTCTGCCCGGTCGTTGGTCTTTAACCGTCCATCATGAACCATCGGTGCGTCGATCATCAGACAATCGTCCTGATCCAGACTCACCTTCACACTTGGAAAAGGCTGGTACCACTCGCTGGCCTCAGAGCCGTTGAGCCGTCGCAAGGCTATGTGCGAGAGCGTCTCCGTCATGCCGTAGGTGCTCCATACCGCATGGGGAAAGTCACGCAAGGCGGCTGCCAGTTGGTCGTCAATCGCCCCGCCGCCGATGATCAGATGGCGGGTCTGACGCAACAGTGCCGCCTCTTCGGGGACCTGCAGCGTGTTGTAGACTTGCAGCGGAACCATGGCGGCGAAGGCAGGAGCCGGGATCTCTTTCCCTTGTGGACAAGGGTGGGGCAGGGCTGTAGGGTCATGGAAGTCTGTCTCCGTGACGCCTTGCCCTTGCAATAAGGCTGCCATGGGATGGCCACTCGGCTCTACGCTGAGCAGCCGCAACCGACGCTCGATGGACCGGACCACCACCATCTTCGCTCCGATATACTTCAGATTCATGCACAGCAGGGCCGTGTCACCGGGTTGCAGTCCCAGAAAGTCACAGGTGATACGGGCTGAGTTGCGCATCTTCTCCTTCTCTGGCCACATCGGTTTGGGTGCTCCCGTACTGCCACTGGTGTGGACGAGTACGCGGTCGCTGCTGTTGCGCCACTCACTTAGGAATTCTTCGAGTACCATAGCTTATCGTTTTTGATCTCCAAGGGCATGGGGATGTTGTCGGTGTAGAGCAGTCCTGTGCCCAAGCCCTGCGGCATCGTGATGTGCGGTCCGTATATTTCGGCACAGAACTGTGCCACGGCGTTGAGACCGATATTGCTTTCCAAAGCCGAGGTGATCCACGAGCCGATACCACGGTCCTTGGCCATTCTGATCCATTCCCGGCAGCCGTGCATGCCCCCGTGGAGGCTGGGCTTCAGCACGAGATAGGCCGGACAGAGCTTGTCGAGCAGCATGGCTTTCATCGACGGCATGTTGATGCCGATGAGCTCCTCGTCGAGAGCGATGGGCAGCGGCGAGTGCTGACAGAGCTCCGCCATCTCTTTCCATTGATGTGGTTTGATAGGTTGCTCGATGGAGTGGATGTCGTATGGGGCCAAGGCTTCCAACCGCTGCATGGCATTGTCGGGCGTGAAGCCACCGTTGGCATCGACGCGGAGCTCCACTTGCTCCTTGCTGAAGCACTCCCGGATGTGTCTGACGAGTTCCAGCTCACGTTCGAAGTCGATGGCCCCAATCTTCAACTTCACGCAGTGGTAGCCAGCTTTGAGCTTTGTCTCCAGTCGCTCGTACATCTCGTCGAAGGTTCCCATCCAGACAAGTCCGTTGATGGTGATTCCTTCTTCGCCCCGGCTGAATGGTGTGTCGAAGAGTGCTGTGGAGCCCTTTGCGTCGAGTTGTGCGAAGGCCGTCTCCAGTCCGAAGAGAATAGAGGGGTAGGGTAGCAGCATCTCATAGGGTATGCCGCCCAGTCGATTGACCAATTCACAAGTGTCGTGAAGGAGCGTCTGATAGCGTTCATCGCTCATGGCGTCGCAGCTCAGATCGGGCAGTGTCGAGCACTCTCCAGTGCCCTTTACTCCGTCGCGCTCAAGGGTGATATAGTAAGAATGGTGGGTGGTGTACACGCCACGGCTGGTTCCCGCCGGTTGTTTGAAGTGCAGCACCCTGTCGGTGATCTCGTATTTCATGATAAAGCTACTTTTGTTGCGTGAAGGCAAAAGTAAGAAAAAAAGGATAAAAAAGCAAGTTTTATTTTGTCTTTCCCCGATATTGCACTATCTTTACACTGAAATAAACTCTTAGCAAGTGACAGCGTATCATGAAAATAAAGATATTCTATAATCATAAAGAAGAGTTGTGGAACTCGTGGAGCCATGCGGGTGGCATCTTCTTGGGTGTGGCTTTTGGTGCCATCTTCCTTTATCTCTGTTTCTCGCGTGGCAATGGTTGGGCCACAGCAGGTGTCATCCTATATCTTGTTGGCATGCTCGGTTCGTATATTGCTTCCACCGTCTATCATGCTCTCTCGGCTTGGTCACCATGGAAGGAGCGGTTGCGTAAGTGGGATCATGCGGCCATCTACTGGCATATCGCCGGCTCCTATTCACCTATCACGCTCATCGCTTTGCGTCAACAGGGCTACTGGGGCTGGACACTGTTTTGCTTTGTATGGCTCTGCGCCATCGTGGGCACGATCACGAGCTTTCATAAGCTCAAGGCTCACAGCAATGTGGAGACGCTTGTATATATAGGTATGGGCATGAGTGTGCTCATCGCCTTCAAGCCTTTGATCGATTCCGTGAGTGCAGCCACGGTTGTATGGATCATCGCCGAGGGTGTGTGCTATGTCACCGGCGCGCTGTTCTACACCCTTCGCCGTCGTCGCTACATGCACACTGTCTTCCATTTCTTTGTTCTCGCTGGCAGCGTCTGCCACCTCATCGCGGTGTGGGATATCCTCATGCGCTACCTCTGAAGACAGACATAGTAACATATTGAATATAAGACATAGTAACAGGGTAAACATAAGGCTGCCTTATGTTTACCCTGTTATTCTGTCTTAAGGGAACTGGGGGTATTTGTCGAAGTCAGGCTTGCGTTTCTCCAGGAAAGCGCGGCCGCCTTCCTGCGCCTCGTCGAGGGTGTAGTAGAGCATTGTGGCGTCGCCGGCAAGTTCCTGGATGCCCGCCTGACCATCGAGCTCAGCGTTGAATCCTGCCTTCATCATGCGGATGGCAAGCGGTGAGCGCTCCATGATGGTCTCGCACCAGGCCACCGTCTCATCTTCGAGTTGGTCAAAGGGCACCACCTTGTTGACGAGTCCCATCTGCTCAGCTTCCTTTGCGGAATACTGTCGGCAGAGATACCAGATCTCGCGCGCCTTCTTCTGTCCCACGATGCGTGCCAAGTAGCTGGCACCCAGTCCGGCATCGAAACTGCCTACTTTGGGTCCCGTCTGTCCGAAGATAGCGTTTTCCGAGGCGATCGTCAAGTCACACACTACGTGCAACACATGTCCGCCACCGATCGCGTAGCCGTTGACCATGGCGATGACCGGCTTCGGCATGCGTCGGATCTGCATCTGCACATCGAGCACGTTCAGGCGTGGCACACCGTCAGCGCCGACATATCCGCCGCGTCCCTTGACGTGCATGTCGCCACCCGAGCAGAACGCCTTGTCGCCGGCGCCCGTGAGGATCACCACACGGATGTCGAGATGGTCGCGGCAATAGGTGAAGGCCTGACTCATCTCCCACACCGTGAGCGGTGTGAATGCGTTGCGGTAGCGTGGACGGTTGATGGTGATCTTAGCGATGTGATTGTATTCTTCAAAGAGGATCTCCTTGAAGTCGAAACCCGGAATGGTTTTCCAATTTCTCTTTTCCATATTATAATAAGGTGTTAAAGTATTCTTGATAAGCCCTCAGGTCGTCTTCGGCATTGGTGAAGACTTCGAGGAGCATAGGACGCTCCGCCTTTGGGCTGACGAGCGCACCGAGGAGATTATAGAGCTCCTCCTCGTTGTGAGCGTGACAGTACATGATGTCGTTCTCGCGGCAGATGCCCTCTGCTGTGGTGGCATGTACGCCCATGACCATGCTGCGTGCCGGGCTCTGCCGCAGTCCGTCGAACTTGGCAAAGATCTCGCCACCGCTGTTGTTGAGCAACAGAATGCGGAGGTTCTGACGCAGATTGGTATTCCACAGTGCGTTTTGGTCGTAGAAAAAGCTCAGGTCACCGATGACACAATATACCGGAGCGTCTGTGGCGAGCGAGAAACCGGCAGCCGTGGACAGCGAGCCCTCGATGCCGTTGATGCCACGATTGCAGTAGACATGCTCCCGGGCATAGAGACAGCCCAGTCGCACCGACGTGCTGTTGGCGTAGTGCAAGGCGTAGCCTTCCGCGGTATGGCTGAGCCGTTCCTCAAGGAGTTGCACGGCCAGCAGGTTGGAGTAGCGAGGGACGAACGTCCGCCGGTGATCCTCTGCTTTCCAGCGCAGTGCTTCCCAACGGTTGAACCACTCGTGCGGTCCCTCCGTGGTGATGGCGGCAAGCACGTCATCGGGCCTTGCCTGCACAATGCCGC
The DNA here is from genome assembly GCA_900546345.1 of uncultured Prevotella sp. Taxonomy (GTDB): domain Bacteria; phylum Bacteroidota; class Bacteroidia; order Bacteroidales; family Bacteroidaceae; genus Prevotella. The sequence continues at coordinate 18,498 of URCI01000042.1, read as the reverse complement.
GCAGGTTCATCATCGGGTCATGGACAGTGCCGTTGGCATTCACCTCCCAGCAGATAGCGTCCTTAGCCTGCCGCAGACGTTGCTTGGCACGCTTGCTGACCAGCGTGTCGCCAACGTAGAGGATGAAGTCGGGAAGGAAGTCCTCGTCGTCCCCTGCCATAGCCAACGTCTCTTCCAATGACGTGGCACCGTCCTCTCCGCTGAGCGCCTCGTTCCAGACCACATAGTGTTTGTCGGTGAGTGCCGGAATCCTGCCTTTGGCCAAGTCCGACGGCTTCATCTGTCCGATGACGATGAGCGGTCGCCCAGCCTCGGCGAGCTGTTGCAGGAGGTCGTGCGCCACAGCCGTGACAGCACTCACGGAAGCACTCTCTTCCTTTTCACAGCCATGGGCCGACAGCAGTGAGCGGTGGACAATCGTGCGTTCCGAGGGCAACGTGCGCGTGCTGAAGGTGTAGAGCGGTTCTGAGATCGGCACGTTGATGTGCACCGGTCCCTGAACGGGTTGCGTAGCGGCGATGAGTGCCTCGTTGACGAGTCGGTTGCAATACCAGTGCTCCTCGTCGTTGTGCGGTTCGGGTAGATCCACCGTGCGTTTGACAAAGCAGGTCAGCGCCCCCGGCTGAGGCATCGTCTGGCCGGTGAGCTGTCCGATCCACTGCCTGGGTCGGTCGGCAGAGACAACCACGAGAGGCAGATGCTGATACATCGCCTCGGCGACAGCGGGCAGCGTGTTGAGCAGTGCCGTGCCGCTGGTGACGCAGACAACCACCGGTTTCTCAGTAGCCTGACAGAGGCCGAGCGCATAGAACGCGGCGCTGCGCTCGTCGGTGATGGGGTAGCACTGGATCTCAGGGCACACGTCGAAGTTGTGGACGATAGGCGCGTTGCGCGATCCCGGACAGACCACCGCATGGCGTACGCCGTGAGCTATGAGCAGCGCAGTGAGCGTGTTGACATTTTCTTTATCGCAATACATCTCTCATGGTGTTGAGTTTCATCTCTGTCTCTTTCCATTCCTCATTCTCCTTGCTTTCCGGTACGATGCCGCCTCCGGCGTGCAGGATATAATGTTCTCCGACGATTTCCATGCAGCGCAGCGTGACATAGAGGTGTGTCTCTCCTTCCGGATCATAGGGTCCACAGAAGCCACTATAGTATTTGCGCTTATCCTTCTCATGTTCGAGAATGAGTTTCTTCGCAGTCTCCTTGGGTATGCCGCATACAGCAGGGGTAGGGTGTAGGGCATCGAGCACGTCGCCCAGTGGCACGTCGTCCTTGAGAGTGAAGTTAAAATCGGTGCGCAAGTGGAGCAGTTGAGCCGCCATGGTGGTGTGAGGATGTCCGTGATCCAAAGTCTGCGTCAGTGGACTCAGTGTGTCTAGGATGTAGTTTGCCACATAGCGTTGCTCCTTGCGGTTTTTCTCCGACCATTTCAACTCCTGTCCAGGTCTGTAGTTGACCGGCATCTTCTGCGTGCCCGCCAAGGCCATGGTGCGGTAGTTGTGTCCGTCGCCTTCGATGAGCACTTCGGGTGTGGCCATGAGCCACGTTCCAGCATGTTCCATGTTCACCAAGGCGATATACTGATGGGGATAGAGACGGCAGGCGTGCAGAAACAGTTCTTCGGGATCTCTGACGACATATCGCATCTCAAACACATGCCGGGCTATCACCAATTTGCTGACTTGTCCAAGCTTGAACAGTTTCTTGCAAAAGTCGAAGCGCAGACGATAATTTTCCCGTTCCACCTTCTCGTACTCTGCTATATCGCTTTTCTTTTCCGCGTCGCAGTGTTCTACGCTATGTTTGAAATCCCCTTTCCCCACAGCTTTCCGCTCGATGGTGTCGGGTTGCAAGAGCCATACGGGAGTCTCTTCCGACGGTTGGAATGGTGCGAAGACGAAGCCCTTGCGGCCGTTGAGGTCTTTGACAGACTTCAAGGCCACGGGCTTACCCTCGTGCTGTTCCAGCCTTACATATTCCTTCTGCTCCGGCAAGCGGTAGCAGACATAGTTGGTTGTGCTCATTCCTTTCGTGGCGACAAGATATAGTTTGTAACATGTACCGTGGAGATCAGCTCACCCTTGGAGTTCTTCACATTGATCTGCCACTCGTGCAGCGTGCGGCCTTTGTATTGCAGCTTGCCATAGGCCGTGACGGTATCTCCCACGAGCACTGTGCGCAGATGGTTGCCACTGACGTTGATGCCCACACAGATCTTGCCCGGGCAGAGCGCCATGGAGGCTACGCCCGCCAGGTTCTCACATAGGGCGAGCGTAGCGCCACCGGAGAGAAAACCAAACGGCTGACGGTTGAGATCATCGACCTTCATGCGTGCCATGCAGGTATCGGGCTCCTCGGTTGAGAGAAACTCCATATTCAGTGTCTTCGATAGACCACCCTGCTTCTCGATGACGGCTTTTTGTTTTTCTATGTTCATGGTTTTTGTTTTTTATTTTATTCTTCCTTGCAAAGATACGAAAAATTCTATTACCTTTGCCAAACAAATCATCTATTATGCAGTCTAAACACATTTACATCATTCATCAGATAAGAAGAAAACTGGCTTTAGGCTTTGTTTTGTTATTGTCGGGAATGGCGCTCGCCAATCCTGTTGACGACCTGCTCGACCGTATGAACGCAGGAGCGTCGCGCAAGTTTGTTACCATCTTACAGCCCTCAGACTCCGACTTCTTCGAGTTGTCGCAACAGGGTGATAAGGTCTGTGTCAAAGGAAACACGTGGGTGAACATCGCCACGGGTGTGAACTGGTATCTCAAGCACCACGCCGGCATCATGGTCAGTTGGAACAACATGCATCCGCAACTGCCTGACCGATTACCGGCCGTGAGACAGCGTGAGCGCCACACCACGTGGCTGACCCATCGTTATGATTTCAACTACTGCACTTTCTCTTATTCCATGGCCTTCTGGGACTGGAACCGCTGGCAGGAAGAAATAGACTGGATGGCACTCCACGGCATCAACATGCCACTCGCTGTTACCGGTGAGGAAGTTGTCTGGCGCAACATGCTCCTGAAGCTCGGTTATAGCAAGGAGGAGATAGGACGCTTCATTGCCGGTCCCGCCTTCCTGGCCTGGTGGGCGATGAACAATCTGGAAGGGTGGGGCGGTCCGTTGCCCGAGAACTGGTATCGGCAGCAGGAAGCATTGCAGAAACGAATCCTGCAGCGCGAACGGTCGTTGGGCATGCATCCTGTGTTGCCGGGCTATTGTGGCATGTTGCCTCATGATGCCAAGACCAAACTGGGTGTCAGCGTCACGGATGGCGGCAAGTGGAACGGCTACACACGGCCGGCTAACCTCGTGGCGACAGACCCTGCTTTTGACCGCATCGCCGACCTCTATTACAAGGAGTTGACACGACTCTACGGCAAGGCAAGCTACTATTCAATGGATCCTTTCCACGAGAGTGCCGACAACAGTGCAATCGACTATGCGGCCTGCGGGCGCAAGCTGCTCGCCGCCATGAAGCGTGTCAACCCAAAGGCTGTGTGGGTGGTGCAAGGCTGGACCGAGAACCCGCGCCCGGCAATGGCCGACAGCCTGCCCGCTCAAGACCTGATGGTGCTGGATCTCTTCTCTGAGTGCCGCCCGATGTTCGGAGCGCCATCGGTGTGGCGGCGCGATAAGGGCTACGGCAATCATTCCTGGCTGTTCTGTATGTTGGAGAACTTCGGAGCCAACGTGGGACTGCACGGACGCATGGACCAGCTCATCCATAACTTCCGGTTGGCAGCCGATTCGAGCACTCCTCTGCAAAGTGCCAGACAGCATCTGCGTGGCTGGGGCTATACCATGGAGGGCTCGGAAAACAATCCTGTGATGTTTGAGTTGATGAGCGAACTGCCGTGGATGACCGACTCGCTGCCCAAGGATGAGGATATTGCAGCCTTCAAGCAGCGGTGGCTCAACAGCTATGTGCAGGCCCGCTACGGCGTGGCAGACCCTGTGCTGCAGCAAGTCTGGCGTGTCTTGGGCAACAGCATCTATAACTGTCCGCTCGGCAACAATCAGCAGGGACCTCATGAGAGCATCTTTGACGGACGTCCCTCGACGGACAACTTCCAAGTGAAGAGCTGGTCGAAGATGCACAACTACTATGATCCCAGCGACACCCGGAGCGCCGCTGAGCTGATGACAAGTGTCGCCGAGAAATACCGTGGCAACAACAACTTTGAGTATGACTTGGTGGACATCACCCGTCAGGCTCTCGACGACCAGGCGCGACTGCAATATCTTCGCACCATCGCCGACTACCGTGGCTTTGACCGCCGTGCTTTCTCGGCCGACTCAGCCCGTTTTCTTCACATGTTGCTTTTGCAGGACAGTCTCCTGGGTACGCGGCGTGAGTTCCGCCTTGGCCATTGGACCGAGGCTGCGCGCTCGTTGGGACGTACGCCACAGGAGAAAGATCTCTATGAGTGGAACGCCTGCGTGCAGATAACGACCTGGGGCAATCGCGACTGTGCCGACCGCGGCGGACTCCGCGACTATGCCCACAAGGAGTGGCAAGGACTGTTGAGCGATTTCTACTACGTGCGCTGGCACACCTATCTCGATGCGCTCTCCCGACAGATGGCGCACGACAGCCGTCCTGATGTTTCGGCGCTGGGCGAGGGAGCCAATGCCAACAAGACGGCCACAGAACTCTTTGCCATGGCGCTGCCCAAGGCTCCGGTCATCGACTGGTATGCGATGGAAGAGCCGTGGACGCTGCGCCACAACACCTATTCGCCGGAGCCTGAGGGCGACTGCGTCGACATGGCTCAGCGGGTGATGGCGTTTCTGAAGGAGAGGAAAGGCTTTTGACGAAAACGGAATGTTGGATATTCTGATAAAAAAGAGGGCACGAGAATCGAAAAATCAGAAGCAGGTGGTCTCTTGCTCCTGATTTCTCGATTCTCGTGCGGTTTTCTTAATTCGCTGAATAACAGTACTTTATGTTTTATCTCGGTTTTGTGCTCTTCTCAAAGTACCTTTCTGATGAAAAATTCTCTAGAGAATTTCTTGTCATCTCGGTTGTTTTGTCGTGTAAATCAACCGAGATGACCGCATAAAACAGCCGTTTTGACGAAGTAAAATCACTGTTTTGATGGCAACAGTGCACTTTTTTCATGTTTTCAGGTCACTCTGAGCTTGAGCAGCCCTTATTTTTCTCTCTAGATTGAAAGAAAAGACAGACGGCGTTTTGTCAATCAATTTTATGGAATAAACGTTTGAGATTCAGAATATATTTATTACTTTTGTAGCCAGTCAACCATATTGAATGAAATGAATAAGATGATGCAAAATACTAATCAAGAATGTTCAGTTTCATGTAGCTACTGGCTACGAGAAAAGCAAGTATGCTTATGGATGACTGCTTAATGTTACGTTCCTCTACCGTGGGGGAGAGTTAGGGAATTTAAAATTGGCACTTAGGTTGGCATTTAGAAAATAGGAATAAATCTATGCTTATATTTGATTATTAGGTTTATATTCACTAACTTTGCAGCTAAATTATAGCTATTTTGGCATTTAGCTGATTCTAATTTGGCATTTATAAATGAAAGACATTGTAGGTAGAATCAAGTCGTTAGCTTCTAAAGGTGAAGACGTCCATATAGAGTACAAATCTTGCATTGACAAAGTGAGCGGCTCTGTTTATGAGACAATATGCTCATTCCTTAATCATGGTGGAGGAACCATATTGCTCGGTGTTAATGATGATGGCCAAATAATCGGGGTCAATCCTTCACAGGCGGAGAATATGAAGAAGACCATAATCAATGCTACGAATAACCCGGAACTGTTCATACCAAGTGCAAATATTTATCCAGAGATAATCGATGTAGAGGGTAAAAAAGTCATTGTACTCGACGTGCAGAGTTCTGATGCGGTAAGCCAATATAAGAAGCATTTCTACGACCGTAACGGCGATGCTGATGTTGATGTGACAAACCATGGCGGTCTCTTGCAGTCCATATTCGAGCGAAAATCAAATCATATATTTGAGAAGAGAATTGTAGAGGGACTTACGATTAGCGATCTTGACCATGAAACCTTTGATATGTGTCGTCAATTCGTTAAGGGTGCAATGCATGAACATCCATGGATAACTATGGGTGACGAAGAAATATTGCGCTCTTGTCAGTTGGTCCGAAGGGATCCATTTACAGGAGAAGAGCATCTGTGCTACGCTGCACTTTTGCTTTTCGGGACGGATGATGCCGTGTTCAACTATTGCCCAAGATACAGAATAGAACTTCTATACCACCAATGCTGTTATAATGATTTTCTAATGAGACAGACGGCATCAAGCTACGACAATCGTGAGTCTATACGTTGCAATCTCATAAAAGGCTATGGTATTATGCAGAGGTTTGTACTTCGGTATTTGCCAGACAAGTATTTTGTTCCGAGTAACAGTATTCAGCGTCAAGATCTGCGATGGCTTTTGTTCAGGGAAATCTGCGCAAACATGATGGTACATGCCGACTACAGCCTTGGATATGCAAGTTTTCTCGACATTTACACCGACAAAGTGATTACAAGAAACAGAACAAGACTGGTGTCCGCTGCCAAGGAGAATGTTATCGGTATAGACCAATTGGAGAACTACACTAAGAATCCTCTAATAGTAAACGTATTCAGAAATCTTGGATGGGTAGAGGATTTGGGTTCTGGTTCAAAGAAGATAAAAACATATGCCCCTTTGTACTATAAAGAACCAGACATAAAGATACATGATGGGGAAAATTTCATTTTCAGTATAACTTATTCTCTTTCAAATTCGTTGAAGGAGGATACCTGTACTAATAGTAGCAAGGAACTGCAATTCAAGACTCCTCTGCATGCACTCGTGTATGCTCTCTTGAAGCAAATGCCTAAAATAAAGACGGCGGAGATAACCAATTATGTAAAGACAAGCCACAGATCCGTGCTCCGTATCATATCAGACTTGAAAGAAGAAGGATGGATAGAACGCCAAGGACAGAAAAAAGATGTGACTTGGAAAATATTAAAGTAGATGAATATAAACGTTTGAGTATAGAAATTCAGAATGTATTTATTACTTTTGTAATCAGTCAACAATATCTAAAGAATAAGATGGTGCAGAATACAAATGCAGTGAAGCGACTGGTGAGCCTCGACGTCTTACGAGGTCTGACTGTCATGTTTATGATCTTCGTGAACAACGGGGCGGGCGAGGAGATCTTCTCCACTTTGCAACACTCCAAGTGGAACGGGATGACACCCTGTGATCTCGTCTTTCCCTTCTTCCTTTTCATCATGGGCATCTCCACCTATCTCAGCCTTCGTAAGGGCGGATTCCGGTGGACACATCAGCAAGCCCGCAAGACCGTCAAGCGCACCCTGCTGCTCTTCCTCATTGGACTGCTCATCAACTGGTTTGACATGGCCATGGACGGCCGTCCGCTCGATTTCGCCCATCTGCGCATCATGGGCGTGATGCAGCGCATCGCCATCTGCTACGGGGCCACGGTGGCGGCTGTGCTCACTATCCATCACCTTACCCGCTCTTTTCGTGGGCTGTGGATTCTCGTGGCACTGCTGTTGACGGGCTATTCCATCCTGCTGCTTGCTGGTGGCGGTTATGACTACGACAGCTCTACGAACATTCTCTCGCGCGTGGACCATGTGCTGTTGGGCGATGCCCATCTCTATCATAAGTCACCCGTAGACCCCGAGGGCTTGCTCTCTAGTTTTTCTGCCATGACCAACACGATGATCGGTTTCCTTGTCGCCTCGTGGGCACTGCGGAAAGAACGCCCGGAACTGGGACATCCCCACCTGGTCACCCTCTCACGGCTGTTGGTCTGTGGAGCTGTCATGGCTTTTGCAGGCTGGCTCCTGCAGTTCGGCTTGCCGCTCAACAAGCGCGTGTGGAGTCCCTCCTATGTTCTGCTCACCTGCGGCATTGCAGCTTCTTTGCAAGGTCTGCTTGTGGGCTGGCTTGACATCCACCGCACTGCGCAACAGACGGCCGACAGCAATTCTGCCGGACAACCGTGGTTCTTGAGGCTGACGCTGTGGTTCGGCATGAATCCCCTCTTCCTCTATGTGGCCAGTGAGGCAATCGGCATCTTCTTCGGTGCTGTGGGAGTCAAGAATGGTGCCTACGACATGCTCCACGCTGTTATCCTCAACGGCTATTGGGCCAGTGTCGCTTATGCTGCGCTGTTTGTCGCCCTGCACGCACTGATGGGCTGGGCACTGTGGAAGAAACATGTATTCATCAAACTGTAATCTTCTTTCGTCGTCGTGGTCAAGTGACGCTCACGCTTATCGCACTGTCATCGTGTAGGGTTGCGCTTGTTGCACACCGGCTGGGGTGGTTATTAATTATTAAATAGCCCTTGTTCTCATTTCTTTTTTGTAACTTTGCATATAGGAAAAATATATTCGAATATAACTATAAGTATGAACATTTTAGAGTTAAGCGAGCAGGAGATTGGACGACGCCAGAGCCTGCAGGAGCTGCGCAACATGGGTATCGACCCATATCCAGCAGCCGAGTTCCCCACCAATGCCTTTTCAGTAGACATCAAAAATAACTTCAAGGAGGGGGAGAAGCAGGAGGTCGTCATCGCCGGACGTATGATGAGCCGCCGTATCATGGGCAAGGCCAGCTTTGTGGAGTTGCAGGATAGTAAGGGCAGAATCCAGGTGTATGTCACCCGTGACGACATCTGCCCCGACGAGGACAAGGACATGTACAACAAGGTCTTTAAGAAACTCCTCGACATCGGTGACTTCATCGGCATCAAAGGATTCGTCTTCAAGACACAGACAGGCGAGATCTCTGTGCACGCCCAGTCGCTGAAACTGCTGAGCAAGAGCCTTAAGCCGCTGCCGATCGTGAAATACAAGGACGGCGTGGCCTACGACAAGTTCGACGATCCTGAGCTGCGCGCCCGTCAGCGCTATGTCGACCTCATTGTCAACGACGGCGTGAAGGATACGTTCCTCAAGCGTGCCAAGGTGCTCAAGACCATGCGCAACTTCTTCGACGAGGCAGGATACACCGAGGTGGAGACACCTATTCTGCAGAGCATCCCCGGTGGTGCCAGCGCACGTCCGTTCATCACGCACTTCAATGCGCTGAACATCGACATGTACATGCGTATTGCTACAGAGCTCTACCTCAAGCGACTCATCGTGGGCGGCTTTGAGGGTGTCTACGAGATCGGCAAGAACTTCCGTAACGAGGGTATGGACAAATACCACAATCCGGAGTTCACCTGCATGGAGCTCTACGTACAGTATAAGGACTACAACTGGATGATGTCGTTTACCGAGCGTCTCCTCGAGACCATCTGTGTGGCCGTCAATGGCAGCACGGAGGTGAAGAACGGTGACCATATGATTTCGTTCAAGGCTCCTTTCCGCCGTCTGCCTATCCTCGATGCCATCAAGGAGAAGACAGGCTTTGACCTCGACGGCAAGAGCGAGGAGGAGATCCGCGACATCGCCGTGAACAAGCTCAAGATGGAAGGCATTGACGAGAGCTTCGGCAAGGGTAAGCTCATCGACGAGATCTTCGGTGAGTTCTGCGAAGGCACGTTCATCCAGCCTACATTTATCATTGACTACCCGGTGGAGATGAGTCCACTGACCAAGATGCACCGCTCGAAACCCGGACTCACCGAGCGCTTCGAGCTGATGGTCAACGGTAAGGAGCTTGCCAACGCCTACTCTGAGCTTAACGATCCTATCGACCAGGAGAACCGCTTCAAGGAGCAGATGAGGCTGGCCGACAAGGGTGACGACGAGGCTATGATCATCGACCAGGACTTCCTGCGTGCTCTGCAATATGGTATGCCGCCCACCAGCGGTATTGGTATCGGCATTGACCGCCTCTGTATGTTGATGATTGGCAAGGAGAACATCCAGGAGATCATGCTCTTCCCGCAGATGAAGCCTGAGGCAAAGATGCCGCAGAGCAGCATCAAGGAGTGGGCTGCCCTCGGCGTGCCTGAGGACTGGGTGTATGTGCTGCGCAAAGCTGGCTTCAACCTCATCTCTGACATCAAGGACGAGAAGGCGCAGGGCCTGCAGCAGAAGATTGGTGAGATCAACAAGAAATATAAACTCGGATACGAGAAGCCGACGGTCGACGACATCCAGCACTGGATCGACGGCGCCAAGAATCTCTAAGGCTAAAAGTTGACTATGCGTCTGTTCAGAAGAATCAGTAGAGCGCTGGGCCTGCGGAAGAAAGGCTCCATCCCCGACTTTGGCCGCGTGGCCATCATCGGGGGCGGTTCGTGGGCTACCGCCATCGCAAAGGTGGTGGTGGCGCACACGGGACATATCGGATGGTATATGCGGCGCAACGACCGCATCGCTGACTTCCGACGGCTCGGACATAACCCAGCTTATCTCACGGGTGTGCACTTCGATATCGACGACATCGACTTCACGTCGGACATCAACGAGATTGCCACGGAATATGACACGCTCGTCTTTGTCACGCCCTCGCCTTACTTGAAAGACCATCTGAAGAAACTCACGGCCGACATCAGCCATAAGTTCATAGTCACTGCCATCAAGGGCATCGTGCCCGGCGAGGATGTGGTCTGCTCAGATTACTTCTATCAGCGCTATGGTGTGCCTTACCGGCAACTGCTCTGTATCGGCGGCCCATCGCACGCTGAGGAGGTGGCCTTGGAACGGCTTACCTATCTCACGGTGGCGGGCAGCGACGAGAAGATGGCCAGGGAGTTCTCGCGTGTTCTCGCCTGTGACTATGTGAAGACAGAAACCTCCACCGACGTCACGGGCATCGAGTACGCGGCTGTGCTGAAGAATGTCTACGCTATCTGCGCGGGCATCTGCAACGGCATGGGCTATGGCGACAACTTCCAGGCTGTCTTCCTCACCAATGCTGTCCGGGAGATGGACCGCTTCCTGACAGCCGTTAACCCTGTACATCGCAATATCTGTGACAGTGTCTACCTCGGTGACCTGCTCGTGACGGGCTATTCCAACTTCTCACGCAACCGCACCTTCGGTATGATGATCGGTAAGGGCTACTCCATCAAGAGTGCCCAGGCAGAGATGAAGATGGTGGCGGAAGGATACTATGGTACGAAGTGCATGGAGGAAATCAACCGACAGCTCCACGTGAGCATGCCGATCCTCGACGCCGTCTACGACATACTCTACAAAGACCAGCTGCCGCGAGACGTCATCCCTGCTCTGACAGAAAGACTCTCGTGAGTACTTTGACATAAAGACATGTTCTTGTTTTTAAGACATAAAGACATAAAAGACATATTCTTTTAAGACGTGTTCTTGTTTTTAAGACATAAAGACATAAAAGACATATTCTTTTAAAGACATGTTCTTGAGTCTGAGTAAAGGCAGACAACACATATTTAATACAATGGGTGAGATGGATGAAGAAGAGCTAAAGAAGAAAGCGTTAGAGGAGAAGATAACTAAGATTATCCAATGCGCCTATAATGTTCGGGGCGTATTGCCAAAAGGGTTCTTGGAAAAGGTATATAAGAATGCCTTGTATCTTGAACTCCGAGAGCACAATCTCAACGTGATACCCGAAGCACCCATTGAAGTCTATTATAAGGGTGTTGTGGTGGGGGAGTACAGAGCGGATATGCTTGTGGACAACAGTATTATCATTGAGCTGAAGGCCATACAGAGTCTGACGAGGCAGGATGAAGTGCAACTGGTCAATTATCTGACAGCATTCCATCTCGACACAGGATTGCTCATCAACTTCGGAGGCGATAATCTGGAGATAAAGCGTAAATACAGGGAATACAAGAAGACAAGGTAAGTAAAACAAGTATAAATTAGTATTATTCATTTAATAAGGTAAGATGATGAGAAAGGATTAGGCAAGAATACATCACAGTTAGGAGACTGTTCGTATTGAAGATGAAAGCAGAAACTGAGACAGAGACAAAGACGGAGAGCTGAATATTTCTTTATGAATTATATGTTCTTTATGTCTTTCTGTCAAACAGGAGAATAGAAGAATAATCTGTTCTTTATGTCTTTCTGTCTGAAAAAAGAATAATAGAGAATATGTTCTTTATGTCTTTCTGTCAAACAGAAGAATGAAAAAAATCTGTTCTTTATGTCTTTCTGTCAAAAAAGGAAACCTATCCTTTATGTCTTTCTGTCTTCAACAAAGTCGTCTGTCTGTCGTGATTCTGTCGTGATTCTGACTTTGAGTCTTGAAAGATCATCATGAAAAATATTGCATTAGACACAACGAAGGCTGTCCAGTTCTTGAAGGCTGGTACAGTGGAGGCTTACGAGCCGAAGGTCAAGGCCGCTCAGGAGGCCTTGGAGAATGGAACATGTGAGGGTAACGACTTCCTCGGATGGCTGCACCTGCCCTCTGAGACCACAGAGGCTTTCCTCGATGAGATTCAGGCTTGCGCAAACACCCTGCGCGAGAAGTGCGAGGTCGTGGTCGTTGCTGGTATCGGCGGCAGCTACCTTGGTGCCCGTGCCGTCATCGAGGCACTCGGCAACTCCTTTGCTTGGCTCGTGGGCGACAAGAAAAACCCCACCATCATGTTCGCCGGCAACAACATCGGTGAGGACTACCTTGCTGAGCTGACCGCTTACCTCAAATGCAAGAAGTTCGGTGTCATCAACATCTCCAAGTCAGGTACGACGACCGAGACAGCTCTGACCTTCCGTCTGCTGAAGAAGCAGTGCGAGGCTCAGCGTGGCAAGGCAGAGGCCAAGGATGTCATCGTCGCCATCACTGATGCCCACAAGGGTGCAGCCCGTGCTGCTGCCGACAAGGAAGGCTACAAGACTTTTGTCATTCCTGACAATGTTGGTGGTCGTTTCTCCGTGCTCACTCCGGTAGGCCTGCTGCCGATCGCTGTGGCTGGCTTCGACATCAAGGCTCTCATCAAGGGCGCACAGGACATGGAGAAGGCTTGCGGCAAGGATGTCGCCTTTGCAGAGAACCCAGCCGCTCAGTATGCTGCTACCCGTCAGGGTCTGTATACGCAGGCTGGCAAGAAGATCGAGATCGTCTGCAACTTCCAGCCGAAGCTCCACTACTTCGCTGAGTGGTGGAAGCAGCTCTACGGCGAGAGTGAGGGTAAGGATGGCAAGGGCATCTTCCCCGCTGCCTGTGACTTCACTACCGACCTGCACTCTATGGGTCAGTGGATCCAGCAGGGCGAGCGCACCATCTTCGAGACAGTCATCTCTATCGAGACGCCTAACGAGAAGCTGCTCTTCCCGCATGACGACGAGAACCTCGACGGTCTGAACTTCCTTGAGGGTAAGCGTGTAGACGAGGTGAACAAGATGGCTGAGCTCGGTACCCGTCTGGCTCATGTCGATGGTGGTGTGCCAAACATGCGTGTCAGCGTGCCACAGCTCAACGAGTACTACATCGGTCAGCTCATCTACTTCTTTGAGAAGGCTTGCGGCATCAGCGGCCTGCTGGAGGGTGTCAACCCATTCAACCAGCCGGGTGTGGAGGCTTACAAGAAGAATATGTTCGCTCTGCTCAACAAGCCCGGCTATGAGGCTGAGAGCAAGGCCATTCAGGAGCGCCTGGCCAAGGAGAAGTAAAAAAAAGACTCTCTTCCCCTAGCCCCCTCTCCCTGAGGAGGGAGAGGGGGAATGGCGATACCAAGATATACCGGATCTTCTTTCTCTTAGGATATTCTTTCTAAGAAGAGAGGGGGAATGGCAATACCCTTATATTCATAATCGATGCAAGATATAAGCAAAGCAATCGAGAAATACTTATCAAAGATGCAGGAGAGTCATCCCGGGCAGAAGGCCTGGGAGGGCTTTCGCTGTGTCTTGTTCGATATGGACGGTGTCCTGTACAACTCCATGCCCCATCATGCCATTGCCTGGCAGAAGTCGATGGCTCAGTTTGGCATCACGATGACGGCTGCCGACGCCTACGCTACGGAAGGAGCGAAAGGTATTGACACCATTCGTCATTTCTTCCAGCTGCAGAAACGCGAGGAGATCTCGTTGGAACAGGCACAGAAGATGTACGACGAGAAAACACGTATCTTCCATGAAATGGGTGAGGCTCCTATCTTTCCCGGTGTGAAGCCACTCATGCAAGCTATTCAGGCGTCAGGGATGAGCGTTAACGTCGTGACGGGCAGTGGGCAGCGTCCACTCATCGACAAGTTGCTCGTCGACTTTGGCGACTATCTCGTCCGTGAGCACATCACGTCGGCCTACGACGTGAAACGTGGTAAGCCCTATCCTGATCCTTATCTTCAAGGTATGCGTAAAGCAGGATATGCCGATCCTCGTCAGGCCATCGTCGTGGAGAATGCACCGCTCGGCGTGCGTGCAGGTAAGGCTGCTGAGATGTTCACCGTAGCGATAAACAGTGGTCCGCTGCCCGATAAGGCACTGACCGACGAGGGGGCTGATGTGCTCTATCCATCGATAGAGGCTTTCCTGGCCGACTGGCCAGCAGTGGTGAAGGCTACCGGAAAGTAACTTGTTGCTTATATATATAAATAAGGAGTCCGAACATGAAGCAGATGCTCTTATACCTATTATTGTTTGTCTCCTTGGGACTTTCTGCCCAAGAGACGAAAGAAAGTCAGACCGTACCGCAAAGCGAAACGGCACGGCCTCAGTTACGTAAGTTTGTTGTGGCTGACCTGGAGACGCATGTGCCGGTGCGCGGTGCCATCGTCAGCACAAAGTCAGGCTACCGCGACACGACCAACTATCGGGGCATCTGCTATATTCCCACAAAGTTTGATACCCTCTCTGTCAGTAATCCCAAGTACTTGACCGAGCGATTGGTAATGGGTGAAGCCAAGGACTCCACTTTCCTCATTCCAAGTAGCCACCAAATCAGTGAGGTGACGGTATGGGGCGAGGGAGGCCCGTCAGTGTCTAAGGGTTTGACGGAACAGGTGCGTCAGATCTTCAGGGAGAATACTCCTAGTGCCGGCTTTGGCTTCGACTTTGCCAAGATACTCGACGGACGTTACCGCCGCGACATGAAGCATCTGAGAAAGGCCAAAGAAATCTTCAAGGAGATGGACAAGGACGACGAGGACCCCATCGTCAAGGCCTACAAACAAGCGATGGCGGAGAAGAAAAAGGAATCGGAGGGCAAAACTGAGAACAAATAGCTAGCAGGATGGAGTGGCGTTTGCTAGTGGAGAGTTGTTCGGCTATGACGAGTCAAAGAAGTGTATGAGTATGAAGCAACTGTTGTTATTCCTTTTGCTGTATGTGCCTTTCAATCTCTTAGCACAAGATACGAAGAATACCCTGCCTCTCCAACAAAAACAGACAGCAGAGCCCCGGCTGCGCAGGTTTGTGGTAGCAGACATGGAGACGCATGTGCCGGTACGTGGTGCCATCGTCCGCACGAAGTCGGGCTACCGTGATACTACTAACTACCTTGGCATCTGCTTCGTCCCCACAAAGTTCGACACGCTCTCTGTCAGTCATCCCCGGTATTTGACCGAGCGCCTGGTGACGGGTGAGGCCAAGGACTCCACTTTTCTCATTCCTAATATGCATCGGCTTTCAGAAGTTACGATATGGGGAGATCGTCGTCTCTCGGCGCTTGACGGAGTCGACGATGCTCTCAAGAAAGAAGCCCCGGCGCACACGTCTGCCCCATCAGGCCTCGGACTCGTTGTCACATTCGACTTTGCCAAGATGCTCGACAAACGGTACCGCCGTGACATGAAGCATCTGAAGAAAACGCGCGAGGTGTTCAAACAACTGGACAAGGGAGACGAAGACCCCGTCGTCAAGGCGTATAAGGAGGCTATGGAAGATAAAAAGCGGGCAGTAGAAAAAGACTGTAAATAAAAGAAACGTAGTCTATGTAGATGGAACAGACAGACAACCAATATCAAGAATAAAGGTTCATCCGTTAAATGTAATATTCATCTATGGATACTCATTTAACGGACGAACCTTTCTTTTTGCAATCCTTTATCTTGTGCTTTTATCCCTCCCGGAAGAAGTCGAGGGCTTCCTTGATGAGCTCGTCGGTGGCTGTCTGGTTGATGCGGATCTCACCGATACCTGCTAACAGTGTAAAGTTGATGGTAGAACCTGTGTTCTTCTTGTCGTGGTGCATCAGTTCGATGAGCTGGTCGTAGTCATCGCAACTAAAGTCAAACGAGCCATAGTTCTCGCGGATGAATTGCACCGTCTGCCGCATCTTATCTGTAGGGAAGCCGGTAAGCACCGATGAGAGATAGAGCTCGCAGATGAGACCGAAGGCCACTGCATAGCCATGGAGTAGGGGCTCCTTGCCGGGCGTGTCGAGCGAGAAAGCCTCAAAGGCGTGACCGAAGGTGTGGCCGAGGTTCAGTGCCTTGCGAATGTCTTTCTCGTGGGGATCCTTCTTCACAATGCGCTTCTTCACGTTCACGGAGTCGGCCAGCATCTTTTGCAGTTGCTTCAGATCGGGGTGATCCAAGTCGAAATTGAGCAATTCTGCCCAATGCTTCTCATCGGAGATGAGGCCGTGTTTGAGCATCTCGGCATAGCCCGAGCGAATGTTCTTATCGTCGAGCGTACGCAGGAATTCTGTGTCGAGGATGACGAAGCGCGCGTTGTTGAATACGCCGATCTCGTTTTTCAGTCCGTTGAAGTTGATACCCGTCTTGCCGCCTACCGAGGCATCCACCATAGCGAGCAGAGTTGTCGGTATATTGATGAAGTCAATGCCACGCTTGAAGGTGGAGGCTGCGAAACCACCAAGATCCGTCACCATGCCACCACCGAGGTTGATGAGCAGCGAGTGACGTGTGGCTCCGTGGTCACCGAGCTCCTTCCAAACGTGCGACAGCGAGGTGAGATCCTTGTGGCTGTCCGTCGACTGGATGGTGATGACGTAAGCATTGCGCAGGCCAAACTGCTTGGCAAGCACTGGCCAGCATTTCTCGTGTGTGGTCTCGTCGGTAAGAACAAAAATCTTATCGTGCTCACATTCTGAAATAGCAGTGGCTATTTCAGTTTGCAAATGTTTGGAAATAATCACTCTCTGCTCCATAATCATACTCTTTTGTTTACCACAAATATAGCCAAAAAAGACGGATTATAGAACAGAGAGCTACTGATATTAAGGTTTCTTAAATATAGAACCTTCGTTTTTGCGCACACGGCCTAAGCAGTGTGCAAATTTTGTTGTCGTTTTTTTTAGATGAGCGGCATGCCGAGTTTCTCGCATTCCTTTCGCATGTCCTCGGGCCAGATGCTGGCTTGTATCTCGCCGATATGCGCTTTGTGGAGCATGACCATGCACAGACGGCTCTGGCCGATACCGCCGCCAATACTCAGCGGCAGCTTGCCGTCGAGAAGCTGGCGATGGAAATAGAGCTTCTCGCGCTCTTCTTTGCCTTCTATCTTCAGTTGGCGCAACAGCGCTTCCTTGTCCACACGGATACCCATGGAACTGATCTCGAACGAGCGGCCAAGCACAGGATACCAGATGAGGATGTCGCCGTTGAGGCCTGCCTTGCCGTTTTCCGCCACTGTCGACCAGTCGTCGTAGTCGGGAGCGCGTCCATCGTGTTTCTTACCGTCGGAGAGTTTGCCGCCGATGCCCTCCACGAACACAGCACCATATTTCTTGCAAATGGCATCTTCGCGCTCATGGGGACTGAGGTTGGGATACATATCGAGTAGATCTTGACTGTGGATGAAGTGGATCTCACGTGGCAGGAAGGGCTTTAGCTGTGGGTAGCTCTCGCAGGCCAGAAACTCTGTACGGAGGATGGCGGCATAGATGCGGCGCACCACATTCTCCAGGAAGGCGATGGTGCGATCACCTTTCTCGATAACAGCCTCCCAGTCCCACTGATCGACATAGAGCGAGTGGAGATTGTCCATTTCTTCATCTGCACGGATGGCGTTCATGTCGGTGTAGATGCCATAGCCTGGCTCAATGTTGTATTCTGCCAGTGTGAGTCGTTTCCATTTGGCCAGTGAGTGTACCACTTCTGCCTTTGCCTCCCCCATGTCCTTGATAGGGAAGGTTACAGGGCGCTCCACACCGTTGAGGTCATCATTGATACCCAAACCTTGCAACACGAAGAGCGGTGCGGTGACACGGCTCAATCTTAATTCTGTGGCAAGGTTCTGCTGGAAGAACTCCTTGATCTGTTTGATGCCCTGTTCTGTCTGGTGTTTGTCGAGCAGGGCCTTGTAGCCTATTGGCTTGATAAGTTTGCTCATTATCTTGTTTTTATGTAAATATGATCAGATAAGATGTTAATTTGTACTCCAATAAATACGTTTTCTTTCTTTTCTGATGCAAAGTTAACTTATTTATTATAAATGTGCAAGTAAAATAAAGAATAATTTTTCAAATAGTAAATTTTGTGAATATATAATAGAAGAATGATAGAAAAAGTGACTCTCTGCTTTCTTCGTTTTAGAATATCTGGGCTCAGTTGCAATAGTCCGTGGATTGATAACCTCATTATCCGAAGATAGTCG
>URCI01000041.1 GCA_900546345.1 uncultured Prevotella sp. | reverse complement strand
GGCTATGACTTTGGAAGAGAAAGCTAACCTGGTGGTCGGTGATGGCATGGGGGGCTTCTCGGCACGGCCTGTCATCGGCTCTTCTTCGAGTATCGTGCCCGGAGCAGCTGGTACGACAAAAGCAATTCCACGGCTTGGAATCCCTTCTGTGGTGCTCAGCGATGGCCCCGCTGGATTGCGCATCAACGTCGACAGGCCATTTGACCACAATAAATACTATGCTACTCATTTCCCTATCGGCACGTCTTTGGCCAGCTCGTGGAATACGGCACTCGTCGAAGATGTCACTAAAGCTATGGGACAAGAAGTGAGAGAGTATGGTGTGGATGTGTTGTTGGCTCCTGCTCTTTGTCTGCAACGCAATCCGTTGTGTGGTCGCAACTTTGAGTATTACTCCGAGGACCCGGTGCTCTCGGGCAATATAGCTGCTGCCTATGTCAATGGCATTCAGAGTCAGGGCGTCGGCACGTCTGTGAAGCACTTTGCTTTCAACAATCAAGAGACAATGCGTATGGGCAACGACGCCCGTGTCAGTCTGCGTGCGGCTCGTGAGCTCTATCTTAAGAACTTCCAGATATGCATTGAGAAGTCCCATCCTTGGACTGTCATGTCGAGCTATAACCGTGTCAATGGTGTCATGACCTCTGAAAGTCACGATTTGCTGACAACCATCCTGCGTGATGAGTGGGGATACAAAGGCCTTGTGATGACAGATTGGTTTGGTGGCACCGATCCCGTGTGGCGCGGTGGACGTACCGATCGTGGTGCTAACATTTGGGCTGGCAACGACCTTATTGAACCGGGGATGGACAAGGATGTCAAGGAGATTGTGGATGCGGTGAAGAGTGGTAAACTCGATGTGAAGTATCTCAATCAGTGTGTGCGTAACGTGCTCGACCTAGTGGTGCGTACCAAGCGCTTTGTCGGTTATCACTATAGCAATCATCCTGATCTTGAAGCTCATGCCCAAGTAACCCGTCAGGCTGCTGCGGAGGGTACTGTTCTGTTGAAGAACAATGGCGTATTGCCATTGACATCTGTGCGCAATGTCGCGCTCTATGGCAATGCCAGCTACAGCCTGATAGCTGGTGGAACAGGTTCTGGCAATGTCAATCGGGCTTATACAATTTCTCTTGTTGAGGGCTTGCGTAATGCTGGTTGTCATGTCGATGAAACCCTGACCAACCGCTATGCTGCCTATTTGGAAGAGTGGACACGCAAGCACGGTAAGCTCAACGCCAACGTACTTGAGGTTCCAAAACTTCCTGATGAGTTGGAGGCTGATGTCAACAGTGAGGAGGTGAGCAACAACGATGTGGCAATCATCACCTTGAGTCGTATTTCGGGAGAAGGACAAGACCGCACGGCAGAGAACTATAACCTCAGTACTCAGGAAAAGGAGCTGCTGCATCGCGTCTGTACGGCTTATCACCAGGCTGGAAAGAAAGTGGTGGTGGTGCTCAATGTGGGCGGCGTCATGGAGACTGCCTCTTGGAAGGATCTGCCTGATGCCATCCTGTTACCATGGCAGTGTGGGCAGGAGATCGGCAACTCCATCGCTGACCTGCTCATGGGTAAGTCTACACCATCTGGTAAACTACCAATGACATGGCCGGTGAGTATCAATGATGATCCTTCAACAAAGAATTTCCCGTCTGATGTGAAGGATGTGTCTCTTGATCTGTCGAGTATGTTTAAGGATGCCTCTAAGATGGCACAAGTGAAAAATGTCGGTTACACCAACTATGAAGAAGGTATCTACGTGGGCTATCGCTATTACGATACGTTCAAGAAAGAGGTGTCCTATCCTTTCGGCTTTGGCTTAAGCTATACTACTTTCTCGTTTGGCAAACCGTATGTAAAGGATCAGGGAAAGAGCATCAGCCTATCTGTGACGATTACCAATACGGGTAAGCGACCGGGTAAGGAAGTGGCACAAGTCTATGTGACAGCACCAAAGGGTAAGGAAGATAAACCCGCACATGAACTCAAGGCTTTTGAAAAGACACGCACCTTGCAGCCCGGCGAGAGCCAGACGCTGGTGATGAATATAGACAAGATTGATTTGGCCAGCTTCTATGAGAGCAAGAGCGCTTGGGTCGTTGATCCGGGTGTTTACACTTTCCAAGTAGGTTCGTCAAGTCGTGATATCAAGGGAAATGCCACGTTGGCCGTTAAGAAACAAATAAAGAAGGTCCACAACGTACTTAAACCGCAAGTGAAGCTTACTTCATTGAAACTTGCGCAATAGGGAAAGGGATTATCCTTACTTTGAACTGAAAGCAAAATCGTTTGGGCTTGCTCCCCCCCCCAGGGGGAGCATTATATGGTGAGAATTTAATTCCTTATGCCAAGTTGCTTTTTAGTTAACGCACCGCTCTGCGGAATAAAGAATATAAGATGGTGCGTGAAAAAGTTATGTCATTCCCTCCCCTTGGGGAGGGTTAAGGAAGGGCCTAACATCTTCCCGTCGAGGTTATAGATGGCGACACGTCCTTGATCCATGAGCGCCATGGTCGGTTCGTTGCCGCCCTTGGGGAAGGTGATGGACCCTGTGTTGCAGATGAGCGTGCCGTCGGCCGCGTACTCGAGTTGCCAGAGGTGGGTGTGACCATAGAAAACAGCATCGTAGCGTCCTGCGGGCAGGTGCTCGGGGTTGTAGACATGGCCGTGGGTGAGCAGGATGCGGCGGCCCTCATCAACGAGGAGTACATAGTCGCTCATCATTGGGAAGTGGAGCAACATTTGGTCGACCTCGGCATCGCAGTTGCCGCGTACAGCGACGATATCGTCTGAAAGAGGGTTGAGCTCAGCGACGATGCCCTTGGCGTCAATGCCCTCGGGAATGCTGTTGCGCGGACCGTAGTTGAGAATGTCGCCGAGGATAAGAAGCATGTCGCACTGTTGTTGACGATAGAAGTCCAGTGCTCGCTGCAGTCGGGGCAGACTGCCGTGGATGTCAGAGATGATCAAATAGCGCATAGTGATGTCGGCGGAATGTTATTTGAGGAGGAACGACTTGATGTTTTTGTTCTTCGAGAGTTTGCAGAGCTTTCTGACGGCAGTGTTGCGGATCTGTCTGACGCGCTCGCGTTTCAGTCCCATCTCCTGTGCCGTCTCGGCGAGCGTGCGGTGCTCGGCGCCGATACCATAGAAGCGCTGTATCACCTGGCGGCTGCGCGAGTCAAGTTGCCCGATGATTTGTAGCAGTTCGGCGGTTGCTGTCTCGTCCTCCAGGGCATTGTCGGGTTGTGTGGCGTCTTTGTCGGGGATGACATGTCCCAAGCTGAGCTCGTTGCTGCCACCGATGGGTGCGTCAATCGACAGAGGATGGCTGCGCTTTTTCTCCCATGCGGGATCTTTGGCGTTGCGTGGCACACGATAGAGCCCGGCTTGCTGTTCGATAGCCTGTTCTATGGCTTCGCGGATGTAGGGTGCCGCGAAGGTGACAAAGCGCTTGCCGTGCTTGCCATCGAAGTGTGTGGCAGCCTTGATCATGCCGATATTACCCTCGCTGACCAGGTCGTCCATACCGAGTCCACGGTTTTTGTATTGGTTAGCGACGCTGATGACATAGCTCAGATTGGCTGCCACCAGCTTGTCCAAAGCCCGCTTGTCGCCTTGCGCGATTTTTTCGGAGAGTTGCTGTTCTTCGGCGTCGGTGAGCATTTTCTGCTTTCCTATCTCCTGTAGGTAGGAGTCGTTGAGTTCTTCGTTCATAATTGCGTCCTTTACTGATGATGAGAATCTTGGTCGCTGATCGGTTTGCGGTACTGTCTCAGACAAGCCCGCTTTCCATCAGCAGATCCGCCACCTCTTCTGGTGTGTTGTAGTCCATGCCAAAGGCCAAGTCTTCGTCAGAGAGTTCTCCTGCCAATTCCTGTGCCTCTTGTGGATTGTATCGTGCGTTGCCGTCCTTGTCCTGGGCTTGGCAGATCGCTTCCACGATGCGTGCGCGGTAGGCTGTGATCTTGTCGTGCCCGGTCTTGTCGACTGTGTTGTCTGTTGGTTGATCCATAAAGCGTTTCTTTTCTTTATGTACAAAGATATGAATTATTTCGGAAAAAACGCTTTTGTTTTCTGATAAATAAGTAAAAAAAACAATTTTGGGATGAAAACGTAATAATATTTTAGTAACTTTGCATATATAAAGAATAATAGATTACGCCAATAATAGATATGGGAAAGGAATACAGAGCTGGCTTGGATGTCGGATCCACGACAGCAAAGATCGTAGTTCTTGACAATGAAGATCATATCGTTTACTCGCAATATCGCAGGCACAACGCACAAGTCCGAGAGTTGACCACCACCTATTTGAATGAGATCAAAGAGAATTTAGACAATCCGTCGTTGCGTCTTTGCGTGACAGGATCGGTGGGTATGGCCACGGCCGACGAGCTCCGTTCTGAGTTCGTCCAGGAGGTTGTGGCTGCTACTGTCTTTGCGCGTAATCGCTATCCCGAGGCGCGTGCACTCGTGGATATCGGCGGAGAGGATGCCAAGGTGGTGTTTTTCAACGGGCAGAGCACCGAATTGCGCATGAATGGCAACTGTGCTGGCGGTACAGGCGCATTTATCGATCAGATGGCGCTCCTGCTTGGCTGCGACAATCAGCGTATGAGCGAGTTGGCCATGAACTCCACCCATCTCTATCCGATGGCTGCGCGCTGTGGCGTATTTGCCAAGACCGATGTGCAGAACCTCATGTCACGTAACCTGCCGGAGAGTGATATCGCCGCCAGTATCTTCCACAGCATCGCGGTGCAGACCGTTACCACGCTGAGCCATGGCATCGACTTCACACCACCTATCCTCTTGTGTGGCGGTCCCTTAACGTTTTTGCCGGCTCTCCGCAAGGCTTTTGCTGATTATCTCCATCTCGAGGCCAAGGATTTCATCGTGCTGAAAGAAGGAAACCTCATCCCTGCTTTGGGGTGTGCTATCCGTGCTGGCAAGGAGGCCTCGCCCGTGGCGATTGATGAATTGCTGAGCCGTATGGAGCATACAGACATCTGTCAGGAACACACCGACACCTGTCATCAGCAGCCTCAAAACGAACAATCACAGTCATCGGCAACTGACGACCTGCAGCCACTCTTTGAGTCTGAGGCCGACTATACACAGTGGCTTCATGACAAGCAACGCTATGCCACACCACTCTATCCTATGCGGAGTGGACAGGAAAAAGTGGTCATCGGCATAGACTCTGGTTCCACAACGACAAAGCTCATCGTTGTGCGTGCAGACAAGGGCCACGAGGGGGAGATCATTTTCAGTGATTATAGCATGAATCTGGGTAATCCCATCCGTGCTGTCGAGGAGGCGCTTAATCGTCTGAAACAAAAGGCTGCAGAGACAGACACCTCGCTTGACATCGTGGGATCATGCTCTACGGGCTACGGCGAAGAGCTGATCAAGGCTGCCTTTAACCTCGATGACGGTATCATCGAGACGATGGCCCACGAGCGCGCTGCCGCACGGCTGCTGCCCGATGTGTCGTTTATTCTCGACATCGGCGGGCAGGACATGAAGGCGATCTTTGTCGATCATGGAGCGGTCGTGAGAATGGAACTCAACGAAGCCTGTTCCTCGGGTTGCGGAACGTTTATCCAGACCTTTGCCCAAAGTCTGGGCTACCGTGTGCAGGACTTTGCAGCCCTGGCTTGTCAGGCCGATCGCCCCTGCGACCTCGGCACGCGCTGTACGGTTTTTATGAACTCTAAGGTCAAGCAGGTGCTGCGCGAAGGCGCTACGGTGGCTGATATCGCTGCCGGACTGGCGTATTCTGTCGTGCGCAACTGCCTTTACAAGGTATTAAAGCTCAGAGGTAATGATGATCTCGGAAAACAGATTGTCGTGCAAGGCGGCACGATGAAGAACGACGCTGTCGTCCGTGCTTTTGAGTTGCTCTCACATACCCGGGTCGCTCGAAGCAACATTCCCGAGATGATGGGTGCCTATGGGTGTGCCCTCCATGCCATTCAGTGTTGTCAGGACCGGACGGAGCAACACCACGCTACGCTCGATGATCTGCTCCAGCAATCATCGTGTGAGACACGTCTGCTCAACTGCAAGGGCTGTGAGAACCACTGCTTTGTCACAATGTACCGCTTCGGTGGTGGGCGACGCTATTACTCGGGCAATAAATGCGAGCGGGTGTTCAATAACCAAGGCAAAGGTCGCGATAAGGGAGAGAATATCTATCGCGAGAAATATGCACTGCTCTTTGACCGTGCCAAACAGCCGTCTCTGGCTTCCCGTCCCGAAGTCGTAGCCATCCCTCGTGTGTTGAATATGTATGAGGAGTTTCCTTTCTGGCATACACTCTTCACGCGTGCCGGCTTTGAGGTGATGCTCAGCAGTGACTCTACCTTTAAGAAATATGAGCGTACTCTCGGGTCCGTGATGAGCGACAACATCTGTTTCCCAGCCAAACTGACCCATGCTCATGTCAAAGAACTCGACGAGAGACTTAGCGATCTGCCCGAGAACAGACCGGGATTTATATTCATGCCTTATGTGGTCTTTGAGCATCAGGACGATGACCGCACCATCAACAGCTATAACTGTCCGATCGTGACAGCTTATTCCGATGTGATCCGTAGTGCCATGACACTGCAGCATCGTGTCGAGTCGCCTGTTATCAATTTCCGTGATGAGCCTTTGCTGCGCAAGCAGATCCTTGCCTTCCTCAAAAAACACGGTGTCGACAAGCACACTGCTGAGGCTGCGCTCGCTGAGGCCTTGGTGGCTGAACGGCAATATACCACTCAGATCAAGCAGCGCTGCGAGGATATCCTGGCACAAAGTCGCAAGGAAGGCAAGTTGACAATACTCTTGGCCGGTCGTCCCTATCATACCGACCCGCTCATCCAGCACCAGCTTGCGGACATGATTGCATCGCTGGGGGTGAACGTGATTTCTGATGACATCGTCAGAGCGGACGAAAAAACACCGTCAGGCGACACTTGCCTGGTGAAGCAATGGGCTTATATGAATCGCATCATCAAGTCGGGACAGTGGTGCGCCGAACAGCCCGGTGATGTGCATTTCGTGCAGATGACATCTTTTGGCTGTGGCCCCGACTCTTTCATACAGGACGAGGTGCGTCATATCCTTCGTGAGCATGGCAAACCCTATACGTTGCTGAAGATCGATGACGTCAGTAATCTCGGCAGCTTAAAACTGCGCGTGCGCTCACTCATCGAGTCTCTGAAGGGGCAACATAGCGAAGATGAGGCGCGCTCGTCGGTTGTCGGCGAGACTTCTCATACGGGTGATAAGGCTGATGACGAGGCTTCGCTTCCGCCGATCACCCGTCATATTCTCGCTCCTTATTTTACGGAGTATCTCACACCGTTGTTGCCTCCTATCTGCCGGCTGATAGGTTGGGACGTAGAGGTCCTTCCTCCCAGTGATGCAGAGAGTGCGGAATATGGTCTGAAATATGCCAATAACGAGGTGTGTTACCCTGCTACGCTGATTGTCGGAGACTTTGTCAAAGCATTGCGCTCAGGAAAATACGATCCGGAAAAGGTGTCGGTGGTCATGAGTCAGACCGGCGGACAGTGTCGTGCGACGAACTATGCTGCCCTCATCCGCCGTGCGCTGGATGCCAATGGCTTTAAGCGCGTGCCATTGATTACCCTTGGTGTGTCGACCACCGCGGAGGAGGAAGACGAGAACCAGAGTGATGCGCTCAATGTGCCATGGTTCCGGTTGGCTCCCATCATTACCACGATGTTCCTCTACGGCGACACGATCTCAAAGTTGTATCATGGTGCTGTATGTCGTCTGCGTAAAGATGCTTATCATGTAGGACCGCAGGGTGCGACCAACGAAGCTGAGTTGTTACGTGATAAATACCTCGCGTTGGCTTCGGAGCCAATACTTCGAAACAGTCCCAAGGGATTGATGGACCTGATTGCACAGGCTGCTGAGGACTTCGACAAGATTGTGGAGGACAAAGAGGTGCCTGCGGTCGGCATTGTGGGAGAGATCTTCCTGAAGTTCAATCCTTTTGCCCATCAGTTCCTGGCCCGTAAGATCATCGCAAAAGGCTGTGAGGTCGTTCCGCCGTTGCTCTCTCCCTTCTTCTTGCAGGAGTTTGTCAACGTGATAGCTTCTAAGCATCTCGGACTGAAGTGCAGCAACGTTCCTGACTTCCTGGTGAAAAGTATCTATAGCCTGATCTGGCGTCGTGAGAAGAAAATCAACCGTCTGGCGTCGCGGTTCCGCTATTTCCGACCGTTCACCAACATCTTTGATGATGCCAAGGAAGTGAACGGTGTAGTGAGCCTTGCGGCGCAGTTTGGTGAGGGTTGGCTCTTGCCGAGTGACATCATCGGCTTTGTGCGTCAGGGAGTGAACAATGTAGCGAGCCTCCAACCCTTTGGCTGCATTGCCAATCACATAGTTTCGAAAGGTGTTGAGAAAAAGTTGAAGAAGATGTATCCTCAGCTCAATCTCGTCTCACTCGACTTTGATTCTGGTGTCTCTGCAGTGAATGTCACCAACCGTCTCTTGCTGTTTATCGACAGCATAAAATAGTAGTCTCACCCCCAACCCGGCCTCACCCCCAACCCCTCTCCAAGGGGAGAGGGGAGTAGAATGCTTTGCGGATGATTGTTACTTAGAGAGAGGACTTAATGGAACCCTCTTCTATATGCTAACCTACATTTTTCATGGAGATTATTATTCACGCGAATAGCCACGAATTAATCACGAATTTCAAAAAAATAATAATTAATGAAAAATTCGTGGTCAATTCGTGACAATTAATGTTTAAATAGAGTAGAGTTAACGTTCATGAATAATGCAGGCTAAACAAATGTTTATCTAACATTTCACTCCCCTCTCCCATTGGAGAGGGGGTGGGGGTGAGGCTGTTATTTCAGCGCTTCCAGCGCACTCTTGTAGTCGGGCTCATCCTCGATCTTCTCCACCTGCTGGGTGTAGACGACCTTGCCTTCTTCGTTGACAACGACGACGGCACGGGATTGCAGACCACGCATGGGACCGTCAACGATCACGGTGCCGTAAGCCTTGCCAAACTCCGGAGAGCGGAACAGCGACACAGGAACCACGTTCTTCAGTCCTTCTGTCGTGCAGAAACGGCCTTGTGCGAAGGGCAGATCCTCAGAGATACAGAGCACCACAGTATTGTCCATCTTTGAAGCGTCGGCGTTGAAGTGGCGCACCGAGGCAGCGCAGGTGGCTGTGTCGAGACTCGGGAATATGTTGAGGACCACACGCTTGCCGCGCAGATCGCTGAGTTTCAAAGTGCTGAGGTCACCTTTGGTAGCCTCGAAATCGGGAGCGATACTTCCCTTTGCAGGCAGTGTGCCGATGGTGTTCATCGCATTGCCTAATAAACTAACTTTTGCCATAATCTTGAGTGTTTAATGTGTTGATACCGCAAAAATACGAAACGCATTGTGAAGCACCAAATATCTCTCCGTTTTTTTCGATATATTAATACAGACCGATAACCTATACCCAAATGATCAATAGCAAGCTTTATATCATCAAGTTTTATTTCCCGAACCTAACACCTACATTGATGTTCAACAGCAGTTGCTTGTCGGTGTAGGCCGATCTCACGCTACTGCCATTCTTGAAGTAATACGAAAGACCTGGCTCAGCGAAGAGGCTGATGCTGGGCAACAAGGAGTAGGAGATGCCAGCGTTGACATGTGTGCTGAACACCGGCCGGTGCTCAGTGACGGTTGTGGTTGTTGTCTTGCTGATGATGGGGTCGGTATAGTGGGTCTTCTTTCTGCCATATACCAGTTTCTCTACTTCTCCTCCGGCACTGGCATAGACTTTTACTTTGTTTTGTTGCCAGACATTGTAGTTGATGCTCAGTGGTATGCCGATATAATGGAGCCGCTGGGTGCTATTCTCGTTATAGTTGGCATAGAGATCCTCAAAGTCAGAGCTCATGGTACTATAGGACACACCTGTGGTCACACTCCAATGTTTGTTGACAGGAATGGAAAGGGAGACACCGCCACGGATCGGCATGTGATGATGCTTCTCACTATGGATGGGTGTGCTGGAGGTGACATCGTTGAGCATCAGCGGCATGGCACCTAAGACAGGCATACCTGCATCGAGAGGCTCACTCAGCACCATTGGACCGCCATTACCTGGGCTGTTCTTCTGAAAATCGCCGATTCCCTGGTAGTAAGCACTGATATGTATCGACTGAGGGGAAGTTGTGGTGCTGAGTGCCAACAAGTTGCCGTCGTTGTAGTCCCAGTCGTGAGAAGTGTTACGAGAAGTTTGCTTCTCGTGTGCAGCAGAATTTGATGTTTGTTGCTTTGTTACTTCGTTTTGAGCTCCTTTTTCTGTCGTGGTCGCAGATTGGTTTTCAGCCATAGGCATTCCATCGGTCTGTGACTTGACATCGTCGTGTGTCTGCAGCGTTTCTTTCTTTGTGGCATCGCCCAGTACGGCGGTATCGTACTTCCCAGAAGGGAGGTACGTGCCCCCATTGACGGGCAGACTGCTGCCGGAAGCAGTGGCGACAAGGCGCGAAGCAGATGATTTGGGGGCTAATTCCGTGTTTGATGCTCCGATAGAGAACTGCTGCTGCCGGGATGACACGGCGTTGCTGGCTGTTGGCTGCTGTTGTGAGAGTATTGGCCTGTTCGTGGACGGATGCCATGCCACGTACACGGCAGTGCCGCCGACAAGAGCTGCCATAGATGCGGCGACAGCCCATCGTTGCCAGAAGAGGCGGCGGGTTGTGGCAACAGGAGCTGGTGGCGTCATCGTCAGACCACGACGCGCCATCTCCTGCCTGATGTTTTCAAGCATGTCATCGGGAGCCTTTCGCTCAAAGCTGTCGGCTTTCCGTTTGATATCTGTCATCCATTTGTCGTTCATCCTAACCTCCTTTTGTAGTCTTTGATCATCTTGGCAAGCATCGCTTTCGCACGGTAGAGTTGCGAAGCCGAACTGTCGGGTTTGATATGTAGCAATTGGCTGATCTCTTTATGGCTCAAGCCTTCAATGACGTAAAGGTTGAGAACCTGTCGGTAGCCTTCCGGCAGATGCCGAATCATCTCCGCGAGCACGCTGCCGTCGAGGCCTTCTGTGTCGGGATCCTCATCGGGCAGATCGGGAATATCCGTTTCCTCCACGAAGTCGGTCTTCTTTTTTTGTCTGAGCGCCATGAGACATTCGTTGACAACGATGCGTGTCAGCCATGCTTTCAGACTGCCTTTGCCACGATACTGAAAGGTGTGGAACTGAGTGAAGATTTTGATGAAAGCTTCTTGCAGCACGTCTTTCAGTTCGTCATCATCGGCGATATAGCGTGTACCCACTCCCATGAGATAAGCGCTGAACGTAGTGTATAGGTCATCCATCGCCGAGGCGTCTCCCCGGCGGCAGGCTTCTACGATCTGTTGTTCTTTGTCCGTAACCTTCATGATGGCGTCATCACGCTGATAGCGTTCAGTTTCTTGTTGTGAGTCTGTTCTTTTATATGGTAAATGCAGCAAAGTTCAGAATCTTGCTCCTTGCTGTTTCTTTTTTTGTTCTATCGTTGCACGCAATAACCGGTAGCAGGCTTGTGGCAGGATGTGGGAGTGACTTCTCTCATTCTGGCTACACCTTATTATATTTGGTAGCCCGCTTGATCGTGATCGAATAAGCCGTGAGCATCAGCACGCCAGTGAGGATCCATGAGATCGGATACACGGCCATGAGATGACCAAAGCCAGGGTGGGAGGGACAGTAAAAGAAGATCCAACCCAAACGAAACACGCATGTGCCGAAGATGGCAATCAGTGTTGGTTCCAATGAGTGACCCAAGCCTCGCAAGCAGGCTGCCGAGATCTCGTAGCTGGCTGCGACCCATTGAAAGACTAGTACGTCGGCCATTCGCTCACGGGCAAAGGCGGTGACCTCTGGATCGGTGGTGAACAGCCATAGAAAAAAGTCACGCTCACCATAAAAGAGCAGATTGCCGATCAGACAGAACAAGGCTCCGCACGACATGCTCAGCCAAAACACACGTTTGCAGCGGCTGATGAGGCCGGCACCATAGTTCTGTCCGACAAAGGTCACGGCGGTGCCCGTGAATGCACTCATCAGAAAATAACAGTAGTACTCGAAGTTCTGTTCCACCGATGAACCAGCGATGGCGGCGGCACCATAGCTGTTGATGCCAGTCTGCACAAACACGTTGCTGAACGAGAAAAGCATGCTCTGCAGGCCTGTGGGGATGCCGATGACGAGAATGCGGCGCAGCGACAACCGGTCAACATGGAGTCGGGTGATTTGTAAACGGAAGGCGCCGGGCTCATGGCGAAGTACCCACACCATGCATGAGGCGCTGAATACATTGGCCAGTCCCGTGGCGGCTGCCACGCCCGCTACGCTCCAGTGAAGGACAATGACAAAGAACAGACAGCAGAGCGTATTGATCACGCCAGCCGCCAAAAGCATGAACAGCGGCCGGCGCGTGTCGCCCTTGCTGCGCAGGATGGCTGCGCCGAAGTTGAAGATGATGAAGAAGGGGACACCCAGGAAGTAGACGCGCAGATAGGTAGTGGCGTCGGGAAGGATCTCCGGGGGCGTTTGCATCCAGTGCAAGATGGTCGGCGCACACGTCAGTCCGATGACCAGCAAAAGCGCGCTGCATATCAAGGCAATGACACAAGTGGTTCCCACGGCGTTGCGCACACGATGGCGGTCGCGGGCGCCAATGGCCATGGCGATGACCGCATTGGCACCGACAGAGATGCCGACAAAGAGATTGATGAGCAAGTTGATCAGAAAGGTATTGGCTCCGACGGCTGCCAATGCCCCGCTGGAGGCAAAGCGTCCAACCACGGCCACGTCGATCGAGATGAACAGCTGTTGGAGGATGCTGCTCACTGCAAAGGGCATGGCCACCTGAAGCATTTTGCCCAAGAGGGGTCCATGGAGCATGTCCATCATCTTGCTGTCTGTTGTCTTCTCGATATTCATGGTTTTGGGGTTGAATCCATGCTGATACTGCAAAGTTAGAGCTTTTTTCTCACATAACCATGATTTTTTCGATCATTCCGTTTATTGGGTGGCGAGGAACGCACTACACAGCATCATTGCCGACTGAGAGGTCACCGGTAGTGTGTCGAATTGTTGTTAATCAATATTAAATATCGGCAACTTTCCCATGATAGCCTTCGCTGATTGACGAAAAAACCGTAACTTTGCACGCGCATTTGTGAAAGCAGATGCGCGACATGGGCAAGTCTCTTACGGTCAGCTCCCTTGGAATCCCCCAGGACGGGAACGTAGCAAGGGTACTTGGTTGTAGCGACGCGATAAGAACCGCTTGCCCACCTGCCTCTTTAGCTCAGTTGGCCAGAGCACGTGATTTGTAATCTCGGGGTCGTTGGTTCGAATCCGACAAGAGGCTCAAGGCTATCCTTCCTCCACGGGAAGGATTCTTTGTTTTCTACACCTTATTATATATAGACACACCACATACTTTCAACCTGAGGCTTATGAACATTCTCAAGACTTTCCGCTCATTCTTCCATTGTAGCAAGCAACCTTCTATGGAGGTGGCATTGGTGTTGGGTGGAGGCGGTGCGCGTGGCTTTGCCCATATCGGAGCCATTGAGGTGTTGCAGTCCCATGGCTACAGGATCACCTCCATAGCCGGCACTTCGATGGGTGCGCTCGTGGGCGGACTGTTCGCTGCGGGCAAGATCGATGAGCTCAAGGCAATTGCCCATCGTCTGACCAAGATGAAGATCCTGAAGATGATGGATGTTTCTCCGGGACTGGATCATTTGGCCAGTGGCGACCGTCTGCTTGCAGAGTTGCGCAGGATGGTGGGTAATGTGCGGATCGAACAATTGCCGATGCCGTTTGCCTGCGTAGCCAGTGACATCGTAAGCGGCAAGCCACATGTCTTCAGAGAAGGAGATCTGGCGCAGGCCATCAGGTCTTCGGTGTCTATTCCCTGTTTTTTCAAACCCGTGGAGATCGACGGCGCTCTCTATGTCGACGGTAGTGTGCACGACACCTTGCCCTTGGATGTGGTGGAGAGAAAGCAAGGCGATTTGTTGGTCGCCGTCAATGCCAGTGCGCCCAATGAGCATCCGCTTACCAGCGCCGTGCAGACGACGTCAAGCGAGAACCGTGGTTTCTGGATGAAATGGATCCCCGCCATGCGGTCGGGACTGTCGGCCAATTATGTCAATATGGCTGTGCGTGTGGCCTGTCTTTCGGTTCAGAACAACACGTTGATGGCTGAGCGTATGACTCCTCCCGATGTGCTTGCCGACATTCCGATGGATGCTTTCGGTCTCTTTGACTTCACACGAGCCGACGAAATCATCGAATACGGGCGTCAGGTCATGGAAAAAGCATTGAAGGAGAAAGCCTGCGGCCCTGCCTAACTGCTGTTTGGCATGCACTTTGTAGAGGAAGCAGTAGAAAACAAAGTTCGTTTGCCATGAAGCAGAAAAAGTTGAATAACAGCAACAAGCCCCAGCAGTTCATGGGGTGGAGTGGTATTTTTATAGGACTGTTGGTGCTCGTTTTGCTCAACAGCCTTTTGTATCCTTATATCGGCAACCAGCCTGTGAAGGACGCAGACTACAATTCCTTCATTGTGGCCGTGGACAAAGGTGTGGTCAAGCGCGTGAATATCAAGGACGGAAGCATCTATTACGAGGTCGCCGGCAAGAAGGGCGATCAGTATTATCGCACCACTGAGGTCGACGATCCCCAGTTGGTTGACCGGTTGCTCAAGGCCAAGAGTCCGACAAAGGGCGGACATATTACTTTCACCAAACAGTTGCCACAGAAAAACTCCCCCATTCTCGATTTCTTTCTCTGGTGGATTTTGCCGGGTCTGATCTTCTATTGGATCTGGCGTGCCGGAGCGAATAAGATGATGAAGGGCACCAATGGTGGCTTTCTGTCGCTGGGCAACTCCGGGGCAAAGGTCTATGCCGAGAGCGACGTGAAGACGCGTTTTGCCGATGTGGCCGGGCAGGACGAGGCAAAAGACGAGTTAAAAGAGCTTGTCGACTTCCTGCACAATCCACGTAAATACACGGCTCTGGGCGCACGCCTGCCCAAGGGCGCGCTGCTTGTAGGCCCGCCGGGAACGGGCAAGACGCTGATAGCGCGCGCTGTAGCCGGCGAGGCTCACGTGCCGTTTTTCTCGATTTCCGGTTCCGAGTTTGTGCAGATGTTCGTCGGCATGGGCGCTGCCAAGGTCAGGGATCTGTTTCGTCAGGCTGCCCAAAAGGCGCCGTGCATCATCTTCATTGATGAGATCGATGCCATCGGCAAGAGCCGTGACCAGGCCATGGGCAATGACGAACGGGAACAGACGTTGAACCAGTTGCTCACTGAGATGGACGGTTTCGATGCCACCAAAGGCGTGGTGATCCTTGCGGCCACCAACCGGCCGGAGAGCCTGGACAAGGCTTTGCTGCGTCCGGGACGCTTCGACCGCCGCATCATCATGGAGTTGCCGGATCTTGAGGGCCGCAAGGCCATCTTCAAAGTACATCTCAAGGAGGTGAAGCACGGCGACATCGACTTGGATGTCATCGGGCGCGCCACGGCAGGATCCAGCGGAGCCGACATCGCCAACATTGTCAATGAGGCAGCTTTGCGGGCCGTGAGACTAGGAAAGAACGAGGTAGAGACCGAAGACATCGAGGAGAGTGTGGAGACCGTCATTGCCGGTGAGCAGAAGAAAGGTGCCGTCATCTCGCCGGAAGAGAAGCGCATCATCTCGTATCACGAGTTGGGTCATGCTATGGTAGCTGCCATGCAGACACATTCCGCCCCCGTGCAGAAGATCACCATCGTGCCGAGGACGAGTGGAGCGCTGGGTTACACCATGCAAGTGGACAGCGGTGAGAAGCATCTGATGAGCAAGACCGAGATGCTCAATCAGATTGCCACGCTCACGGGTGGGCGCGCTGCCGAGGAGGTCATGTGCCACACGTGCACAACCGGTGCTTCCAACGATATCGAGAAGGCGACGCAGATGGCACGCGCCATGATCACCACCTACGGCATGAGTGATCAGTTTGGGATGATGCAGCTCGAACAACAGCGCTATAAGTATCTGGGTGGTGCCAGCAGCCTGACCTGTTCGCAGGAGACGGCCAAGGACATCGATACCGAGGTGCGCGACATCATCCGTGAGGCCCATGACAAGGCGGTGAGCATCATCAAGGCGCATGAACCGGAGATGAATGCCGCCGCAGAGATCTTGCTCAGAAAGGAGACCATCACGGGCGAGGAGTTTATGAAGGTCTTGAAAAACTTCGAAAAGGATAAGGACTGACTTGGAAAAAGGATAAAGATTAATAAAAAAGCAGGGATGGCGTTGGCTGTCCCTGCTTTTTTATTTATTTTTGTAAGATATATATACCGATAACTGCTCATAATAAATCTTCATAACAATGACAGGTAGAAAGATGAAAACAATCGGGCGGGGTGTCTGTGCCTTGCTGATGATGCTGTCGCCACTGTCCGCCTCGCTGACTTTCGCTCAGCAGCAGAGACAGCAGCCGGCCGCGGTGATGATGATGCCACAGGATTTTGACGGCAAGTATGCAACCGAATTAGTCAAGGCGGGCACCACAGCGCCGGACTTCAAGATGAAAACGGTGGACGGAAAGACATTCAAGCTCTCGAAGCTGCGCGGAAAGTATGTAGTGCTGGACTTCTGGGCCTCGTGGTGCCCTGATTGCCGCCGCGACATCCCCGAAATGCTCCGAATGTATGACCGGTTCCATGCTAAGGGTGTGGAGTTTGTGGGTGTCTCTTTCGACACAGATGCGCAGAAGTGGAAGAATGCCTTGCAGAAATATGGCATACGCTGGACACAGGTCAGTGAGCTCGTGAAGTTCCACGATGCCCAGATCGCCAAGACCTATGGCGTGAAATGGATTCCCTCGATGGTGCTCATCGACCCTAAGGGACAGGTTGTGCTCAGCACGGTGCTGTGGCCGAAGCTGGAGCGTAAGCTGACCGAGCTCTTCCCCGAAGGCAAGGCTAAGGCTGTGGAGGAGAAGCTCACCATACAGGGCAGCAAAGGCAAACTGGCGATGGTCGTCAGTCGGCCGGAAGGTGTGCAGGGCCGTATGCCGACAGCGATGCTGATGCACGGCTTTGGCAGCAACAAAAACGACAGACTGCTCACTCTGCTCTCCGATTCCTTGCTTCGTCACGGTGTGGCGACGGTGCGCTTTGACTTCAACGGTCATGGTGAGAGTGAGGGCAAATTTGAGGAGATGACCGTGCCCAACGAGATCGAAGACGCAAAGGCGGTCTACAGCTACGTATGCTCGCAACCCTGGGCTGACAGCACGCGCGTGGCGCTGATCGGCCATTCCCAAGGTGGTGTGGTGGCCAGCATGACGGCAGGTGAACTTGGAGAGAAACGTGTCGCCGCTGTGGCTCTGCTGGCTCCGGCCGCCGTGTTGCGTGAGGATGCCATACGCGGCAACACCTTTGGCACAGCTTACGATCCGCTTGATCCTCCGGCCGTGATCCCCTTGATGGGTGGGCACTTGAAGTTAGGCGGCAACTATGTGCGCACAGCCTTCCGGCTGCCGATTTACGAGACTGCCGCTGGCTATCATGGTCCGGCCTGCATTGTCCATGGTACCGGGGATCGCGTGGTGCCCTACACTTATGGCGAGCGTTTCCATCAGCTGTGGAAAGGCAGCGAGTATGACGAACTCCCGGGCTTCGATCATGGTTTCAGTCAGGATCCCTACCGGGCAGCTGAACTGGCCAGCGAGTTTGTGGTCAGACAGATAAAAGAAAAGTAGGAGAAGCGTCTACGTCTCCTACTTTTCACTATTACGTTTGATCTATACAAGAATTTGGGAATTTCTTGATCATTTTTCCCTTTACGACAGTCCGACGATATTGCCGTCGACGATGTCGATGTGGTTAGCTTGTGGGTCCTTGGGCAGTCCCGGCATGCGCATCATGCTGCCTGCTACCGGCACGAGCATCTCGGCACCGTTATTGATGACAATGTCGTCGATCTCCATCGTGAAGCCGTCGGTCGGACCGTAGGCCTTGGCGTCGGTCGAGAAACTGTATTGCGTTTTGGCGATGCAGACCGGATAGCGGCTGATACCCAGCTTCTCGATGAGTTGCAGTTGCTGCTTGGCTTTCTTGCTGTAGACGATCTTGCCGGCACCATAGATCTTCTTGGCCACGGCGGCAATCTTGTCTTCTACACTGTCCGTGTCTTGGTAGAGGAACTGCAACGGCTGGGATGGCTCGTTGTCGATGGCGCCGACCACCGTGCGGGCCAGTGCAGCAGCGCCTTTTCCGCCCTCGGCATAAGCGTCGTTGACAGCAAACATCACGTGCAGGTCTTCCTCGCAGTGGCGACGGACTTCCTCCATTTCCTGATAAGTATCGTCGGCATAGCGGTTGAAAGCCACGACGACTGTCTGTCCGAAGCGGCGGAGATTCTCCACATGCTTGTCGAGATTCCACATGCCGGCTTTGACGGCTTCGATGTTGGCCTCGTTGATTTGGTCATAGCTGATGCCACCGTGCATCTTCAGCGCCTTGAGCGTCACGACGAGGATCGTCAGATCAGGTTGCAGTCCGGCTTTGCGGCATTTGATGTCGTAGAACTTCTCGGCTCCCAGATCAGCACCGAAGCCAGCCTCGGTGATGGTGTAGTCGCCGTAGGTCAGTGCGCAGCGGGTGGCAACAACCGAGTTGCAGCCATGGGCGATATTGGCGAATGGTCCACAGTGCACCATGGCCGGTGTGCCTTCCGTGGTCTGCACCAGATTGGGGTTGAGCGCGTCTTTGAGCAATACGGTGATGGCGCCTTCCACCCCCATGTCCTTGACATAGAACGGCGTGCCGTCGTATTGGATACCCAGCAGGATGTTGCCGATGCGCCGACGCAAGTCTTCCAGGTCCGTGGCAAAGCACATGATGGCCATGATCTCTGAGGCGGGCGTGATGTCGAAGCCCGTTTCTGCCAACATGCCATTGGTGCGGGGACCCAGTCCAGTGACGATCTGTCGGAGCGCACGGTCGTTGATGTCGAGCACGCGCTTCCACAGCACTTCCTTCAGGGCGAAGCCATCGGCGGCATGCTGATAGATATAGTTGTCAAGCAATGCTGCGATCATGTTGTTGGCGGAGGTGATGGCGTGGAAGTCACCCGTGAAGTGCAGGTTGATCTTGTCCATCGGCAGCACCTGGGCATAGCCGCCACCGGCAGCGCCGCCCTTTTGTCCGAAACAGGGGCCCAGGGAAGGCTCACGCAGCGCCACGACAGCATTCTTGCCGATGGCGTTCATGCCCAGAGCCAGACCGACGCTGACGGTTGTCTTGCCGATGCCTGCTTTCGTAGGACTGATAGCGGTCACAAGGATCAGATGGTGTTTACGGACTGCGTCCATGTTGATGGCGTCGATGCCCACTTTAGCGATGTACTTACCGTAGCCTTCGGTCTTGTCAGGATCAATGCCCAGTTGCTGGATGATGTCATTGATCGGACGGAGAACGGTGGATTGTGCAATTTCTATATCCGATTTCATTGCGCGTGTAGCGATTACTTTGTTTTATAGGTGTTTGGAAGTCCCTTCATTGGAGGCTTTCTGTATTTTTCCTGCAAAGTTACTTGTTTTTTCTGTTATTTTATTCATTATTATCCTTTGAATTGAGCCTCACACCAAAAAAAAGACATAACTTTGCGCAAAAAGAAACATCGATATGAAGAAAAAAGTGGTGGCCGTCGTGGCGCTTGGCCTGTTGCTGGCGACTTCTGTCCGGGCACAAGAAAACCGCAAGGCGTTGCGCGACAGCTTGAAGCGGGCGGTGG
Organism: uncultured Prevotella sp.; assembly: GCA_900546345.1. Lineage (GTDB taxonomy): Bacteria > Bacteroidota > Bacteroidia > Bacteroidales > Bacteroidaceae > Prevotella. The sequence goes on along the minus strand of URCI01000041.1, from coordinate 6,057 downwards.
AGGTGCTGTCTTATCATCCCGACTCTGTGGACCTGAGACTGAGAAAGGCGGCGTGGAACATGCAGCTGGAGGAATGGCAGTACGCCAAGGATGAGTATGACTGGGTGATCAGCCATCAGCCCGACAACCTGGCGGCGCGCTATTACCGGGCTTATGCCAACACGCAGTTGCGGCGCTATAACTTCGCGAGACTCGACTACGAGAATGTGCTGCGTGTGGTACCCGGCAATTTCGATGCCCGGCTGGGGCTGGCACTGCTCAATCAGAAGGACCGCCACTATACCGAGGCACTCGACGGCGTGAATCTTCTCGTGGCGGCTTACCCCGACTCTGCGGTGGCCTGGGCCGCGCGCGCCGGTATTGAAAAGGAGCGCGACATGAAGGAACTGGCGGTCTATGACTATGGCGAGGCGCTCCGGCGCGAACCCGATAACCGCGATTGGCTGCTGGCACGGGCTGATCTGCTGATCGCTCTGCGCCGCTTTGACGATGCCCGAAAGGATCTCGACCGGCTGGTGGCCTTGGGCGTCGCAAGATCAGAGTTGGGAGAGATGTATAAAAAGGTCAAGGAAAAATAACCGACCGTCCGCGATGGTAGTACTTGCCGTCGCGTGACTTCCTTTTTTTAGCGATTCGCAATATTTCATGGTGTTTTATCATGCTTTTTGCTGCGTTTTGAGAAAAAAGTATTAACTTTGCTGCCAAACTATAAATAACACATAACTAGCCAGAACCTCTATGATGAGACAATTAAAAATCACTAAGAACATCACCAGCCGTAACAGTGAGGCCCTTGACAGGTACCTTACTGAGATCGCAAGGGAACCGATGCTGACGCCCGACGAGGAAGCGACGTTGGCACATACCATCCATCAGGGTGGACCCGCTGGGGAAAGAGCACGCGACAGATTGGTCAGCGCCAACCTGAGATTCGTCGTGTCAGTGGCTAAGCAATACCAGCATCAGGGCATCTCGCTCACTGATCTGATCAATGAAGGAAATGTGGGACTCGTCAAGGCCGCTGAGAAGTTTGACGAGACGCGCGGCTTTAAGTTCATCTCTTATGCCGTGTGGTGGATCCGGCAGAGCATCATGGAAGCCCTCGCCGTGAAGAGCCGTATCGTGCGCGTGCCACTCAACCAGGTGGGCATCGCCGGTAAGGTCAACAAGGCCACGGAGCAGTTTCTCCAGGAGCACGGACGTGTGCCGTCAACCCACGAGCTGGCTGTCATGACGGGAATCGATGAGGAACTCGTCATCTCGGCATTTGAGGCCAATGGCCGCTCCACAAGCATCGACGCACCGATCAGTGAGGATGACGACAACTCGCTGGCCGACACGCTGTCATCCGACGACGCTGACTCGCGCTCCGACAGCTCGCTGGACCGCGAGTCAATGAATCTCTTCATCAATGACTTGCTCAAGGAAGTGCTCAACGACCGCGAGCGGCGCATCGTCACAGAATCCTTTGGTATCGGCCGCATGGAGAAAAGTCTCGAGGAGATCGCCGACGAGATGGGCATGACAAGGGAGCGCATCCGGCAAGTCAAGGAGAAAGCCTTGCGCAAGATCCGCAACAGCAAGTACGCAGTATCGCTCAGACAGTATCTCGGATAAACGTTTTGAAAAAATGAAAATAGCTGTTTTTTGTTCAGCCAACAACCAGATCGCACCGGTATACTTCCAAAAGGCGGAAGAGCTAGGACGATGGATGGCCGACCAGGGACATACGCTCGTCTATGGCGGGTGCAACAGTGGACTGATGGAAGCCGTGGGGCGCGCTGTCCATGAGGGTGGCGGCATGACTATCGGCGTCATCCCGACACTGGTGGAACAGGGCGGGCGACAGAGCCAGTACGTCGACGTAGAGATCCCCTGCGACAATCTCGATGACCGCAAGCATCTCATGCAGGTGAAGTGCGATGTGGCCGTGGCATTGCCGGGCGGCATCGGCACTCTCGATGAGCTTTTTACTTTGGCTGCCTCGCACACCATCGGTTATCACCAAAAAATGGTGATCCTTTATAACATCGAGGGCTTTTGGGACTCACTCGTGGCGCTGCTCGATGATCTGCAGGCCAAGGGAATGATACGCGGCAACTATACTGAGTATATCCAGGTGGCCAACAACATGGATGAGCTCCGGCAGTTGCTTGCCCAAGTGCAGCCTTCGGCGGAGTAGAATCTATCTGATATTGTATGACAAAAGTCTGTTCGTCTCCATGCTCCTTCTAGAGCGAGACGGACAGACTTTCTTTGTTTTTTAGCTGTTTTTTTCTTTGTCATGCTTCGAAAACAGTGATTTTGCTTTGTCATCTCAATGGTTTTATACAACAAAACAACCGAGATGATGCGGTCATCTCGGTTGTTTCTTATGGTCATCTCACTGATTTGATAAGGGTTTTGGGGTGTTCAGATCTTGAAATCAGCGTTTTCTATGTGTCTCAAAACCTTACTATGTTTGTAACTAATTGTTAGTCAGTGTTTTGCAAAATTGTCACCATTTTTGGAAAAAATTGCCCGAAGGCGGTCTTCGCTCAGAAAAATCGATTCACAGAGCCCGTTTTTTGTCAGTTTATTCAACAGACTGGGATGGGAGCTATACTCTCTTTTTCGGTTTCTTACTCAGTCGGTAGATGACGTGGAAGAGCACATAGTTGGGCAGCACGTTGCGCCATACCTCGGTGCGTCCTTGGGCGTTCATCGTCACACTGCGGTTGCTGAGCTGATGCAGCATGTCGAAGCCATCTACTATGAACGTAAGGCCCAACTTGGGCAACGTCTTCGACAACCGGGCGTTCCATACCACATCGTTGGTGTTGGCGCCGCTGTCGTCATAGCCTCTGCGGCTGTAGATGGACAGGTCGGTGGAGAGCTCGACCTGCCAGGGCAGGGTAGCCTTGGCGGTGGGACCGTAGTGGAAGTCCCACACACGCTGGGTGTCGAAGCCCGCGCGATCGCTGGAAGCACGGTTGAAGAGCACGTAACCATTGAGACCTAAACGCAGCCACGGGAATTTATACTCGAGCTTTAAGTCTTCCGACACGTAGCTGTTGTGCACGATGCTGCGGTCGGGCATGGTGGCCATTGCGTAGTCGTCGGTGCTTACGACCGACATCAGGTCCACACTCCGCGTGGCACTGAAGCGCGTCTTGGTGTCCAAGGTGAGTAGCTTGCGCTTGTCCAGCGGTGTGGCATAATCGAGTCCTGCCTGGAAAATGGAGTTACCATTGACACTGTAGGGCTTGAAGACCCGTGTACCCGTGTTGCGGTTGTAGGTGTAACCCATGGCCAGGGCGTTTTGGTAGAGATAGAAATGAGCCCATACCGAGAAAGCCACATCGGGTTTCTCAACGCTGTTGCCTTGATATTGCAACTCGAAGATATGGGTGCGAGGATTTCTGAGGCCAGCGTTGCCGAGGGTCACATTGAGCGGGTCGGCGTCGTTGCGCACGTCAATGAAACGTGCGAGGTCAGGAATCTCATGGGTGAGGAAGTAACGCACATCGATGTACTTCTGCTGTTGGTCCCACATCTTTCGTAAGATGAAGGTGGGGTTGAAGAACCAGGCGCGGCGGTGGTAGGCACCGTCATAGGCTGCCTGCCGGTAGTCCATATTGTAGTTGTTGAGCTGCAAAGGCAGGTAGACAAAGACCCAGATGTCCTTGTTATCGCCTTGCCAACGCGAGATGCACCATTTCAGCGCAAAGGTGTTGGTCACACGGTTTTGGCTGCGCCAGAAGCTATTTTGCAAGTCGATGGTATTCTCGTAGGCTTCCGTTGAGGGCAGCATGCCTAAAGGCGTGTCGGAATGGGCGTCGTAGTCGGCCAAGCGGTCCAGACGGTAAAGGGCATAGTCGTGGTGTTGGTGCTCCAACTCGATTTTATAGGCAGGTTGGATGTACATGATGTCGGTGAACCAATATGTCAGGTTGGTGCCGAAGTTATAGCTCAAGCTGTAGTTGGGCTGGCTGTGGTCATAACGGTTGCGGTAATCAGTGGCTGCTGTGCTCATTGTCGGGTAGTCGAGCCGATACTGTGAGAAGGTCTTGGCCTTGTTGGACTGATAGTGGATGCCTGCCGAGAGGTCGAGCGTTGTCATCATGTCTTCTGTCAAGTCCTGACTATAGTCGAGATCATTGTCGGCCGTCAGCTTGTCGCTTTTTTCCAATTGGCTGTTGAGTAACCTGTTGGCAGCGATTCGCCGCAGCAGGCTTCCGGCCTGTGAACGGCTGATGGAGTCGATGAGCGCCGCTGCGTCGCTGATATAGTATTCCGGGTTCTCATTGAAGGTAGCGGAGACGATGGCCTGTCGGTTGCGCGTGCGCTGCCAGGAGAATTTGGGTTGCATCCACAAAGTCGTCTTCTTGGCGGGCATCCACTTCCAGTCGTTTTCAGTTCTTACACTGAAAGTGTGGTTGTTAGCCTGTTGCTGATAACGGGTCCAACTGTTCTGCCCGGTAAGATAGTTGAGCGTGTTTTGCCGGGTGAGCGACTGCTCGTCGTTATGGCGTACAACGACGTTTCCGGAGAACTTATATTTCGTGTCTTTCTGCTTGATGAGATAGTCCAGTCCGGCTTGCCGCTGTGTTCGCTCGCCAGAGGGCATCTTGTCTGGGGTCCATGTTGTCGTCTCGCCGGGACGGCGGTCGTCATTGAGATTGTTGAGATTGCCAAAGACCGACACCCGCGAGTGGTTGGTGAAGCGCAGGGCGAAGAGACGGGCCAGGTAGCGGTTATGGGTGCCGCCGCCGGCTTCCACGTTGGCAATCCATCCGGTGTTGTACTCTTTCTTGAGATACACGTCCATGACGTAGGTCTCGTCTCCGAGTTTCTTATGGAGATGCTCGCCGAGCACGCTCGCCTTGTCATAGACCTTTACGTTTTTTACCATGTAGGCCGGCAGGTTATCGAGCATGATCTTATGGTCCTTGGAAAAGAAGTCCTCACCATTGAGTAGCAGACTCTCCACATATTTACCGTTGACATAGATGCGCCCATCGTCTTTGAGCTCCACACCCGGCATCTGTCGGATGAGACCATCGAGCATACTGCCTTGTGACAGTTGGAAAGCGTCGGCATTAAACACCAGCGTGTCACCCTTGTGATAGAACTTGATCTTCGTAGCCTTTACCTCCACACCTTTCAGGTTCACCGTCTTCGGCTTGCGCTTCAAGAGAGCATCGTCGGCATAGCGGATACCGGTATTGCCCCGGCCATGCACTTTTTTCGCAGGGAGCGTCATCAAGGCTGGCTCATAGCCTTCGGCCTCCACGCGCAGCAGCATTTCCGGCATGTCGCAAGTCTTGGCGGTGACCCAATAGACGGTCATCAGGCCGTTGCTCGACTGATTCTTGCTGGTATGTCCGCTGTCCACGGGTACTCCGTCCTTAGTGAGCAGAGTGATCTTGGCACCATCTATCAGCACATGGGTAAGATAGTCTTTCACCTGTCCGATGACCATACAAGGCTTGTCCTTTCCTTTCTCTGATGTCTTGGCTGCCGACAGCGATGGCTTGAAGACCAATAGAGCGACCAATAAAGTGAGAAGAAATATGCTTCTATTCATACTCGCTGCGTTTTATATTCTATAGTTGTGTTCTAAATTCTTCTTTTATTTGCAAAGATAAGTAAATATTTGCATTTTGGCAAGGATCTCTCATTTTTTATGATTGGCCTGTCCCTCTTGTCTTCATATTCTATGCCGTCCCTCCCTTGTTTCTCTGTGCCGCCCCTCCCTTGTTTCTCTGTGCCGCCCCTCCCTTGTTTCTCTATGCCGTCCCTCCCTTGCTTCTCGTCCTTGTTTCGTCACCCTGCCTCCCATTTGCTTGTCTCCCCGTTTGCTTGTCTCCCGTCTGCTTGCCTCCCGTTTGCTGGGTTCTGTATGCAGCTGCTGCGCAGCTGCCCCTGCCTAGTCCCGCCTTCGCCCCCGCCTTGCCCAGTCTTGCCCCTGCCTAGTCCCGCCTTCGCCCCCGTCTTTTCTCCGCCCCCTCTATAATATTTAATAATGTGTCTCCCTCTCTTTTTGTCAATCTTTTAGAAAAAGTGGCAGGAAAT
>URCI01000040.1 GCA_900546345.1 uncultured Prevotella sp. | reverse complement strand
CCTTGTGCCCGCCCTAACCCCTGACTTTGCCACTGCGTGGCTAACTATATTTTTTCATTTTAAAGAAAATAGACGAAAATTGCCAGGGCATAAAATTGCGTCTGCGGCGCATAAAATCCCAGCACCGCCTTGGATGCCTCAAAAGTGGTTGAGAAGTCATTATGTGTAGTTATCGCCCGCATATTTTATGCACCGCAGGTGCAATTTTACGCGGTAGCGATTTTCGTCATGGGCAAACCCAAACACCCAAGGATGATGGCCTATGACCATTTTCTTCTTTCTTCTTCTCACTCTTAAAAGGGAAAGCTAAAGGGCGCACATGGGGATATGAGTCTCTCGCAAAGGCGCAGAGGACGCTAAGGGATAACAGCGCACGTCGTGCTCGTGTGACCCCTCGGGTCACCTCATTGATGATAGACGATGAGCCTCAACCCGCACTGCGCCCGTTCCTCGCTTGTGTGTTACCCATGCGTGTGCCCCGTAGGGCACTGAGCACATGATGGCTGCGAATCGCAAAAACCGTACAAAATGTCTTTCAAGGATGTTAGGGCGGGCACAAGACCCGCCCCTACGGCGAAACCAACGAGCCCACATGGAGAAACCAACGAGGCCACATGAGATGAGGACAGCGTAGGCGACACCACCACCACCACATGGGAGCCCGCCCTCGCATTTTTTCCTTCTGCAACACTAACAAACACAATGATGCTTATCTTGTTCTCATTTCGTCATTTTTAGATATTATCTTATCTTTTTTAAGCCTTATTGTGTTAAAATTAGAAAATTTATCACTTAATTCTTGGATACTAGCCATAAAAGCCTTATCTTTGAGGCGGAAAAGAAATGTACATAGACCAATGACTAAAATGGAGGAATTAAATATGCAAAGCTATGCAACATCTGCTGGAGGAAAGGTACCATAACGAGGACAACCTTGAAACCAGCACCTTAACACTCTTGAGACGATCCTACCTTAAAAGGACCAGGCTGTGGCAACGGACCAGTCAATATGAACGGAATTCTTCTTTATCTGAATAAATGTTTTTGTAACAATGGTAAATAATAAATTTTGTAACATCGCCATCTCGTCACTCATCGTGATGGGTATGGCAGCCTGCTCCAGTGATGACGCTCCCGACAATGGCGGTCAGCAGATCAACACACAGGCAGAAGGTATCGGTGTCCTGCTCAACGAAACAGCAGGCCGTGTAATTAACTTTACGGCCGCATCCGGCGCTAAGGCTTTCACCCGTGCACTGGCTACCAGCGTTCCTACTTCTCTCGGACTCTCGTTCCCTACGGTTCCTAGCTACACGAATGGCTACTGGGGCGAGACGAAGCTGAGTGGCGATGTCACCTATCAGAGTGGAGCTGCCACATTCGCTCCTGGCAGCCTGAACCTCAATGGTCACAACCTTGTGCTCAGTCATAGCCTCACCTTGAGCAGCGTTTCCGGTACGGGTAACATCTATGTGCAGGGCGGCAACACGCTGACCCTCAAGGGTGCCACCACGCTGCCTAAAGGTGTGAACATCTACGTCAACGGTGGTGCTAAGCTCGTCGTGACCGCAGACAACTTCACCGTGGAAGCCGGCGCTGGCCTCTATGCCAAGAACGCTTTCTATAAGAGTGGCGATGGTAAAAAAGAGGCTGTTGGTACTGACGGTACCTTCGTTGGCAAGAACTTCACCAACAACGGCGAGGTGCTGACCGCATACGAGCTCCGCGCTGCCAACATCACACTCGGCGCAAAATCCAAGACACAGATTGGCACGAACCTCTACGCTACCGGCAACCTTGAGGCTGACGGTCAGCTGACTTCGAGCTATCTCTCTGCTCAGGCTTCTACCGTGAAGGGTAAAATCTCCGTAGCCAACACCTTCAACTCTGAGAAGAGTCTGACCGTGGATGGCGGTACTATCTATGGTAACTTCATCAAGGCTGGTGACTACACCAAGACCAGTACTGATAAAGCTAAGTTCCTCCGTCAGGAGAACGGATCTAAGATCATCCTTGGCAGCAACGGTGTCGTGGAGACCTACACCTATTATAATACGGATGCCAAGTCTACCCTTGAGCTCGCTGATGGCAACCTCGGCATGCTGCTCACTAAGCAGCTCGTGTTGGCTGGTGAGGACAACAAGTTCATCAAGACCTGCGAGGGTGGCAAGATGGGCGTTTACTTCAAGCGCGCATATAAGAATGATGTGGCAGACGCCAACAAGCTCGACTGGGACGATGTCGCCTTCTCTGGCACTTCCGTGCTGAAGGTAAGCCATGAGGATGACTTCGCTTACATCACTCTTCCTGCAGTCAACGACGGCGATGGTAACGTGATTTTCCACGGCTTCAACACAGAGAAGAAAGGTGTCACAGAGGCTACCAACTACATGAACCTTCGTCAGACCGCTGCTGTGAACTATACCATCAACAATACTGAGCGCAAAGACCTCTCTGCTACCTCTGTTGCTTTGGATGGCAACAACGTCTATGTGTCTTATCACACGCAGGGCACAGGCCAGGCTGGTATGCTCGACTACCTCACGGTGGATGCTAATGGTCATGCTACCCTGCAGCAATCTCTCTCTGCTGTCAACGCTACTGTTGGTACAAGAAACGGCTCCAACGCTATTGACTGGAACAACCTGTTGCTCGACGGCAACAAGCTGATTGGTGTGGGTAACAGCGAAAATGGTGGCGTCATCACCTCTCTGAACTTAGCCGACCACAGATTCGACGTGTCTAAGGGTACGATCTCCATTGATCCGACTAACAGCCCGCTGAAATATACCCGTCTGCAGTCAACTACTACCGACGGCCAGGGTGGCGACGGTAACGCTGTCGTCAAGGTAGGTGATGGTTATGTGGCTGCCACGACCTATGGCATTGAGACCTTTAACAGCGATCTCGAAGGAACCTATGCTGCTCCTTTGGCAACTGGTAAGTATGTCGCCAAGAGTGGTGATAATGTTTATGTGAGCCGTCTGAACAATGGTACGATGACCATCAACAGCTATGCTGCTTCAGATACTCACTTTGCTAATCCTACCTCCGTGGCTACCATCAGCAACGTTACTCCTGCTAACGGTAAGAACGTGATGGTTGTTGATGGCAACGACCTCTATGTAGCAACTGGCGAAGGTGGTCTGGCTAAGTTCAACAATGGCAAGTTGGTAGTTACCTTCAAGCCCGAGGATGCCACCTTCACAGCTAAGGAAGACGGCGACGATGACCGTTACGCTGCTGGCACAACCGTTACGCGCGGCCGTTGCAACGGCGTGGCTGTCGATGGCACGCACGTATATCTCGCTTATGGTTCATTAGGCGTCATCGTTCTCAACAAGAGCGATTTGACTGCTGGTGCTACCAACATTCCTGAGGTGGCTCGCTACTGCGCAGGTAATGGCTCGGCCAACTTCGTGGCTGTCAGCGGCAACCTCGTCTATGTGGCTTATGGTAAGAACAACCTCCAGGTGCTGAAGCTCGAAGCAGCCAACAACCGCTAATCGAGTTCATCACCAAGTGTAATCATAAAGCACTGTAGAGTCTTTTAAGAGTATGTTCAAGAAGGGCTTTACAGTGCTTTAGTTCCAATCTTTACGATAATACACTTCAACTATGAGGATCTTAAATCTTAAATATCTAACCTCTGCAGCCATCTTGTTGGGTGGTTTGGCAGCGTGCTCGTCCAACGATTCGTTAGACAACATTGATGTCTCGAAGCTAAGCCCGCAGGCTGTGGGCGTAGCAATGGATGATGTGACCAGCGAAATGGCTTCTACCATCTGGAACCGTAATAAGGCAGGCACACGCGCTAAAGCGGAGTTAGAAGCTATCTCTACCCAGATTCCCCAGTGGCCGACAGACTACGTGTCCGCCGTGCCAAGCAATGCAAAGCCCATTCCAGATGATACCAAAAATGAAATTAATGTAGGTATTTCGAAAATATGGAAAGTGCCCTCTGGTGTAACTCGTTCTGGTATCAAAGTCCGTGGTAATAAAGATCTTACGATATACGTAGAAGGTACATTAGACAAACCAAGTATTTATGAAGGTGCTGCAACCGTCATTGTAAAGAAAGGCGGTAAATTCATTTTAGGCGGAAACCAATCTATTTTCGGCAATGGAGGAACTCTCATTGTTGAAGAAGGTGGTACCCTTGAATTGCCATCAAATGGTCAGCTATGGGTCGCACAAAATGAAAAGGCATATATCAAAGGTAACATCAACTGCAAGTATGCTCCCATCCAGGGAACACTCTATGTAGAAGGAGACTTAACGGCTGGACACTTTTATAAAGAGGGGGAATCGGGTCCTAATCAGTGGGGTACAATCATGACTGCCAACACCCGCCTCTACGTCTCCGGCAAACTGACATCCACAGATGCTGACCTGTGGACCGACGGCGATATCAAGGTAGGCGGCAACATCAATGCCGGTGAACACGGTGAACACGACATCTATTTCCAGAATACCACTCACCTGTTGGCCGATTGCGCTATTACTGGAAATCATGTTTATGCCAATTCGAATAATACCGAGATTCATGTGAATTACATCAAGTGCAAGAATTTCACACATTGCGCTGGTGCCAAGGTATATCTTGAAGATGGTGGCTTGCTGGACATTGACGGTGACTACATCAACGCAAATAATGGCAATGATGCTGCTCTGATCATGGAGGGTGAAAATGCTACGGGCGTCGTGAAGGCTGGAGCCATCTATTATAATGGTTCTGATTCTACGGATGTTTATTTTGCCAAAACACCGGAAGACGGACAAACCTTAGGTGTTGACTGCCGCAGTTGGAATTACATCACGAATTATAATAATTGGAATAATACGGTTGGTTCTTCAAAAACTGTAAACGAAGACTCCATCGACTTCCAACATTATAATGTTGATCACATTACTGCAGGTAAGAAGAACATCAGTGATGGTAAGTCGTATAGCTATTCTATCGATGCAGGTAATTGTCATGGCGGTGGCTACGAGCCGGGCAAGAAAACCGATGAGGTAATCCCTTCTGTAATCTCATCAAGTCACACGCATGACATCTCTGCTACTTGTGTGCAGTATGTACCTTCGTACAACAACAATGTCTATGTATCTTACCACCAGCGTGGTAATGATCAGAGCGGTTGTCTTGAAGTGTTCAACACCACGGGCGACGTGACCACACTGAAGCAGTTTGTTCGTGACCATAGCAAGTCAATCGATTTCAACCATATCGCTCTTGACACCAAGGCCAACCGCCTCTATACTGTTGGTAACAACAAGAATGGTGGATTCATCGGATATATGAGAATCAACGACGATGGTTTGCTCGATTGCACATCAGTCAAGAAGGACGGCCTCGATTCTACTGAAATCATCAACAAGACTTACGAGCCTTTGGTGATCAGAAAGCTCATCGAAGCCCAGCAGGCTGCAAAGAGTACTACTCACGTGGCAGGTGGCGATGGCAACTGCGTTATCGTAAATTATCCTACAAGTGGCGGTGACCCCACTCTTCAGGTGGCATCGACTTATGGCTATGAGACCTTCAACGCCAACCTTGATGAGACACATGCCACAAAGACTAAGGGACGTGCTAAGCACGTAGCCTTCTCTAACATGGGTACCGGCGATGATGTCTATGCCATTCACTACGATGGCACGAAGATTGCCAATGATATGACACCGGTTGGCTTGAAACTGGAGAAGTTTGCGAAGACTGATTACAACATGGTTTCTCCTACTTATTCAGTCAATGCCAATCAGGTTCATCCCAACAATGGTAAGAACACCATCTGTGAGTACGGAGGCTTGGTTTATGTCTGTCAGAGCATGGATGGTCTGTATGTGTATGATGCTAAGAATGGCTCACTTGTGAACCACTATAAGCAGAATATCACCAACAGCAAGACCGGCAATGAGATGAAGATTTGCGTAAACGGTGTGGCCGTTGACGACAAGTACGTCTATGTTGCTTATGGCTCTCGTGGCTTGGTCATCCTCGACCGTAGTTCATTGGCAAAGGGTCAAGAGCCAAAGAAAGTTGGTTCGTTCGTAGATTCCCATAGTGCCAACTACGTGACCGTTGCTGGAAAGTATATCTATGTGGCTTATGGCCGTGATGAGCTCAAGGTCTTCAAGCTTGTAGAGAAATAACATTCATTAATATATTCGCTACCCATCCTCTTCCAAGAGGGAGGGGACGGGTAGCTTGATTATTATGAGTCATATATCTTCTCAAAACCTGTTACTCGTCCTTTTCCTATTGTGCACAAGCCCTGCCATAGCGCAAAACGACCAAAATCATGGCTACAGGCCAAAGATGCTGGTATTTGAGAATCTCAAGAACGACAGCGTCCTGCGCGACTTTCATCGTCGCTTCCGTGTCATGGAGCGTGTCGTCTTCTTTCCTGCTTCCTATGTCATGCCTCAGGCACCCGTCTTCGGCTTCCCCGCCGGCGATGCCGTCAGCGACAGCCTTTATCAGTTAAAGGCCGGACTGGACATGCTCGCCCTGGAACGCAACACAGGACTGGAAGTCACAGGACAGGTCTACGGACGACTCGACAAGAAGGCCACCAGCTTTCTCTCGACCGACGACGATGACCCGGTCTCTGTCTACAAGGCCAAGGTGCAGGCCGAAATAGGATGGAACTGGATCAACAGCAAGTTTTTTCACGGATACTACAAGGAACGTGACATCAAGCTCAGCTCCGACATCGCCAAGGCACGACAGCGACTCGATGACGGACGCGCCGACATGGATGCCTGGGCCGACAGCCTGGAACAGCACTGGAACCACGTCATCGCAGGCGTCATGCTCTGCCACGTGCGCAACCTCGACGTGCTCAACGAGGCCTATCAGATGATGCTCGAACAGGACCGCATCACCAGCGGACAGCTCCTCGACGTGATGAATGACAAGATGCAACTGGAGTTTCAACTCGCACAGTTCTTTGCCAAAGACTCCGTCGCCCCGCGCGAGCAACTCGTCTGGCTCAAACCCGAAGCCATCGCCATCGACACGGTGAGCCTCCGACAGCAGGTGGCCGCCGCCAACCCGCAGAACCAACTCAACGAACTGAGAATCGCACAACTCGACAACAGTGCCAAGATGCTGTCCTACACCGCCACGATGCGGCTCACCCCTTTCGCACGCTGGTCGACCTATCTCACCAGCCAAAACAAGATCTCGAACAACGTCGACTTCGGTGTGCGCTTCACCTTCCCCTTGTGGAACGCTACCAAAAGCCAAAAGCAATCCCTGGAGGTGCAGAAAGACATCCTCCGAGATGAGAACCATACCTACACCGACAATGTCATGACGCACTGCCGGATGAACATCGACGCGGTCAGACGCCTTAACCAGTCCATCGCCGTGGAATACCGACATCTCACACAACTGAAGAAATATCTCGCCATGCGGCAAAAGACCTACGCCAAAAACCAAGGACGATACAGCTATATCGACCGGATGCTGGAGTACAACCAATATCTCAAGAGCATGGAACGTCTCTATACACAGATGAAAGAGCGCTCGCTGAGCCTCATACAGATCCAGCGACTGGCCAACGTGCCCAATGTCCACAGTTTCGTTACGACGACGCCGATACCATGAAAGATTTTAAATTTGAACAGAACTCTGAGGAGAAGGATGCCCTCTATCTGCTGAAACAGCAGAAAAAGAAACTCGCCAAGCAGCAAGTGATCTTTGCCGCTGCCTTTCTCGTGGCCCTCATCCTGCTCATCCTCTATGCCATCAGCCGATCGGTCTATACCTACTACGATGGATATATCAGTCTGGACAAAAACAACATCCGTGCGGCTGAGGACATCTACATCCTCAATATGAAAGCCAACGTCGGTGACTCCGTGCAGAAAGGCGACACGCTCTTCTCCTATGTCATCATCAATCACCTCGGCGACCTCAACAACGTCAACAACGAACCAACCTTCGTGCAGCGCGCCAACGACATGAAGACGCAGGCCATGCTCGCCCGACAGGAGATACCGGTGCTCCGCGAACAGCTCCGCCAATTGCAGAAACAACTGGAATCCGAGCGCAACGACATCTTCTATGGACTGACCAACAACACCAAGCAAAACGATCTCAAAGCGCAGATCGCGGAGACGGAGGCCAAGATACGCGAGGCGGAAAACAAGGTGCGCATCTATCTCATGCGCGAGAACGACGGACGCATCCGATTCTTCCGCGCCGGACTCGAGAACAGGGCCGTCAACGCCATGCCCTACTCGCCCTATGGTGACAACTACACCGAAGAAGTGCTGCAATATGCCTGCGCACCGGAGGCCGGATTCATCACGAACATCAACTTCACAAACAACTCGATCGCCATCAAAGGCGACGGAGTGCTCTCTATGAAGTACCGCGACATCGACAAGTCGCATCTCCACGTGATGACCTACGTACCCGTGGACAAAGCCCGCGCGCTGTTGCGTGCCGACTCCATCGAGGTCATCGTCGACAACCGCACCCGCTTCAATGCCCGCCTCGTGCGTATGGGACTGGGCGTGGAGCAGCTGCCCGACTATCTGATGAACAACTTCTCACGCGACGCCATGGTGATCATGGCCGCCCTGAACATCAACCGCGGACAGAACATTCCGTATTGGGTGCTCAACGACCACCTGCCCGTGAAGATCCGTGTGAGTAGCTTGCTGCTGCACAAGAAGCTCAAGGATATGGAGCAGCACTACAAGGTCCAGGATACCCCCCCCCGCGACAAAACGGGAATAATGGATCTCGGAGAGTAGTACAACTAAAATAAGACGCATTACAAGAAGGTCAAATGATCGAAATCGAAACAAATAAATACGGATACCGCATCTTGGTGTGTGACGAACCCGTCTGGGTGGAGTTCCGTCCGCAGTACAAGGCAGAGGACTTTGATGGCGTGTTCATCAACATCCCCTTTGCCAACGACGTGGAGCTCATCCTCAAGGGTATCAACCCCATCACATGCAACAAGGCAGCCTACAAGCCGTTCTTTGCTGCCAGGACGCTGAATGGCAAGATTGGCAACTATGACGAGATGATAGATGCCTACATCGACGGTATCGATGAGGAGCTCGTGCTCTCGACCTTCAAAGAGTTGGAAGGGTATAAAACACAATACGGTGTGCCCAAGGAGACGGGTGCCATCACCAACCACGACCTGCTGATCCTGCGCATCTTCCGCTATTACATCTCCCGCAACAAACTGATTCTCGAGCCAAAGGTCATGGAGAAGAGTGCCTTGGGCTGTGCCTTTCCCTTGGCAGAGTGCCTTCACGGCTGGAGCCTCTTCCATATCAATGAGTACTTCTCCTGGATCGACATGGGGGTGGCCAACGGCACGCTGGCTTATCGCAAAACGGTCTACCGCATGCACGTGTGCCCGAAATGCCAGCACTCTCACCTGATCTATCAGGAGCAGTGCCCCAACTGTGGCAGCAACGACCTCGACTACGAGCCGGTCATCCACCACTTCCCCTGCGCCAACATCTCACCGGAGCACACCTATATGGTGGGCGGACAGCTCATCTGCCCGAAGTGTCACAAGCCGTTGCGACATATCGGCATCGACTACGACCGCCCTACCTCGCTCTATCTCTGCCACAACTGTCATCAGAGCTTCCTGACACCCGACACCACTGCACTGTGTACCTACTGCGGTACCGTGTCGAAGGTCAAGGACCTCTTCCCACGAAGCATCCATGTCGTGGAGATCACGCCGAAGGGCATCAATGACATCTGCCGTGGCATCCACTCGTTCTCGCCCTACAACGACTATTTCAACAACTACATGCCGCTGCAGGCATTTGAGAACCGACTGAGCCTGATCACCAAACAGGCCCTCACCCACGACGGTGTGATCCGCGGACTGATGATCGCGCTCCTGTGGGCTACCGACGAAAACGACGGCGTGATGACACGTACAGAAAAGGTTGTGGAGGCCGCCTCACGACTCTTCCTGAACTACAAAGTGTCGTCCACCCGAACAGTCATATATATCCAAGACACCATCCTCGAAGAGGAGGGGGAACATGTCAGAGAGCACTTCCGCAAAACGGTCACCGACAACGCCGCCTATATGGCGATGTTCCTGCAACCCTACACCAAACTGCATATTGCCTTTAAGACGATTGGCAACAACGTGCAGGAAGACGAGCTCTTCCTCAAGGAATGGAGCTTGATCCCCAGCGCCTCTGACATCACCATCCGCTATGAGGAAGTGCCGCATCCGAAGGACATGAGCACGATGATGTTTATCAGCCGTAAGCTCAACGCTGCCTTCGACACCGTGGAGACTGAGGACGCCCGTCGTATGGCTGACCAGGAGCGTATGCGCCAGGAGATCGACGAGTTGCAGGACCGCCCGCCAGTCACGAAGCTCATCGCCTATCTGAAGTGGGGATATATCGTGCTGATCCTCGTCGCCGCTATGGCCATCATCGCCGGATACTGGTTCTGGCTGAGGTAAAACATTGCCTATGCTTGACACCATATTATATTATATCAGCCGCTTCGTCGACTTCCTTCGTGGACTCGATGTAGACAACGTGGTTAGAACCTACTGGTTTCTCTTCTTCGTGGAGTTTCCGCGCTACTACATCCTGGAGTATGGTGTGCTGTTCTACCGCTTCCTGACGCGGGGACGACGCGGACGCCGACGCACACTGGCACGCTGGCTCCTCCACCACGATCACCCGCTGGTGACGATCCTCGTGCCGGGCAAGAACGAGGGAAAGAATATCTATAAGCTGGTCACCACACTGCGCGAGCAGACCTACAACAATTTCGAGATCATCGTGGTCGACGATGGGTCTGACGACGACACACCGTTTATCTGTAACGATCTGGAACGGGCAAAATATATCACGAAATACCTGCGTTGCGACATGCGCGGCGGTAAGGCATCTGCTGCCAACTTCGGTGCAAACATCGCCACAGGAAAATATATCATTCACCTCGACGCTGACTCCTCGCTGGACCGCGAGGCTATCGAGAACGTGCTCATCCCCTTCTACATGGACAAGCGGGTGAAGGCTGTCGGCGGGTGCGTGCTCGTGCGCAACTACAAGGAGAACATCTGTTCCTCACTGCAGGGATATGAGTATCTCAAGCGCATACAGGTGGGACGACTCGTGACGAGTCAGCTGGGCATCTACCACATCATCTCGGGAGCCTTCGGCGCCTTCGACACAGAAACACTCAAGGAGATCGGATACTGGGACATCGGACCGGGCCTCGACGGCGATATCACGCAAAAGGTGCGCAAGGCCGGACACCGCGTCGCCTTCGCACACAATGCTGTCTGCCTGACCAACGTGCCCACAAAATGGTATAAGCTCTATCATCAGCGCATCCGCTGGAGCCGCTCTCTGGTAAGGTTCAGATTGAGAAAGCACATCGACATCCTGCTGCCCAACCGCAACTGGAACTTTCTGAACTTCATCAGCAACATGGAGAGTATCTTCTACGACTGCATCCTGAACTTCATCTGGTGGTTCTATATCATCAACCTGATCTTCACCTTCCATGCGTCGTTCCTGCAGATCTTTATCCTGGGATACATCCTCCGCGTGGCACTGAACTATGTCGGATGGGGACTGGTACGCCTCATCAGCGAACGCCCGGAGAACACCTATTGGTATCTGCGCTACATACCGCTCATGCCCGCCTACTCAGGTTGGTTCCTGCGCTTCGCCCGCACCGCGGCACAACTCAGCGAGCTGTTCTTCTTCCGGTCATATAAAGATAACTGGAACCCCTATAAGACCTCACGGTCCGCTCAACTGGAAAAAATCTAACTCAAAGATATGAAGAAAACATATATCGCATTGATTGGCTTAGGCTATGTTGGACTGCCTTTAGCTTTGGCTTTCTCGAGACGCTACAATGTCGTAGGTTTCGATGTTGACAGCAAAAAATGTAGCAACCTCAAAAAGGGACTTGTCAGCCGTGACCAGTGTGATGCGACGAAGCTTCGCAATGCCTTACAGCATGGAAACTTCCACATTACTAACGAACTGAACGACACAAAAGGTTGTAACTACTACATTATCGCCGTACCGACACCGGTATCGAAAGACTATCACGCCGATCCCACACTGCTGATGAAAGCCTGTGAGATGGTGGGACAGGTCATCAGCAAGGGCGACACGGTCGTCATCGAGTCGACCGTGTGGCCGGGTATGACGGAGGAGCTCTGCGTGCCGATCCTGGAGAAAGTATCCGGAATGACACTCAACACGGACTTCTTCGTCGGATATTCGCCGGAACGAATCAACCCTGGGGACAGCCAGCACCCCGTGGAGCGCATCAAGAAGATTGTCTCCGGATCCACACCCGCTACGGCAACCGCACTGGAGAAACTCTACGGATCGATCCTGCTCAACGGCACCTACAAGGCACCCTGCATCCGCGTGGCAGAGGCCAGTAAGGTCATGGAGAACTGCCAGCGCGACGTGCTCATCGCCTTCGCCAACGAGATGCACACGATCTTCACGGCACTGGGCATCAACACAGAAGATGTCATCGCTGCCGCCAGCACGAAGTGGAACTTCATCCCGTTGCATCCGGGACTCGTCGGCGGACACTGCATCCCCGTCGATCCCTATTATCTCATCGACAAAGCTGAAACGGTCGGCGTCGACGCCAAACTGCTCAAGACAGCCCGCGAAGTCAACAACAACATGGCCATCGCCTATGCTCACCGCATCGAAGACCGACTCAAAGAGAAAGGCGGCTCCAGTGTCCTGCTCCTCGGATTCGCGTTCAAACCTAACTGCGACGACATCCGCAACACACGCGTGGCTGATGTCTATAACGAACTGAAGAAGACTGTCAGCGACATCACGATCTGCGATCCGCTCATCGACGTGGAAAAAGCCAAGGAGAACTATGGCATCACGGTCGTGCACAGCTTGCCACGCAACAAAAAATATGATGTGGTCGCCGTCACCACGGCCCACGACATCTTCTCCCGCGACGCTTTCCTCAACATCGAGTACAAGCCGATCATGCATCTGTGTGAAAAGCCATCGGAATAAGTGTTGGGAAAACTGACAAAAAAAAGGTCCTGAGAAGACGATTCTCGTCAACAAACGTCCAGTCGCCCGCGATTTCTCGATTTTCGCGCGATCTTTCTTAAGCCACTGACGCACAACAAGATACACAAAACGCTTAGTTTGCGTACCAACAAAAAGGTGCTTTGACATTGTCAAAGCACCTTTTTTCGTGATCATCTCAGTGGTTTTATGCTGTCATCTCAGTTGTTTCATCAAGTCATTTCAGTTGTTTCATCAAGTCATCTCAGTGAGATGACACGAAGAAACAACCGAGATGACCACGCCACCGGTACTTTTTCCCCTTCCAAGGCTTGTTTTTGTCTATTCCTAACCTTGTTTTTTTTCTAGAACGCACAATAATTCCAACACACTTTTGTCAAATAATAATTATTGTTACAGCTTGAGCGTCGACTTCTTCAACACATTGTCGCTGCTGTTGGGTCCCACCATGATGTCGTAGTCGCCCGCGTCGAGGATATCGCGTCCGTTGCCGTCCTTATACTTCAGCATGTCGGGTGTGATCAAGAAATCGATGCGCCGGCTCTCTCCGGCCTTGAGATGCACGCGGCGGAAGCCTTTGAGTTCTTTCACCGGACGCGCAATCTGTGCGGCAGGATGATGGACATAGAGTTGCACCACCTCGTCGCCGTCGCGCTGGCCAGTATTGGTCACCGTCACGGAAGCAGTGACACTGCCATCGCGCGCGATGTGGTCAGCACTCAACTGAGGTTGGCTGTACGCAAAGATTGTATAGCTCAGCCCATAGCCAAACGGGTAGAGAGGGTCGTTGCGAACGTCGATGTAGTTGCTCTGATACTTATAGTATTTCTTCGCACCCTCAGCCACGGGACGTCCGGTGTTGAGATGGTTGTAATAAATAGGTATCTGTCCCATGCACTGCGGCAAAGTGGTGACCAGTCGGCCCGTGGGGACCTTATCACCAAAAAGCACATCACAGATGGCATCGGCGGCCTCGGAACCGCCAAACCACACGTTGAGGATCGACTGACAGTGCTCGCTTTCCCACTTGAGAATGGTAGGACGACCGGAGAAGTTGAGCAGCACGACGGGCTTGCCCATGGCGCAGAGCTGACGCAGCAACCGCATCTGGGCTTCCGGCAGACTGAGATCGGCACGTGAGGAACTCTCACCACTCATCTCGGTCATCTCGCCCATGGCACAGACGATGACGTCGGCCTGACGGGCAGCCGCCAAGGCTTCCTGCTCAGCCAGCCTGCTGTCTACCCGTGGGATGGGACGGCCAAAGGAGCAGTCGGCCTGTGTCGCCGAGTCATCGTAGATGTTGCAGCCCTGGGCATAGACCACACGGGCCTTGCCGTCAACGGCACGCTCCATGGCTTCCTTGAGCGTGCTGTAGAGCTCCGGCTTGTCGGCGGTCGACCAACTGCCGACCATGTTGGAACGATCATTGGCGAGTGGACCGATGAGGGCGATGGTTCCCTGACGTTTCAGCGGCAGTGTGTTGCCATCATTCTTCAACAGCACAAAGGTCTTGGCTGCCAGCTCACGGGCAAGGGCACGGTGCTCAGACGTGTAAAGCGCGGTCTTGGCACGCTTGGCATTGAGAAAGCGGTAAGGATCCTTGAAGAGACCTAACTTGTATTTCGCTTCCAACACACGACGACAGGCCTGGTCGACCTCGGCCTCGCTTACCTTGCCCTGCTCCACGAGTTGCTTGAGGTGAGCGCTGTAGCCATTGGCGCACATGTCCATGTCGGTGCCTGCCTTGAGAGCCTCAGCCGAGCAGGTGGCGAGATCGCCCATGCCGTGAACGACCATCTCACCGATCGAACCGTAGTCGGTCACCAGGAAGCCATCGAAACCCCACTGCCGGCGTAACACGTCGTTGATGAGCCAGGGATTGGCTGTGGCGGGAACGCCGTCGACAAGATTGAAAGACGACATCACCGAACCGACACCTGCACGCACTGCTGCCTCGTAGGGCGGGAAATACTGGTTGTACATACGCACGTGGCTCATGTCCACCGTGTTGTAGTCTCTACCGGCCTCTACAGCGCCATAAAGGGCGTAGTGCTTCAGACAGGCCATGGCGTTCTCCGGTCCGTAATGGCCTTGCAGTCCTTCCACCATGACCTTGGCGATGCAACTGCCCAGGAACGGGTCCTCACCGGAGCCCTCGGCAATGCGTCCCCAACGTGGGTCGAGAGCGATGTCGACCATCGGACTATAGACCCAGTCGATGCCCTGCGAGGTAGCCTCACGAGCTGACATCTCGGCACCAAGGCGAATAGCTGTCGTATCCCAACTGCACGCCTGTGCCAAAGGAATGGGCAACACCGTCTTGAAACCATGGATCACGTCATAGCCAAAAAGCAAGGGAATGCCCAAGCGGCTTTTCTTCACCGCGATCTGCTGCAAGGCTTTGATCTTCACCGGATCACGCAGACTCAGCACGGCACCGAGCCTGCCCTCGCGTGTCAACTGAGCCAAAGGACTGTCCATCTCCTTGCCTGTGACGATGTCTCCACCCGGCAGGAGGTTGAGCTGTCCGATTTTCTCTTCCAGCGTCATGCGGCTCATGAGCTGGGAAACATAGGTGTCCATGGCATTGTCGGCACGGCCGACCAACGCCACAAGACACAGAGCGAATGCTACGAAGCTTTTTCTCATTATTATATATATATAGTTCTAAAATAAAATATCATCCCAGCGAAGGGCTAACCTCATCACTTCAATACAAACGTCTTTTTCAAAACAATATTGTCAGAAGCGTTGCCAATGAGCGCAGTGAACGTACCGGGCTCCGCCTTCCAGCCTCCTTGCTTCTCATCGTAGAAGCTCAGGGCATCGCGGCCGATGATGATGTTCACATCCTTGCGCTCGCCGGGCTGCAAGAACACCTTGACGAAGCCTTTCAACTCCTTGGCCGGCCGGTCTACACTGCTTGCATTGTCATGGATGTAGAGCTGTACGGTCTCAGCTCCCGCACGACGGCCGGTGTTACAGACATTGACCGTGACCGTCAGCGAGTCATCGGACGTGAGCGTCGATGCGGACAGGCGCAAGTTGGAAAGTTTGAACGTGGTGTAGCTCAGTCCATGACCAAAGGCAAACAATGGACGGATCTGCTTCGCCTCGGCCCAGCGATAGCCTACATAGATGCCTTCCTTATATTCTTCGTCGATGATCTTATGGTCAGTGCGCCACGTGCCTGGGTAGGTTTTGAGGGCATGGGCACCCACATCCTCCAGCTTGACCGGCCAGGTAAACGGCAACTTGCCCGACGGACAGACGTCGCCGGTGAGCACGTCGGCCAGAGCCTCGCCACTCTCACTGCCGATGAACCAGCCTTGTACAATGGCAGCTACCTGGTCGCGCCATGGCATGGCGACAGGATTGCCCGAGATGTTGACAAAGATCACACGACGGTTGACCTTCGCCAAAGCATCCACAAGATCGTCCTGCTGATAGGGCAAGCGATAGTCCTTGCGATCATGGCCCTCACAGTCTTGGTAGTCGCTCTTGTTGAGACCGCCGAAGATGATCACATAATCGGCCTTGCGTGCCTTGGCGACAGCGTCGGCGATGAGCTGCTGTTGCGAGCGGCTGTCACGGAGATCCTGTCCGGTGGTCACACCATTATAGGCTCCGGTGGTGTCTCCGACATAGCCACGCTCATACGCCACGGTGGCCACATCCTTGAGACGTGCTTGCAGGCCTGCGAGCGGAGAGATTTCCTTTTGTGCCTTCAGCGAGGACGAACCGCCACCGACAGTCATCATCTTGATCGCATTCTCACCGACAACAAGCACTGTGGGCCGACGTCTAAGATCCAAAGGCAGCACGCCTCCCTTGTTCTGCAAGAGCACGATGCCCTCGTCGGCCACGCTGCGGGCCGTCTGATAATGTGCTTCAGAACACATCGAGCCATGACCGCGGCGCGCCATCGTCGTACGGAAGAACAAACGAAGCACACGGCGCACCTTGTCATCGAGTGTCGCCATGCTGTACTTGCCCGAGCGGAGGCCATCGAGATAGGCATTGGCCAGATAGTAATTGTCGTAGGCATTGCTGGCGCCCTTATGCAAACCGTCGGTCCAAGTGCCGAACTCCATGTCGAGTCCATTGTTGACAGCCTGGTCAGTATCATGGCAACCGCCCCAGTCAGAGACCACGACGCCGTCGAAGCCCCACTGACCTTTCAGTAAGTCCTTGAGCAGGTATGCGTTATGGCAGTTGTGCTGATCGCGATAGAGATTATAGGCACCCATCAATCCCCAAGCCCCGCCCTTGGTGACAGCTGCGTGAAAAGCAGGAAGGTAGATTTCATGGAGGGCACGGTCGCTGACCTTGACATTGACCTGATGGCGATACTCCTCATCATTGTTCAGGGCGAAGTGCTTGACACAGGCGGCTACGCCGTTGCTCTGCAATCCCTGAATATAGGGCACTACCATCGTGGAGGCAAGATACGGATCCTCGCCCAGATACTCGAAATTACGGCCTCCGAGGGGTGTGCGCAAGATGTTCACGCCGGGTCCAAGGATCATGTCCTTGCCACGGTAGAGGGCCTCCTCCCCAAGACTGCGACCATAATGCCAGGCCAGAGAGGGATTCCAGGTAGCGGCGAGACAGGTCAGTGCGGGAAAGGCCACGCAGGAGTCGTTGGTCTGTCCGGCCTGTTCCCATTCATCCCACAGCACGTCAGGGCGCACCCCGTGCGGGCCATCATCGGTCCAGAAGTCGGGGAAACCAAGACGAGGAATACCGCCCGAGGAGAACTTGCTTTGGGCGTGGATGATATGGATCTTTTCCTGTAAAGTCATCCGGCTCATGGCGTCGTCGATGCGGCGCTCGATGGGCTGGCTGTCATCGAGATATAGGGGCTGCTGCGCAAAAGCAAGAAACGGCAGCGTTAGCAGGAAAAAGGAAAGAAGAAATTTGCTCATAGATGATTAGAGAATTTAGAGGGGAAGAAAGAGAGAAACAAGGGGAGACGCAAGACGGGGCAAGGAGAGGGCCTCGGCACAGCCGAGGCAAACCGAACCCGATACCGGACGAAAAGCAGAAGAAGGCAAGGCCGGAGTTGCTCACCCCGATACCGGACGAAAAGCGGAAGAAGGCAAGGCCGGAGTTGCTCACCCCTTGGCGGTAATCACTCCCCTCCCTCTTGGGGAGGGGCAAGGGGGAGAGGCTAAAGGCAAGGGGGAGAGGCTAAAGGCAAGGGGGAGAGGCTTTAGGGGGTGGGCTTTTGGAACACTCTGACGTAGTCTACGCTCATCGTGGCAGGGAGCGCAGCGGCATCAACGCCTTTGTATCCTCCCCACGATCCGCCCCAGGCAAGGTTGAGAATGGGATAGAAGGGTACGTTGAAGGGCCAGAAGTCCTTGGTCTTGTCGGCGGGCTCGTATTTGAGAATGCTCTTGCCATCGACGAAAAACTCTATCTTAGAGGCCGTCCACTCACAGGCGTAGACATGATAGTCCGACTCTGCCGTCGGCACCTTCAGGGAAGCATGTTCCGTAGCAGTGTTACCATTGTTGTATTTTGTGCAGTGGATCGTCGAGGAGACGATGTTGGGATCAACGCCGACCTCCTCCATGATGTCGATCTCGCCGCATCCCGGCCAGGGATTGGAAGAGAAGTCGTTGTTGGCCGGCATCATCCAGAAGGCAGGCCACGTGCCCTTTCCGGAGGGCAACTTGATACGTGCCTCGAAGTAGCCGTAGGTCCATCCTTTGTCGACCTTGGCATAGACGCGTCCGGAATAGATGGTACCACCCTCCTTATAGCAGTGGATGAGCAGGTTGCCATCCTTGACCTCATTGACTGATGTGCCCTTGATGTAGTTCTGCAACTCGTTGTTGACCCATCCAGCGGGTTTCTGTTCTTCCGTCCAGTCGTCACTGAGCTGATTGCCATCGAACTCATCGTGCCAGACAAGCTCATAGCCTTCCGGAGCATCGTACTTCGCCGTCGTGGCAGCGTTCTGCGTGACAATGACGGTCTTACGCGCCGTACCGGCGGCAAAGACCAGTGATGCTGACCGGCTAGAGGTGTTGGGATTGGCCTCTGCGGTGACGGTGATCTTCGTCTCGCCAGCCGATGAGAGTCCGGATGTCGGTGCTACCTTGAGCCATGTCTCCGGCGTGGATACCAAGCCCCATTCGTGGTTGGCCGCGAGCGTGAAGCTCTGGCTACCGCCGGCGGCAGGAAGGGTGAGCGCATCATTGCTCACTGTGATCGTGGTCTCCGGAGCAGGATCATCGTTCGAGGAAGAGCCACAGCCTGCCAAGGGGAATGAAAGCACAAGAAACAGGATGCCAAGATATTTTTTCAATTTCATAATCGTAGGATATTCATGGGTAAAATAAAAGGAGAAGCCCAAGGCAACGGGCCGAGGACTGCTCCTTAACTATATATAAGAACGAAGAGTCACTTCTTCAGCGCATGCTTCTGGATGACGATGTCGCTGATCGAGATCGTGGGATCAGCACCAATACCGCCAAAGTCGAGGACGAACTTAGAAGATGTTGACGAGGTCGTGGCCTTGACGTTCGGTACCCGTACGACCGTCGTACCCATCTCAGCCGACAAGCCATTGTTGTTGTACAACGCGTTTTTGTCGTCGGTTTGGTCAACAACCTTGAGCGTGAAGCGCGGGATGTCGACATTCGTTTTGAGTTTGAAGCTGATGTCATAGGTCTGTCCACTCTCATAAGTAAAGGGCACGCCTTCATCTGCACTGTGGATCATGCATTGTGCCTGCCACTCCAATGCACCGGGCTTACCGCTGAAGGAGAAAGTGTAGACACCGTCGGCATAGGTCAGTTCAGGGCTGGCCAGCTGACTCCAGTTGTCGTCGGCCCACCAGAAGGTCATCTGTCCGAAGCTGTTAAAGGCCTTTCCAAGATTGAGATCACTGCTGGGCGAGCACCAGTCGATCTTCTCCGGATCATCATCGGGGTTGAGAGGCACGTCGCCCGAAGAAGGCTCCTTACTCGTCAGAATGAAGTGCCAGGCGATAGAGCCATTGTCATAGACGAGGTTCATCGTGGTGGAGGTCAGTCCCTCTATGCGGAAGCGCGGATGCTGATACTGAGCATCGCTGGAGATATAAGGGAAGAGCGTGTTGTCAGCCAAGACGAGGAAGATGGCGTCCTGCGCCTTGCCGTCGGCATCGGTCCATGTTCCTGACTCCAGCGTGTAGCTCGATGTCTGTTCTGTCGTGATGGTAGCGTCCCAGTCGGGGTTGTTGCTGCCCCAGATGGTCGTACCGCTGTTGACAAACGTCTTGCCGTCCTCACCGGAGCTGTAGACATAGGTGCCGGTAGTGACAGAACCGTCAGCGGGCGTGAAGGTCAGGCGGTCGTCGTAGACACCAAAGTCCTTTTTATCGTTCTTAGCCGCTGCCCACCATTCCGTACCGGAGGTTCCTGACGGTCCGCAGGCCATGTGTCCTGGAGCATCGTTGTCGATGCGCCACGACTTCCCCTTGAGTTTGTCGGCATAGGGTGCGAAGTCAACCTTGGTCTCGTCAAAGGTGAAGTCTTTCTTCAGACTGGCCTGGCTGAATCCGTTGCGGTTGGCCATGCGTAATTCTATGCTATAGGTACCCTTAACCTTATTGGAATAGGTCACAGTAGACAGCGTGGAGTATTGTTTGCCATTGATCAGCCAGACAGGATACTCGCCGTTGACGGTCGGTGCGGTTGCCGTCATGGTGTTGGTGGACTGGTCGACGCTGACATTGAAGTCGACGCCATCCATTGTGGGGAGTCCGTTTTGGTCAGCGCCACTGAAGTCTTCCGGCGAGCAGGCAGGAAGGGTCAGCCCCACAAAGAGGGCAGTGGCCAGTAACTTAAATATCTTTTTCATAGTCGTTGCTTTTATTATTTGACATAATCATTTTGATGGAGAGCGGGATCATTGTCGAGCTCAGACTGTGCCAACGGCACGTGTTTCTTGTTCTCGGTCCAGCTGTTGGTACGGTCAGTACCGGGAATAGCAACGAGCGTGGTAGCCGCCTTTCCCGTACGCACGAGATCGAAGTAACGCTTGCCCTCGCCGACGAACTCGAGATGACGCTCGGTGATGATGTCATCCTCGGTGATGCTTGTCATGGCAGGCAGACCGGCGCGACGGTGGACCTGATTGAAGTAACCCGTTGCCTCACCATTGCTGCCACCGGTAGCCAGCGTCAGTTCCGCAGCATTGAGCAAGGTCTCGGCATAGCGGTAGATGCGCAGGTTGTTGTTGTAGTTGAGGTTCTTGGAAGTCGGGCAGTCCTTGTTGTTGTCGTCATAAGGACGGTACTTGGCCAACCAGATATGTGTGTCCTGATAACGAGCGTTGTAGTCCTTGTCGGTGCCAATGAGGCTGCGAAGATCCCAGCAGGTAGCCTCGCGTCGCTGATCAGCAGCGTCGTACATGTTATAGGTCTCTTCGCGCATGGGCAGGAAGCCCCAGCCGTCTTGTCCGGCTGACCATCCGTCGCCACCTTTCCAGCCGTTGGGCGCAATGAGCGTAGGCAGTACGGTGCCGCCAGCACTCTTTGCCGTACCCCAGTCGCGACCTGCCTGGTCGTCTTGATAATTGACTTCGAAGATCGACTCCGGTCCCCATTCACCGCTCTCCTTCCAGATGTCGGCGAAGTTGGTCATGAGCTGATAGTCGCCGCTGCTGATGATCTCCTTCATATAAGCCAACGCTTGTGGGTAGCGCGCCTTGTCGTTTTGATACATCACAAGCTCGGTGTAGAGCATATAGGCAAAGGCGAGGCTGACGTGTCCGGCATTGTCGTTGTCCCAGCGCATGGGCAGGACATTGTTCTTGAGGATATCCTCCATCTCGACGATGAGATTTTCATAGACCTTGTCAGCCGAGATCTGTTCAGCCTGATAAGGACTAGAGAGATTGGTGAGATAGAAGGGGATGTCGCCATAGTAGTGCCAGAGGATGTCGTAGTAATAGACTCTCAGCAAGCGCGCCTGCTCGATATAGGTAGGCAGGTTGGTGTTGTCCTTGTTGGCGTCGTAGGCGCAGTAGGTCAGCACATCGTTGCAGCGCTTGATACCAGAATAGAAATCACCCCAGAGTGTGGCCAGCGTGTTGTTGCCATCGCCCTCGAAGTTGAAGAGCTTATGCCAATGCTGGTTGTCGGAGATGTTACCGCCGCCAGGGAAGAAATCGTCGCCCAAGATCTCGGCATCGATGTTCAGTGCATTGTAGGCCGTACCATCCCAGTCAGGCCAATGAAGCGGATCATAGGCTGCCGTCACTGATTCCTGGAGATGGGCATCGGTGGTGTAGTATTCTTCCAATGGCTCACCCGTGGGATCTTCGACTTTGAGGAAGTCATCGCTGCAGGAGCCGAAGAGGAAAGCAGCGGCCATCGCTCCTACATATATATATTTCTTGGTTTTCATAATGGTTTGTTTGTTTATCAGTTAAAGAGTGATGTTAAAACCTACAGACCAGGTGCGTGCCTGAGGATATACGCCATAGTCGACACCCAATGATGTACTGCCGGAGCCAATCTCAGGATCGAATCCCCAGTACTTGGTCCATGTGAAGAGATTCTCGGCCATGACGAAGAGACGGAAACGGTCGACACCGATCTTCTGCGTCAAGTAGCGGGGTACGGTGTAGCCCAACTGGAAGTTTTTCAGACGCAGATAGGAGCCGTCGCGGACGTAGAGGTCGCTGACCACCCAGTTCTTGGTGTCGCCCAGAGCCAGACGAGGAACGGTATTGGACGTGCCAGGACCGGTCCAGCGACCGAGCATCCAAGAAGGATAGTTGCCCGAAGCGATATCCTGACGATAGGTAGCATCGAAGACATCCACGCCGCTCACGCCCTGGAAGAAGAGATTAAGGTCGAAGCCCTTGTACTCGGCATTGATATTCAAGCCGAAGGTCCACTTCGGTGTACCGTTACCGATGTTGGTGCGGTCATCGGAAGTGATCTTGCCATCGCCATTGACATCGACGAAGCGCAAATCACCGGGAACAGCATCGGGCTGTATCAGTCCACCGTCAGCATTCTTGTAGGCGTTGACCTCGTCGACGGTCTGGAAGACACCCGCTGTCTTGTAACCATAGAAGAAGGGGAAGGGCTGTCCATTCTCGGCACGTGTGCCGCCATCGGAGAACTGTGAGATGCCCCAGTCGAGGAAGCCGGTGGCATTGCCCAGATTGGTGAGCTCGTTGTGGAGATAGGAGGCGTTGCCCTTGAGCCCATAGCGGAAATCACCGATGTGACCTTTGTAGCCAAGTTCAAACTCCCATCCGGAGTTTTTCATATCACCCACGTTGGCCAGTGGAGAAGTCTCTCCGACATAGCTGGGGATCGGCATGGCGATGATCATGCCATTGGTCTTCTTGACGAAATAGTCAACCGTGAAGGTCAGCGCACTATTGAAGAATCCAAGGTCGAGACCGATGTCGGTCTGCTCGCTTTCCTCCCATTTCAGATTGGGATTGGGCAGTCGGTTGGCTTTAGAGCCTTGTGTCTTGACACTGTTGGTACCGAAATAATAGTCATTGCCCATGGAAGTCAGTGTGGTATAGGCAAAGTCACCAATGTTCTCGTTACCGTTCTTACCCCAGCTAAAGCGCAACTTGGCATTGCTGAGCCAATTGTGGGTCGGCATCATAAACTTCTCGTTCATGATGTTCCATCCCAAGGAGAAGGAGGGGAAGGTACCATAGAGGTTGTCGGAGCCAAAGCGGCTGGAACCATCACGACGCACGGTGAACTGTGCCATGTAGCGCTCGTCGTAGTCATAGCTCAGACGGGCAAAGAGTGAGGAGAGCCGGTGCTCGGTGTAAGGGCCACCCCATACATTGAAATGAGCTGTGGCTCCTGTGATCTTGCCGTCAGCGTCGGTGCTGTAGACGACCTTGCCGTTGCCATTGGTGTAGTTGATGGATGGCTTATAGATATTGACGAGATCCCAGGCGCCACCACCCAGCTCGCTGCCCTTGAACTTGCTGGCAGACTGTCCGAGAACAACACCGAACGTGTGCTTGCCAATGGTCTTGTCATAGGACAGCGTGTTGTCGACCTGCCATGAGCTGTTGTCACCCTTAAAAGAGGTGGCAGAGGTATGGTCGGCATTGTTGTTTCCGGAGAGATAGAACTTCTGTGTCGTTGCACCGTCGTAGCCCCAGAAGGAAAGCTCTGCGCTATAAGCGAAATGATACTTCAGGTTGTCAAAGAGCTGCAGGTCGAGCGAGAACTTCGGCATGAACTTATGCGACCAGTTGCGTGTGGCGTGTCCCTGCATCATAGCGATCGGGTTGTTCTGTTCCTGATACGAACCGAAATATCCGGGGACGGTATAGGGGTTGCCATTGGCATCCTTGTAGAGGTCATAGGCGCTGTACTGCTTTTCCATAGCAGCCGCCACGTCGGGGTTGGTGATGGTGACAGGCAGGATCGGTGACAAATAGAGGGCAGAGCCGAGTGGCGAGCCCCACGTGGAGTTGGCATCGATGCCCGTATTATGGACACGCATGTAGCCAACGTTGACACCGAGATCGAGTTTGTTGAGGAAGTTGCGCTCCTTTGAGAAGTCAAAGAGCGTGTAGTTGGTGTTGGAACGAAGCGTCAGACGGTCGTAATTAGATTGTCCAAAATTACCGCCGACGATACCTTCCTGAGTCATATAGCCCATGGAAAGATAGTAGTTGACCTTCTCACTGGCACCGCTGATGGAGAGATCGTGCTGCACGATAGGTGCATTGTCGTTGAAGAGTTCTTTCTGCCAGTTAGTTCCGAAGCCCGTCACCTTATTGCCATTGACATCGGTGAGGTTATAAGGATCGGCATAGAGAGGTGCCTGTCCGCCGTTGACATACTTCTCGTTTTGCAAGATGGCATAGTCTGTAGCACTGGTCACATCGCGCTTGCGCCATGCACTCTGCCAGCCATAAGAGAAGTTGTAGTTGATCTTGGCATTGCCCTTGGAGCCCTTCTTCGTGGTGACGAGGATGACACCGTTGGCAGCACGCGAACCGTAGATGGCTCCTGAAGCGGCATCCTTCAGTACCTCGATGCTCTCGATATCCTCGGGATTGACGAGTTCCATACCATTTTGATCGGTTGCCATGCCGTCGATGATATAGAGTGGGTCGGAGTTATTGATGGTGCCGATACCACGTACGCGGATCATCGACTTGGCACCAGGCTGTCCGGAAGCGCTTGTGACGTTGACACCGGCGGCGAGACCCTTCAGTGCGTCCTCAGCGCGCAGCTGTGTCTTTCCTTCAAGATCTTCTGCATCGACCTTTGCGATCGACGCGGTCACAACGCTTTTCTTCTGCACGCCATAACCGATGACAACCACATCGTTGAGGGTCTTGGCATCATCCTTTAAGGTCACACGCATATTGTCAGCTACAGAGAGTGTCTGAGTCTGCATACCTATATACGACACCTCGAGTCGAGTGCCGGGATTAACTGTAATGGTGAAATGACCGTCAAGGTCGGTGATGACTCCCGTAGAAGAGCCGGGTACCTTGACCGTAGCGCCGATGATAGGCTCACCATGAGCGTCGAGCACGGTGCCGGAATAATTCTTCTGCTGTGCCCATAACGATGTGGTGACCAACAAGGCGGTCGCCGTCAACATGGTCTTGATTCTTTTCATGATCGTTGGGTTTTGATGGTTATAGATATTGTATTTAGTTAAATGATTCGAGGCAATGAGTGCGACTGTTCGTAACACCACTGCAAAGATAGCAGACTTTTTTTATACTTGAAACGCTGTGCAATGAAAAAGTGGACGAATATAAAAACTCTAAAATCAACAACTACTGTGAATCAACAAGTTATGGAGTTTTAGAAAAATTAAAAGAGTGGATAAAAAGTAAAGAAAATGAGGATAATTTTAAGTAGAAATTTGGAGGGAACTACTTCTTTTCGTATCTTTGTCTCACAAAAACCAAGTAAAAACGATCCTTACCGATTACTATATGACACGCTTCCTGTTATGCATCATCGCAACATTGCTGGCTCTGAACACCCAAGCCACCAACATCGACCTGAACAAAGAATACGCACGGCTCGATGAAGCGATTGCCCAGTCTTCACGATATATTGCGCAACGACAAAAGAAAATACGTGCGCTCGAACGACAATTGGGTGCCGCCGAGGATACACGGCAGCAATATCAATTGTGCTATCAACTATACCTATTATACAGCCCTTACATCCACAGTCAGGCCTGCGTCTATCTCAACCGCTGCATCGCCATCGCTCAGAAGGAAGGAAAGCACCAACAGGCCAACCACTGTCGGGCAATACTGGCCAAGTACTTTGTCAGTTCTGGATTCTATGACGAGGCTCGCATCTGCCTGCAAGACATTGACACTACGATGCTCGACCGCCAAGGACAGACCCTCTACGACATGGCACGCTACGCTCTCTATGGTGAA
>URCI01000039.1 GCA_900546345.1 uncultured Prevotella sp. | reverse complement strand
CCGGTCTCGGACACATATAAAATTTTAAATTGCCACTTTTTAAAGTGGACTCATTCATATAAGTACGCATTTATAAGTGATTGTTTATGTTATGTAATTTTGCGTCTGTAATGATTACTCTTGTCGTCCTGAAGCAATCTCTTACACTTGAAAAGAACTGTGAATATTGAAGATTAAGGCGATCAGATGATCTGGTGCAAAGTTAGTAAACAAACGCTAATGAGACGGTATAATTATCGTGCGATCAGAAGATACAAATCGTGCAAAAGGGTCATTTTTCGGTCAAATCAGCGCTTTTCATTAAAAAAATTATCTTATCTTTGCAATGTATGAGAAAGAAACGTCAAATACTGTTTGGGCTACTCATGGTGTGCCTCGTGTCATTGTTTCCTGCTCCGGCGAGATCCGCCATCATTGCCTCCTCACCCTACTATGCCGTCAAGCCCCTCGGTATCGACATGGGCCTGTCGAGCAACTATTGTGTTGCCATCGAACGCGACAAATGGGGATTTCTTTGGATCGCGACCGAGGAAGGCCTTAACCGCTTCGATGGTTCTTATTTCTATGCTTATTACAAGTCCATGGCACCGGGATTCACGGGAAGTGCTTTGGGAAGCGACGCTCTCAGTGCTCTGCTCGATGACAGGCACCATCCGGTCATGTGGGTGGCCACACAACGCAACGGGCTCAATGCCGTGGACTATGCCAACTACACAATCCAGCACTTCACCCATCAGACCAAGGACGAGAACAGTATTGCCTCGAACGACCTGACGGGACTGTCCCATGCCAGCGACGGGGGCTTATGGATAAGCACCTACTGGGCGGGCGTTGACCACTTCAATCCGATCACACGACGCTTTACCCACTACAACCGGCGCACGCTACCTGTCTTGCCGAGCGATCAGACTTGGTGCGCTCTCGATGGCGGACACGGCATCCTCTATGTCGGACACGTCAACGACGGACTCTCTGTCATCGACCTGCACACCCGACATGTGAGCAATTTCCGCCACAGCGATGCTGTGCCATCCTCGATCAGCGGTAATGTCGTACGCTGTCTCTTCCGCGACCGCATGGGCCACTTGTGGGTAGGCACCGACAACGGATTGGATCTTTTCGATCCCATCCGTCAGGAGTTCCTGCATTTCCAAGGTGCGCCTCAACTGAAAGACAAGATCATGGACATCCGCGAATTGGGCGACAACCGGCTGTGGGTAGGCACGGAGTTACAGGGGATTGTCATTCTCGACATCTCACGCATGGCCGGAAAGGCAGACACCACAATGCCTAACATGACAGGTACGCTGTCTGCTTCAATGATCGCCGGTACGATCACCGAAGGCTCCTCCACTTCGCAACTGACCGGCAGCGGCATTCGCTGTCTCTGCCCCGACACCTACGGCAATGTGTGGGTAGGACTCTATGGGTCAGGAGTGGACATGATCACACAGAAACTGCCCACCTTTGCCCACGTGACCTTTTCGCCGTTTCCTCAAACCCGTCAGCTGACCAACAAGAGTGTCTTCGGTGTTGCTGTCGCCAAGGATGGTACGCTGTGGGCAGGCACCGATGGCTCAGGCATCAACATATTTAATAAGGATGGACAACGGATATCCGACATCCCCACTGCTATGGGCCGCTGCATACAGACCACATATCTCGACCGTCAAGGACAGTTATGGACAGGTTCTTACACCGACGGTGGTTGGGTGCGCGACAAGAGTGGAGCGATCCGGCAGATAGCAGGATTGCCCGCTCACGCCGATGTGCGTGCCTACTTTCAAGACCGTGAAGGACGCATGTGGATCGCCACATCGACAGGACTCTACCGCACGGCAAAGGATGCGAGCCGCGTCGAAGCATACTGGCCCGTGAAGAGTTATCTGTTGCGGTCGGTGTTTGTCGACCGCAAAGGCTGTGTGTGGTTAGGGACCTTCGGCAACGGACTGCTGATCTGCTCCCCCTCGATGCGCATTCTGAGAGAGTTGAACGAGTCCAACGGATTCCCATCGAACAACATCAACCACATACAGGGCGACCACAGCGGACACGTCTGGGTGGCCACAGATGATGGGGCTGTCTGTCTGACCAACAGCCGGATACACAACTTCAAAGTGTATGACACCCGCGACGGCATGGAAAACAGCCACGTACGCGCCACTGTCATGGATCGCGACGGCAACCTCTGGGTGAGCACCAACAAAGGCATCAGTTGCCTCAGGCACAATGCCAAACGGTTGATCAACTTCTCTTGGAGAGACAACCTGCCCAAAAGCAACTTCAATAACGGCAGTGTCTGTGTCCGTGCTGACGGCATGCTGTTCTTTGGCAGTACCGACGGCCTCGTGGCTTTCCAGCCCCGTAAGGTGCTCGCACAACAGCGCCCGCCGAAGGTGTTTATCACGGGGCTGGTGTTATCATCACCCGACGGCACGGAGCAGGACAGCATCGTGAGCATCATCGGCAGAAAGATCATCACCATCGACCACCACCACACCACGTTCACCATACGTTTCAGCGTACAGGACTACGCGCTGTCGGGATCTGTGGAATATGCCTACCAACTGAAAGGGCTCCATAGCGACTGGACTCATCTCGAGAATTGTGAGGTGGCGCTCCATGACCTGCCCTATGGTCACTATCAGTTACTCGTGCGCAGCCGACTGCGCAACCAGCAATGGTCGACACCCGCAATGATCGAACTCGCCATGACACCTCCTTTCTGGCTTTCGTGGTGGGCCGAAGCGCTCTATGCGCTGATGGCACTGGCCTTAGTGGTTGCCGGGCTGCACCTCTATCTGCGCAAGGTGCGACTCGAATATCTCTATACGTCAGAAAAGCGCGAACATCAGCTCCAACAACGCATCACGGAGGAGCGCCTGCAGTTCTTTACCAACATCGCACATGAACTGCGCACGCCGCTGACGCTGATTCTCGGTCCTTTGGACGACATGGCCCACCACTCCGACATTCCGCGCGATGCCAAGCACACCCTCGCAGTGGTCTTCCAAAGCGCTCAAAGGCTCAAGGCGCTCATTGACAGATTGCTGGAATTCCGCAAGACTGAGACGTCCAACCGCCAACTTCACAAGCAACGCGGCAACCTGGTGACCTGTGTCAGAGACGTTGCTCTGAAATACGAAGAACTGAACCGCAACCCCAACATAGCGATCCACATGGAAGCAGAGCAGCCAGAAATCCTCATGGATTACGACAAGGAGGTGGTGACCATCATTCTCGACAATCTCATCTCCAATGCCGTGAAATACACCGAACGTGGCTCTGTTACCGTCAGCGTGGGTATCACATTAGAGGGGGAAACGGAAAAGGCATTGCTCACCGTGGCCGATACCGGTCACGGCATCTCGCCGGAAGCCCTGCCCCACATCTTTGAGCGCTTCTATCAGGAGCAAGGAACTCATCAGGCCTCCGGCACGGGCATTGGACTGGCTTTGGTGAAGAACCTTGTCACACTCCACCATGGAACGATCTCCGTGAAGAGTGAACCGGAAAAAGGAAGTGTGTTTAGCGTGGAGTTAGACATTGCCACCACTGACACGCCTGTCGCTCAACCATCTCAAAAGCAAAGCGACACACTGTCTGAGCCTATGACGGGTCAGTTGCCACAACCCGCTCCAGCAGCAGGAGATCCAGGACATACTGTTCCGTCCTCGTCAGAAGCTGCCAAAGAGGGACAAGTTGGCAAAGAGGAGCAGACTGTCAAAGAAGGCCCACTCCTGCTCCTTGTCGTCGAGGACAACCGCGACATCAGGGAGTTCATCGCCTCGGTGTTTGACAAGACCTTCGAGGTCAGACAAGCTTGCGACGGACTTGAGGGTTGGAAGATAGCCACTGAGGCCACACCCGACATGATCATCAGCGACATCATGATGCCCAATATGGACGGTAACACGCTATGCAGGAAACTCAAGGACGATGTGCGCACCTCTCACATCCCGGTTATCCTGCTGACCGCCAAGGACACGGATGCCGACAAGACTGAGGGATACAATGCGGGAGCCGACTCTTATCTCACCAAGCCCTTTACCGCCGGACTGCTACGCGCCCGTGTCGACAACCTGCTTAGACAAAGGCAGCAGATGGCGACCAGCATGGGACAAGCAGTCCCTGACTTTAGCGCCAAGCGGAAACAACTACAGGAATCTCTGCAAGACATCGACCGCGAGTTCTTCCATCAGCTCGACCAGCTAATCGAAGAACGTATCTCGGGCGATGTCGACGTCAGTTATCTCGCCGAGAAGCTACATGTCAGCGTGAGCACTCTCTACCGCAAGATGAAAACGCTTACGGGCATATCCACCAACGAGTATATCCGCAAGTATAAGATGCAATATGCCGAGCACCTGCTTCTCTCGGGCCGCTACTCGATCAGCGAGGTGAGTTTTATGGTAGGCATGAGCAGTCCTGCTTATTTCCGCCGTTGCTTCAAGGACACTTACGGCATGATCCCCTCGGAATATGTCCAAAAGATGAAAGGTAACGACAAGTAATCATCACCGACGTCAAGGCCTTTCACCTAATGAAACAAGGCTTTGGCTGAATAGATTTCTCATTGTCAGTCTCTCCGAATATCTTTGCAGCGACAACGATAAACATGGAAGCGAAAAATGAGAAAAGTATTGTTACTCGGTATGCTTCTGGCCGTTGCCTCCATGGGCATGGCACAGAACAATGAGCAAAAGGCTCAACAGCCACATGGCGGACAGCCTGCGGGGCTTCCTCCCATGAGACGACATTTCACGGTCGACAGTCTCAACAACTATATGGACAGCCATCTCAACCTGACTGAAAAGCAGGCCAAGAAAGTGAGGAAACTTAACAGCAAGTATGCTGAGATCATCGAAGGCATGCATCCTGGCAAGGATGGGAAAAGTGGTCAACGCCCGGCACAAGGAGGCGGACCAGGCGGCATGGGCGGCGGACGTCCTTCCGGTCCACCACCATCGGGCGGCATGGGTGGCATGCAAGGCGGACCAGGCGGCATGGGCGGTCACGGTGGAGGACTGGGCGGCGATCCCGGCATGGGCATACCGTCTTCTGGCAGCAACAACGCCACAGACCCGTTCAAAGAGATGGAAAGCAAGCAAAGCAAATATGACAAGCAACTCAGAAAGATTCTCAACGACAGTCAGTATGCGGAATACGAGAAGGTGAAGCAAAAATTTGCCAGCCAACGCATGTATCGCGACTTTCTGCTCTATGGTAGCACGCCCGGAGCGAGACAATAAGCCCGGCTGTGACTGTTTGATCATGAATGATATTGTATCAAACCAGCGGGGAGACACTCGGCGTTGATGCTTTTTCTACCGTTCAATGGCTTGTATGTCACGGGAAAGCAGTATCTTTGCATAAAAAAGCAAAGAAGCATGATCAACACCAGTGCCTTCCAAGGCAAGAAAGCAGCCTTTTACACGCTGGGCTGCAAGCTCAATTTCTCAGAGACTTCCACCTTTGGCAAGCTGCTCAGCGAGATGGGCGTCGTCACAGCACAAGAGGGCGAGCACGCCGACATCTGCCTCATCAACACCTGTTCGGTCACTGAGGTCGCTGACCACAAATGCCGCCAGGCTATCCACCGCATGGTGCGCGAGAACCCCGACGCCTTTGTCGTGGTCACGGGATGCTATGCACAGCTCGAACCGGAAACGGTGAGCGCCATCGACGGCGTGGACCTCGTGCTCGGCTCCAACGAGAAGGCCAACCTCATACAATATCTCTCTGACGCATGGACACAACCGCGAGAAGGACATCTCCACGCCTTCCACCACGAGAAGACCAAGGACATCAAGACCTTCCAGCCCTCGTGCTCACGCGGCAACCGCACCCGTTACTTCCTGAAAGTGCAGGACGGATGCGATTATTTCTGTACCTACTGCACCATTCCCTACGCCCGCGGCTTCTCCCGCAACCCCACGATTGCCTCGCTCGTTGAACAGGCCGAACAGGCAGCCCGTGAAGGCGGCAAGGAGATTGTCCTCACGGGCGTGAACATCGGCGAGTTTGGCAAGACCACCGGCGAGACGTTTCTCGACTTGGTCAAAGCGCTCGATGGCGTGGAGGGTATCCAGCGCTATCGCATCAGTTCACTTGAGCCCGACCTCATCGATGACGAGCTCATCGCCTACTGCGCACGCTCCCGTGCTTTCATGCCCCATTTCCATATTCCCTTGCAAAGCGGCAACGACGAGGTGCTCAAACTCATGCACCGGCGCTACACACGCGATGTCTTTGCCCATAAGATCCATCTGATCAAGGAGCTCATGCCCGACGCGTTCATCGGCGTCGACGTGATGGTGGGCTGTCGCGGTGAACGGCCCGAATACTTCGAGGACTGCTACGAGTTCCTCGACAGCCTGCCCGTGACACAGCTCCACGTCTTCCCCTACTCCGAGCGGCCGGGGACCTCGGCGCTTGCCATCCCCTATGTCGTTGATGACAAGGACAAGAAGCTGCGGTCGAAACGGCTCTTGGAACTCTCGGACCGAAAGACCCACGAGTTCTACGCCCACTACATCGGACAGACACGACCGGTGCTCTTCGAGAAAGCACCCGCCGGTCACGCCATGCACGGCTTCACCGACAACTACATCCGGGTCACACTCCCGGCCAGCGAGGCGCGCGAAGAATACGACAACGAGATCATCAACGTGAAGCTCGGCGATTTCAGAAAAAGCGGAAAAGAGGACACGCTCCTGGCGATGCCCTATCTTAAAGAATAAAAAAGAAACAAGATGAAGACAGCAATCGTCATATTGAACTGGAACGGACGGAAGATGATGGAGCGTTTCCTGCCTACCGTCATGAAATATTCCCGCGATGACGCGGAGGTGTGGGTGGCCGACAATGCCTCGACCGACGGATCGATGGAGATGCTCGCAAAGAAATTCCCGGAGGTGAAGACGCTGGTGCTCGACCGCAACTATGGCTTTGCCGACGGATACAACCGCGCACTGAGTCAGATCCAGGCCGACTATTACGTTCTGCTCAACTCCGATGTGGAGGTGACGCACCATTGGCTCACCCCTTTGCAGGAGTTCATGGACAGTCATCATGACGTGGCTGCCTGCCAGCCGAAGTTGCTCAGCGAGGCCGACAAAGACAATTTCGAGTATGCGGGAGCTTCGGGAGGATTTCTCGACCGCTTTGGCTATCCCTTCTGCCGCGGCAGAGTCTTCGACACCGTGGAGCAGGACAATGGGCAATATGACTATCCGATGGATGTGTTGTGGGCTTCAGGGGCCTGTCTGATGATCCGTGCCAAGGACTATTGGGATGTGGATGGACTCGACGCGCGTTTCTTTGCCCACAACGAGGAGATAGATCTCTGCTGGAGACTGCGACAGCGCGGTCGCCGAGTGGTATGTAATCCTGAGAGTGAAGTCTATCATGTCGGAGGCGGCACCCTGCCGCAGGGCAACCCGATGAAGACGTTTCTCAACTTCCGCAACAATCTGACCATGCTCTACAAAAACCTGCCCGACGAGGAACTCTCGCCCGTGATGCACATGCGCTGGCTGCTCGATCACATTGCTGCCTTAGAAACACTGGTCGTCAACCGCAACTGGCATGACTTCATCGCCATTCTGCGGGCACGGCGAGCCTTCCATAAATGGCGGCATGATTTCGATGCGGATCGCGAGGCCATCAAGCAGAGCAGGAAACTTCTGACCGTTCCGGAGCGAATGTCTTTCAGTGTCGTTTGGCAATACTACGTCAAAGGCAAAAAGACATTCAGTGCTTTGACGAGCACTCCTCATCATAAAGACGATTGAAAACCTCGCGAAGCCGCGCCTTGTCAGCAATGACGGATCTGACCTCCTTGAGTTTTTCCTCATTGGGCGAATTGGGAATCCACAGCCGTATATAACCCCTGATGCTGTACTTCTCTTCCATATGGTGGTCAAAACGCTGCCACTGCCATTCGCGGTCTTTGTCGGGATCATGCTCCAAGCCAAACTCCACGGCACGACGGAACACCACCTCGGGATCGAGGTCACGGTCAGCCTCCGCGACGATCTTGCCATAGATGCTGCGGGGAGCGTGCGAAGCAGATGCACGATGATCCTCCACGGCTTCCTTCATGATCGTGATCTGCTCGGGCGAGAACCATTTCTTCAGCCGCGCGTCAGCAGCCAGAATCTTGCCACTCGTGATATGGTGGATGGCCCGGGGACCGCTCATGCCGAGATCGTGATACGCGGCAACAGTGTACACCATATTGATATCGGCTCCTGTCCGGCGCGCCAGTTCCAGGGAATTGGCAATCACACGCTGCACATGACTCAAGCCATGAGAACGGCCGAAAGCTGTGTAGCGGGGCAGGATGCTCGTTTCGATAAAAGACATCAAGTCGAGATTTACTTCCATAAGACCCATTTCCTTTGTTTTCTCCTTTCTTATGTAAAGGTAATAAGAAGATTTGAGATGACAAAATAAAAAGTAAAATAAAAGCGAAAACAGACCGAAAAGCGTATGGATAACAAAGAAGAACTCTTTCCCATCGTCGACGAAGACGGCCACGTGCTCGGTAAGATCACACGCGGTAAAGCCCACGATGGCTGCAAGGTGCTCCATCCGGTAGTGCACCTGCACGTATTCAATAGCCGTGGCGACCTCTATTTGCAACAGCGACCGCACTGGAAAGACATCCAGCCCGACAAATGGGACACGGCATGTGGCGGACATGTCGACTACGGCGAAACGGTCGAGCAGGCTCTTCACCGCGAGGTGAGTGAGGAACTGGGTATCACCGACTACACACCAAAGTATATCAAGCACTATGTCTTCGAAAGCTTGCGCGAGAAGGAACTCGTGTGGGTCTTCCTCACAGTCTATGACGGCGAGGTGCAACCGAGCAAAGAAGAACTTGCCGGTGGCCGCTACTGGAGTCCCGAAGAGATCAATGACAACCTGGGGAAAGGTGTCTTCACACCCAACTTCGAGAACGAATACCGCCAAGTGATCATGCCACAACTCAACAAACAACGTCTTTAACGCATTTTGCCGCAGGCAAGGAGCAATGACCTCTTTACCTGCGGCAAAATGCGTTTTTTATGTTTTGTCGCCCTATGTAGTCTACAAGGCTGCTGAAGCTACAAAGCAATCCTTGAATGTCTCTTCCAATCCTTTTGGCTTCTCACGGAAGATACCAAAGAGCGCGCTGCCACTGCCACTCATCTGAGCATACACGGCCCCATGATTATAGAGCTGTTGCTTAATGCGTCCCAACTCGGGATGAGCGATAAAGACCGGTCGTTCAAAGTCATTGGTCAGCTCGTAATGCCACGTATCGATCGGTTGGCGGACGATGTCACGGCACGACTTGCGGGGCATGTGACAGACGATCTGCGCGTAGGCCTCGCGGGTAGACACAGCCACATCGGGTTTCACCACTGCGATGTAATACCCGTGGAGATTGCCTTTTGGACCGTCGGCAGGCTCAAGGATCTCGCCACGGCCAGTGGCATACGACGGCTCGGCAGTGATGAAGAAAGCGCAGTCGGAGCCCAGTCGGGCAGCGTAACGCTCCATCTCGGCGATACCGATGTTGAGCCGGAAACGCTCGTCGAGCAGCCGGATCATATACGCGCCATCAGAACTACCGCCACCCAGCCCGGCCTGCGAGGGGATACGCTTGAACAGATGGGCATGAATGGGCGGCAGATCAAAGTCGGCCGCCAGCAGGTCGTAGGCCTTCACGACCAAGTTGTCACGCTCATTGCAATCCACCGCATTGCCCGTCACCTTCAGATCGCAAGGGTGATCAGAGGGAAAGGCGGGGTCCATGTGTTTGATTTCCAAGGCATCTGTGAGCGGGATCGGGTAAAACACGGTCTGTATGTCGTGGTAGCCGTCGGAGCGCTCAGCGACAATATTCAATCCAAGATTGATCTTGGCACAAGGAAAGGTCAGCATAGTATTGTTGTGTTTAAAGTTATTTTTGACTGAGGACCGGGCAGGATCAGTTGTTTTGGAACTGCTTGATGCGTTGCTCTTCCGACAATTTGCAAACCAGCAGGGTGTTGTCATGCTCAGCCACGATATAGCCGTCGAGGCCTTGCAGGATCACTTTCTTCTCCTCGGTCGTGTGCACGATGCAGTTGCGGCACTCAAAAGTGTGGATATCCTTGCCGATGAGTCCGTTACCGTACATGTCGCGCTGACTCTGCAACAGCAGCGATCCCCACGTGCCCAGGTCGCTCCATCCGAAGTCGGCGGGGAAGACAAAGATCTCTTCAGCGTTCTCCATGACAGCATAGTCGATGGAGATATTGTCACAGTCGGGATACACTTTATTAATTGTCTCCTGCTCCTGTGGTGTCCCCATGACATTTTGTATGCGCTCAAAGATATTGTTGATGCGGGGCGCATACACGCGAAAGGCGTTGACGATCGTCTCCACGCTCCAGACAAAGATGCCGGCGTTCCAGAAGAAGTTATTCTCACTGATATAGTGCTTGGCGGTCTCCAGATCAGGTTTCTCCTTGAACTGATCGACACGATAGATTTCGCGGTTGCGTGGAGAGTTGGAGGTGAGGTCAGCCTGGATATATCCGTATCCGGTCTCAGGCCGTGTCGGCTTCATGCCGAGGGTGAGGACCGCATCGGTCTCGCCTGCAAATTTCAGGCAAGAGTTGATGACACGCCGGAACTCCTCGACGTTGGTCACCATATGATCAGCCGGGGAGACGACCACATTGGCCTTTGGGTCCGTCATCTTGATGCGCCAACTGACGTAAGCGATGCAGGGTGCCGTGTTTCTTCGGCATGGTTCTTGTAGGATATGATCGGTAGCCACCTCAGGCAACTGCTCGTGGACAAGGGTGGCGTAGCGCTCGTTGGTGACAATCCACACATTCTCCATCGGGCAAACGCCACGGAAACGGTCCAAAGTCATCTGGATCAGCGTGCGGCCAACACCCAGCACATCGATGAACTGCTTGGGGCGCTCCTCGGTACTCATCGGCCAAAAGCGACTGCCGACGCCGCCTGCCATGATGACAAGATGATTATTTTGTAGAGCCATATATAGAAATGGTTTGACTATGCGTTATATATATAAATAAGGTATCACTATAAAACGATTGATCCATGACACAACACATCATTGTATTCTGCGTTGTCGCCTTGTGCGTCGCATATGTTGCTTATCGCGTCAGCTACGCTTTCCGCCATGCCCACGACCGTTGCTATGGCTGTCAGCTCAAGCAGGTGTGCAACAAACACGGGAAAGGACGGAAAGCTATTTCACCACGGCGAAATAGACCAGGTCATGGTCAGTCAGGTTCTCCATGTAGTGACTATGTCCCTCGGGACAATAATGGCACTGACCGGCACGGCACTCTTCCACCTGACCATCATAGTGGAAAGTAGCAATGCCACTGATGACGAAGACGATCTCGCAGTTGCCTTCATGAACGTGCAAACCCGATGATGCGCCGGGGCGAAGCGTGGAATACATGATCTTTGCCTTGCCGTCATCGTAGTTGCGCGTGTCCAGTCGCCCTTTACCACCTTTGAAGCCATCAACATGAGCTTCAGGGATCTTGTCGAAATCAATAATCATAATGCTTTTCTTTTTAGCTTTTGTATCTAGTCACAAAGTTAACAAAAAAAGCATAACTATGAAACTTTTCCCTCAGAAAAAGATTTTTTTGTGCGAAAATTGCGGTGTAACTCCCTCTCCATCCAAAAGTTTTAACATAATCAGTAGTATTTTACTGCTCTTTTGATATTTTTGCAAGAAAAATCAAAAATTGTAGCATCATTGCAACAGTATTATGGAATTTTTTGCTTAATTTTGCAGAGTAATTGTTAAGTATGGGGGTTACCCTAAGGTATTAATTATTCATGTTTAAAGGTATGCAAAGAAGATTGCATTTCATGCTCATCATGCTGCTGTTGATGATTTCATCAACCATGATGGCACAGGTCACCACATCAGGCCTCAACGGTAAGGTGGTGGCAGGCGGTGAGAACGTTATCGGCGCAACTATTACCGCCATCCACGAGCCTTCCGGCACGCGTTACAATGCAGTTACTAACGAAAGCGGACGCTACACCATTCAAGGTATGCGTGTCGGTGGACCGTACAAAGTAACCGTCAACTACATCGGTTACAAGGACGAGGTCATCGACAACATCCAACTTTCTTTGGGACAGCCTCGTACGCTGAACATCGACATGAAGGAGGATGCACAGCAGATTGGTGAGGTTACAGTCCTTGGTAAGGGTGGACGTAACAGTGGCGGTGCCGCTGCTAACTTCAACCAGCAGCGCATTGAGAACACGCCGACCATCAGCCGTAACCTCTACGATGTGGCCAAGC
Organism: uncultured Prevotella sp.; assembly: GCA_900546345.1. Classification (GTDB taxonomy): domain Bacteria; phylum Bacteroidota; class Bacteroidia; order Bacteroidales; family Bacteroidaceae; genus Prevotella. The sequence continues at coordinate 14,350 of URCI01000039.1, read as the reverse complement.
TGTCTCCACTGGTCTCCAATTCGCGTTTAGGCGGTGTGTCTATCTCTGGTATCAACAATCGTTACAACTCTTTCCAGATCGACGGTACGGTGAGCAACGATGTCTTCGGACTCGCCGGCAGCGGTACCAATGGCGGTCAGACCAATGCCAATCCTATCTCCATGGACGCAATCCAGGAGTTGCAGGTGAGCGTTGCTCCGTTTGATGTCCGTCAGAGCGGCTTCACAGGCGGTGCCATCAACGCCATCACCAAGAGCGGTACCAACCAGTTCCACGGCAGTGCTTACATGTACTACACCAACCAGGACATGTACAGCAAATACAACCGCCTACAAGACTATGCTGAGGACAAACTCTCGCAGCGTTCTACTAAGACCTACGGTGCTACCCTCGGTGGCCCGATCATCAAGGACAAGCTCTTCTTCTTCGCCAGCGCAGAGTATAAGAAGACAGAGGCTCCTGCTACTATCTACCCAGGATATATCAACAAATATGTCACTGAGGCTACACTGAAACAAATCGCTGACAAATACTACGACTTGACCGGTATTCAGGAATCTTATGGTAAAGGAGAGCTCGGCACGAAGTCCTTTGGTCTCTTGGCCCGTTTGGACTGGAACATCGACGTGAACAACCATTTGGCTTTCCGCTATCAGCACAACGACTCTTACGATGACAAGGACGGACTGAACAGCAAAACTTATACTTTCAGCAACTCCAGCTATCGCATGAACAACAAGACCAACTCGTTCGTAGCAGAGTTGAACTCTCATATCAGTCCGGTACTCTATAATGAGGCTCGTGTCTCTGCAAGCTTCATTCGCGATAGCCGTGATATTCCTTATCAAGGACCTTGTGTGCAGATTGGTAGTATTGCAGGTGGTGACGGTACCTCTATGAATACTGTCAACATTGGTACTGAGTTCAGTAGTGCTGCTAACTACCTCAATCAGGATATTTGGACTGCAGAGGACAATCTCTCTTGGTACAAAGGCAACCACACCATCACCTTCGGTACTCACAATGAGTTCTACAAGATGAAGAACCTCTTCATCCAGGGTGCTAATGGTGCATGGTACTATAACGACCTTGACGCTTTCTTAGCTGACACTCCTTACAAATTCACTTATAAGTATACAGACCCTGAGTTGACCGGTGGCGACACCAAGTGGGCTCCTAACATGAAGTTCGGACTCTTCGGACTGTATGCACAGGACAAGTGGGATATCACCCCGCTGCTCAATGTGACCTATGGCGTACGCTTTGACCTTAACGCCACTTTGAACTCTCCGACTAAAAATGAAGCCTTCAATACCTTTGCTGCCGAGCACAACCTCGGCGTAGAGGTAGGCAAGATGCCGAGCGCAAAGCTCCTCGTCTCTCCTCGTGTAGGTTTCAACTGGTACACCGATGCCAGCCACCGCACACTGCTCCGTGGCGGCGTAGGTATCTTCTCCGGCCGTGCTCCTTATGTGTGGCTCTCCAACGCCTTCGTCAACAATGGTGTCGAAGCCAAGGGAACTACCATCAACACGAAGAACAACAGTGCGCCCGCCCTCGGCAAGTATGCCAAGGATCCTATGGCAGCTGCCAAGACTTCTTCACAAGGTCTGTCTCCTGACATCGTGACCGTAGCTAAGAACTTCCGCTTCCCGCAGGTACTCCGTACCAACCTCGCACTGGAGCAGATGCTCCCCGGCGACGTAAAGATGACCCTCGAAGGCTTGTACTCCAAGAACCTCAACAACGTTTTCTTCGAAAACCTCTCTTATGAGGACAAGGGCGACAAGATCTATGCTGTTCCTGGCGTAGAGGCTTCTGCCGTCACTTCTTACAGCAAGATCGAGAAGAACCTGCCTTACTACAGTATCATCAATCTGAAGAATACCAATAAGGGCTATTCATATAACCTCTCTGTCAAAGCTGAGAAGTCCTTCGACTTCGGTCTTGATGTGATGGCAAGCTACATCTTCGGTCACTCTTACAGTGTCAACGATGGTACTTCTTCTGTTGCTTACTCTAACTGGAAATACAACTACAGCCGTAACACCAATGACAAGAACGAGATGAGCTGGTCGAAGTTCGACATTCCTCATCAGGTTCGTATTCAGGTTTCTTACAACTCTCCTAAATACTGGAACGGTTGGATGAACACTGAAGTAGCCATCAACTACAATGGTTTCAGCGGTGGCCGCTATTCTCTGACGATGAACGAGAAAGCTGATTACAACAATGATGGCTTCCGCGGCAACAACCTGCTCTACATCCCGACAAAGGACGAGCTGGCTAAGATGAACTTCGCAAGCACAAAGAACATGACTGCTGAGCAGAGCCGTGAAGCTTTCGAGCAGTGGATTGAGAACGATGACTATGCTAAAAATCACCGTGGCGAGTATGCGAAGCGTAACTCTAACCTCACTCCTTGGGAGAATGAGGTAGACCTGCACATCGCTCAGAACATCTATAACATCAAGGGCGTTGGTAAGTTCCAAATCACCTTCGACGTGATGAACTTCGCCAACATGCTCAACAAGCACTGGGGCGCTCACTACGAAAACGCTTACAACCTCAGCCCGCTGACACTGACTAAGATTGAGAATGGCGCTGGTGTCTACCAGTTCAACACCAACAGCAAGCCTGTGGCAAGCGACACTGGCAGCCGTTGGCACGCACAGATTGGTCTCCGCCTGGAGTTCTAATGATGTAGACGTATAGTCTCATATATATAATAAGGAGTATGGCATTCGCCATACTCCTTTTTTATTTGTCCCATTCGAATGTTTTTACTATCTTTGCAGCATAATCATAACTCAGGTGAAATGGACGTGATAAGCATCATTATCGGACTGTTGATAGGTATCGTCATCGGATATCTTGTGGCGCACAGCAAGAATGCGGCCGCTGAGACACGCGCCAACATGCTCGACCAACAGATTGCAAAGTTGGAAAGTGACTTGAACAAACAAAAGGAAGAGCTGCAAGCCAACTACCAACAGCAGCTGCAAGACCAGCGACAACAGCAAACAGAACAACTGCAAACGCTGCGGCAACAGCAGGCAGAGCAGCTGCAATCACTCAAGCAGCAACAGGCAGAACAACTGCAAACACTGCGGCAACAGCAGGCCGAGCAGTTGCAATCCTTAAAGCAACAGCAGGCTGAACAGCTACAGTCGATCCGCCAGCAACAAAACGAGCAGTTGCAACAGCAGTCGTCATTGCTCAAAGAGCAGATCAACACAGCATCGGAGGAGATTCTCAAGCGCCGCGCTGCCGATCTCAATACTGCCAACCAGCAACAGATGACGGCACTGCTCAACCCGCTCCATGAGAATCTCAAACAGATGAAGGAAGCCGTGGAGAAGAGCGACCATGACCAGACGGTGCTGATGTCGCGCCTCGATGCCAGCATACAAGAGAACCTGAAGCAGGCACATGAGGTCGGACAACGGGCAGATAAGTTGGCGGAGGCACTTACCGGCGAGAACAAGACGCAAGGAAACTTCGGTGAGCTGCGACTGCGCACACTCTTGGAACAGATGGGACTGGAAGAGGGCGTGCAGTTCGAAGAGCAGGTGACGCTAAAAGACGAGCAGGGACGCACTGTGCACGAAGAGGACGGGCACAAGATGATCCCCGACGTGATCCTGCACTTTCCCGACAAGCGCGATGTCATCATCGACGCGAAGATGTCGCTCAAGGCTTTCGAGGACTATCACAACGCCACGACCGATGCCGAGCGCGAGGAAGCTCTGCAGCGCCATCTCACCTCTGTGCGCAGCCATGTCAAGGAGCTGGCCCGGAAGAAATACGCCAAATATGCCGCCAACGGCAAGGTACAGCTCGACTTTGTGGTGATGTATGTCTACAGCGAGAGTGCCCTGCAACTGGCCCTCACCCATGATCCGGCCCTGTGGAAAGACGCTTATGACCAGGGCGTGATCATCTCTGGATCGCAAAACCTCTATATGATGCTCCGCGTACTGGAGATGACCTGGCGACAAGTGCGACAGGCCGAGAACCAAGATGCCATGCTCAAAGCCGCCGACGAGATCATCAACCGTGTGCAACTCTTCTATGAGCGCTTCCAGACTGCCGACCAACTGCTCGACCGCACTCGCAAAGCCTTTGATGACGTGAAGACGACGACAGCCCCCACCGGCATGGGCATTGCCACAGCCGCCAACAAGCTGCTGAAATATGGCGCACAGGAGAATCCCAAACGCAAAGTACGTCTGCCCAAGGACACGACGGAGAGCCTTGAAGACAAAGAATCTTAGATTTGATAGATACACAACTGAAAAACACATGACCTACGTTGTTCTACCCGAGCAGCAGACGCTGCCCCCCATCACCTACGACTTTGCCGTCGAGGCGTATGTAGCCCGTCATTTCCGGGATGACGATTATTTCTTCATCTGGCAAACCAAGCCCACGGTCATCCTGGGCCGCAATCAACTCTTATATAATGAGGTCAACGTGGACTATTGCCGCGAGCATGATGTCTTCATCTCCCGTCGCAAGAGCGGTGGCGGCTGCGTCTACTCCGACGAAGGGAATATCATGTTTTCGTTCATCAGCCGTGAGGCCAACGTGCAAAAAATGTTTGAGCACTGTATGCACCTCACCGCCGATGCCCTTCATGCCATTGGCGTGCCGGTGACGATCTCCGGCCGCAACGACATCCTCTTGGATGGCAAGAAGGTCTCCGGCGCCGCCTTCTACCGTACCGGTGACCGCAGCGTGATGCACAACACGCTGCTCGTGAAGTCAGACCTCAGTGTCCTGGAACACGTCATCACGCCCGATAAGATCAAGCTACAGAGCAAAGGTGTGGAGAGCGTGCGCCAGCATGTGGCCAACATCAGCGACTACACCACCATGACACTGCCGGAGCTCAAAGCTTCTTTCCGCAAGGCGATGTGTGGCGACAAGGCCATCACGATCACAGAAGAGATGATGCCTGAGATCCGCGAACTGCAACAGGTCTTCGCCTCCGAGGACTTCATTTATGGCAAACAGCCGCTGTTCAAACTCACCAAGAAGCACCGTCTTCCCGGCGTGGGTACCATTGAAGCGTGCCTGGAGATCAAGGACAACCATATCCACGACATTGATCTCTTCGGCGACTATTTCCTCACGGGCGATCTCGATGAGGAGCTGTTGCCACATCTCCGCGATGTAGCTTTCACCCGCGAGACCGTCGCAACGGCGCTGCAAGGACTTGACCTGGACAATATCATCCGCGGACTGACCGCCGAGGGACTTCTCCGGGTGCTCTTTGGCCGCAAGCCCCACGTGATGAAACCCGACTGGCTGAAGATCGACTTAAGCTCCGGACAGAAAAGCGAGGACACAGCAGAGATCATCCATGGCCATCACCTGCACACCATCTGCGAGAGCGGACTCTGTCCCAACCGTGCTGAGTGCTGGCGACTGGGCACAGCCACGCTGATGATTGGCGGTGACATCTGCACACGCCACTGCCGTTTTTGCAACACGCTGAGCGGGCGCCCTCTCCCACTCGATCCGCTGGAACCCCAGCATGTCGCAGAGTCGGTCAGACAGATGCACCTGAAGTATGTCGTGCTCACCTCCGTAGACCGCGACGACTTGCCCGACATGGGCGCAGCGCATTGGCGGCGTGTCGTGGAGGCCGTCAGACAGGAGAGCCCCGCAAAGATCGAGGTGCTGCTCCCCGACTTTCAGGGGCAGGACAAGCTCATCGACACTGTACTTGAAAGCCATCCCGACGTGGTTGCCCACAATATCGAGACTGTGCGGCGGCTGACGCCTTCGGTGCGCAGCGTGGCCACGTATGACGGCAGCCTGCACGTGCTCAAGCATATCCATGACAAGGGATTCACCACCAAGAGCGGACTCATGCTCGGACTGGGTGAGACGGAGGACGAGGTGCTGGAGACGTTGCACGACCTGCGGAACTGTGGCGTGGAACGGGTGACGATCGGTCAGTATCTCCAGCCCACAGCCCGGCACCTCGCCGTCGAGGCTTATATCACCCCCGAGAAATTCCGGTGGTATCACGACCAGGCGCTGCAGATGGGATTCCGCTCCGCCGTCTGCGGACCTCTCGTGCGCTCGTCTTACAAAGCCAGCCTCGGCTAAGACACAAAAAAAGGCCCCAGGCCATCAACGGCTTGGGACCCTCTCTCGTATATTAACTTCAAATGGAAAAAGTATACTATTCCTCAGCGGCAGCCTCAGCCTCATGAGCGGCGATGAGCTTCTGCTGGATGTCGTTAGGCACGAGCTCGTAGCTGGCAAACTTCGTGGTGAAGCTGGCGCGGCCACCAGTCAGTGAACTAAGTGCCACACTATAGTTGGAGAGCTCCTTCAATGGAATCTTTGCACTCAGCTTTTGGTATCCAGCCTCAGCGTCCATGCCCATGATGATGGCGCGACGGCCTTGCAGGTCGCTCATCACATCACCCATGTAGTCTGCCGGCACATAAACCTCAAGATCATAGATCGGTTCCAGGATCTTCGGGCCTGCTTCCTTAAACGCCATGGAGAAAGCATGGCGCGCTGCCAAGGTGAAGCTGAGCTCATTGGAGTCCACGGGGTGCATCTTACCATCGTAGATCACCACGCGCACGTCACGTGCATAGCTGCCCGTGAGCGGACCGTGCTCCATGCAGTCCATCACGCCCTTGAGGATCGCAGGCATGAAACGCTGGTCGATCGCGCCGCCGACCACTGAGTTGATAAACACCAGCTTACCGCCCCAAGGCAGGTCACGCTCTTCCTTCTGCTTGATGTTCATCTTGAACTCCTGTCCGCCAAAGTTATAGCTGACCGGATCGGGCATACCTTCGGCATAGGGCTCGACGATGAGATGCACCTCACCAAACTGTCCTGCGCCGCCACTCTGCTTCTTATGGCGGTATTCAGCCTTTGCCTTCTTGGTGATTGTCTCGCGATACGGGATCTTCGGCTCCTCAAAGGTGACGGGGATCTTCTCGTTGTTCTCCAAGCGCCATTTCAGCGTACGCAGGTGGAACTCACCCTGACCATGGACAATGGTCTGCCGCAGTTCCTTGCTCTGTTCGACGACCCATGTAGGATCTTCCTGCCGCATCTTCAACAAAGCCGCCATCATCTTTTCCGTATCCTGCGGATTGTTGGCTTTGACAGCGCGGCTGTATTTCGAGTTGGGGTATTTGATAAAGTCGAAACGCTCTTCCGTGCCCTTGCCGTCGAGCGTGTTGCCCGTTTTCACATCCTTGAGTTTCACGGTGCAACCGATGTCACCGGCATTGAGCTGGTCGACGGGGATACGGTTGGCTCCGGCGCAGACATAGATCTGTCCCATACGCTCCTTTGATCCGCGATCGGCATTGAAGAGGTCATCACCGGGCTTGACACTGCCGCTCATGACTTTGAAATAAGACACCTCACCGATATGCGGTTCAATGCCACTCTTGAAGAAGTAGAGACTCTCCGGCCCATTGCTGTCAGGCGTCACTTCCTCACCGCGCGTGTTGCGCACCTTCGGCATCTCGCTGACAAACGGCACCACGTTGCCTAAGAACTCCATGAGTCGCTGCACGCCCATGTCTTTGTGGGCATCGACACAGAACACGGGGAAGATGCTACGTGTGACCAGTCCTTTGCGGATACCCTCACGCATCTCGTCCTCAGTGAGGCTCTCGGTATCGAAGAATTTCTCCATGAGCTGGTCGTCATTCTCGGCCGCAGCCTCGACGAGCGCCTTGTGCAGTTCCATGGCCTTATCCATTTCCTCAGCAGGAATGTCCTCGCGCTTGGGCTCACCGCCATCGGGTCCCCAGGAGAGTTTCTTCATGATGAGTACGTCGATCAGGCTGTGGAAGTTGGGTCCAGTCTCTAATGGATACTGGATCTCGACGCATTTTCCGCCATAGATGTCCTTCATCTGCTCGATGATATTGTCATAGTCGCATTTCTCGGAATCGAGCTGGTTGATGAGGAAGATGACCGGCTTCTTGAGTTTCTCGGTATATCGGAAATTGTTTTGGGTGCCCACCTCGGGTCCAAACTGTCCGTTGATGAGGATGACAGCCTGGTCCGTGACGTTGAGCGAAGTGATGGCTCCGCCGATGAAGTCGTCGCTACCCGGGCAGTCGATGATATTGAGTTTCTTATTGTTCCACTCCACATGGAACACAGTAGGGAAGACGGAGTAACCATACTCAAGCTCTACAGGGAAGTAATCGCTCACGGTGTTCTTCCCTTCCACTGTCCCACGCCGCTTGATGACGCCGGCTTCGTAAAGCATACTCTCGGCAAGGGTGGTCTTGCCGCTACCCGCACTGCCCAGCAAGGCAATGTTCTTGATTTCGTCTGTCTGATATACTCTCATATCAAAAGGGTTTAAAGTTGTTAGATAAAATGTTTCGGTCAAGGTAAGAAGGGGATGCCCCCACTTATTTGCGGTTAAAGATAGGAAAAAAAACAATAGGTTGCAAATCAAAATGTGGGGAATGGGCTTTTTTTTAAAACTTATTAGTAATTTTGCACTCGTAAATAACCAATAAGTATCATGGCCGGACTCTATGTTCACATTCCTTTCTGTGCCTCGCGGTGCATCTACTGTGGGTTTTACTCGACGACACTTCTGGACTTGCGCACACGCTATGTCGACGCGCTGTGCCGTGAGATCGACCTGCAAGACACCCATCCACAACTGGAGACGATTTATCTCGGAGGCGGCACGCCCAGCCAGTTGAGCCACGACGATCTGCTCAGACTGTTCAACTATATATATAAGGTGTACCCTGTGGCTACGGATGCAGAGGTGACAATGGAGTGCAATCCCGATGACATCCGGCCGGGCCTGTTGCGCAATCTGCCTGTCAACCGGGTGAGCATGGGGGCCCAGACCTTCGACGACGCCCGGCTGCGCCTGCTCCACCGCCGTCACTCGGCAGCAGAGGTCGACGGGGCGGTGAGCATCCTGCGCGCCGACGGCATCCGCAACATCAGCATCGACCTGATGTTTGGCTTCCCCAATGAGAAGGAAAACGACTGGCAGCGCGACATCGACCACGCCTTGGAGCTCGAACCGGAACATATCTCGGCCTACGGACTGATGTATGAGGAGGGGACACCACTCTACCGCATGCGCGAGCAGGGAAAGGTTAGCGAGATCGACGAAGAGCTGAGCATCGCCATGTATGAGACGCTCATCGACCGTCTCACCGCGGCAGACTATGAGCACTACGAGATCAGCAACTTTGCCAAACTGTCAGCCGATGACCACGCCCGGCAAGGTGTCTCGTCCTATCGCAGCCGTCACAACAGCAGCTACTGGCACGACATCCCTTACGTCGGGCTGGGCGCGGCGGCACACAGCTATGACGGACATTCGCGCCACTGGGCCGTGGCGGATCTCCGCCAGTATATCCGAAGCATCGACGCCGGGCAACTGCCCTACACCGAGGAGGTGATCGACGAGAGCACCCACTACGATGATCTCATCACTACAGCGCTGCGCACCCGCGAGGGACTGGACCTCGACCGGCTCACCCCTGCCTACCGCTCTTATCTCCTCACGCAGGCCCAGCCCTATCTCGACAAGGGGATGCTGGCCCTCACCGGCCGCCGTCTCCATCTCTCCCGCTCCGGCATCTTGCTGAGCAACACCATCATGAGCGACCTCATGCACGTGTAAGGTAGAGAGCCTCACCCTCCTGCCCCTCTCCCAAGGAGAGGGGAGCAAAATGCTTCAAGGGGGCAAGAGCCACTCTTCCCTCGTTTCGTCGAGCCCGCTTGGTTCGGTATGCCGCTGTTATGCAGCGGCTCTCCCGCCTTGCCGCTCCCCTCCCACTGTGCCGCCCTCCTGCCGCCTTGCCGCTCCCCTCCCGCTTTGCAGTGCCCCTCTCCATTCCTCTTTCATCACTCATCATTCAACCATGAAATTAAAAGGCTTTATGGCAGCTCTGTTAGCCGCCATCTTCTATGGTACCAACCCTTTAGGTACCCTGCAACTCTACGCCGACGGAATGAATCCGTCCTCGGTACTCGTCTACCGTTATGCTTTTGCCACGCTGATGTTTCTCCTTTGGATGGCCGTCAAGCGCGAGTCGTTGACGATCAAGTGGGGCGTGGCCATCCGTCTGGCGATTCTCGGCACGCTGATGTCGATGTCCTCGGCCACGCTCTATCTCAGCTTCCGTTTCATGGACGCCGGTGTGGCCAGTACGATTCTCTTCAGCTACCCGATCATGGTGGCCGTGCTGATGGTGGTCTTCTACCACGAGCGGCTGACGTGGCGCACCTCGCTGTGCATTCTCATGGCCATCAGCGGCATCGCCCTGCTCTATCACGGCAAGGGTGGCGTGACGCTCAGCACCGTCGGCGTGACGCTCGTCATCCTCTCGTCACTGCTCTACGCCTTCTATATCATTGGTGTCAACCAGACCCACACCCAGCTCTCACCGGTGAAGTTCACCTTCTGGATCGTCTTCTTCGGCCTTATCGCCCTGCTCGTCTACACGCTCTTCATCGGTGAGCGCCTTGAGCCGCTACGCACGCCTGTGGAGTGGGCTTCGGCCTTACAGCTTGCCCTGCTGCCCACGGTGCTGAGCCTCTACTTCATCAACGTGGCCATCGAGCACATCGGCAGCACGCCGACGGCCATTATGGGAGCACTGGAGCCCGTCACCGCGGTATGCATCGGCGTGCTGATCTTCGGCGAGAGCTTCACGCTGCGCCTTGCCGTAGGCATCGTGCTCATCCTCTCCGCCGTGATCTTGCTGGTGCTCTCGCGTGAGAAGAAACCGGCAAAATAGGAAAAACAGACGATCTTCTATTGCATTTATGTTATAAACAGACCAAATTGCGCCATGACCACAAAAATCGTCTGACAAGAATTGACCTGCGTCAAGAGGACGACTGACAACATTTGACCCACGTCAAAATGCACACCTATAAAAGCGATTTTCCATGTATTTTCGTTGCTAGTATGGGGAAATGGTCGTAACTTTGCAGTGTCATAAGATGAAAATCGATAGAAAGATAACAAGATAATAAGGTATCAAGATACAAAGGATAACATAGGTATTCAGTAAGGTATTAAGATACAGGATAACAAAAGGAAATGGGAATCGTGAGGTTCCCGACATGAGAGTTAGATAACAGATTATGTAACCTTTTAAAATGTAGAAAGGAAAAAAAAGATGAAAAAGTTCATGGATAACATTAAGATGACTTTGAAAAAAGTTTGGGAGAACTATCTAGAGTGCATGAATGCTTACGGAGAGGCCTTGATGAGAGGCGGCTCTTATGGCTGCGCTTAAGTAGCGATCTCTACAAGGAAGAGAAAGCAACTCACACGCTGCGAAGGCAGCGCTGAGCGAAAATAAAATACCCCGGAACACACGCGAGCGTGATGTCCCGGGGTATTTTTTGTTGTGATGTCAAGCCAGAAGCGTCATTGTCCTCAGAAAAAAAGCATCGGGCGGTTGGCTTTGCGCTTTTGCGCCATGTCATCCTCCAATTGGGTGATGGCCTTGCTGAGGAAGAAGCTGATGAGAAACTCATCGCTGTTCTCGACTCTGATCTGCCGCAATGCTGCGATATATTCCTGTCGATCTTCCTTGCGAATGATCAGTTCCGGAAGATCGAAACGCAGCAAGATGAAGTTGGAAAGCAAGCGTCCCGTGCGCCCGTTGCCGTCGCGGAAAGGATGGAGATACTCATAGAATCCATGAAAACGCGCCGCGAGGATCATAGGATGTATCTGATGGTCGTCCATGGCTTTTGCCGTAGAGGCCATCAGTCGTGGCACTTGTGCAATCAAATGGTCGTGATCGCCAAATACCGTGTCGCCTGCAGCCATATCCACCGTCGTGAACGCTCCGGGCTGAGCGTCAGGAGCCTTAAAGGTCAACGTATGGAGGGTGACCAACCGGTTGATATTCTTCATCAGATCCACGTCGAAAGGATGATCCAAATGACTGTGCATCCACTCATAGGCAGCGAAATGGTCAGACATCTCCTGACATTCCAGCAATGACTTGCCAACAGGATAGTAGCCCAGCCCTTCCTCAAACAGCGCACGTGTGTCGTCCACAGAAAAAGAGTTTCCCTCGATGCCGCAACTATGGCAGGAGAACAGGATCTCATTGCGCTCGCGATACTGTTCTTTCCCCATGGGCTCCACGATCATGCGTCGGTAAGCCCTGACGGCCTCATCATATCTTTTTATCTCGTGCTCAAACATGTTGCAAACTTACATAAAATTATTCTGATTTTACACCAGTTGGATAAAAAAATCGAGGCCACTGCGCATATAATAGCTTGAATACGGCAGAATGCCGCAGTTTTTTAGTAACTTTATAGCGGAGTCTTACTCCATGTATTAATTAACGGGCTTGATGTCCCAATGTTTAACTACTAAAACTTCAGGGCTATGAGAAACGTATGTGGCCTCGACGTGCACAAAGATAATGTTTTTGTGTGTATCGACAAAGAGGAAGGAGACAAAATTCAGTTCAAGTGTGGAATTTTAACACGAGACCTTGATGCCTTGCGCGACAAGCTTGTCGAAGAGAATGTCGGCGAGATTGCCATGGAGAGTACCAGTGTCTATTGGATGCCCATATGGCGTGTCCTTGAGAGCGACTTTAAGCTCTACCTTGTGAACCCGTATGCTATAAAGCAACTTCCCGGCCGCAAGAGTGATGTCAAGGATGCGGAGTGGATAGCCACCTGCCTGCGCAAGGAACTGATTCGCGGCAGCTACGTGCCTGACGGCACCATACAGCAGCTCAGGCAATACAACCGCCGCATCTTCGACATCAACAAGCAGCTGGTGTATATCCAGAACAAGATGGACGCTGCACTGCAGCGTTGCAACATCCGCATAAGCAACTATGTCTCGACGGTGGACTCGAAATCATACCGTGAGGTAATCACAAAAATTACGGAGGGAAAGACGTGCGCCAAGGAGCTGGTGAATGTGATTCACAGCAGGACGATAAAGCGTTGTGGCCGTGATACGATTGTCGCCGCCCTTGATGGTGTCGTGAGACAGGCAGAAATTGATTTGCTCAAGCAGTACAAGGAAGAACTTGACATGTTGAGAAGACACAAGGCTGAATGCCTTTTGAAAATGAGGGAAATCTGCACGAAGCATTATCAGAGGGTGCTTGACCTCATAACCACGGTTCCGGGGATAAGTGAAATGTCGGCGATGCAGGTTGTCGCTGAACTTGGGGTGGACATGAAGACGTTCTTCACCGCGGCCATGCTCATCGGATGGGCGGGATTGAAAACCAGGAACGACGAGAGCAACGGGAAGTTCAAGTCAAGGAAGACGACACACGGCAATAAATACCTGAGAAGAATACTGATAGAATGCTCATGGGCCGCAAGCAAAAAGCAGGGAAGTTTCTTCAACAGGTTCTCATACCGGCTGGTAGTGCAAAGGAAGAAAAACAGGATGAAGGTGCAGGTTGCGATAGCACGCAAGATGCTTGTCGCAATGTGGAACATGATCTCAAAGAACGAAACCTACAAGGACTATCAGGACGAGGAGAAAGAAAAGAAAACGGCCTGACACGATTATGACCACCTTCTTTGGTGTTTATCCTCAAATCCGCAACTACGCGCCTAATATGATACAGAAGCGAAAATAATCTGCATCGTTAGTAAAAAGGGGGCACAGTGCATCGAATGTCACCATAAAGACATATAAATGCCCCTTACCCCACCATGCGACTTGAGGCAATACGCAAAATCACGACCATAAGTTGCCGGTGTTATCCAAAGTCATTCTGGAACACATCAGCATAAGCGTTGTTGCATGAATAGATATTCAGCACATACTGCCTTGATGTCCTGACCCATTTTGCTGGCACAGAGATGAACTTGAAGACAAACGCCTTGATGCGGCTTGTTGCTTTGAGTCCGAACCTCTTCACGTCAAGCCTCGCCATGATGAATTTATAGAAGTTGCGTATGAGTGCCGTAAGCAGAAGAAACACCGTGTTTTCTCCCATGAAGGATTTTGGAAGCCTGTTCCAGCCGAATCCGTTATTCATGTCATCGAAGATGCGTTCCTTCCCTCCACGGAGGTTATAGAATTCGACAATCTCTTTCTCGGAAGACTCGTAGTCATTTGTAAGGATGCAGCGGTAGGTGTATTCTCCTTCCCACAGGTCGAGTTCGCCGTCTATCCGCTTCTGTCTTTGAATCACAAGACGGTATGCCTTCCCTTTCCATTTCTCGATGAGAATGGAGGCCAGCTCAAACTCAATACCGCCCAATTCCACTTTCTTCCAACCTCTGAGGGCAAAGATGTCATTGTAGAGCGAACTGCATCGGTTGGCACGGATATAGAAGGTCT
>URCI01000038.1 GCA_900546345.1 uncultured Prevotella sp. | reverse complement strand
ACCGGTCTCGGACACATATAAAATTTTAAATTGCCACTTTTTAAAGTGGACTCATCATATTATTGAAAAATACCAAAGGAAAACTATATTTTTTTAGGAAATAATAAATTCACCACCGCCCTACAGGTCTCCCATTTTGTTAGGGATCGCTTCTTTGGCATTTTTTCTCAGCGTCCATGAGATCAGTAGCCAGGGACGTAGGCTCATGTCCTTGAAACGGTCGCGCCGCCAGCTCTGATACACCGTCTGATTCACAGTCGTTATCTGGCTCCTCACTCCCCAGAAATAAGGCAAGCCCAATGAGAGATACAGATGACGGGTAGCCTGCCAGGCAATTTGCACGTATGCTTGGATAGGATTTTCGTATTTAATTGTAGAAATAGCAGTGTAGTCACGGTTCTTCCAACTGATCTGTGAATATACAAAGAAGTTGCCGCAAACACCATAAGATTGTTTCCCCCATAGCGTGCGCGTCCGATCAACGCTGACTCCTTGTATGTGCCATTATTGCGATAAGATTGCACCTAAGCAGCTCCGTCGCTGTAGATATAAGGTTCAATGATATCTCTTTCCCTCGTATGTGAGCCCACAAAAGAGAGCCAGAACCTCTTCAGATTTATGTTGTAGTTCAGATTCAGCAAATGTTCCTGCTCAGGCACAAGATAAGGATTACCTTCCACTCGCAGCATAGGATCGGAAGAGGTGTTGAGCAGGTTGAAGGCAGACGAAGGCGGCAGCGTGTTGTCGAGATTATAGGACAGCCGCAATGCTTGTCTGTGAGGCAGTTGCCACGACATGCTGGTAGACATTCTCGGTCGCCATACGACATTTTTGTTGTCCAACTCTTTAATACCCAGATTTTCCAAGCCTACAGATGCCATATAAAACCATTTCCTCCAATGGTTGGTATATCCTGCATAGGTGTAGTTGCTCCATAGCTTGGTGTCGATAGCCTGAGACAGAGGATCCAAGAGGCTCTTGTCTCTGTCGGCCGTGTATTCCAACTGATCGCCAATGTTGATGTCGCCGTAAGGCTTGTCTTGTGTGTCGAAATCAACATTCAGCGAGTATTGGTGTCGCATCGTGTTCCAGTTCCCCCTGCTGTCATGTCCTGCATTGTCATACCATTCATCGAACCTTTCGTCGAGAGTGGACTTTGAGTAGTTGTATTTCAAGAAGGTTGTCAAGAGACTATTCCCCTTGAACGTGTGCTCATGATACAGGGCGGCAAGATAGCCATCGGTCTTGATATCATATCTGAATTTGGCATCCAGGGAGTAATCAGCCCCACTGATATATTGTCCTTCAGTATTTCTCTTGTCATCACTTCTTTGCGTAAGTCCTTTTACGGCTGCTGATATATAATCCGCCTCACTTGGTGTCCATTTCATCATCAAGTTACCATCCCACGAATGGCTACCGCTGATCGTTTCTCCGGACTCGACACGAGAGACAGACTCTGAGCTTTCCTTCCGTTCAAAATCAGATTTGTCGTGGTGAAGGTAATTATAGAAAATAGAGCCTGATATGGCGAATTTCTTGCGACCGAATTCGTAGTTGGCTCCCCCAAATCCTTCTCGGAGAGGTATGTCGTGACGGGTGCGGAAGTCTGTATAGACATACATAGGACGGTTTTTCCGCAATTTTATATTCAGCAATTTCTTGACACCCATCTTGAGAAACCTCGCGCTCACCACGTCAGAAACTTCCACGCTCTCTATAAATTTGGGATCGATGGGTTGTATACCGGAGTTCTGCAGCTTCCCATCAATCAATACCAAGAGAGGCTCACCGGCATTGGTGGTTACTGTCTGATTGATAATGTCCACTTTCAACAGAGGAATCTCAGACAAAGCCTTAAACGGGTCACCAGACTTTCTGGCCTTTGAGGACAGCTGGAAGATCTCGCCCGTTGCCGTAATCTTCCGCGCACTCTGCCCTTGCACAACCACCTCGTCAAGATCATAGGTTTTCTGGGCCAGCACCACTGTCAGCGTGGTGTCATTAGAAAACCATGCTTGAGTATTATAGGGAGCGTAGCCCATGTGGGCAACAGATATCTCATAGGAACTTGCAGATGGCAATGTAAAGTGATCATGCGAAGGTATGACAGCAAACAAAATCGTGGAATCGCCCTTCAGTACAGTCAGCTCTGCTCCCTGCAATGTCTCACCGCTCACATTTCGTACATCAATATTGACATTGACTTGTGCGTGGATACTCAACGAAAGAGACAAAAAGCAAAAAAAGATAATAAGAGAACAAATCATGTCCTATCCAATCACAGACAACACATTTAACGAATTCTTTACCGACGAGAAGCCCATCATCACGAAGTACCAACCAATTAGTTAATTATAAAATATTGCACAATTCCGTTGTCTATTTCAATATTATTTTATAACTTTGCAGCAGAAAGTCGTATTTTTATAAAAATATCAATTAAAACAAATACCAAAAGCGCCTTTATAGGGTACTAACGATTTGAACCAATGGAAAAGTTAAGAACATTACTTATTTGTTTTTTTTATTTAAATATTTCATTTTGCTTCGCACAAAATGAAATAAAGGATCGTGCAAACTTCACAACAATCGAGCTGGACAGTGTGGTGGTGAAAGGACATACTCCCCATGTGAGAACAAAAGGCAGCGTAACCAAAATACAAGTAGCCAATACGGTGTTGGCAAAAATGGGAAATGCCACAAGAATGTTATACCACACACCCGGGCTGCACTCGGTCAACGAAAACGTGGAAGTCAATGGCATGGGAGAGCCTATATACGTTTTAGACGGACGTATCCTCTCTGACGCCAAGGTGTTGTCAACGCTACAGGCCGACAATATCAAAAGCATAGAAATTGACCGCGCACCCTCTGCCAAGTATAGCCCCAACGGTCAGCCCGTCATTTTCATCTCCACCATCAAACATATGAACGACTTTTTGTTTCTCAATGTCGGCAACTACACGAAACAGACAAGGATGTTCTCCGACGCTGGGCTGTTCAATATCATGGGGCAATATAAGAAATTCTCAGCCAGTCTCTCCTATATGGGCGGACGCGATGGCAACAAGAATAAGGAAACCTATTTTAGGAACATTTATCGCGACGATGTTTTCTCGACCGAGCAAAAGCGGGAGACGCCGATCGCAACGATCGGCCATAAGGTGAACTTCTCCGCCGATTATCAGCTCAACAAAAAGAGCAGACTGGGATTGTATTATTTCTATCTGTTCAGCGACGAGGACAATAAGGCCAACGGCACTAATCTGACAAGCTGGAAGACGCTGGAGCAACTGAGAGATATCAACCGAAAGGGAAGAAACCTGGAAAACATTCACAGTGGAACACTGCAATATGCGTATCGGGGCAACCACTACCATCTCGACGTTACACAGGAAATTGCTACTACCAATTCCAATCATCATACACAGACCTTGGAAAGCGGCACCGACGCGTCAACGCTCACCAAGAGCCGCGGCCACAATCGCTACAACGTATACACTACCACCGTTGACAACAGCTTCAGTCTTCCATGGAAGATCAATGCGTTAGCGGGATTCATATATAACTATGTCGACTCGAAGGCGAAGACAAACTCTGAGATCCCTTATCTGAGTACTCAGAACTATATCAATAACATCGGGGTCAAAGAATCAAATCCACAAGCTTATCTGTCCTTATCCAAGACCTTCGGCAAGTGGACGGTCACACCGGCCGCAAGGTATCAGTATGTGCACAGATCGATTACCAGTGTCGCCGGAACCGAAGCTACCGAAAACCAATTCAAGCAGCACTTCTCTACACTCTGCCCGGTCTTCACCGTCAAGTACCGGCCAAATGACGACTGGTTCTTCCAACTGAATTACAGAAGATACCTGACGCAGCCCAACTTCTCACAGCTCAATTCCGGACTGGTGTATCAAGACTCTCTCTTGTATAGCCGCGGAAACACCGATCTGGAAAACGAGATCATGGACCGATACACGCTGAGCACTTCATGGAAAGACTTCACCCTTTCCCTGCGCTACACCCATCGCAAAGATCCTCTCGTGAATGTGCTCGTACCAATAGACGCGACAAGCAACATCCTGACTTCCTATTCCATGAACATGAAAAATGCCAGTGACTTCAGAGTCATCCTGGATTATTCCAAGACTGTGGGAAATCTCGAACTCTCCTGCGAGGGCGAGGTGGTGTTTCCTCATGGCAAGTATGTCTTTAAAGGACAGGAATATAAAAACGATCAGACTGCATTCAATGGACAGGTAAATATCAATTATGCCCTCACACCGACCGTCTATCTGTTTACCGATTACACGTTTCAAGGCAGAAATGAATACTTACTGTACAATCAGAAGAGTGTACAGAGCTGGAATATGGGCGCCGCTGCCTCGTTGTTGAAAAACAGACTGAATATCAATCTGACCGTCAATGACATTCTCGGCAAGGCCAACTACAACAATGTCCTGTACCGATTCAACCAAGTAGACTGGGGAACACGCGGCAAGAACGACATGCAGGGCGTGGAACTCACCGTGACCTACACGATCTTCAATAAAGAGGTGAATGTGAGGACCAGTCGGAAAAATGAAAATATCATCCAGCGTACCATGTAACCACACCGAGGCACAAACAGCCTTCATGCTTGTTGTTCATTCATAAACAGCAGGAAATACACATAAAAAATAATCACAATATTTCATGACGGCCGTCACATCATGCTGTGGCGGCCGTCATGCGTTTCTATAACGGCCGTCGCAGAATTCTCTGACGGCCGTCACACAATATAAAAAAGAGCAATCACTTCCACGGCGACCTCGACGCACTGTTCCAGCAGTTCGGTGCCCTGCTTGGCATGAAGGGCCTCACCCTCGACAGCTACTTCGCCACCATGGGCACCACAGGCACGCAGATGGCCGCCCTGCTGAAAGGGCTCTCGGCCCAGCCGCTCGACGTCTACTCCGAGGAGGGCAAGAACTACAACACCACCCACGCCGCCGAGGTCTTTGCCGACGGTACCTATAAGCTCTACAAGGGTCTGAACTTCACGCTCGGCTGGCGTTATCAGCCCAAGAAGGTGTACTACGAGATCGGCATGTTTGGCAAGAACATCTTCGACGAGAAGTATATTGTCGATGCCGGCAACTCGGGTCGCGACATCGGCTTCCCGACCTTCATCGGCGGTACACGCTCGGTGATCGGCGTGCAGGCTAAGATTGGGTTCTAAAACCCACCGCCCCCATACACAAGGAGACCGCCATGCAAATGCGAGGCGGTCTCCTGTCGTTTTATGTCATTGCTTGTCCATCTCCAGGAATCCAGGGAAGATGAGGTTGTTCTCCAATGCGATGTGCTCTTTCAGGTCAAGGAAGAACTGTCGCAGATTGGCGTTCATCAACCGGAACGACATGCAGCCGTCAGCCGGTGTGGTGAAGTGGTCGGTCAACTCAGTGATGTGCTGCCAAGCGTCGCCGGCGTCGTCATGCTCCAGCATCAACTGTTTGATGGAGGCGTCGAGACAATCGCACTTGGCGACCTGGCGTCCCTCCTCGTGGGCACGATACAGCTCATAAAGGCGTGGGAAGACTTCCTGCTCCTCCTTGGCGAAATGTTTGTCGAGGTCAAGGAACGACTGCTCCACCGCCTTGGCCACCTCGTGCAGCTCGGGATGATGGGGTCCGTGGACGCGCTCCACCTTCTGCACCAGCCGCAGCAGGTCTTCGTGATAGAGGTGGAAGTTGCGGTGATGCTTCTTCAGCACGTAGTCGAGCAGCAAATCCAAAGGCCAGGCAGCAAAGTCTGGGGCTGAACCGCCATGCGCAGCGTCTCTGTCCAGACGTGCTATCACGTCATCGGGGTTGAGATTGGCCTTTTTGCTGGCTTCCTCCAGCGTGTCGGAGCCATGGCAGCAGTAGTCGATACCCATGTTTTCGAGCACCTCGGCCCGATTGAAGTCGGCTGCGACGATGGAGCCGACGGTCATCTCTTTAGTCAATTTCTCACTCATAGTTGTTGTCTTTTAATGTTTCTGATGCTGCAAAATTACGATGTTTGTCGTAGCAATGCCAGTGAAAAGCAAGGAAAGAATCTATTTCATCCATCGCTTTTATCGATAGATGTCATCCTCTTGCTTCGAACAAGTAAATGAGAAAGGACAGGAAATCCATGGTTTTCTTTGGTCATACCTTGCTTTTGCATTACCTTTGCAACCGAATGCAACAAGAGCATTTGCTTCACAACCGATAAGTAACAAGAAAGGGAATCTATGGAGATCAGACAACTTCACTATTTCGTCCATGCCGCCAAGACGCTGAGTTTCACCGAGGCCGCCCGCCTCTCGCATGTGGCGCAAAGTACGCTCTCACAGCAGGTGAAGCAACTGGAGGAAGAGCTCGGCGTGCCGCTCTTCCATCGCCTGGGCAAACGCATCGCGCTCACCGCCGAGGGCGAGCTGTTTCTGCACGACGCAACACGGCTTCTCGACGACGAGCGACAGGCTCTGCAGCGCCTTGCCGACCTGAGCAGACTGGAGGGTGGCACGGTCACCGTGGGCATCGCCTCTGGACTGGGGCTCTCGGCCGTGCTCACTGACGCCCTGACAGAATATAACAAGGCTTATCCCCATGTCGAGATCCGCATCCGGCAGCTCGCCGCTCCACTGCTCACAGATCGGCTGCGGAACCACGACATCGACGTGGCCCTGACGTTTTCGCCCGACAAGGAGGAGGGTCTTCAGGTGAGTCCGCTCTTCGCCACCCGTCTCTGCGCCGTCGTCGGCGAGCACCATGCCCTGAGCAGTCGGTCGACCCTCAGTCTGGAAGAGATGGCCCGTCACCCACTCGTGTTGCCCAGTCCCGACATGTCGGTGAGACAGCGCCTCGACGACATGGCCCGCCAGCAGGGCGTCGGTCTAAGCCCGGCCGTGGAAGTCGACGACATCCCACACATTATCTATATGGTGCGCCTCGGACACTGGACGACCATCCTGCCCGATGCCGCCGTCGCCGCCATCCGTGGCATCACACGCATACCGCTGGAGGAGAGTGTGCTCATGCCCACCTATATCCTCACCCTGACCAGTTCCTACCAGCGCAAGGCCGTGACGGAGTTCCTGCGCATCCTCTCCGAGAGTTCGCGCCTGATGCTACAGACGGGCAACGACGATTGTGAGGTCTGTGGCGAGACGTTTCTCGTGTAAGCACGTACCATCCCCCCACAGACCATCCACGAACCGCAAGGACAGTCATTCATCCCAACACGCAACAATCAAATGGACCCACATATCGTCATCATCCTAGCAACAGTCATCACTGCCATCACGTTTCTTTTCAAGATGTGCAAGAGTTCGTCACCAGCCAGGCACCGAAAGAGCCTAGGCCTTCTCATGCTCAGCGTGGCCTTGGTGGGCCTGTCCTTGCTGTGGACGAAAGGCTATGCGTGCAGTGCCATATTCCTTGGCATAATAAGTGGTGTCGACACTTACAAATACAACAAGCATCATCATATCTCCTTTTGGTCCCCACAATTTGCCTCCATCATCATCAATGGCTATGGCATAGGGGCTGCTCTTATCTTGATGGGCATCCTCATCCTGACCGAATAAGTTGAATTACTGCTCTGCCCTCTAGAACGGAGACGATTGCAGCCACATTCTGGTGCAAATTCCTCCCTAAAGACCCTCCCTAGCCCTCCCTAAAAGGGAGGGGACGAGCCATGCATTGCAGTCGCATTTGGTGGGGTCGCTGCCAAGGGTGAGTCGGTGCCCCAGCGGGGCACACGCATGCGTAGCCCCGTACAAGCGAGGAACGAGCGCAGTGCGGGGAAGGAGAAATCATCCCTACTACCTAACGATGTGACCCGAGGGTCCCACGAGCATTTGATGCACAACAAGATATGCCCCTTCAACGATGGGGTTTCCCTAATTGATACTATATTCATGTGCTATTACAAGCACTGTCACTCTCTGATGATATAGATGCGGGTGTTCATATAAGGTAAACAGGTGACCGCTCTGCAACTATGTCCACTGCGTACATCGTGCTCGCGTGACCTTTCGAATCACCTCGGCAGAAGATAGGGAGGGTATCCTGAATCCCAATAGACGAAGGAAAATAGTCATGATACGAGAATATCAAAAGAGTTCTACTATATAGTCACGGTATATCCAGTAGAGACGAAAACGGCCCTTCCATAAAGTGGACGGGCCGTTTTTATTGCGTCATCTATTAGTTCGACGACAGATGCTTGGTGAGGAACTTGTGGGACTCGAGCATCTCCTTGGGGTCGAGGGCTTTGTCGAGTTCGTCCTTGGTCATGAGCTTATGCTCGAGCACGAGGTCGTAGACCGAGCGGCCGGTCTCGTTGGCCTCCTTGGCAATCTTAGAGCTGTTCTTGTAGCCGATGTAAGGATTCAGGGCAGTGACGATGCCGATGGAGTTCTTCACCATCTCGTAGCAACGCTCCTTGTTGACAGTGATGCCGAGGACGCATTCATCGGTGAGCGTGGTGATGGCGTTGCTGAGCCACCACAGACTTTCAAAGAGGCACTCGGTGATGACGGGCTCCATGACGTTGAGCTCAAGCTGACCGGCCTCAGCGGCAAAGGTCACGGTGGTGTCGTTGCCGATGACCTTGAAACACGTTTGGTTAGTCACCTCGGGGATGACAGGGTTGACCTTTCCCGGCATGATGCTGGAGCCGGGAGCCTTCGGTGGAAGGTTCACTTCGTGAAGACCACAACGGGGACCTGAAGCCAACAGACGCAGGTCGTTGCAGATCTTGGAGATCTTTACGGCCAAACGCTTCAAGGCACCTGAGTAGCTGACATAGGCTCCCGTGTCGGGCGTGGCCTCAACGAGGTCGGGCGACGAGACGAAGCTCTCACCGGTCAGCTTGCTGAGATTAGCGGCACAGAGCTTGGCAAAGCCAGGCACAGCATTCAGTCCTGTGCCAATGGCCGTACCACCCATGTTGATCTCGTGGAGCAGCTTCACGTTGCGCTCCAGGTTGAGGATCTCCTCCTCCAGGTTGTCGGCATAGGCATTGAACTCCTGCCCGAAGGTCATCGGCACGGCGTCTTGCAACTGCGTGCGGCCCATCTTGATGGCATCGCGATATTCGTCGGCCTTATAGCGGAAGGCGGAGATGAGCCCGGTGAGCGAGCCGACGAGTGTCTTGTTCATGCGGATGATGGCCAAACGGATGGTCGTCGGATAGACGTCGTTGGTCGACTGCCCGCAGTTGACATGGTCGTTGGGATAGCAATATTGATACTCACCTTTCTTGTGGCCCATGATTTCCAGGGCGCGGTTGGCGATGACCTCGTTGGCGTTCATGTTGACCGACGTACCGGCGCCGCCCTGCATCATGTCGATCGGGAAATTCTCATGGAGCTTGCCGTCGATGATCTCGCGGCAAGCCTGCGAGATAGCGCCTGCAATCTCGTCGTTGATGGTGCCCAACGCATGGTTGGTCTGCACGGCGGCGAGCTTGACGTAGGCGATGGCGATGACATAGTCGGGATAGTCGCGCATCTTCTTGCGCGAGATATGATAGTTGTTGATAGCGCGCTGCGTCTGCACGCCGTAGTAAGCCTCAGCGGGTACCTTAAGTTCACCCAGGAGGTCTGACTCTACTCTGTATTTCTTTTCTTCTTCCATAGTAGTAATTGTGAATGGTTGATGAAAATGTTTATTGTTTACGCCTGCAAAGTTAGGCTTTTTCCCATGAACCTATTTATAAAAACCATATGCCTTTTTGCAAATAACGAAACAGCCCCTCATCGCAGTAATCAAGCCTATATTTGCAGAAGAGTTACTGCCGATGGTGAAAATCCCCAAAATATCTTAAAAAGGTTGCATCTTGGAAGTTTTTTGTCGAAAACTATATAACTTTGTAATATAATCGAACAATCTTTTTATGGATATTTTCTTAGATGTAAACAATGTCACCAAACGGTTTGAAAACCATGTGGCGCTCAACAACGTGTCGTTGTCGGTCCGCAAAGGCCGTGTTTTTGGCTTGTTAGGTCCCAACGGCGCTGGTAAGACAACGCTGATTCGTATCTTGAACCGCATCACGGCACCGGACAGTGGCCAAGTGATCTTCGACGGTCGTCCGATGGAGCCTGACGACGTGATGCGGATTGGTTATCTGCCGGAAGAGCGTGGCCTGTATCGTAAGATGAAAGTAGGGGAGCAGGCCGTCTATCTCTCAAGGTTGAAAGGACTGAGCAAGGAAGAAGCGGTGACACGGCTACGAACCTGGTTCGATAAGTTCGGTATCATGCCTTGGTGGAACCGCAAGCTCGAAGAGCTGTCAAAAGGTATGGCGCAGAAAGTGCAGTTCATCATCACGGTGCTCCACAACCCAGACCTGCTCATCTTTGATGAACCGTTCTCCGGCTTCGACCCTGTCAATGCCGAACAGCTAAAGCAGGAAATCCTTCAACTCAAGGAACAAGGTCATACGATCATCTTCTCTACGCACAACATGGCAAGCGTCGAAGAGATCTGCGACGACATTGCGCTCATCAACCACTCGGAGGTGGTCTTGCAAGGAGAGATGCGCCAGATCAAGGACAGGTTTCGCACAGGACTTTATGAATTGAAGACTCCTCAGACATTGACAGAAAAAGAACAGACCTCTTTCTCCGTCGTAGCTCACGATACACGGTTGGGCATGGAGCACTATCTCCTTCAGGCAAAAGAAGGGGTTACGGGCAATGAGCTTGTCAAGCAACTCTGCGGGCAGGTTGAGATTCACTCCTTCGCTGAGCAGATGCCCTCGATGAACGACATCTTCCTCAAGGTCATAGGAAAGGATACAAAGTGGAACGAAGAACAAATAGAAAGCAAGTCATGAACAAGATACTGATCATTATCCAGCGCGAGTTTCTCAAGCGCGTTCAGAAGAAGAGTTTTATCATCCTCACTATTGCTACGCCATTCTTGATGGCTGCTTTGATATTTGTTCCTCTCTGGCTTTCCTCTGTAGAGAACGACAAACAGCAGCATGTAGCCGTTATCGACCCCACGGGTGTTTATGTGAAGGCTTTGCAAGGTTCTCGTGCTTTCGAGTTCACGGCACGGCCGGCACTGACTAAAGATATGCAGGGAGAAGATTCCCCGTACGATGCCGTAGTATCTGTCTCGGGTGACTTGGTGAAGAACCAGGGAAAGGTGACGGTATTCAGTCGGAAAGAAGTTCCGGCCAATTTGCTCGATTATATCCATTCCCGTTTCGACGAGACCGTGCAAAAGCAGAAACTCGCCTCAGCAGGAATTCCCGGTCTTGACAAGATTATCGTTAATGTTCAGAAGAGTGTGCCGGTAGAAACCGTCAAATGGAATGAGAAGGGAGAGGAGCAGGCTTCGAATACCGATATAGCGATTGGTGTCGGCTTCATCTTTACCTTCCTCATCTATATGTTCGTCGTGTCCTATGGAGCGATGGTGATGCAGAGTGTCATCGAGGAGAAAACCAACCGCATCGTGGAGCTGTTGGTGAGCAGTGTCAAGCCCTTCCAGCTGATGATGGGAAAGATCATCGGCGTGATGCTTGTCGGCTTGGCGCAACTTGCTTTGTGGGCGGTCATGTTGGTGGTTATTCTTGGCGTTGCTTCCGCAGGTTTCGGGGTCTCCGTGATGTCACCGGAGGTGAATACCATCTTTACGGTGCTTACCAATCTGCCTTATATCGAAATAGGTGTCATGTTCTTGGTGATGTTCATTGGCGGTTATCTGCTTTATGCCAGTTTCTTTGCGGCAACGGGTGCCAGCATCAACGAACAGGAGGACGCCAGCCAGTTCATTGTTCCTGTGACGCTGATCACGCTCTTCGGACTCTATGCAGCCATGTACAGTGTGGAGAACACAGACGGCCCGTTGGCCTTCTGGACCTCTCTCTTCCCACTTACCTCGCCCATCGTCATGATGGTCCGCATTCCGTTTGGCGTACCTTTGTGGCAGGAAGTGCTTAGCGTCGTCCTGCTCTATGCCACGGCTCTCCTCATGATATGGCTTGGCGGAAAGATCTATCGTGTGGGAATTCTGATGTATGGCAAGAAGCCTACAATAAAGGAAATTGTGAAATGGCTTAAGTATTAATTTTGCCATTGTATTTACAATAACCAGTCGCGGAAATCTCAGCCTGCCCCAGCTTGCCGAACGGTATCACATCCGGGGTGACCAGAGCGCCTTCAGTAGTCACCGATGCCTTAAGAGTCACCGACGCCTTAAGACAATCTTAAGGAACAGTTAAGTCAATCTTAAGCATCTTTGGCGAGGAAGTCCGTATCTTTGCACCATCAAAAGAAAACAACAAGTATAAACATTTAAACAAGAATAGACATGGATAAGAAAAAATCAATCGAGGCTTTGCAGTTCCTCACCACAGAGTTGTCAAATGGTGCTTTCGTACACATGGTGCAGTGATAAGATACTTCACCGACAGCATCTCTCAGTGTTGTCTTGATAGCAAGAGCGCAAGGGAAAAGGCCTTTGCGCTCTTTTGGTTACAATTAGCACCATAATTCCAATATATTTCTTACCTTTGCCAAAAGAAATAAGATAAAGAAGAAATGAATAGAAATCAGCAAATCATCCGCACAAGTGTGGTCGGCATCGCCGCGAACCTCTTCCTCGCCGCGTTCAAGGCTGTGGCAGGATGGGTGGCCGGCTCAGTGGCCATCGTCATGGACGCTGTCAACAATCTCAGCGATGCCCTCTCGTCGGTCATCACCATCGTGGGCACGAAACTCTCGGAGAAGCCCGCCGACCGCGACCATCCCTTTGGCTATGGCCGTGTGGAGTATTTCAGTGCCATCATCATCTCGGTCATCGTACTCTCCACGGGTATTCTCTCCTTAGTGGAGAGCGTGAAGAAGATTTTCAACCCTACCAATCCTTCCTACACCGCCATCACGCTGACCATCATCATCGTGGCTATCGTCGTGAAGATAGTCTTGGGCTGGTATGTGAAGAAGCAGGGTGTGAGGTTGCAGAGCAACGCCTTGGAGGCCAGTGGCGCCGATGCGACCTTCGATGCCGTGGTGACGCTCTCCACGCTCGTCTCCGCCGGCATCATGCTCTTCACGGGAGTCAACCTCGACGGCATTCTCGGATCCATCATCTCGCTCGTCATCATCAAGGCGGGCATCGATATGATTGGGGCTCCTGTGGGCCAGCTTCTCGGCAAGAGCATTCCGAAGGACATGATGCATCACATCGTGCAGGACGTGAAGCAGTATGCCGGGGTGCTCGGCGTCTATGACGTCATCCTCAACTACTATGGTCCCAACGCCATCATCGGCTCGCTCCACGTCAGCGTGCCCGAATCGATGACCGCCAACCGTATCCATGGCCTCACCAGGTCCATCACCAAGCTGCTCTACGATAAATACCATGTCATTGTCACTGTGGGCATCTATGCAGTTTGCGACCATGGCAAGGAGAGTGAGCTGCAAAAGGGTGTGATGGCTTTTCTGAAGAGCTATCCTCATATCGAGCAGGTGCATGGATATTTCTATCTTGAGGAAAAGCGTACCATCACCTTCGACGTGGTGCCTGACGATACGGTGCATGACGACAAAGCCTTCCAGTTCCAGCTCTTACAGGAAATCCGAAAGGTCTATCCCAACTATATTTTCAGCATCGTCATTGATCACATCTATAGCAAATAAGCCATGATAAAAATTCTTATCGTTGAGGACGAGCCCGGCATCTACACCTTTCTGCAAGAAGGGCTGACCGACGAAGGCTACGACACGCTTGTGGCCACTGACGGCAGTGACGCACTGCGTGACCTCGGTCAATCTCACCACACATCAAGTGCTGGCCAACGACAAGGATGTGCAGCTGACAGGCCGAGAATTTGACCTGCTGGTCTATTTCATCAGGCACAAAGACCGCGTCTGCCCACGTAAGGATATTATCAAAGACGTGTGGGGCATCGACTTCCAATACGACACGGGAGTCATCGACGTGTTCATGAATGCTCTTCGCAGAAAGCTCCATTTGAAGACCGACGGCTGCATCAAGACCATCCGTGGCGTGGGCTTCATCGCCACAGACAGGTAACTCCACAAAATATGATTCTCCTATGACCAACGATATTGACAAGAAAGAACAGGAACACCTGCAGGATGATATCGCCCGCAAGATTATTGTCCAGGGCGGTCTGTGTGCCCTTATTCCATGTTTCATAACCATGGGTATTAACCTTTATGCCTTCCATCTGTTGGCTTTGGGACGTATTCAGCATCCCATAACATGGATGATAGGTATACTGATGATACAGGCTGTGTTCTCTGTCCTCATCTTTGTGTGCCTCTATTTTATCGCCCGCGACGTGGCTCGGCAGAGCATCAGGCCTTTGCAGGAGTCGCTGGCACGAGAGCGGCAGTTCACCAGCTATGCATCGCACGAACTGCGAACACCACTGGCGGTTATCAAGGGCTCCTTGGAGGTGCTCGTCCGTAAACCGCGGGCGCAGGAGGAGTACGAGCGGAAAATCAAGGAGAACATAAGGGTGGTGGACAACATGAACCGCATGGTGGACAACATGCTCATGCTCACACGCGCCGACAGCCCGCACTTCCGGCTGACTCCCACTGACATCAATATACGCGAGCTGTTCAGTGAGATTATCAGTGCCTATTCCAACCAAATCATTCGCAGGGGCTTGCACATCACGATGAACGTCGCGCCAAACGAACTCTCCCTCAACGCCGACCGCAATGCGTTGGGCATCATCGTGGGCAACCTCATCTCCAATGCCACGAAATATTGTGATGACGGTGGTGAGATAAAGCTTTCTGCCTACCGGCAGGACGGCCACACGCTGATGGCGTTCTCCAATACCGGGCGCGGCATACCGACGGCGGAATGCGAGAAAGTCTTCGACAAGTTCTATCGTTCCATCTCCACCGGCCATCAGCAGGTCAAGGGGTTTGGACTTGGTCTCGCCGTGGTGCGTCGGTTCGCCAGTCTGATTGGTGCCGATGTTCATTTTGACAGTTGTCCAGAAGGACCGACGACGGTCAGCATTGTATTTAAAGACTAACCAACATTGTCTTATATTGTTCTGCCAGGGGTCTCCACAATTTTTTCCTCTTCAGAACGGAATCCTGAATAAATGGATAGGTGAAAGCTAAAAATGCGAATAGTAAGTTAAGACAAAGCAGCGCAGCATATAGTTGTAGAACACGAGGTCGATGTAATAATCTTCTTTTTCCGTGTGGATATGCTGCTGACGCTCTACGAATGCGAAGCCTTTACCGAGTTCCAAGAGGAATTTCTCCATGTTGCTGATGATGGCCTTTTCCAAGGTTGACTCAAGGAAATCGATATTCTGCGAGAAGCCGAGGAATTCTGCTACGACCGGATTCTTAATGTACTCCAGCTTATCCTGCAAAGGAGCCGTCTTTTGCAACATCTCTTTTTCTACAAGGTCCTTGTGTTGCGAGTTCAGCAATCGATAGTAATACTGTGAGGATATGTTACGTTGCAAGGTCCTCACGCTCCACGTCTGCTCCAAGGCCTCCCAGGCGTACCACGCCCTTGCATCGTCATCAGGCACCTGCAAAAGGATGCGGTAATGGGTCCACGAAAGCAGACCTTTGAATTTTGGACTCACTGAGTCCAAAATGTTTGGAAAGGCTTTATAAAACCTAACGAACTTGTATAAAGAGCTGTAGTCAAACCCTTTACCGTAAGCACTTGTCAAATCGTCGGCAAGGTGGCTGATGACTTGCGCACCGTAGTCCGCCCGCTCCGCGCCATGCAGTTCTTCTTCGGCTATTTATTTGATAATCAAGCGACATTTCATTTCCACATGAATGATGCTGTCTAGAAGCACTTAATGCGGTACATGAAGCCGAGCTCGATGCGCGAGGTGCTGTAGTCTTCCAGTCCGCACTTGCGGCTGAAGTCGTAGTGATGGCCCACGTAGGCAAGGAAGAGGCGCAGATCCTGGTCCTTGACGGGATAGTATTCCACACTGGCGAGGTAGCCGATGGACTTGCGGTAGTCCTTCAACTGCTCTATCTTGCTGACGCTGGCCGTCTCGTACGTTCCCTTGGCCATGAGGTTCCACCTGGGCACGAACTGCCAGTTGACCTTCGAGATGAGCGAGTTGTAGTGTACGTCGCTGAAATAGGCGTTCTCGCGGTCGCCGAGGAAGGTGCCGAGGTCGTTGGTGGCGATGCGCAACCGGTCGAGGCCGTCCCAGGCACCCATATAGTCGACATACCATTGTACACGCGGCAGATTGAGTTTCTGGCCGAAGACCCACATGCGCGAGTACTCGTGGCGGGCCTGTGTCTGCAAGCCCCAGCTCCAGCGTGTCTGAAAGCGTCCGCCGAAGAAGTTGCCATTCCAGTTCAGGATATAGGTCAGCGGGCTGTTGCTCTTCTCGAGTTGCCGTACGCTGCTGCCGTTGCCTGCGATGGCCACAGCATTGGCGCCATACTCGTCGGTGAACTTGCCGTTGTTGGCATCCGACACCTCGACGGCAATCTCCTGTGAGGGCACCGGGTGGTAGGCCACGACGAGTCCCGCCATGAAGTTGTCCATGTTGTCGACCATGTCGGAATACTGGTAGATGTACATCGGGTTCTCGTCGAACTCGTGCCCGCCCCATATCTGGCACATCTTACCGCCCATGATGGTGAGCTTGTCATTGACGTTGTATCCGACCATCATGATGTCGGTGGCCTTGGCGAAGTTGTCCTCCGACTGTGCATTGTTGGCCTTGTTCAGTCGATGACGCAGTCGGTAGAAGAGCTTCGGGGTGATGTTGCCCTTGATCTCCAGGCGGAGCTGTTTGTTGGCCAGCTTACTGCTCCAGGTATGCCCGTCGTAGATGGCTTGCGCCGAGGCGGCATAGTTGAAGTAGACGTTGAAGGCGTCGTTTTTCTTCTCAATGTTGGCGATGCGCTCGGCCAGACTGGCATAGTCGCCGTCTGAGCCTCCCATGCCGACATTATCTCCCTGCGCGGCAGCACCCATCGCAAGGATGAGCGCAGCCGCTAATGCGAATGTTCTTTTCATGCGGTAGACTGCTTTAGGTTGTTGATAAGAAAAAGGTGAAAAGAGGAATTAGTATTTTTGGAAATACTCCTGTATCTTCTGCCAGTCACGTGTCTTGGTGAGGGCGAGCATGAGCAGCACACGCGCCTTCTGCGGGTTAAGCGTCAGGGCGGCCACAAAGTGGTATTTACTGTCATCGACCTCACCATTGAGACAGGTAGGACCGGTGGGCACACGGCTCGAGCGCACGATATTGATGCCCTTGGCACGGGCCTGCAGCGCTACATCAAAGACATCTTTATAGAAGTTACCATCGCCGACCCCCGCGAGCACGATGCCGTCGAAGTTGGCATCCATGAAGGCCTTCATCGGCAGCGGCGAGCAGTTGGCATAGCCATAGACGATGCCGACCTTGGGCAGCGACGTGAGGTTGTCAACGTTGAACTCGCTCTTCGTGGTGTGGAGGTTGGTGATGTCGCGACTGTAGATGGCCTGACCGTTATAC
Organism: uncultured Prevotella sp.; assembly: GCA_900546345.1. Taxonomy (GTDB): domain Bacteria; phylum Bacteroidota; class Bacteroidia; order Bacteroidales; family Bacteroidaceae; genus Prevotella. Next base: position 10,257 of record URCI01000038.1, on the reverse strand, counting down.
ACATAGCCCACCTTGCCGAAGTTGGCAGCCTGGAAGGTGGCCACGTCGGTGGTGTGCATCTTGGTGACATCCTTGGCGTCGAGCAGCATGTTGTTCATGCAGACCATCACGCCACGGCCCACCGACTGCGGACTGGCTGCTGCGACGACACCGGCGTAGATGTTGCCCGGGCCATCGGCACTGATGGCCGTAGAGGGGCGCATGGAGCCAACGAGGATGACGGGCTTGTCGCTGTGGACAGTGAGGTTGAGGAAATAGGCGGTCTCCTCCATGGTGTCGGTACCATGAGTGACGACCACACCATCGTAGCCTTCATGGTTGAGCAGTTGGTTGATGCGCTTGGCGAGCTTCAGCCATACGTTGTCGTTCATGTCCTGCGAACCGATGTTGACGAGCTGCTCGCCGCTAACGTCAGCCACATCGAGGAGTTGGGGCACGGCTTGGATAAGCGCCCCGACACCCACCTGCCCGGCGCTGTAGGCTGAGTTGGTGGCCGACGTGCTCACGCCGGCAATGGTGCCGCCGGTGGCGATGATTCTAATCTTCGGTTTGGCACTGGCTGTGAGCGTCACTAACATGGTGAGCAACAGCAAAAGGAGGGAGAAACGTCTTGTTTTCATAGTGGAAATGGATAATGTATGGTGTATAGTGTATAATGTATAGTGTATAATGTATAAACAGATAAACCACTAGGCGATGAGCAGGGTGATGAGGTAGCCCACACCGATGGAAACAAAGGTAGTGACAAAGCCCGGTAATTGGAACGAGTGATTGATGACATATTTACCCACGTGGGTGGTGCCCGTGCGGTCAAACTCCAGCGCTGCCACCTCCGTCGGGTAGTTGGGCAGGAAGAAATATCCATTGACAGCGGGAAACATAGCCACGAGGAGCAGAGGACTGATGCCCAAGGCGATGCCGACAGGATAGAGCGTGGTCACTGTGGCTGCTTGTGAGAAGAGCATGATGCTCATCAGGAACAGTGCCACGGCGAAGAGCATGGGAGCCGTGGAGACCATACCGGAGAGCGCATGGTTGATGGCTTCTGCATTTCCCATATAGAAAGTAGAACCCATCCAGGCCACGCCGAAGATGGCGATGACAGCATTCATACCCGCCATGAAGATATTGCCCTTGGGCAATTCCTTCACACTGGTCTTGCCGACTAATAGGATGAGGATGGCGTCGCTCATCATCACCATTTCGATAGTCTCGCTCATTGTCACGCCTTCGGGACGCAACGAAGGCACGAAGCCGAACAGCACCACAAGGGCCACACCGAAGAAGAAAGCCCACACGGCATGCAGCGCACGCGGATTGTGCTCGGTCTCGGCCTCCTTGAGATTGTTGGCGTCAGCCTCGGGATCGATGAGTCCCTCGCGTACGCGCCGCTGATACTCCGGATCGTCGACAAGCTCTTTGCCAACACGATTCTCAATGAACGCGGCCACAAGGATGGACACAAGACTTGCAGGAAGGCAGACGAGCAGGATGGTGCCAAGCTCGATGCCTTGTCCGCCGAGCAGGTCCGAGGAGATCATAGCGGCCATGGCTGCCGATACGGGGCTGCTGGTAATACCCAGTGAGGCGGCAATGACCGCCAGGCTCATCGGCCGCTCGGGCCGCGTCTTGTTGGCTTGGGCAATCTCGCTGATGATGGGCAGCAGGCTATAACTGGTATGGGCAGTTCCGGCAAAGACACAGAAAGCAAAGCAGCACAAAGGGCCGTAATAGGTGATATGGTCGGGATGACGGCGCAGGAACAAGGCGGCGCGACCCACGAGATACTCCAGGCCGCCAGTAGCCTGCAAGGCCGCCGAGGCAGTGATGACGGCAATGATGATCAGCATCACATCAATGGGTGCCTTGCCCGGAGCAAGACCAAAACCATAAACCAGGATGAAAGTGCCAAGCATGCCATAGATGCCCAGTCCCAAACCGCCCACTCGCGCACCGATAAAGATGAACGCCAAGACGACAAACAATTCTATCACGATGAGGGTTGTTGCCATATTTAATATTACGTTTAGGTTGATTGTCGGTGCAAAGATAAGATTTTAAATGGTATTATTTTTAAGAATGAGATTGTTTTTTTTGTAAATTCCAAAACTATTCGCTACATTTGCCACAGCATTTACGATGACCAGTCGCGGAAATCTCAGCCTGCCCCAGCTTGCCGAACGGTATCACATCCGGGATATCTTCGGCGGCAGTGTCGCCTACTTTTCTTCCAAAGAAGGCGGCAAGAGTGACTTGCGCTCTTACACCAACAGCATCAGTTGCCATGAGCTGCACCTCATCCGCTCAGGAGAGGCTTCGGTCACCGTGGATGGGAAACACATAGAGCTGCACAGCGGTGACCTGCTCCTGCTCCATCCCTTTCAGCCCATCGACTGCTCTTTCCCCGACAACACAGAGACAGAGGGGCTGCTCTTGGAGGACAGCTTCTATCAACAGCTCATGCAACTCGATGGCGGCGATGCGCCTTTGCTGCCCATGGAGAAAGAAGAGCCTTGCCTTTATCACCTCGACGCGGCACAGACGGCAGAGCTCAGTGGCATCTTCCAACAGATCCGTCGCACGATCCACTACGTACATATATATAAGGTGGAGATGCTGCGCTCACTGGTTCACGTGTGTCTGCTCTTTGTCAGCGAACTGCCTTACGACCGACATCTCGTAGCGCCCGACCTCCGGCACAAGCAAGACATCCTGAAAATCTTCTTCTTTCTTGCCCGAAAGCACTTCCGTCGGGAGCGGCAGATAGGATTCTATGCCGATAAGCTCGGCATCACCACCACCTATCTCAGCCGTGTGGTGCGCGAGCTCACAGGCAACACCATCAACAACTATCTCAGCAACCTCGCCTTTGAAGAAGCTTGCAACCTGTTGCGCGCTTCCGCCATGACCATCGGCGAGATTGCCTTTGCCTTAGGTTTCAGTGACCAGAGCGCCTTCACCAATTTCTTCAAGACCCATGCCGGCTGCTCACCGACAGCCTATCAAAAGGCAAAAGAAGACAAGGCTCATGTGGGACCAAACTAAGAAAGCTGTTGAATAAACTGACAATTTAGAGGCCCTATTTTTGCGTTTTTTGTCAGCAGAGTGGGTCTTCCCTCATTTTCCGTATTTTCGAGCATTTTCTTTAATCCATTGAATAACAACAAGATAAGAAAAATCCCGAATACGGTTAATAACAAAACAAGTGAGATGAGGCAAAATTCTCTAGAGAATTTTGCCTCATCTCACTTGTTTGAGTCGACCAAAGCACTGAGATAACCGACAAAAACCACTGAGATGATCGATAGAAACCACCGTGATAACAACAAAGCCACCCTTGTTTTTGTGTTTCCACTCGGTTTTCTCTCATTTAGACGCTTCGTTTTTTTCTAGATTGAAACTGCGGGCAGACATGATTCTGTCGGTTCTTTTTCTCATTTTAAAAGAGGTACGCATGACCAAGAGCAGGTGTCGTCTTAGATTCATCCTGTCCCTTCTTCCAAGAAAATATCCGACAGACAGGGGTTATCCCTGCGAGACATTTTCCCCAATCTGCTTGTTGATCTCTTCCAAGCTAATCTTTTTCTTGACCTTCACGCGGTCAAATCCCTGGCCATAGACACCCGTCACGGCGCTCTGTGCCACAAAAGCATCGGGGTCGATCTCGTCGATCAGGTCGAAGATCAGGCTCGACTCGCTGCGCTTGGCAATACAGAAGATGACCTTGATGTCCTTTTTGGAATAGAAGCCGTTGCCGTTGAGCGTGGAGCAGCCACGGTCCGCAATCTTGTTGATGGCCTCGCCAATCTCTTGATACTTATCCGAGATGATGAGAAACTGCACGCTCTGACGCAGCGAGTTGACGACATAGTCCACACAAAACGACACGATGAACAGCAGCACATAGCCATAGAGCACCTTTTCCCACGACCGCAGCACCACATAGCTGGAGGTGATGATGGTCATATCGCAAAGCAGGATGATGCGGCCCAGCGACACATCGCGGTATTTGTGCACGATAGCGGCGATGATGTCTGAACCACCCGTGCTGCCGCCAGCCGACAGCCCAAGCCCCACGCTCGTGCCCATGAACACACCACCGACGATGCACGCCATGAACTTCTGGTCTGACAGCGCGTGGACATCCATGCCGAAAATGTGCTGAAACAGCGTGGAAGCCACGGTGAAGACGATGACGGCATAGATGGTCTTGGCGCAGAAGCGCCAGCCGAGCACAGCGAGCGCAGCGATCAGCAACAGACCGTTGAGCACAAAATAGGTGTTCTGCACTGGTATGCCCGTGCCCCAGTAGACGATGGAGGCGATACCCACGATGCCGCCCGTGGTGATCTGGTTGGGCACGAGAAACACGTTCACGCCGATGACTCCCAAGAGCATGGCGATGGTGATGATGACGTAGTCGCGTATGGTGCGGTAGACCGATTTTCCTTTTCTTCTTTCCATGATATACTCTCTAATAATTGCTGTCGCGAACGGCGATGGTCACCTCGCGGAATTCGCGCCGGCCCTCAATATAGTCGGCATAGAGCTCTTCCGCCGCCCGTCCCTTGAGAAACTGACATGCCCCGCAGTTGTCGCAGTCACTGATGCAGCGGAAAGCCTCGATGACATACTGCTCGCGCTCCTCGCGTGTGGAGCCCTTGATGTCCGGTGGTGTCATCCCCGCTGCCTCCCCGCATAGCGCTCGCTGTATTCCCGGTTGATGTCAGCCAGCTCCCGCTTGCCGTCGATATAGTCCTGATAGATGCCGTCGACAGTGCCGCCGCCAAGCCAGCAGCTCGAACAATTCTCGCAGCCGCCGGCCCCACAGTCGAGCGATCCCCGGATGATGCGGACGCGCTCCTCGCGCGTCGTGTCCTTGATGAGTAAACTCCTTGCCATAGTCTTGCAAACATGCTTTTGTCATGGCAAAAGTAATCATTTTCTGTTATATCCCTTCGCTTTTCGATCAATTTCTTTTCTTCTTTTTCGTATCCGATGCCATTTCTATCTGATCATAGCGATTGGCTTCTGCCTCACTCAACAACTGGCGGGACAGAGAGCCGGGATTTTCGTTTCTTCTCAAAGAAACATAAAAAAGGTAACAACACGAACGAGGTAAGAGAAAAAATGCTATATTTGCATCAACAAAAACAATCAACGATATGAAGCAAACCGTACAGATAAGATGCAAGAACAACGGACAGACCATCACCGCCGCCATTGGCAGCACGCTGTCTGATATATACCACTCACTGGGACTGGAGCTCAATCACGGTCCCATCTGCGCCAAAGTCAACAACAAGGTCGAGGGCATGCACTATCGCATCTACCACAACAAAGACGTGGAATTCCTCGACATGACCTCCGGCTCAGGCTCGCGCAACTACACCCGCTCGCTCTTCTTCGTGCTCTGCAAGGCTGTTCACGACCTCTATCCACAAAGCAAGGTGGTCATCGACATCCCCGTGAGCAAGGGCTACTACGTCGACCTGACCATCGGCCACGAGGTCACCGACGACGATGTGGCGCGCATCCGACAGCGCATGCAGCAGATCATCGACGCCAAGATGCCCATCCGCCGCTTTGAGGTGCCCACCGAGGATGCCGTCAGGATGTTTGAGGAGAAAGGCGACAAAGCCAAATCAAAACTCCTGCGCAGCGCCGGCTCGCTCTATACGACCTATTACCAGATCGACGACTATGTCGACTACTACTACGGCTCACTGCTGACCAACACGTCGAAGATCTATCTCTTCGGACTGGAGAAATATTTCAACGGACTGCTCCTGCGCATTCCCGACCTCAAAGATCCGGGCGTGCTGCCACAGATGACACGGCAGGACAAGATGTTTGAGATCTTCCGCGAGCACCACCGCTGGCAGGAGATCATGGGGCTGCGCACCGTCGGCGACTTCAACGAGATGGTGAAGAAGGGACAGGCTACCAACCTCATCAACGTCTCGGAGGCCCTGCAGGAGAAAAAACTCACCGAGATCGCCGATGAGATTGCCAGCCGCAAGGACGTGAAGCTCGTGCTCCTCGCCGGTCCGTCTTCCTCCGGAAAGACCACCACCTGCAAGCGTCTGAGCATACAGCTGTTAGCCAACGGCATCAAACCACTGCAGATCTCGCTCGACGACTATTTCGTTGACCGTGAGCACACGCCCAAGGACGAGAAGGGCGAATATGACTACGAGAGCATCTACGCCCTGAACCTCAAGCTCATCAACGATCAGTTCAACGCGCTCTTCCGCGGCGAGGAGATAGAGTTGCCGAAGTATAACTTCCAGACGGGACGCAGCGAGAAGAGTGGAAAGAAGCTGCGCATGCAGCCCAACAACGTGCTTGTCGTCGAGGGCATCCACGCCCTGAACCCGGAGCTCACCGCTCAGATCCCCGAAGCACAGAAGTTCCGCGTCTATGTCTCGGCACTGACCACCATTCTGCTCGACGACCACAACTACATCCCCACGACCGACAACCGACTGCTGCGCCGCATCATCCGCGACTATAAATACCGCGGTGTCAACGCCCAGGAAACGATCCACCGCTGGCCGTCGGTGCGCGCCGGCGAGAACAAGTGGATCTTCCCTTATCAGGAAAACGCCGACGTGATGTTCAACTCGGCCATGCTCTTCGAGCTCGCCGTCATCAAGCAGCAGGCCGAACCGCTCCTGGAGCAGGTGCCGGAGAACTGCGAGGAGTACAGCGAGGCCTACCGCCTGCGCAAGTTCCTGAGGTATTTCCAGCCCATCCCCAACCGCGACATCCCGCCCACGAGCCTGTTGCGCGAGTTTCTCGGCGGCAGCTCGTTTAAGTACTAATGCCCAACCCCTGCCCTTTCCAAAGGGAGAAGGAAAAAAATACAAAGATCACAAATGGCAATTCGCCGTTCCGCACCTCTTGTCACTCCGGAATAGACGTTTTCATCGTGGTCGTTTCCTGCTAATAAAGAGAAATGGGGGGACGATGCTCTCGCCCCCCCATCTATGAATAAGACACCGATTAACTGTAAGCTAATAGGCTGTCACAGATGCTTTTGCGGTCTTCAGTCCATTCGACTTGACAGTTAGGTTGGCTTTTCCAGACCTTTTGGTACTTCTCAGTACGATCAGTGCACGACCTTTCCACGTCTTATGTTCACAACCTACGTAAGGAGTGACATCTTTGAAGTCTCCATTTCCAAAGGCTGCGATGGTAGCATTTCCGGACACCATGGCTGTCAGCGTGACTGCAGCATTGGGGCACAGATTGCCATCTTGGTCAACGATTTCCACCTGAACAAAAGACAGATCCTCCATACCCGCTTCCATCGTCTTATTCTCAACCCTCAATCGGATGGCTGCAGGATTTCCGGCAGTCTTCAAACGACAACTTTCCATTGTCTTTCCGTCCTTGATGCCCTCTGCCCGAAGCGTGCCTGCAAGATAGTTCAATGTAAAGGATGCCTTCATCTCTGTGTTGCGCCCTACCTGTTTCTCACCGACGAGTTGGTCATTGAGATAAAGTCTCACAAGAGGATAACGCGAGTAGACCTCCACCTCTATGGGCTTTCCTTCATGGCCGGGCCACGTCCAGCTCTCCCAAGTCGGCCATACGGCCCAAAGTCCCAAATGGATCTTGCCCACATATCCGTCAGGCTCTTTCACTGCCATATAAAGTTTCTCCTTGTCATTCCACAGCATATCCCGGTAATGAGAGACAGGCTTTCGCCAGCCAGTGAGATCCATGTCCCCACAATAAGACGCATGGCACGGCCATAAAGGATTTTGGAAATGTTCTCCGGGCGTCTCTCCTTCATACCAATACCGGCCTATGCCCGACTCTCCAAGATAGTCGATTCCCGTCCACACGAAATCTCCTATCACATATTGATGGTCGTGAACGGTTGCCCAACTATGAAATGCCTCTCTTGGATAGCTTTCCGTTTGCCACATGATCCTATCTGGTACACGATGATGATCATCGGCATGTTTGTCAATCAGATAGTTATAGCCAACCACATCTAACTGGGCAGCGAGTGGGTCATAAATCTCCCAATCCTTGTCCCATGAGGCAAGAGCCGAAGTGACAGGACGGTCGTCGTACTTATGTACTTCCGCGGACAGTTTGTGTGCCGTCGTCACCACCTCTATCTTTTTTCTTTCTATCACCTCATTGCCAATACTCCACGCAATGATGGAGGGATGGTTTCGGTCCCGCAACACCATGGCATCTATGTCTTTCTGCCACCACTGGTCAAACAGCGTGGAATAGTCATGCGGCAACTTTTCATCCCTCCACCCGTCAAAGGCTTCGTCAATGACCAGCATCCCTAATCTGTCGCAAGCATTGAGAAACGCTTCTGAGGGCGGATTATGAGATGTCCTTATAGCATTGAATCCCGCATCCTTCATCAGTCTCACCTTCCGTTCCTCTGCTCTGTCAAACGCTGCTGCTCCAAGGATCCCATTGTCATGATGCACACATCCGCCATTAATAGCGATTGCTCGCCCGTTAAGAAAAAAGCCATCGGTAGAGAACTTCAAAGTGCGTATGCCGAAGGGCTGGCTGATCTCGTCGATCACTTTCCCGTCCGACTCTACTGTCACGTCTGCCGTATAAAGATGAGGAGTCGCCAAGTCCCATAGCTTTGGACGATGAATTTCTATTTCCTGCATGATGTCACGTGTCTCTCCGGCTTGCATGAACACGTGTGTAGAGACAGCCTCTCTATCGCTTACACGAGTAGTAACGGACAACTGACGCGCCTGTGCGGCTTCGTTCTGGACCGTCGTCGTCACCACGACCGTAGCCTTGTCCTTGACCACATGCGGTGTCGCGACATGCACGCCATGATTGGCAATATGTAATTGGGGCGTATGTATCAGCCATACATGACGGTAGATACCGGAACCGGAATACCATCGGCAGTTTTTCTGTTGTGAGTTGTCTACGCGCACGGCAACCACATTTTGCTTTCCAGCCTTTATGGCTTCTGTGGCATCACAAAAGAAAGAGGTGTAGCCATAGGGATGACCACCGACTTGCTTTCCATTCAGATAAACGGTGGAATTCATATATATTCCCTCAAAATAAAGCCAAACCTTCTCGCCTTTCATCGAAGCGGGCACCTTGAATGACTTGCGGTACCATGCAATGCCTGTGGGATAATAGCCACCATCATTTCCTGCCGGCGCATTTTTGTCCGGACGGAGCTCTATGCTCCAGTCATGAGGCAAAGTGACAGCACGCCAAGGACCATCATTGTATGCTGGAGACGATGCCTGACTCTGATCGCCCAAACAAAACTTCCAACCAGCATCAAAGCATATCTTTCGATCCGTTACAGGTTTCGACATAGCCGGGGAAACGGCTTCAAAAGCCATGAAAAGACTGATAATCAGTGTAGTGACAATTGTTTTTAAGCGCATATAGATTTAGTTTTAGATTCTACATAAGACTAAATAAGGGGCTTTCGAATGTTTTCGAAAGCCCCTTATTGTTGTCGTACGCGGATTCGAACCACGACAAACAGAACCAAAACCTGTTGTGCTACCATTACACCATACGACAATCTTGACTGCAAAGATACTGCTTTTTCCGTGCACCACCAAATTTTTATGCTGTTTTCTTAAGAATTAATGGTGCTAAAAAACACATTGCCGCCACCCCAAAAGGGTGACGGCAACGATATATATAAGGTGTCGTCCCAACTCTATGGACTGCCGGATGACAGCAATCGAGAAAAATGGACTACAGACGCATCACTTCACGGTGATGAGATAATAGTTCTTCTTACCACGCTGCACAAGCAGATACTTGCCGTCGATAAGGTCTTCGGCAGTGATCGGCTGGTCGAAAGCGGCGAGTTTCTCCTTGTTCAGGCTCACGCCGTTGCCTTTAACCATCTTGCGCATCTCGCCCTTGCTGGGGAAGATGTCCCAACCGTCCTGGCAGAACACGTCGATAGCTTTCTGTCCGAGCTGGTCTTTGGCAAGCTCGTAATGGGGCACATCCTTGAACACGTCAACGAGCGTAGCCTCATCGAGACTGGCGAGCTGATCCTTTGTGGCTTTGCCGAAGAGAATGTTGCTGGCTGCAATAGCCATGTCAAGGTCTTCCTTGGAGTGAACCATCGTGGTGACCTCTGCGGCAAGACGCTTCTGCAGAACACGGCGTCCGGGATCCTCTCGGTGCTCAGCAATAAGTGAGTCGATCGTCTCCTTGTCGAGATCTGTGAATATCTTGATATAGCGCTCGGCGTCCTCGTCG
>URCI01000037.1 GCA_900546345.1 uncultured Prevotella sp. | reverse complement strand
CGAGAATGGAATTGAGTTCGAACTGGATGCCGTTAATCTCCTCCGTCTTCCATCCTCTCAGAGCAAAGATGTCATTGTAGAGCGAACTGCATCGGTTGGCACGGATGTAGAAATGTTTGCAATGCTTCTCTATCTCACTGACGATTTCCTTCGAGCAGGAACCGCAGTCTGCCCTGAAGCGATTTACACGGATGTTCTGGGATTCCAGAAGAGCGAAGAATCTCTTATGGGTGTCTGCCTGATGAAAACGCACATTCGTGTTACCATCGCTGTTCTCGATATAGACTATCTTGTCACCGATAACATATACGCCAGGCCTGTAGCCGAGGAACTTTTTGTAGGTCGGTTTTGCATCATACTTCTCCGTTTCAAGGAACTGATGGTCAAAGTCAACATCGTATTCCTCAATTTCCTTCAACTCGCCTGTAGAAACCAAAGCGTTTATAAGCAATGTGTTGAGTTTGTCTGCAGTATTGAAATCATAGGTCTTGCCTTGGTCGGAAGTATAGGAGATGTTTTCCTGTGTCAGTTCCTTGATGGCTCTGAGGATGGTATCAGAGCTGCATGTACGAAGGGTAGGATGATACGAGAGATGGCGCATCAGTTGTGACGTTACATCTTCCACGCATGAGCCGCCACAGAAATAAACGCTCATCAGCGAACGGACTATCTCGCTGAACTGATATCCGAAGATACTGCTGCATCTCTGACCCAGTGTTGAGTCGATAACGGGTGAAAGCATGGAGTCAAATTTCTCCATGATTGAAAAAATTCCTCCAAAAGGTGTGAGTTTCTCAGATTTAATTTGTATTTTTGCCATGTCATATTAGAGTTTTGCTTGTTTTCTTTTTGCAACACTAAGATAAGTGAAAATTCTGACATGGCAAAATCCTGGGCAACTTTTTGTTGCTCAGGAACTTATAAATAAAGTTAAATTATAGTGTTGCGGAATTAAGGTAAAGGAAATAAACTATGGTCAATAAAATCAGAACTATTATCTTCATTGTTATAGGCATTATCTCAATCGGCTTATCTATCCGTTGCTATTCCTATAAGGCAATGGAGTTTACAGAAAAAAGCATGTATGGCGGCGATGCTTTTACTGGCATACAGAATGCCGGTGCACAGACCTCTGAAAATGTCAGTGGCCTCGCCAGTATCGTGCAGTTCGGATTTGGTTCAGTACTGCTTGTGGCAGGCTTGGGGTTCCTCGGTGTTGGCTTAACGTCTCCTCTTGGCAAGAAACAAGAAGAAGAGAATAGTATCGTTGAGGAGGAAGATACCACATCTGTTGATGAGAAAACCCCAAAATTGGAGCAAAGTCAATCAGAATAGAATCTGCCTATGGACAGTAAGAAGAGAAAAAAACGACAAGAAGTGTATCCCATACTTCTCCTATGGGATGCTATTTTGCACCATAAGAAGATTGTCAGCTGCTTGATAGCTTTTGTTATCATTGCATTTGGCGGTATTATATGGTACAGACACTATAGTGTCAAGAAGGAAGAGCAGAAAGAATTGCTAAAGACAATGGAGCATGTTGCGGCAATCTCTGGTACTTATAAGAGTGGGTATGTCATATTGAAACTGAATCCAGACAATACTGCGTCATTGACAACGGCTGTTGGCAGTTATGACGAAGCTGTCCATCTTGGACATTGGGAAGAGAAAGCTGATGGATATCCTATACAGATAGACTTCTCTGACTCTTTTGAAGCAAGTATGTGTGGAGAGTCAGATGGATATTTCAGTACACTGTATTTTTTCTCAAGCGCCTTATGGCCTAATCTTGACGCTATTCAATCAATGGATTACTCGAAGGCGGAAACACTGACAAAACAAAAATAATATGAGTAGTGTACAGCTATTATGTCCCGAATGTGGATGTCCAGAGGTCGTTGTCTATGACGACGGTACATGTGAATGTCAAGGCTGTGGCTTCGTGGGGAGCATTGATATGTTCATGAGCTAAGCAGCTTCGTACATTCTAACAATAGTTGCTTAGCTCCACAAGATTGCCATCGAGGTCTCTGACATAGAGGTTCCTCATGGCTCCGTGGGCGCCATGACGCTCTACGATGTCGGTCAAAGGTTTGATTCTTTTGAACATCAGCTCTTGCTTGACGGTCTCCAAGTCATCCTCTACTATCAGGCAAAAGTCCTGCGAGCCATAAGTTGGATTGAGGGCAGCTGGCTGGAACTCACCTTTACTGGTATGGATAGAGATTTTGCCACCGGGAAAGTAAAGGTTGTGATGGCCATTGCTTTCACGATGTTCCATGCCCAATATCCCGACATAGAAGTCAAGGCAAGCCTGTAGGTCGGCGGTGGTTATTACGAAATGGTCGATGTTCTTGATTTTCATTTTTTGCTTATATTGTTTATTCGTAAAGGGGATGGGCATCGAGCGTGTTGCCGACAAGGGTAACGAGGTCGTCATACCCCCCTCACCCGTGCCTACAGTATCGAATAGCCGTTCTCGCCATTCTGATTCTAATCCGCTCTATGACCGCGCGCAGCTTCATAATGTTGTTACAAAAGTACGAAGTTTTGGCGAGAACATAGCGAGAGAGACTAAAAAAGCCGGCACCATCTATATTTTGCACAGATGATCCCGGCCCAACACAAATAGGATTTTGCTTATGCTATGCTACCAGAATGGTTTGGATTGACATACCTATAAAACAAAAAGGGGCTGCTCAAAGAGCAGTCCCAGTGTATCAGAGCAGAACCGAAGCCGGTTAAGCGACTTCAATCTTCTTTGTCTCTTTCTCAGCCTTGGCCGTGCGAGGAAGGGTGATGTGAAGCACACCGTCAGTAACCTTAGCCTCAATCTTGTCTTTCTCCACGTCGTCAGGCAGCGTCAGAGCCTGCTCGTAATTGCTGTATGAGAACTCGCGGCGCAGATAGTGCTCCTTCTTGTTCTCGTCCTTCTTCTCGTCCTTGTGCTCCATCTTGATGGTCAGGCAACCGTCCTTGTCAACGTTCACCTTGAAGTCATCCTTGGTGGTGCCAGGGGCTGCAAGCTCAACTTCGTAAGCCTTGTCATTTTCCTTGACATTGATAGCAGGTGCTGTGACATACTTCGCTGAGTCAATATCTTCATAAATGTGATTCTCGTTTCGCTCATCAAATATATGTAGACAATCATCTGATGATAATCCTTGCTCTGTACACTGTACTTATATTCTCACCAGCATCCCGGTCACGGGATAGTAAACGAATCGTGCTGTCACTTTCTTCTCAGCGGCTACCAGCGCACGGGTATAGCAGTCGAACTGGCCTCTGTAGTTTCCTGCATAGTGGTCGCCGGGCTGCAAGACCAAGTTCTCGTTGCCGGGGAAGGTCTTGTAGTCGATGAGGACGCATCCCTTTTCTGTCTCCCACACCAAATCCATGCTGCCGGTGACAATCTGGCCGTCGGACAGTTGCTTGAAGGGCAGTTCGTGGTAGCGCCTTTGAGCCTGTCCAAAAGCGTCGACAAGATATTTCTCCAGTCTGTCCCAAGCAGTGAGTATCTGCTGGGGCTGCACGAGGTTGTCAGAGAGTCCATAGCCTGCAATGATATTTTTAGCGAACCTCAAATTATGGTTTCTGTCTAGTGAGCAGAAGATGTCGTGAATGCATGAGCCCACAATGGCCATGTTGGGATGCCCGGTGATGGTGACCAGTCTTCCATCGACATCAAGTACTTTTTCTATGTCTCCTAGGTTTGCTTTTGCGCTGCTGGGCTGAATGTCACGAGCCGGCTCGTTGCAAGGTTCTCCCTTGATATTGAGCAGTTTGTTCTCTACGGAAGAATATCTCCACGTTCCCTGGTCAATATCCGAATCGAACAACACCTCCGAGTTGAAAGGCACGCCGATGCCAAGTGGATTGCATGTTCCACCATCGAAGCCATCGGTCTTTAATCCTGTTTCATTGTAGACACAGTCGAAATATCGCAGACCGTTCTTGCCTTTTGTAGGAGCGAGAATCAGTTCCTTCACAGGACGTGTCATGGCCACATAGAGCAGGCGTTTGCTCTCCTGAAGCCTTTGCCTTTGGATGACCGCAAAGCGTCCGCCGCTTGTCACGACCTGGGTAATCTCCTCAGGCGCGCTCTTGCGTGTCCCGTAGATCCAAGGCAGGACGGTGATGGTCATTGGCGGATATAACTGTTCGGCACTGGGCATGGCCTCGTGAAAAGCCTGGATGCCAAAGAAGTAACGGGACAAAAGCTTGTTGGTGTCTGTGGGGTCGTCATCCAGGGAAAGTAGAACCACCGTGTTCCATTCAAGGCCTTTTGAACCATGATAGGTAAAGAGACGCACACCATCAGGGTTGCCGGGGGCTGTCACTCCATGTTCTGAGATGTAGCAGACAAAGCCGGAGACCGTTGCCGGCAGGGTCATCTGCAAGCAGTGGTCCTCGTAAGCGGCGGCAGCGTCGATCAGCGCATGCAGGGAGGCACGGCTCTGCTGAGGATTAGGCCAATGGGCAACGACATTGTAAAGGTCGAGCTCGATGACAATGCTCTCCACGACGGCCCGCACCGACTGCAACCGGAAGTCGGCGGCTTTGGAGAGCAGCTCATTGACCAATGGTATTTCGTCGAGATAATGGCTGGCCTTGTCTTCCCTGTTGTCCCACAGCAGTTTCTCGTCAAGAATCCTTGCCGTGTCATACCCATGCACGGTGAGCAACGCCACTTGTGCGCGCGACTGCTTGTCGTAGGGGTTGACGAGCAGCGACAACAGCGAGGTGAGGAGCACGGTCTCGTCTCCTACGGCAGCATTGTTGTCATCGCGGCATATCGGAATGCCATAGGGACGCAGCTCCTCGGCCAACCCGTCAAGGTCGGCGTTGCGCAGTGCAAGGACAGCGATGTCCTTAGGCTGTTTGCCGCTTTTTATCTCGCAGGCAATGTTGTTGGCGAGTACGGCCAGCCGCTCGGCTTTGTTACGTCCTTCCAGCGGCCATACACGGAGGTTGCGGAGCTTCTCCTCATTATTCTTATGCTTTGCAAGCTTTACCTGTTCTTCTGGCAGCATGCCTCTGAAAACGGGGACGAAGACCTTGTTGCACACATCCACGATTTCGGGGTATGAGCGATAGCAGGTGCCGAGGGTATCGGTCGTGCAGCCGTTCTTATGCTGCGCGATGATTCCCGTCACCGCCTTCACCAAGTCGGTATCGGCACCACGGAAGCCATAGATGGCCTGCTTGTAGTCACCGACCCACACCGAGCGGTCCACAATCTCGGAGAGGCGGTCGAAGATGTGCACCTGTATGGGTGAGGAATCCTGGAACTCATCGACGAGCAGGTATTTATATTCTTCCCGGATGTCATCCGCCACATCCTCCATGCCCAGCAATTCCAGAAACAGCTCTTCCATGTCGTTGTAGTCGATGAGATGCTTGGTGCGCTTGTATTCCCTGAACATCGTGCGCCACCGCTCGGCGTACGTGAAAAGCAGGGAGATGTAGCGCAGTTGCATGTCGCGGACCTCCTCCGACAGCCAGATGTTGTCAAGCGTGTGGGCGAAGGCGCTGGCATCCTCAGTACCCAAAGACTTGGGAAGACCTAGGATGAAGTCGTGGAGAGCCACCATGTCGGCATAGTTCATGTAGTTCACCTTCCTGCGGAAATCGGCGATGACATTCCTGCGCTTTTCCGAGGCTCCTGTCTGTCTGCCGGTGCTGTTGGCCGCGTCCAGCTGGTTCAGCACCTTCCTTGCCTCTTCCCTGTTGAAGTGGATATGTACCCCGTCGTGGCAAAGGCTCCTGATGATATTCTCAGAGTATTCCTTGCTACGGGTATAGTCCGTCACGCCATAGTTGGTGGTATAGTCCACGATGCGTTTCAGGTCGTCCTGCCAGTGCTCATAGTTGATGCCATATTTCCCGCTGCCATAGGCATAGCTGATGGACAGATAGCTGAAGCTGTTGAGGAACTTCAGTTCGTCTTCTGAGGGCAGCGAGGCCAGCGACTGGTTGATGAAGAAGTCCTTGTCCTCGTCGGTCATCACGTTCAGCTCCGGGCTGATGCCCAGCCGGTACCAGTATTGATGGATGAACGCGTCGGCGACGCTGTGCACCGTTCCTATCATGGCCTGGTCGAGCCGAATCGCCTCGTTGTGCAGTCCCGCCTCATGGAGGGCAGCCTTTGCCTTCTCGCGGAACTCGGCTGCGGCCTTCACCGTATAGGTTGTCAGTATCACCTGCTCAGGTGCTATCTCGTGGTCGCGTATCGCATCCGCCAGCCTGTGTGTCAGGGTATATGTCTTGCCGCTTCCGGCACTTGCACTGATATATTCTACGTTCCTCATCGTTACTTCCTTTTAAAGATTTCATAGTTGCTGAACCTGTTGGCAGCCTTGTTGCCATTGTCGTCTGTGTCCAGCGGCACGAGGTCCTTCACAATCTCGTCCTTACCATATTGCAGAGCCTCAAGGCCCTCACCGTCACCCAGTTCAATGAGACCGCACTCCAGCTGTTGCCGGCGATAGGCGTAGGAGTTGCGCATCTCCTGGATGAGATGGCTGCCCTTGCGTTCGTCGTCAATCTCTATTGTAGATACCAAGTCGCCGCCGATGCCGCCCGTGGTCACCATCCTGCCTTCCGGCATGAGGAAGTAGCCGATGCCACCCACCTGCTTCTCCTCCAGGCTGTTGATGAGCGCACGGTAAAGGGACAGCTGCAGCGATTTGTTCTGACGGAGGAGTGCGCTGAACCACTTTTGGTTACCGCTCCATTTAAAGTCAAAGATGTAAGGCGTGCCGTCATCCTTGGCCAGTCTCATGTCGATGAAGCCGAGCAGGTCGATGTCATGGTCAAAGCCGAGCGTGTTTTTCACGAACGACTCGATTCCTGTGACATGAAGGGCATTCACCTTGACAATCTCAAGTAGCCGTTGGGCACACTGCCGGAGCTGCTCCTTATAGGTGCGCGTGTCGATGCGGTTTTCCTCCAGCAGCATGATGGCACCGTATGCGTTGACCACACTCGCAAACACCTTGTCGTAGTTCTCTTTGAGGTTCCTCTCGATGCGTTCGGGATAACCGCTTTGCTTGTCATCCTTGTCCCAGAAAAGCGTCTGGATGACGGCATGGGCGACATTGCCCTTCGTCGTCCAAATCGGTGACATGGCCGACGCACCGACAGGGTATATCTGCGCAATGGACTGGAAGGTGTAGTCCAACGGACTCTGAAACATATTGCTTAGGGAAGAATAGCTTTCGTACTTCGGGAACTGGATCAGCTCGGGGTGATGCAGATGGATGAACTCATCCGCATTGTTATTCTTATTTTTGTTGTCGATGATTTCCGCATCTTGATAGAGGGACTCGTCGAGCGAAGGCTGACGGGTGATGTCGCCGAGATCCTTGGCTTGCTGTTCGAGCTGGATCATCAGCGGGTGTTTCTCTGTCTCCTGTCCTCCGGCACGGTTGTAGGTAACCAGCACGAGCTCGTCAGAGGTCTGGGTAAACGGCAGGAGCATGATCCGTCGGCGGTATTCCTGCTCCTTGGACTCATCCCAAAGGGTCAGTTCCTCCCGGAAGGCCCTCTTCTCCTTGGGTGAAAGAAAACTGTAGGACAGCTTATCGGCTCCTCCGCCCATGAAGTCACACCAGATGGTCCGACGGGACTGTCCGGCGATGTTGCCCGGTGAGGCAATGACATGGCGGCAACCTCTCTGTGCCTCATACTGACTGTAGTCCGCATATTTGTAGAGACTGCCCATCCAGTTCTCAACAACGGCAAATGGGATGGTGCCGCCTTCATAGTCATCCAACAGCAGTTGGACAGCGTCTGTCTCCGAGGCGACCTTGCTGAGCTGTGCCACCTTTTCGGCATCATCAGCCATCGTCATCTGCTGTCGGCACCACGCTCCCAAGGAAGTGGTGAACGCATAGAGTCGGTCCGTATCCACATCATTATTGGTGTCGTCTATGGCGTAGAGCTGATGGCCTTTCATGTCAGGAAGGAACGTCCCGACAGCCTTCTCCCTTGTCTTCCGTCTTTTCTTGACGACTTCCTTCTTCTGCTCTTCGGTGATGCCGTCATCGAACTTGTCATATTCACCATTGAGATACTTGTCGATGACTTCCTGGCACTCCTTGTTGAAATAACCACCCTTGGCGACAATCACGCCCGAGAGCTTGCCAGCCAGCAGATGGCCAACGGGAGTCATCGGGGCATAGAGCCACTCCAGCAGCATGTTGACGTTGAGTGGTTTGGAGAACAGACTGAGCCCAATGACAAAGAGCTGGCTGATCTGCGGTATACACTGTGAGACGACGCTGCCGGTCGTCGGCTTGCCCATGAGACGCAGCCAGTTGTCGAGCGACTTGGAGTCGCCGTCAATCCATACATCGTAAGCCGTCCCGCTCTGGAGTGACAGATAACGGAGCGCGTCATCCTTCTCTTCGAAGTGAAGGATTTGAAGGCTGTTGTCGTCCTTGGTAAATGAAAGATCCTTCCTTCCCTTTCCTTCAACGAGGTCAATGCATTGGGACAAGTTGTCATCTCCGTGCCTGTCAGCACCCTTTAGCGTAGTGACCTTTGCACCGCGTCCTATCAATGCATCTATCAGCCTCACGATGGCTGGATGGAAGAGTCGGTAATCGCAGGGAGTAACGATGTCAAGGTCATTGGGCAGTGTGCAACCGTTGCCGACCTCCTTTGTCAAGACAGCGATGATGTCTGTCGTGCCTTTGCAGTCGAAAAATTGCTCTATCCCGCACAAGACTTTCATGCGGTCACTGGGCTGATGGACTTCTTTACTCCAGCCGGCAAATACAAGTGCATCGCGCCAGGCGAGGCATACCTTGGCTGTGTTCAGCCCATCGGCTGCAAACGATTTGGCCAGGATATGGTTGGGATGCACAGCCGTAAACTTCCGGATGGCCTTGTAATAAGCAATCAGCCGCTCTGTCCCGTCATGCAGTTCATAGTGCAGTCCACCATGAAGACAAAGCAGGTTGATGAGCTTGCCGGTGTCGGCAACGACTCCGTCAAACAGGATGTTGCCTTTACCTTTCAAGTCGGTAAAGGTAAAGCCTGAATAGGTCGGTGAATAGTATATTGTCATGTCTATTAGTCGTTTTTAGGATTAATGATGAGAGGCTATCTCTCCCTTCCTTTATAAAGGTCAGGTATTACATGGTCCACAATGTATAGGTGTTCATAGAGACTATCTTCCGGCTTCTGTGCATTCTAGTACGGCACATGCCTCTTACATATATACGTTTGCTGTTGACCGTATTAATTCAATAACACCTCATACAGATATTCAGTATGATCCAACTGAAGTAGATTTTGAAAAGTTTTTCGATCATATCATAGGTGTTACTGATTATGACAACAAGCCCGTGGAACATATTGAAATTTGGGTGTCGACAAGCGAACTGCAATATATTTTAAGCAAGCCATTGCACTATACTCAAAAAGTTTTTTCGCAGGATGACTCTGGCACGGTCATTTCCATAGATGTGAAGCTAAATTATGAACTTGAACAGGCAATTCTTTCGTATGGAGACAGACTGGAAGTTTTGGCCCCCAAGGTATTGAGAGAAAAGCTAAGGAAACGAATAGAGAACCTGCTCACCATCTACAACACACCGAAGCCAAAACTTTAACTTTCTGCCATCAGGCATTTATTAAGCCTTGTCAAAATCTCCCCACTTCTTCGAGCCGCCCGAAGTCCATGTTTTACTGATCCAATGCCTGCTTGATGTCATCAAGGATATCCTCAACATCCTCGATGCCCACAGACAGGCGGATGAGATCCGGTGCGATACCTGCTTGTCTCAACTGTTCATCAGAGAGCTGGCGATGGGTGTGGCTGGCCGGATGGAGGACACAGGTACGGGAATCCGCGACATGCGTTTCGATATTGATCATCTTGAGCGCGTCCATGAACTTCACGGCCTCTGAGCGGTCGCCCTTCAGACCAAACGCCATGACACCGCATGTTCCGCCCGGCATGTACTTTTCTGCGAGCGCATGATATTTGTCGTCTGTCAGCCCAGCGTAATGGACCCATGCCACCCGCGGATCGTCATGCAGGAACTCGGCCACTTTCTGGGCATTGCCGCAATGCTGCTTCATTCTGAGGTGGAGACTTTGCAGCCCCAAGTTGAGGATAAACGAGTTCATGGGAGCCGGAATAGATCCCAGATCGCGCATGAGCTGAGAGATGATCTTCGTGATATATCCCATCTTTCCGAACTGCTTGGCATAGACGATGCCGTGATAGCTCTCATCCGGTGTGCAGAGCCCGGGATATTTGTCGGCATGGGCGAGCCAGTCGAAATGACCACTGTCCACCACAGCGCCGCCCACTTGCGAGGCCGTTCCGTCCATATACTTCGTCGTGGAGTGCGTCACGATGTCAGCCCCCCACTCAAACGGGCGGCAATTGACGGGTGTGGCGAAGGTGTTGTCGACGATGAGAGGCACCCCATTGCTGTGTGCGATTCTTGCAAACTTCTCGATATCCAGCACAGCGCAGCCGGGATTGCTGATGGTCTCGCCGAAGAGCGCTTTTGTGTTGGGACGGAAAGCCTTTTGAATCTCTTCCTCTGTAGCATCCGGATTGACAAACGTGACGTCAATCCCGAGTTTCTTCATCGTCACACCAAAAAGATTGAAGGTTCCTCCATAAATCTCATTGGAAGCCACTATATGATCTCCAGTCTCGCAGATATTGAAGACAGCATAGAAGTTGGCTGCTTGTCCGCTGGACGTCAGCACTGCGCCCACGCCGCCCTCGAGTTGTGCGATCTTTGAAGCGACGGCGTCGTTGGTCGGATTTTGTAATCTGGAGTAAAAGTATCCCTCTTTCTTCAAGTCAAACAGCTGTGCCATCTCGTCGGAGTCATCATATTTGAATGTAGTACTTTGAACGATTGGCACTTCAACAGGTTCTCCATTTTTGGGTTGGTAACCACCTTGGACGCAAAGGGTAGCGATTCTAAATTTTCTTTTCATCTATTTATTTGATTGGTTGAGACGACAAAGTTAAGAAAAAATATTCAAAAATCGGGGCTTTCCCTAATAAAATGTAAATTTCTTCATATAGATTGCGTGGCAACCGCAAGTGAAAACATGAGCAAAAAAAACTCCACGCAACCGGATAAAAACCAGTCGCATGGAGCTGTCAAACTTAAAGTTATTATTATGAAGTGATTATTCCTTGTTGGCGCGCTTACGCTCAAGATGATCCAAGATGATCTTGCGCATACGCATAGACTTCGGAGTGACCTCGACATACTCATCACTCTTGATGTACTCCAGGCACTCCTCAAGACTCATCACCGTCTTGGGAATCACATGAGCCTTTTCATCAGAACCGGAGGCACGCACGTTGGTAAGCTGCTTGGCCTTCGTGACATTGACCACGAGGTCGTTGTCATGGACGTGCTCACCGATGACCTCACCGGCATAGACTTCCTCACCCGGATCGATGAAGAACTTACCACGATCCTGAAGCTTGTCGATCGAATATGCATAAGCGGTACCTGTCTCCATGGCAATCATGGATCCATTGGTACGACGGACGATCTCGCCCTTAAACGGCTGATACTCCTTGAAGCGGTGAGCCATGATGGCCTCGCCCTGAGAAGCCGTCAGCACATTGGTACGCAGACCGATGATACCGCGCGAGGGAATGTCGAACGTGATGTTGACGCGGTCGCCCTCGGTGTCCATACCCGTCAGATCGCCTTTGCGACGAGTGACCATATCGACCATCTTGCTGGCGTAGTCCTGAGGCACATTGATGTCAAGTTCCTCAACAGGCTCGCACTTCTGGCCGTCGATCTCCTTATAGATTACCTGCGGCTGACCCACCTGCAGTTCAAAGCCCTCGCGACGCATCGTCTCGATGAGCACAGAGAGATGAAGCACACCACGGCCGCTGACAACCCAGCTGTCTGTGGAGCCCTCGACATTGCGCACACGCAGGGCCAGGTTTTTCTCCAGCTCTTTCTGCAAACGCTCGCCAATCTGACGCGAAGTGCAGTACTTACCCTCTTTGCCAAAGAAAGGAGAGTCATTGATGGTGAAGAGCATGCTCATCGTCGGCTCGTCAACAGCGATAGGCGGCAAAGCCTCGGGGTTCTCGAAATCGGCGATCGTGTCACCAATCTCGAAATGCTGCAAACCGACCACAGCACAGATATCACCGCTCTCGACCTGGTCGCAACGTTTGTGGGTGATGCCCTCGAAAGTGTGAAGCTCCTTGATCTTATCCTTCTCAAAAGTACCGTCGCGGTGGCACACCGTGATGTTCATGCCGTCTTTGAGCGTACCTCTGTGCACGCGGCCGACAGCGATACGACCCGTATAAGAACTATAGTCGAGAGAAGTGATCAGCATCTGAGGTGTACCTTCCAGGCGTTTAGGTGCCGGAATGACCTCAAGGATCTTATCGAGCAGATAGTCAATATTGTCTGTAGGCTTATTGAAGTCGGGACCCATCCAGCCGTTCTTGGCAGAACCATAAACGACAGGGAAGTCGAGCTGATCCTCCGTAGCGTTGAGGTCACACATCAGATCAAACACCATCTCGTAGACTTGCTCGGGACGGCAGTTGGGCTTATCAACTTTGTTGACCACCACGATGGGTTTCAGTCCCAGTTTCAGTGCTTTCTGCAACACAAAACGTGTCTGGGGCATCGGGCCCTCGAAAGCATCGACCAACAGCAGACAGCCGTCAGCCATATTGAGCACTCGCTCCACCTCACCACCGAAATCGGAGTGGCCCGGAGTATCGAGAATATTGATCTTCACACCTTTCCAATTGATAGAAACGTTTTTGGAAAGGATGGTTATCCCTCGCTCGCGCTCCAAATCATTGGAGTCCAATACTTCCCCACTGTTGTCCTGGCCGTCACGGAACAGTTTACCAGCGAGCATCATCTTGTCAACCAGCGTAGTTTTGCCATGGTCGACATGCGCAATAACTGCGATGTTACGAATGTCTTGCATTACTTTACCTTAATAGAGCTAATAATTTGCTTGCAAAATTACAAAAAAAACTGGTAAAAGTGGCTGATTCTGAGAACTTTTTTGTAACTTTGCAGCGCATTTTCGGAGATACCGATGCATTTAAGGCCGCTTGTGCTCTGATGAAGGCCCTTGCGGACGAAGGATGTAATGATGCAACAACCATTAATCATCAACAACAATGTATTTAAACAAAGAGAAGAAGGAGGAAATCTTCGGCCAGTATGGCAAGAGCAATGCAGACACGGGTTCTGCTGAGAGCCAGATCGCACTGTTCACTTATCGTATCGCTCACCTGACAGAGCACGTCAAGACACATCACAAGGACTTTGTGACAACGCGCTCTCTGACCCGTCTGGTAGGTAAGCGTCGTGCTCTGCTGGACTATCTGAAGGATCGTGACATCGAGCGTTACCGTGCAATTGTGAAGGCTCTCGGTCTCCGCAAGTAATCACGCATATCGCTTCTTTCATACGAGAAGAAAATTAGGCAAGAAGAAAGCCCGAACTACAGAGGTAGTCCGGGCTTTTTTAATGTATAATATAGAATGTATAATGTATAATGTATAATGTATAATGTATAATAACAAACCGACATAAAAACGACACAGCAAAAGCTACACAATGTGCTATCGTATGCTTAGAGTATAATTTATAATTTATACACTATACACTATACATTATACATTATACATTATATATTTCCTTGAGCGGCTCCATGACGAAGGCCCGCTCCTGCATAAGCGGATGAGGGATCTTCAGGTCGGGCTCATCGATCTGCCAGTCATCATAGAGTAAAATGTCGATGTCGATGACACGGTCTTGATAAACCCCATCCACCGACTTGCCGGTGCGCCCCAAGTCGCGCTCGATGCGCTGCGTGGCCAACAACACCTGGCGGGGAGTCAAGGTCGTCTGACAGCAGCAGCAGGCATTG
Organism: uncultured Prevotella sp.; assembly: GCA_900546345.1. Lineage (GTDB taxonomy): Bacteria > Bacteroidota > Bacteroidia > Bacteroidales > Bacteroidaceae > Prevotella. The sequence goes on along the minus strand of URCI01000037.1, from coordinate 14,628 downwards.
AGAAACTTATTGGGTGAGTCAAAGCCCCACGGCTCCGTTTCATGAAGCGAAGACAAGGCAGAGACATGCCCTACCTTGTTTTCAAGATTCTCCACTGCCTGGCGGATGAGACCGCGGCGGTTGCCGATGTTAGAGCCTAAGCTGAGATAGACCTGATGCAAAGAAGGATGAGCCGTTTCTGACATAAGAGCCTCCTGTCGTTAAAATCTATGATGCGATCAGTCTACGATCAGCAAGCTATCGCCGTAGCAGCCGAACTTATAGCCATGCTTCACAGCCAGGGCATAACATGCCATCACATTTTCGTAACCGCCGAAAGCCGCCGTAGACATCAGCAGCGTAGACTCGGGATGATAGAAATTGGCGATCATCGTATCAGCAAGGCCAAACTCGTAGGGCGGGAAGATGAACTTGGAGGTCCAACCGTCAAACTCCTTGAGGAAGCCATCAGTGCCTACGGCCGTCTCTGTGGCTTTGGCTACACTCGTACCCACGGCACAGATGTGGTGGCCGGCCTTTTTGGCTGAGTTGACCATGTCGCAAGCTTCCTTGTTGACAAACATCTGCTCGGAGTCCATCTTATGCTTGGTAAGATCCTCTACCTCGATCGGTGAGAAGTTGCCCAAGCCACAGTGCAAAGTGATAAAAGCAGTGTTGATGCCCTTGATCTCCATGCGCTTCAACAGCTCACGGCTGAAGTGCAGTCCTGTAGCAGGCACGGTGACAGCACCCTCGTTGCGGGCGAAGAGCGTCTGGAAATCCTCCAGGTCTTCTTTCGTCGCATGAGAGTGGACGTGCATGCCCTTCATATCTTCATCCGCCGGACGGCCATTGAGGACATACTCCGGCAGTGGTGCCTCGCCCAGCGCAAAGAGATCGCGCTTGAACTGCTCATGAGAACAGTCATAGAGGAAGCGAAGGGAGCGGCCACGACTGGTGGTGTTGTCATAGACCTCAGCCACCATTGTGCCTACTTCATCAAAGAACAGTTTGTTGCCAATACGGATCTTGCGGGCGGGCTCCACCAGCACATCCCACAGGTGCGTCTCCTCGTTCAGCTCACGCAGGACAAAGACCTCAATCTTGGCGTCGGTTTTCTCCTTCGTTCCATAGAGCCGCGCAGGAAAGACCTTGGTATCATTGAGGATGAACACATCACCCTCGTCGAAATAATCAATGACATTACGGAAGTCGAGGTACTCACCTTTGATGGGCTGCCCCTTGGCGTCTTTCTTAAAAAGCTCAATCTCGCCAGTCGTCCGGTGGAGCACCATCAGACGCGACTCATCACGACGGGTAATGCGGAAAGAGCCCTTCGTACCATCGTCGTTCGTATACTCTCTCACAATACTGTGAGGATAAAGAGCCACAGACTCTTGTGGCAACTTAAATTTGAACTGCGATAATTTCATAATGTATATATCCTTTCTATTCTGTCTGACAATCATCCCGGTTGGGACTTACTTTGTTTATTTCTTAGAGCTGTCGGCCGCCTTGGGAGTGATCTGGGGTTTCGCTTCGGCAGGCCGCTGGAGTGCCGCAGCACTCACTTCGTTGGGAATCTCACTGTCGAGCCACTCTCCAAAACGATTGAACTCGATGCAGTCGTTCTCGCTGATGTCGCCCACACGTGTCCGACGCAAACTCGTGAGATAAGCACCGCTATTCAGAGCGCGGCCAATGTCCCGTGCCAACGCACGGATGTAGGTACCTTTACCGCAGACGACACGAATGGCCATCGTCTTCTTCTCGTCGTCGTAATCGGTGAGCTCCACCTTATCTATATGTATAGCCTTGGGTTTCAGTTCCACGTCCTCGCCATTGCGACGCAACTGATACGACCGTGTCCCATCGACCTTGCAAGCGCTGTAGGTAGGAGGCACCTGCTGGATGTCACCCTCGAACTGCTTCAACGCATCGAGAATCAGCTCCCGTGTAATATGCTCTACGGGATAGGTAGCGTTTACCTCATGCTCACGGTCATAGCTGGCAGTGGTAGCACCCAACTGCAGCGTTGCCGTGTATTCCTTTGTATGGCTTTGCAGCGTTTCTATCTGTTTGGTACAATGGCCAGTGCAGAGGATCAGAACGCCAGTTGCCAAGGGATCGAGCGTACCGGCATGTCCTACTTTGACCTTCTGTCCCAACTTCTGCGAAAGCAAGAAACGGATGTGTGCCAACGCACCAAAGCTCGTCATGCCATAAGGCTTGTCGATCGCCAGGATCTCTCCTTTGATAAAATCTCTCATTAATCAACCATGACAAGTGAATGACCCGTTGCCAATAGCAACAGGATCACGACTCCAACTACAATACGGTACCAGCCGAAGGCCTTGAAACCATATTTTGTCAAGAAACCGACAAACCACTTCATAGCAAGCATTGCCACCACAAAAGCGATCACACAGCCCACGATGAGCAGAATGATATTGTTGCCAGTGGCCCAGGTCGTCCCCTCGCTGAACATGTCAATCAAGTCGAGAAGTGTAGCTCCCGCCATGGTCGGCACAGCAAGGAAAAAAGAGAACTCAGCTGCGCGCTTGCGTGTGAGCTTCTGCTGCATGCCACCGACAATCGTAGCCATACTGCGGCTGGTGCCCGGAATCACTGACAGACACTGCCAACAGCCGATGATAAAAGCACGCTTCCAGTCGACCTTATTGTTCTCTGATCCTTTGTTGAAGATGCGGTCACAAAAGAGCATGAACACGCCACCAATGACAAGCATGGCGGCGACCACCTCTACGCTGTCAAGCAACCAGTCAAGCAATCCGCTCTTCTTGGCAGCAAGACCGATCACGACAGCCGGAAGTACACCCACGATGAGCAGTCCGTAGAAACGCAACTTCTCCATCACTTCATCGGCATTGCGCATCTGGAAGAAGTGCTTCCAATACAGACACACCACAGAAAGGATGGCACCAAACTGGATGATGAACGTGAAGGCATGGACAAAAGGATCACCTTGTTGCACACCCAAAAGATTTTGGGTGATGATCATGTGGCCGGTCGATGACACGGGAAGGAACTCGGTCAGTCCCTCCACGATCGCAATAATAATGGTCTGAATGAGTGTCATTGCACCTCCTCGTTGTTAGATGCCTTTTCAGCAGGAGCATTCTCTGCGCCATTGTCCTTCGGCTTACGGATGATCGCATAGATCATAGAGATGAAGCCTACAAAGCACACCACAGGAGCTACCTTGATACGGCGGAAGCTGAAGATGTCGGGATTAAAAGCCTGTTCCGTAGAACTGCTGCCACTCATCAGTATGAAGCCGATGACCACAATGGCGAAACCGATAGCCAACAACGTGAAGTTGGTACGGTCGAATGCATAATTTCTTTTATCCATATTTTGTTTATTCTTTATTCTAAGTTCAATATTTCTTTATTCGATCACCCTCAACAGACCCTTGAGGCTGCAAAGGGGTAATAGGGCTGGCTTTAGACCGCAAAATCTGTGCGATTTTAAACCAAAGTTTGTGTGGCTTTAAATCTTATACAGCTCTCCGGCCTTCATCTTCAGGAAGCGGTTCACCGAGATGGAGGCGCAGATGGCGGTAATGATGATACCAAAAGCGACCACGGCCACAGCGGTAATCGTCATCTCTCGCCAAGTCACAATGTTGAGAATCTCAGGCTCATAGCGGTAGAGCGCATATACACAACCGCCTAAAACCACGATGGCCAGCAGAGCCGCCAAGAGTCCGGTCAGCACAGCGCGGCGGATAAAGGGCCGTCGGATAAATCCCCACGAGGCACCCACGAGTTTCATGGTGTGGATGGAGAAGCGGCGTGCATAGATACCAAGCTTCACCGTGTTATTGATCAGCGAGAACGAGACAAAGGTGAGCAAAGCCGCAATGACGAGCAGGATGATACCGATCTTCGTCAGGTTACGGTTGACAGCATCGACCAAATCCTTCTGATAGTTGATCTCCGACACCTTAGGATAGTGCTTCAGCTGTGCCGAAATCCATTTCAGCGAGTCGTTGTTGGCATAGTCGCTCTTCAGCGTCAGCTCGACAGATGAGGGGAAAGGATTGATGCCATCGGTAAACTCAGAGGGATCGGCACCCATCTGACGGGTAGCATCAGCCAAAGCAGCACGCTTGCTGATGAAGTGCACTTGCTTGATATAAGGTTGCTGCTTCAGATGAGAGCACATCGTGATGGCTTCGTTGTCACTCATATCCTGTTCGAGCATCATGGTGACGACAAGGTTCTCCTTTACATACGACGAAAGATTGCGGCCGGTCAACGTAGAAAACACGACAAGCCCCAACAGCACGAGCACCATGGCCGTGCTGATACACAAAGTAACAGCTTGCAGACGCCCAGTGTGCCTGCTTACCTTATTCCTTTTCTTTCCCATTGCAGTGGTCAATAATCTTGCATTTGGATACAAAGTTAATCAAAATATTAGAGAGAAAGAGATGATTAACTTGAATTAACCAAATAATCAACAAGAAAAGTGTCAGTAATGATATATTTTTATTAACTTTGCTCAAGACAAATTATAAATATGAAGTTATGAGTACTGTTATTTATCCCAGTCCCATCTACGGACCGGTTCACAGCCGCCGTTTAGGACTGAGCTTAGGCGTGAACCTGATGCCGGCAGACGGGAAGATATGCACCTTCGATTGCCTGTATTGTGAATGTGGCTTTAACAAGGACCGCCGCACACATTCACCTCATCCTACGCGGCAGCAGGTGGCGGAAGCTTTGGAAAAGCAGCTCATCAAGATGCACAACGACCAGGAGCAACCCGACGTGCTTACCTTCGCGGGAAATGGTGAGCCCACCAGTCATCCTGAGTTTCCCGGTATCATCGACGACACCATCCGGCTGCGTGACAAGTGGTGCCCGAAGGCAAAGATCAGTGTGCTGAGCAATGCCACTTTCTCCGGACATGACGACATCCGACAGGCTCTGCTGAAAGTGGACAACAACATTCTGAAACTTGATACGGTCAGCATGGACTATATCCGTAAGGTGGATCGTCCAACGCAGCCCTCCTACGATGTCAAGGACATCATTGAGAACATGCGATGGTTCAAGGGACACGTGATCATCCAGACCATGTTCATGAAAGGCGACGGCACGGACAATACGGGTGAAGAATATGTGGCGCCGTGGCTCGACGCTGTCAAATACATTCAGCCGCAAGAAGTGATGGTCTATACCATCGACCGCGAGACGCCAGACCAAAAACTGCGCAAGGCTTCACATGAGGAACTGGATGCTATCCGCGACCGCGTCATTGCATTGGGCATTCCCTGCACGGCTTCGTATTAAAGCAAAAGACCTGTTCACAAGCAAAGCACGGTTTCATCTCCAGGCATAGAAATACTTTCACATGATCAACACTTGACTTTCGTCGGGCTATCAAATATAGATTATATTTATGAAAATCGTTCCAGCATCCATCGAACAAGCTGAGTCTATCGCCTCTCTCATCATGTTGGCGATGAACCACGAGTGTTGTCAGAACTTCGCAGGGCCAAGCCACACTTTAGAGGACTTCCATCGCATGATGACGGCCCTGGTCAGAAGAGACGACAGCCAATATAGTTACCGCAACGCAATGGTGGCACTCGATGATAACGCAGCCGAAGGAAATCCCGTGGTCGCGGGTGTCATCGTCGGCTACGACGGCTCTGACCTGCATAGACTTCGAGAAGCTTTTCTGCAAGCTGCCAAGAAGTTCTTAGACCGTGACTTCCGCGGTATGGACGACGAGACACAGACTGGAGAGTTTTACATCGACTCGTTAGCTGTCGACGAGCGCTACCGTCACCAAGGCATCGCCACGCTGTTGCTGAAAAAGCTCATCGATCAGAAGGGGCAGAAGCAGCCCGTCGGACTGCTCGTAGACAAAGGCAATCCAGGAGCCGAGCGTCTCTATCGCAGTCTCGGCTTTGAATATGTCAACGACACAACATGGGGAGGACACGAAATGCGGCACCTGCAGACAGCAAAAAAGTAAGCTGTTGTTCATAAACACACATTTACTGTTCGCCCATTACCAAGGCAAAAGAAATTATCAACAGACGTGTAAAGAGCTAATTGTTAGTGTGAATACAAAAACACGAACTAATGTTAAAAAACTCACGGAGCGTTTTGAGTTTTCATCAAGAATGGCTAACTTTGCACGATGAAAGGAGAGATTATATCCTGCTCCAAGCTTTTTAAACACAAAGAAATTAAACGTTATATATAATATAGGTATGAAAATTAAAAATTGTATGTTCGTAGCTTTGGCTGCGCTTTCTCTCGTTTCATGTGGAAAGAAGAGTGGCGGTGGCCTGGCTGACCTTCAAGACAATGAGTTTGCCGTGCGTACTGTTGGCGAGTCAAGTGCCGACATGCAAACTACTTATCCGGCAACCATCAAAGGTATTCAGGATGTGGAGGTACATCCCAAACTTTCGGGATATATCACTAATGTGTATGTTCATGAAGGACAATACGTGCGTGCAGGTCAGGTGATGTTCACCATCGACAGCGAGACCTATCGCGCCGCTGTGAGTCAGGCTTTGGCTGCTGTGAACACAGCCATCGCGCAGGCCAACACTACCAGACTAACCTACTTGAACAACAAGAAGCTTTTTGCACAGCACATCATCGGTCAGTATGAGTTGGAGACTGCGCTGAACAGCTACAAGACCGCTGAGGCTCAAGTAGCCCAGGCCCGTGCCAGCCTCGCTTCCGCCCGTGAGACACTGGCTTGGTGCACAGTGACAGCTCCGGCATCTGGCGTTGTCGGCACTCTGCCGTTTAAGAAGGGTGCGCTCGTCTCTGCCCAGAGCACACTGACCACTGTCAGCGACGTCTCCACCGTGGAGGTGTTCTTCTCAATGAGTGAGGCCGACATCCTCGGCATGTCCAAGACGGCAGGCAGCGTAGCCGGCGTCATGCGTGAGATGCCAACCGTGAAACTACAGTTGGCCGACGGTACAGTCTACAACCAGCCCGGACGCGTCGTGAAGATGAGCGGTGTCATTGACGCTACCACAGGTGCTTACACACTGATCGCCCACTTCCCCAACCCTCAAGGACTGCTGAAGAGCGGCGGTGCAGGTCAGATCATCGTGCCGCACGTGAGCAACAACATCATCAGCATCCCGCAGGAGGCTACCTCTCAGGTTCAGGACAAGTACTTCGTATATAAGGTCGACAAGGACAACAAGGTGAAATATACCGAGATTACTGTCAACCCACAAAACGACGGACAGAACTATATCGTCACTTCCGGATTGAACGCAGGTGACCGCTATGTCTCCAAAGGCATCAGCAAGCTCACCGATGGCGAGCAGATCAAACCGCTCACTGAAGAGCAATATCAAAAGAAGATCGACGATGCTGCCAACCTGGCTAAAGAGCAAGGCTCTGCAAAAGGCTTTGTCAAGGCAATGACAGGAAAATAAAATAAAGAAATGATGAATGTTGATTGTTGAATGTTGACGGTGTTCAGCGACGAGTGGCCGTGGCGCCATTAAGTCATCATTGAACATTCATCATTCAACATTCCTCATCATTTATCATTCATCATTCAACATTTAGAAGAATATGACATTTACTAATTTTATCAAGCGTCCGGTGCTCTCCACCGTGGTGTCTATCCTGCTTGTGCTGTTAGGTACCATCGGATTGGTGTCACTGCCTATCGAGCAATACCCGGACATAGCCCCACCAACCATCAATGTGCAGGCCTCCTATCAGGGTGCAGATGCCGAAACGGTGATGAAGTCTGTTGCCGTGCCTTTGGAGGAAAGCATCAATGGTGTGGAGAACATGACCTACATGACCTCGCAGACCACCAACGATGGTGTGTGTTGGATCACCGTGTACTTCAAGCAGGGCGCAGACCCGGATATGGCTGCCGTGAACGTGCAGAACCGTGTCTCCCAAGCTCAGGCTCTCTTGCCTTCTGAGGTTACGCAGGTCGGTGTGACCGTCACCAAGGATCAGACCTCTAACGTCATCATGTACGCCGTCACCTCCGACGGACGCTACGACGACCAGTTTGTCACGAACTATAACAACATCAACATCGTACCACTCATCAAGCGTATCAATGGTGTGGGTGACGTGTCAGGCCCTCCTTCCCCCAACTACTCTATGCGTATCTGGCTCAAGCCTGACAAGATGAAGGAGTACGGACTGATGCCATCGGACATCCTTGGTGTGCTTGCTGAACAGAATATCGAGGCTGCACCGGGTAAGTTCGGTGAAAACTCCAACGTGGCTTATGAATACACTCTGCGCTACAAGGGACGTCTGTCACAGCCGATGGAGTATGAGAACATTATCCTCACGAGTAAGACCACCGGTCAGACGCTGAAGCTCAAGGATGTAGCCAAGATCGAACTCGGCTCACTGATATACAACGTGAGTTTGAACAACGACGGCCAGCCAGCCTGTATGGGTATGGTGCGGCAGATCGCAGGATCTAACGCTACACAGATTGCTACTGACGTAAAGGCCGCTCTTGCTGAGCAGCAGAAGAGCATGCCGCCGGGGATGAAGATCGTCACGTTGTATGACGTGACCGACTTCCTCTTCGCCTCCATCCATGAGGTGGTGATGACGCTGTTCATCACGCTGTTCCTTGTGTTCATCGTGGTGTACATCTTCCTGCAGGATCTCCGCTCTACGCTCATCCCAATGATTGCCGTACCGGTGGCCTTGATAGGTACCTTCTTCTTCCTGTGGATCTTTGGCTTCTCCATCAACTTGCTGACGCTGTCGGCGTTGCTGTTGGCCATCGCCATCGTGGTCGATGATGCCATCGTGGTCGTCGAGGCCGTTCACGCCAAGCTCGACCAAGGTTACGACAACTCGCTCACTGCCGCCATCGACGCCATGAACGAGATCTCCAGCGCCATCATCTCCATCACACTCGTCATGGCTGCCGTGTTCATCCCTGTGTCGTTTATGGGTGGCACAAGTGGTACCTTCTACCGCGAGTTCGGTGTGACCATGGCTGTGAGTATCGTCATCTCGGCTGTCAACGCCCTGACACTCTCTCCTGCCCTTTGCGCCATGTTCCTGAAACCTCACAAAGCTGAGGAGAACGAAAGCAACAAGAGTTTTGTGGCCCGCTTCCACGCCGGCTTCAACCGCGTGTTTGAGAAGACCACCAATAAATATAAGAAAGGTGTGGAGCGCGTGATCAATCACCGCATCATCACCGCTGGCATTGTCGTCGTAGGTATCGCCGCACTGGCCATTCTGATGAATACCACCAAGACGGGTCTTGTGCCTGACGAGGATACGGGTACCATCTTCGTGACCATCTCGGCCAATCCTGGTACCTCACAGGAGCGCACCAAACAGATCGTGGCTGAGGTCGACAAGATGCTGGCCAACAACCCGGCCATCCTTCACCGCAACGCCATCATCGGATATAACTTCATCGCCGGACAGGGCTCTGACCAGGCTACGTTCATCATCAAGCTGAAGTCGTTCGAGGACCGTGCCGGCGGCATCACTGACCGCATCAAGCGCGCCATCCACGACAAGGACCCGATGGCTCTCGTCGTCAATCCTTACGAGCAGAACTCGGTGCTCGGTATGATCTATAAGCAGACGGCCAGCATCAAGGACGCACAGATCTTAGCCTTCGGTCCTCCCATGATTCCTGGTTTCTCCGTACAGAACGGTGTGACTATGACCATGCAGGACAAGACCGGCGGCGACCTGAACAAGTTCTACAACGTCACGAAGAGCTTCCTCGCCGAACTGAACAAGCGTCCGGAGATCCAGCAGGCTATGACATCCTACAACCCTAACTATCCGCAGTATATGGTCGACGTGGATGTTGCCAAGACCAAGCAGGCCGGCATCTCGCCTAAGGTGGTGCTCTCCGTGCTTCAGGGTTATTATGGTGGTTTGTATGCATCCAACTTCAATGCCTTCGGCAAACTCTTCCGTGTGATGGTGGAGGGCGACGTGGCAAGCCGTATGTCACCCGACGGTCTTTCCCGCATCTATGTGCGCACAGCTACAGGCGACATGGCTCCGGTGAGTGAGTTTGTCAGACTGAAAAAGGTCTACGGTCCGTCCAACATCAACCGTTTCAACCTCTTCACCGCCATCAATGTCAGTGTCAACGCCAACGATGGTTACTCTTCCGGCCAGGTGATGAAGGCCATCGAGGAAGTGGCCAAGGACAATCTGCCGACTGGTTATGGCTATGAATACTCCGGTCTGAGCCGCTCCGAGGCTGAGTCGAGCAACTCCACCGCGCTGATCTTCATACTCTGTCTGGTATTCGTCTACCTGATTCTGAGTGCACAGTACGAGAGCTACATCCTGCCGTTGTCAGTGTTGCTGTCCGTGCCGTTCGGTTTGGCCGGTGCCTTTGCCTTCACCAACCTCTTCGGCCACAACAACGACATCTACATGCAGATCTCACTCATCATGTTGATCGGTCTGTTGTCAAAGAACGCCATTTTGATCGTGCAGTTTGCTTTGGAGCGTCGTGAGACTGGTATGGCCATCAAATACTCAGCAATCCTTGGTGCTGCCGCCCGTCTTCGTCCTATTCTGATGACATCGTTGGCCATGGTCATCGGTCTGTTGCCGCTGATGTTCGCCTCTGGTGTGGGCAAGAACGGCAACCAGACCTTGGGTGCCGCTGCTGTCGGTGGTATGCTCATCGGTACGCTCATCCAGATCTTCGTCGTGCCGGCTCTGTTCTGCATCTTCCAGTGGTTGCAGGAGAAGATCAAGCCGATGAAGTTCGAAGACGAAGAGAACGAGGAGGTAAAGGCAGAGCTTGAGCAGTACGCTCACGCTGACAAGCAAGTGCCTTACACTGACGCGTATACAAAGTAACAAAACGTAGAGTTTCGAAAATATGAAGATATATCAGTTCATACTTACAGGTCTTGCAGCCGTCGCCATGACGGGCTGCAAGAGCCTTTACGGAAAATATGAGCGGCCACAGGTCAACACCTCCGGGCTGGTGCGCGACGCGGTGAGCAACACCGACACGCTTGCCGTGACCGACACGACCAGTTTCGCCAACATTCCCTGGCGCTCGGTGTTCACCGATCCACAATTGCAGTCGCTCATCAGCACGTGTCTGACCAACAATCCCGACCTGCTCAACGCGGCGCTCAACGTGGATATGGCAGAGGCTCAGCTCAAGGCTGCCAAGCTCGCGTTCCTGCCGGGCATCTCGTTTACACCGCAGGGAACCATCGTCTCTTGGGATTACAGCAAAGCCACGAAGACCTATCAGCTGCCAATCAGCGCCAGTTGGGATGCCAATCTCTTTGGCAACCTCACTGCCGCCAAGCGTGCCGCCCAGGTCTCGATGCTTCAGACCAAAGACTATCAGGTCGCTGTGCAGACCAAGCTCATCGCCAATGTGGCCAACATGTACTACACGCTGCTGATGCTCGACAAGCAACTGCAGATTGTCACCGACATGGAGAAGCTCACCAAGGACACGTGGGAGATCATGAAGATCCAGCATCAGTCGGTCGCCGGTGTGCGCTCTACCGCCGTGCAAAGTGCCGAAGCCAACTACTTGAGCGTGCAGACGCAAAAGGAAGATCTCAAAAGACAGATCCGTGAAACGGAGAACAGTCTCTCGCTGCTGCTCGGTCAGCAGGCCCATGCGATCCCACGCGGAGACCTCGACAATCAGAATCTTCCCACCAATTTCTCCACGGGTGTGGGCATTCAGTTGCTCAGCAACCGTGCCGATGTTCACGCCAACGAGATGGCACTGGCCAACTGCTTCTATAACATAGAGGCTGCCCGCGCCCGCTTCTATCCGTCACTGACGATCAGCGCTACCGGTGCTTTCACCAACAGCGGTGGCATGGGCATCACCAATCCCGGCAAGATGCTGTGGAATGCCGTAGCTTCACTCGTGCAGCCCATCTTCGCAAAAGGCCAGCTCACAGCCGGACTTCGCGTAGCTGAGGATCAGTACAAGCAGGCTTACAACACCTGGCAGAACAGCGTGCTCTCCGCTGGCAGTGAGGTCAGCAATGCCCTCGTGCTCTACAATGCCTCTGACGCAAAGAGCAAACTGGAAGAGAAACGCATCGATGTGCTCAAGCGCAACGTGGAAGACACAAAGAACTTGATGGCCAGCGCAGGCTCTACCTACCTTGAGGTCATCACCGCTGAGAGTAACCTGCTTAACTCACAGCTCAACAAGGTACAGGACGACTTCAGTAAGATGCAGGCTGTCGTCAACCTCTACTATGCTTTGGGCGGAGGAGCAAAGTAAGTTAGGAATTAGAAATTAGGAATTAGGAGTTATTCAATTACGAGTTACGCTAATTACGAATTTGAAATTACGAATTACGAATTCTCGAATTACGAATTTGGAATTTGGAATGACGTATTACGAGTGATGCGAATCGTGAACTCCATGTTTCTTTGAAGGTTTATCCCTGTAACTACTCCCCTCCCCTCGGGGGAGGGGAATGGGGGAGAGGCCTCCCTAAATATATTGAATTATGAACAACATCAGTGACAAAGCCGTAGTATCGCCGAAGGCGAAGCTCGGTGACAATATCAAGATATTCCCCTTTGTGTATATCGAGGACTACGTGGAGATCGGTGACAACTGTGTCATCTTCCCCTTTGTGAGTATCCTCAACGGCACAAGACTGGGCAAGAACAACAAGGTGCACCAGGGTGCTGTCATCGGTGCCCTGCCCCAGGACTTTGCCTTCAAGGGCGAACGCAGCGAGGTGGTTGTCGGCGACAACAATGTGATCCGTGAGAACGTGATTATCAACCGCGGCACGCACGAAGGCTGCAAGACGGTCATCGGCAACAACAACATGCTCATGGAGGGCGTGCACATCAGCCACGACACCAAGATTGGCAACTTCAACGTCTTTGGCTATGGTACAAAGATTGCCGGCAACTGCCAGATCGGCGATGGCGTCATCTTCTCATCGTCGGTCATCGAGAATGCCGGCACACGTGTGGGCAACCTGGCCATGTTGCAGGCTGGTACCCGTTTCTCCAAGGATGTACCTCCCTACGTCATTGCGGGCGGTAACCCTATTGAGTATGCCGGTCCAAACAACACGATGATGGAGGCATGGAAAATCGATGAGCGCATCCGCAAACATGTGGCTAACGCCTATCGCCTTGTCTTCAATGGCAAGGTGAGCGTTTTTGATGCTGCTTTGCAGATTCGTGACCAGGTTCCCGACGGAGAGCAGGTTCGCAACATCATCGAATTCCTGAACTCCACAAAGGTGGGCATTATCTCAAAGTAAAAAAAGGAAAAAGGGAAAAGCTATTAAAAAGTAAAAAGCACACTTTGTTGTTTTATAAAGGGCAGATAAAGCGGAAAGCGTTCAGTCCTAAATATATAATAAGGTGTACTGCATAACGAAAGCCCCGGATGATCAAATGTCATCCGGGGCTTTATTGTTTGCTTGCTGATAGACAGAGAAAACTCAAATCTCCAGCAAAAAAAGATTTCTGTTATAAACGCCTGTTGGCAGATTAGAAGAGCTTGTTAGGATAAACGCCCTCGTCAACAAGCTTTTGGATGCGGGCTACCGTACCGGGACGGTCGGCAGAATAAGTCACACCAAACCACTTGCTCGTGGTGTCAAGCACCTCGCAGGTAGCCTTACCCTCATTGATCAGCTTGTTCACTACCCAAGGAATCAAGTACTCAGCCTTGGGATTAGCCTTTGTCTCAGGCGCATCGAGGAACTCCTTGAAATACTTGTCGCTGTATTCAAAGTACTCAGGTGTGAAGCCCCATACATTCATGCTCACAGGAGTGGTATCAGCAATCTCCACCCACTTGCCGTTCTCGTCCTTGTAGGCAACATTGCCGTTGGCCTGGCGCTCAATCTCGGTACGCTCCACACAACCTGTCAGCAGGTTTTGGTCATTCTTGGAACAAACGCCACGCGATACAGAACCATTGTCGCTCAGTGTGTTGCCAACGCGGAAACCGACCATAGCATACTTGCCCTTGCTATCCTCCGGCAGCTCAGAAAGGAACTTGCCAATCACTTTGAAGCAGTCGCGGTTGTAGAAGTCATCGCAGTTGATCACACAGAAAGGCTCGTGGATCACCTCCTTGGCCATCATCACGGCATGGTTGGTACCCCAAGGTTTCGTGCGGCCCTCGGGAACGGAATATCCCTCAGGAATCTTGTCGAGGCTCTGGAAGACGAGCTCGCAGGGGATATGACCCTCATATTTGGAAAGGATCTTCTCGCGGAAGTCCTGCTCAAAATCCTTACGGATCACCCAGACAATCTTGCCGAAACCAGCCTTAATGGCATCATAGATACTGTAGTCCATGATCGTCTCGCCGTTGGGGCCCAGACCGTCTAATTGTTTCAAACCACCATAACGGCTGCCCATACCGGCAGCAAGCAGTAATAATGTAGGTTTCATACTGTGTATTTTTTAATCAGTTAGAAAATGCTTGGTTTTAACCTCTGCAAAGGTACTGCAAATAAGCGAAAGGACAAAAATAATCTCTTGTTTTTTAATATTGCACAAAAGCATATTGACAAAAACATGTCTGAGTAAATATTCAATCTAGAGTGTAATCAGCAAATTTTCATGCAACATTTTTAAGAAAAATAACATATAGCATTCT
>URCI01000036.1 GCA_900546345.1 uncultured Prevotella sp. | reverse complement strand
CAAGCGTTGGAGATGGGTAATATAAAGCCTCAGGACATACAGTATGTCAATGCTCACGGCACAGGGACACCCGATAATGACCGTAGCGAAAGTATCGCCCTGCACAGAATCTTTGGCGACGACCTCCCGCCCGTGTCGAGCACGAAGTCGTTTACCGGTCATACCACAAGCGCGTCGGGCAGCATAGAGGCGGTCATCTGTCTCTTGGCCATGCATCATCATTTCCTGCCAGCCAATCTCGGATGGCAAGAGGCGATGGAAGACGGAATTGTGCCCACGCTGGGAGAAGATCATGCCACCGTGGTCAACGTGCTGACCAATGCTTTTGGCTTTGGTGGCAACGACTCATCGCTTCTTTTCTCTTTGAATGAGAAGAAGGAAGAAACCGGTGATGAAGACCGTGATTCCTCAACACCTTCTTCCGACCGGTATGCCCATATCTGTGAGGAACTGATGGCTGTCATCGACCAGCAGCACACACCGTCAGATGATAATTGTCTTGCGGCTGTGCCCATGACAGCGGTTGACGACATCCACCTGTTGTCGTGTGTGGAGATCCATGATGAGGCTGACCTGCCGCGTCTGAAGGCCTATGTCAAGCCGATGGAGATGCGTCGTATGGGCAAGATTCTCAAGTCAGCGCTGCTGTCTTCTTACGAGGCTTTGCATGAGGCCGGCACAGACTGCCCCGATGCTATCGTCACAGCGACAGCCTGGGGCTGCATGGAGAGTAGCTTGCATCTGCTCGACGAACTTGTTGACAATGGCGAGGAACTCATCAAGCCAACCTATTTCATGCAGAGCACCCACAATACGATCAGCAGTGCAATAGCCATCAAACTGAAAGACCATGGCTATAACGTCACGATCACCCAACAGGGAGACAGTCTGCGATGGGCTATCCTGCAAGCTGTCATGCTCATCAAATCGGGCCGTTGCCGATCGGTGCTTGTCGGTTGCCATGATGAAACGCCATTGTTGCTGCAAAAATTGTTGCGACAGATGGGCAAATCCCCGGCGTTGCTGCCTGTTCACTCTTTAGCTTTGGTGTTGTCATGTGGAGAATCATCCCTTTAGCAATCCTTCAGAGCCTGTTGCTCTGTGGCGGACAAGTGTTCTTGAAGTTTGCCATGATGCGCATGCAGCCCTTTGCGTGGACCTGGTCGTTTTGGCGTGACGTGCTCACCAACGGGCCGTTTGCTGCTTGCGGCGCCTGTTTTGGCGCGGCCTCTCTGCTCTGGATGTATATCGTCAAGGTGTTTCCTTTCTCTACGGCCTATCCCATGGTGAGCCTGAGCTATGTCTTTGGCATGTTTGCCGCGATCCTTTTCTTTCATGAAGAGGTGTCGGCCGTGAAATGGGCAGGAGTCGTATTGATCGTTATCGGTTGTATATTAATAGCAAAATAGATGAAGCATATATTATTATCTCTTATCCTATGGTGCTGCGCCCTCATGTTGCCGGCACAGACCGTCAACCAAGTCCGTCAGCGCATCAACGCCGTTGCTGCCCAGACGAAAACGATGGAGTGTGACTTCGTACAGACCAAGACGGTCAGAATGCTCAACTCCAAGTTGGTCTCCAAGGGCAAGATGTATTATCAGCAGGCCAGTAAGCTCAGATGGCAGTATGTCACTCCCTATCAGTACACCTTTGTGCTCAACGGCAATCAGGTAAGGTTGAAGAGCCACGGACGCAACGATGTGATCAATGTGGCGCAGAACAAGATGTTCAAGGAGATCACCCGCATCATGATGAATTCGGTGCTGGGCAAGTGCGTCAACAACTCCCGCGACTTCAAAGTGGCGCTTTCGGGCAGTGGCAATAACTGGAAGGCTGTGATGACACCACAGAGCAAGACCATGAAACAGATGTTCCGGTCCATCGTCGTCGCTTTCAATCTTCAGCGGGGCATGGTGTCTGCCGTGCAGCTGGTTGAAAGAAATGGCGACAAGACAGTGATCGTGCTCAAGAACATCAAGACCAATCAACCCATCCATGCGGACCTTTTTAGTATTCGTTAGCCTTTGCTGGGCACTTGGCGGTTGGGCACAGAAAACCTGTGCGGACAGCCTCCGGCAGCAATCAGCGGTGGTGACGGACTCGCTCTACCCCCGGAAGGACAGTGCTGTGGTGAAGTTGCAGACCATGATCGAGATGCCGCGCGGCTACATCAGCGGCATCTGCATCCTTTCCCATCAGGGCGACAGCATTCGTGGTGCCATCTTCAATGAGTTTGGTATCACCGCACTGGAGTTCAGATACGGCATCCCGGATGATGAAGTTACGCTGACCTCTGTCCTGCCAATGATCGACAAGTGGTATATCCGGGGCGTCCTGCGCAAAGACCTGCGAGAGGTACTCCATGCTCTGAGCGATGGCCATGCGGTCTGGCTGGATGAGAAATACAAGATCAAGTTTAAGTTTACTCCTCTAAAAGATATCGAAACAGACGATGAAACTGAAGAACCAGCTTTTCAAGATCAATGACATCACGCCGACAGATGACGGCATGGTGTGTCATGTCAGCCTGTTGCCTGACTGCATCATCTATAAGGCTCATTTCCCCAAACAGCCGATCACGCCAGGCGTGTGTATCGTGCAGATGGCTAAGGAACTGATCGAGACCTACCTTGAGTGTGCGTACGAAATCTCAGAAATAAAGAATGTGAAGTTCCTCTATATTCTCTCACCCATTGAGTCGCCCGAAGTGATCTTCACTTTCAGCAAGGTTGACGTTGACACCACTGGCAATACTGTCAGTGCCAAGGTGGATGTGGCCGACGATAACCATCTCTTTACCACCATTTCTTTCACTTGCGAGGCCAAGCAATAAGCTATTGTAGCCATGAAAAAGACCATAAACATCGCTACAATCAGACAGACCCTCCACGATCGTGGCATCTGTGTGCTGATCCCTACCTATAATAATATGGGCAGCATACAGGCTGTTGTGAAGGACGCCCTGCGCTATTGCCGTGATGTGATCGTGGTCGATGATGGCAGTAACGACGGCACGACCGGTCTCTTGCAGGCAATGGAAGGGATCACCTTGGTCTCTTATCGTCGGAACCGGGGCAAGGGTTATGCCTTGAAGACCGGTTTCGGAGTGGCCCTGAAGGCAGGCTTCAGCTACGCCATCACCATGGATGCCGACGGACAGCATATGGGCAAGGATATTCCAGCCTTCCTTCAAGCCAATCAGCAGTGGCCGGGGACGCTCATCGTAGGCAGCCGCCGTCTGGAGGGGAAACAACGGTCGGGTGGTAGTAAGTTTGCCAACAGGTTCTCCAATTTCTGGTTTGCCGTGCAGACCTTCCATTACTTAGACGACACACAGACGGGCTTCCGGCTCTATCCTCTCAAGAAGCTGCATGGCTACCGATGGCTGACCTCGCGCTACGAAGCAGAGCTCGAACTCCTCGTCTTTGCCTCTTGGCATGGTGTGAAGATCCATGCTATCCCCATCGATGTCTATTACCCGCCGCGGGAAGAGCGGGTGAGTCATTTCCGTCCGGGCCTTGACTTCACACGCATCAGCATCCTCAACACGGTTCTCTGTCTGCTTGCGGTGGTCTATGGGTTGCCCCTATGTCTGTGGAGAGGAGTGATGACCGTATTGCGGACGTTGGGTGCACTGCTCTTCTTCCTTTTCTTCATGGTGCTGGTGATCACGCCGCTGACGTGGATCTATGTGCATTGTGGGCGCATGACTGATCGGAAGAAATGGAATATCCATCGGCTGATCTACCATGCAGCGCGTGTGGTGGTGCTTCATATCGGCATTCCCGGAACCACATTCCGGAGCAAGATTGCTTCGGCTTTTAGTCCTGATCGCCCCTCGGTCTATATCTGCAATCACCAATCCCATCTCGATCTGATCTGCTTGTTGGCCCTTTCTCCGAGGATGATCTTTCTCACCAATGACTGGGTGTGGCATAATCCACTCTATGGCTTTCTGATTCGTCATGCCGAGTATTACCCAGCCTCTGAGGGTATCGACACGCTGAAGCCGCGCTTCCGGTCGCTCGTAGACCGTGGCTACAGCATAGCGATCTTTCCGGAGGGCACGCGTTCGAAGGATCTTCGCGTCGGCCGCTTCCATCAAGGTGCATTTCATGTCGCGGCACAGCTGGGCCTCGACATTGTCCCCATGTATCTCTATGGCACTGGCCGTTGCCTGCGCAAAAAGACCTATCACCTTTGCCGTACGCCCCTCTATCTGGAGGTTGGAGAACCTTGGACGCAAGAGCGACTGCAAGAGATCGGAGATGCGAAGGAGCAGTCGCACTGGTTCCATCATCATTACATTCAGCATATTGATGCCATTAACAATCAAATAGAACAGGATGTGTAAGCACGTCATCATCATAGGAAGTGGACTGGGCGGTCTGACCACGGGCATTGTCCTGGCCAAGAATGGCTACCGCGTGACGGTACTTGAGCAGGGAGAGCAGGTAGGCGGATGTCTGCAATGCTTTGAGCGGCGTGGCGTGCGCTTCGAAACGGGCATGCACTTCATAGGAGCAGCCCGCCCGGACGAGACGCTCGGACAGTTGTTTCGCTATCTCGAGATCGCTGACAAGATACAACTCTCGTCACTTGACCGTGACCGCTACAATGTGATTGGACTCAACGGACAGCGCTATCCCTTTGCCAATGGCCGTGACAACTTCGTCGAGCATCTTGCCGCCTACTTTCCCAAGGAACGCCGGGCACTGGAGAAATACTGTGATTTGGTTTCGCAAATAGCACATGCCTCCTCGCTCCATTCCCTTAAGTATGCCGATCATGATGATGCGGTCAGTAGCCGGTATATGTTGCAGTCAATCGATGAGGTGATAGACGGCCTCACAGATGATGAGACATTGCGCCAAGTGCTTGTAGGTGATCTGCCTCTCTATGCCGCAGAGCAGGGCAAGACTCCCTTTGCCACTCACGCCTTCATCCGTGATTTCTATCAGAACAGTGCTTTCCGTGTTGTGGGAGGGAGCGATCGGATCGCCTTGGCATTGGTGAACACACTTCGCAGATACGGGGGAGTGGTGCGCACACGGAGTAAGGTGACTCGCATCTTGTGCGATGATCAAAAGGCAACAGACGTGGAGATCAATGGCGGGGAAGTGCTGCCTGGCGACATGATCATCTCTGATATTCACCCCATCCGTACGCTGGAACTGACAGACAGCCATCTCCTCCGCCCCGCCTACCGCCATCGGGTCAGCGTCATGCCACAGACGATGGGTGGCTTCTCGGTGTATCTCCATTTCAAACCGGGCATGGTGCCCTATATGAACTACAACTATTTTGGCTATAACACTCCCACACCATGGGGATGTGAGCAATACGATGACAATAGTTGGCCCAAAGGCTTTCTCTATATGCATCTCTGCTCATCGCCTTGTCAGCAATATGCGGAGAGTGGCATCCTGCTCTCCTATATGGACATACAAGAAGTGGAGCGGTGGAAGGGTACCCGGGTCGGACATCGTGGTAGAGACTATGAAGATTTCAAACAGCACAAGGCAGAGCGGCTCATCGCTTCTCTGACGGATCATTTTCCAGCGTTGCGAGGAACTATTGCGCATTATTATACTTCCACGCCACTTACTTATCTCGACTATACCGGCACGGCCGATGGTTCGATGTACGGCATTGCAAAGGATGTCAACCTAGGACCCGCATGCCGGGTCTCCCATAAGACCAAGATTCCCAACCTGCTTCTGACCGGACAGAACATCAATTCCCATGGGATGTTGGGCGTGATGGTGGGCACCATCGTGACGTGCAGTGAGTTGCTGTCGGCCAAGAAAATCTATGAAGAAATAAAGGAAAGCAACCATGAGTGAACACAACAATCCTACAGCAGTCATTATCGGCGGCGGCCTTGGCGGTCTCTTCACCGGTGCGATCCTGGCTCATGAGGGGCTGAATGTAACCGTTTTGGAGAAGAACACGACGGTCGGTGGAGGCTTGCAGAGCTTCCATCGCTTCGGCTGCACGTTTGATACGGGCATGCATGTCATTGGCGGTATGCAACCCGGCGGTAATATCCGGCGGATATGTCAGTATCTTGGTATCCTCGACGAGATGAGGTTGAAGAATGTCGACCCGGACTGCACCGATGAACTTTATTTCCTGGAAGATCATCATTGCTACCGGATTGCTCAGGGCGAGCAAGGGTTCATAAACGCTCTCGCCCGTGATTTTCCTGATAGCAGGGCCGAGTTGGAGCATTATGTCCGTGACATCATGCGTATCACCCATGACATTGCCCTTTTTAACCTAAGGCCTTCTGAAGACTATATCGCTGCGATGCCCGAAGACTCAATGCTCTCTGCCACAGATTTCATTGCCCGGCATGTCAGCAACAGGCGGCTGCGGAGTGTGCTGGCTTATATGAATCCGCTCTACGGCGGACAGGGCGGCGTCACGCCGGCTTATATCCATGCCATCATATCAGCGTTGTACATTCATGGCGCCAGTCGGTTTGTAGGTGGCAGCAGCCGTTTTGCCGATGTGCTCACAAATGTCATCACCAGTCATGGTGGCCGTGTGCTCACCCATGACAGCGTCCGTCATATCACCATCAAGGAAAGAAAAGTGGAGTCGGTCACTACCGAGCATGGAGAAGTCTACACCGCTGACTACTATATCTCCGATGTGCATCCTTGCACGCTCATCAGACTGATGGACGGACAAGGCTTCACCAAAGCTTATCGCACCCGCCTGGAGGAGATTCCCAATACCTATTCGGCTTTCTCGGTCTATCTGAAACTCAAGCCCGCGTCATTCCCCTATATCAATCACTCCATATATCTGATGACGAGGTATGACGATATATGGAACTTCGCCGACCCGTCCAAGACCTGGCCATTGGGGCTGCTCATGATGACACCGCCTGTCGATAACCAAGGGCCGTGGGCTTCCACCGTGTTGCTCACCGTGCCGATGACCTTTGACAAAGTGAAGGCTTGGGAAGACACCGTAACGGGAAAACGGGGACAAGTCTATGAACAATGGAAGAAAACATGTGCAAGGCGGGTGCTCGATTTGGTGGAGATGGTCTATCCTGGCTTTTCAGAGAAGATAGAAGCGATGAATACGGCCAGTCCGCTGACCATTCGCGACTATTATGGAAGCAAGGACGGTACGCTGAGTGGGTACAGCAAAGACTGCCACAATCTTGCACTGACCAATATCCCAGTGGTGACAAAGGTGAGTAACCTCTTGCTTACCGGACAGAATATCAACCTTCACGGCTTCTGCGGTGTGCCGCTCACTGCCATCAACACCAGTGAGGCCATACTAGGCAGAAACGTGGTGATCAATCATATCAACGCATGCGGCAAAGATTGACGACTCTATTGGTGACTGTGCTGACCGTTTTCATTGCATCGGCACAAACCCTGCGTATAGGCAAGGGACGGGTGGAGCTGACTGCCTACCCAGCGTCGGGTCCTGACGCAACGGCGGTCATCGTCTGTCCGGGTGGCAGTTATTTCTGGCACGACATGGTCTCAGAGGGGGATAGCGTGGGGCACTGGCTGCAACGACAAGGCATCTGTGCCTTTGTGCTTCGTTATCGTACGGCTTATGTACCCGCTTTCATTACTCACTTCCGCCTGATCTTTCGTGGTAACCGCTATCCCGATCCGCAAAATGATCTGAGGGAGGCGCTGCGATATGTGCGGGCGCATGCCACAGAATACCGAGTCTCTCCGGAAAAGATTGGGGTAATGGGCTTTTCCGCCGGCGGACATCTCGTCATGTCATCGGTGGAGCTGTTTCCTCGTGAAGAGTGGCCGGCATTCATTGTACCCGTTTACCCGGTGGTGACAATGGTTGAGCCGTGGGTGCACAAGCGTTCACGGCGCGGGCTGCTCGGTGATAGCAGAACGGGTAACCGGCAGTTACGTGACAGCCTCTCGCTGGAAAAGCATATTCCCGATGGTTGCCCTCCTGTCTTCCTCGTCAACTGCGAGGATGATCCTATCGTGGATTTCCACAACTCTGTAGTTCTCGATTCGGCTCTCACCGCCCGCAAGGTTCCTCATGTCTATCTCAGATATGCCACCGGCGGACATGGCTTTGGTGCCAACTGCCGTAAGGGCTCGGCTGAGTGTCGTACATGGCGTCGGCATTTCCTGACTTGGTTAAGATCACTCAACTTATAAACAATCACACACATCATGCCTATGGATCACACATCATATACCAATGTCTTCTCCCCCGGACGGAGCGGAGAGTTTGACGATATACGTCCTTACTACGACAGCGAGATTCCTGCCGCCATGCATCGCATTGCCGTGAGCGAGTCTTTTCCTTTGCTGGCCTCCTATGTCTATCCCGGACAACCCCTTGAGGAAGTAAGACAGCGAATCGCCTCCTATCCAAATATTAAAAGCTTCCAACACGAGACGATGAGTCTGGTCAATGAGCAGATCGTACAACGGTCGATCGCTTCGTTCTCCTGTGTCGGTCTTGACAGGCTGTCTCCCAGCGCGCAGTATCTCTATGTCTCTAATCATCGTGACATCATGTTGGATGCCAGTCTGCTGGAGTATTGGTTGGACAAGAATGGGTTCGACACGACAGAGATCACTTTTGGAGCCAATCTGATGGTCAATCAACTGGTGGTGGACATTGGCAAAAGCAATAAGATGTTTCGTGTGGACCGTCCCGGTGGCAACATCCGTGATTTCTATGGGAAGTCAAGACATCTCTCTCGCTACATCCGCCATGCGATCACGGAGAAGAAACAGAGCGTGTGGATCGCACAACGCAATGGGCGCACGAAAAACGGAATGGATCTGACCGACCAGGGAATCATTAAGATGTTCTGCATGAGTGAGCCGATGGACAAGATCAGGGCCATCGCCGACCTGCATGTCGTACCTGTCGCCGTAAGCTACGAGTGGGAGCCGTGCGACGTGCTGAAGACGCTTGAACTCTATGAGAGCCAATTCACTAAATACACCAAAAAGCCCGGTGAAGATCTCAACAGCATACTCACTGGGATCACGCAGCACAAAGGACGTGTTCATTTCGAGATCTGTGAACCCATCACAGAGGCTGAACTGCGAGCATATCATGAAATGACCAACCATGACTACCATCGGGCTGTGGCCCACCTCATTGACCAGCGTATCGTCTCGGCTTACCGGCTATTCCCAAACAACTACATCGCTTATGACCTGCGCTATGGATCCTCGCGCTTCTGCGACAGATACACACAGGAAGAAAAGGATCTGTTTGTCGGCCGGCTGAGTGGTCTGACCCGCTATGACACGTGTGATGTAGAACAACTGACAGACATCTTCTTAGGTATCTACTCCAATCCCATTGTAAACAAAGATAAGCAGAATGACAGAACAGATTCTTCGCATCTATGATTATTTTCGGACGCACAGACGTTTGGCGGCCGGACTCTTTATAGCACTGACGGCTGTTCTTGTTGCCCTCGTTTGTCGCATGCGCTTCCAGGAAGACATCACAGCTTTCCTGCCTCTTGACAGCCATCATCGGGAGGCTGTCGGGGTTTATCAGAACATATCCGGTGGCAACCGCATCTTTGCCATCGTGCAGTGCACAGACACCAACAAGACCGATGCCGACGCTATCGTGCAGGGCATTGAAGACTTTGTCAGCGCCGTCCGCAAGGACGACACCACCCATATGGTCCAGCAACTTACAGCGACTGTCGACCTCGACGAGATGGCGCGCGTGAGCCGTTTTGTCTATGATCATATTCCTTACTTCCTCACAGAAACAGACTATCGCCGAATCGACTCACTACTCAGTCAACCCGACTACATACAGCGACAACTGGAACGCGACAAGCAGATGCTTCTCTTCCCGTCGGGGGGCATGCTCGAACAAAATCTCTCGCGCGATCCCCTCAACCTCTTTACTCCTGTCGTGGCCCGTCTGCAACAGCAAAGCGAAAAGATGAGATATGAGCTCTATGGGGGCTATATCTTCTCGCCCGACATGAAACGGGCCATTGTGATGGTCTCCTCGCCCTTTGGCAACAGTGAGACTCAGAACAACGGACAGCTGGTGGATCTGTTGCAGCACTGCGCTGACAAGACCAAGGCACAGCATCCCAACCTTGATATCCATCTCACTGGCGGACCTGTCATTGCTGTAGGCAATGCCAGACAGATCAGAACAGACAGCTTGCTGGCTGTCTCTATCGCTGTGGTGCTCATCCTGACACTGTTGGCATTGTCATTTCGTAGCTGGAAAAACCTGGTGCTCATCGCCTTCTCTATTGCCTGGGGATGGCTGTTTGCCATGGCTTGCCTTTCACTGGTCCATCGCGACGTGTCGATCATTGTCATCGGCATCTCATCGGTCATCATCGGCATCGCGGTCAACTATCCGCTGCATGTCATTGCTCACCTCAATCATACGCCTGACATGCGACAAGCGTTGCGGGAGATCGTCATGCCACTGCTCGTTGGCAATATCACCACGGTGGGTGCCTTCCTTGCTTTGGTGCCTCTGCAAAGTATTGCCTTGCGCGATCTCGGTCTTTTTGCCTCTTTCCTTTTGGTGGGCACCATCGGTTTTGTACTGATCTTCCTGCCTCAGGTCGCTACAGTGAAACATGGGAGAGAGCCTCACGCTTTGCAACGCTTGGGCAATTTCTCCATGGAGAACAAACGATGGATCGTGGTAACCGTCGTCGTGTTGACGGCATTCTTTGCTTGCTTCTCCTTTCGCACAGGCTTTGATACGAACCTGACACATATTAATTATATGACCCAGGAGCAGAAAGCCGATATGGCATACTTTGCCCAACTGGTCTCACAACCTAAAGACAGTCGTGATATTTATGTTGTCGCATCGGGAAAAACGTGGGAGGAGGCTTTGTGCAACCATGAGCGTTTTCTCAGCAAATGGTTGGGACCGGTACAAACAGGTGCCCCCTTCCTTGTATCAGAGCAAGAACAAAAACAAAGACTTGAACAATGGTACCGGTTTGTCAACCGATGGGCTCGTCTTAACGATCGAGGCGGTTCTCAAAACTTCGAAGCGGCTGTGACGAAGGCAGGCTTTGCTTCTGATGCATTCAATGACTTCCATCTTATCCTTAATGACATCTATCCGGTGCTGTCGTTTGATGCTTTCTCACCGCTTACCTCTTCCGTGCTCTCTGCCTATGTCACAGAGAATAAAGAGACAGGGCAGCGGCAGATCGTCGACCGGCTTGTCGTGAAGAAACAGGATGTGGCGAAGACCGTTGCTGCTGTGACGAAGGCATGCCCCCATGTTTTTGCCTTTGACATACAAAATATCAACAGTGCTGTGGCCAATCATCTGAGCAATGATTTCAATTATATCGGTTATGCCTGCTCAGCTATCGTCTTCTTCTTCCTTTGGTTCTCGATGGGCAGTTTTGAGTTAGCAGCACTCTCCTTCCTGCCGATGGCTGTCAGTTGGATCTGGATCCTGGGCATCATGGGACTGACAGGCATCGATTTCAATATCGTGAATGTGATCCTCGCCACCTTCATCTTCGGTCAGGGCGATGACTATACCATCTTCATGACCGAGGGATGCCAATATGAATATACTTACGGAAAGAAGATGCTGGCCTCGTATAAGAACAGCATCATGCTCTCGGCGCTGATCATGTTTATAGGTATCGGTACGCTCATTCTTGCACGTCACCCGGCCTTGCGGTCATTGGCCGTCGTCACCATCGTGGGTATGTTCTCCGTGATCATGATGGCCTATCTCTTTCCACCCTTGATCTTCAGATGGCTGGTATACCGTAAGGATGGCAATAAACGCACACAGCCGATCACTCTTCGCAACCTCTTTACAGGCAGTTGGCGCCGGGAGCCTCAGACAGCGGAGGAAAGAATACAGGCAGAGAAAGACCGTAGACGATATGAACTGAAATAAACACTGCATTGTGAGAAGAACGCATACGCACAAGATAAAAAATAATCAACAGATAAAGACAATGGAAATAACAAAAGAACACATCAAAGACCTGCTCGAAGACCTTTTGCCGCTCGTCGATCTGGAGAGCGACTTTCTCTTCACTGAACTCGATAGCTTGGGGATCACTGCGATCCTCATGACCCTCTCCAAGGAATATGGCATTGACTTGGAAGCAAAAGATGTCACCCCTCGGAACTTTAAAAACCTCGACGCGCTCGTGGAACTCGTGAAGAGTAAACTGTGAAACTGATGTCGCTGGCCATGAAAACTATCGAAGACTTCATATGCATCCATGCCTGTGAGCGGCCTGATCATCCCGCCATCATCAAAGACGATAAGGTGATCAGCTATCATGCATTGTGGCAACGGGTGTCGGAACGTGCGCGGGGGTATGTGCCTGGACGTGGTTATGTGTTGTCCAACACACAGGATATCGATTTTGTTATCGATTATCTGTCCATCCATGCAGCAGGTGCGGTGGCCGTGCCAGTAGCCTCAGACCTGTCTGCAGATATGTTGGCACAGATCCACCAAACGGTCGATAAGACATTGCCTATGGAAGACGGCATGGAGCCTCTCGCCGATATTCTTTTCACCACAGGCACCACAGGCACACAAAAAGGAGTAATGATCTCCCACCGGGCTTTGTTGGCCGATGCCGAGAACCTCATCGCTGCCCAAGGATATTCGCCAGATACGGTCTTCGTCATCTGTGGTCCGCTCCAGCATATCGGTAGCCTTTCCAAGATGTGGCCTGTCTTTCATGAGGGCGGAACACTGGTCCTTCTTGACGGACTACGCGATCAGGAGGCTTTCTTCCGTGCCTTTGACTATCCCAGTAAGTGCATGGCCACTTTTCTCGTGCCTGCAAGCATACGGCTGTTGTTGCAGTGGGGAAGAAAAGAAATGGCTTCGTTGGCCGACAAAATCGATTTTATAGAGACGGGGGCCGCACCAATGCCTCAAGGTGATCTTGATTTGTTGCGAATGATACTCCCTCATACGCGCCTCTACAACACCTATGCTTCCACAGAAACAGGCATCATCTGTACTTACGACTACCAGCATCATCCGTGTATTGCCGGCTGTCTTGGACCGTCGATGAAACATTCGCATGTGTTCATTACGCAGGAAGGTACAGTGGCCTGCCAAGGCGCTACACTTATGAGTGGATACATTGGTGATCCGGAGGCTACTGCGCAGGTGCTGCACGACGATACCTTGTGGACATCGGACTTAGGAGAGCTCGACACAGAGGGTAATCTGCATCTCACCGGTCGCTTGGGCGACACCATCAACATCGGGGGGTATAAGATAGCACCTACCGATGTGGAGAATGCTGCTATGGCCATGAAAGGTATGAAAGACTGCATCTGTACGAAAGTCGATTCACCGGTCTTTGGCCTCACACTGAAACTTTACTATGTCTCTGACCAGCCGTTGTCCAAAAAAGAGATCGCACGGTTTCTGGTCCAGCGGCTTGAAC
Organism: uncultured Prevotella sp.; assembly: GCA_900546345.1. Lineage (GTDB taxonomy): Bacteria > Bacteroidota > Bacteroidia > Bacteroidales > Bacteroidaceae > Prevotella. Next base: position 15,652 of record URCI01000036.1, on the reverse strand, counting down.
GTTGGCAGGTGCCCAATCTCTATGAAAAGACGGATCACATTGCCCGTACGTTTAATGGCAAGCTCGATCGGAAAAAGTATATGTAGTCATGAATAGGCGATTACGTTATTGATAAATTTACACCTTATTATTAATTCATCACATGAAAAAGATTCTTACTATTTTGTTTGGTATGTTGGGCTTCGCATCTTGCTCACATGCACAGTCCGACTCCATCAAAACCGTGTCTGCGGCAGCGTTTGCACAAGTCATACAGTCCGATTCTGTTATCCTTGTGGACGTGCGGACAGCCGATGAATACAATGCCGGCCATATCGACGGTGCTAGGAACATCGATGTACTAAAGGCAGACTTTGAAGAGACTGCCACGTCTACATTACACAAGGAAAAGACTATCGCTGTCTACTGCCGCTCAGGCAAACGAAGTCTGAAGGCTGCCGCTATTCTCGCTCAAGACGGATACCATGTCATTAACCTGCGTGGCGGATGGATGGAGTGGGAGGCATATAAAAGCGGAAAGTAGTCGACAATGTATAGAACAGTTTGCTTAGCCGCTTTTCTTTATAATTGTATATCTGAATTTGTACTTTTTACGAAAAGGAGCGATAAACTTGTTTTTTAGTTTTTAAGTGTGTACCTTTCCTTTCTTGGCCGCGGCTATGTACGGTGCCCGCGGTGTCAATGGTGTCATCATGGTCACGACGAAGAAAGGCACCGAGGAGAACATGAACACCTATGAGTATAGGAAGAACGGATACCTCTATTCCTACGACCTGTCCTTGGCGCTCATCGCTAAGAACTTGGAACGTTGGTACCGCGTGTCCTTCGTCATCGCCAACCCCTTGCTGCCCCAGAAGCGCCTCCGCTTTTTCTGCTTGCGCAGCGAGGGCATCGACCGCGTCCTCGAGATGCTGAACCACTTCGGTGGGTTTGAGGCCAAGTGGGGCGGCGACGCAGTACACATCAAGTAGTTTCCAAGAACTCTCTTAGCTCTTTCATCCTTTCCTCCATCGCCTTCCGGCCGTCGTCATACACCTGCTGCATGAGGTCGGGGTTGTGGGTGAGGTGGTTGATGGGCAGTAGTTTCTTGGGGCGGATGACGAAGGCGGCGCCTTCCTGCTCGCGCTTGCGCACATAGGCTGTTTGGGCGTTGTACATCTCATGTCGGATGGCAGCGGCATGGAGGAAGTTGGGGTAACGGTGCAACTGCAAGCGGAACAGCGGCAACAGGGGGTTCGGCTTCTTGACATAGCCCAGGGGCTGGGTGAGCACGACGACATTCTTGTCATAGCCCTTGCTTTCAAAGAACTTCAGGGGGATGGAGTCGGCGATGCCACCGTCCAAGAGCTTTTTGTCGCCAATCTCCACGACCTTTGCGGCCAGAGGCATGGAGGCCGATGCCCTTATCCACTCGTAGCATTCGTAGCCGTGCTGCATGAGGAGCTTGTAGACTGGGGCTCCCGTCTCCAGGTCGGTGCAGACGGCATAGAATTTCATAGGACTCGCGTCGAACGTCTTGGTGTCGAACACGTCCAATTGCTCTGGTAGCAGATGATAGTCGAACTCGCCATTGAAGAGGTCGCCGGTCGTTATCCACGACCTGACGCTGCAATAGCGCCAGTCATGGGCAAACCGCTTGTTGTATCTGATGACGCGGCCGGGCTGCCGGCTCTTGTAGTTGCAGCCGAAGGCAGCCCCGGCAGACACGCCGACAAGGCCGTCAAACGTGATGCTGTTTTCCATCATCACGTCCATGACGCCGGCTGTGAACAGTCCCCGCAAGGCTCCTCCTTCCAATATGAGTCCTTTCTTCATTCCCTTTTCGTTTTTTGATAATGAGTGCAAATATAATGTTTCGCTGGTAAATGAGCAAGGTAAATGAAGAAAAAGATGGAAGATTTCTCTTTACCTCAGGAACGTCACGATTCTTATCAGTGGCACGCCGAAGTTGAAGTTGTCGCTGCCATTGCTCTTGGCGAAGTTCACGGCGACGAGCCGTCCCCGGTCGTCGACGACGGGCGAGCCGCTGGAGCCAGGCATCGACGGGATGCTATAGGTGACGCGCTTGCCGTCGGGCTGCTGCGTGACGGTGCCGCTGGTAAACTGTGCGTTGATGCCGTTGTCGGTCTTGGCCAGGGCCACGCCGTAGTTGTAGCCTATCATGTAGACCGTCTGGTTGATTTCGAGCTGGTTGTCGAGAGTGGCCAGTGACGGGTCGATGGTGAAGACATAATGCCCCGCGGGTGTCGCCTTGCTGTTGAGTTGCAGCAGGGCGAGGTCGGAGTTGACATCCTCGGAGACTCGGAGCAGCGTGCACGGCGTCTTCATAAAGTCGTCCCACGAGTTGACATTGCTGCCGTCGTAGGCGATGCCGAACTGGGAGTGCAGCTGGATGGAGAAGTTGTCGTTGAGGATGTTGTTGCGCACACTGTTCTTAAGGTTCTCCGCCTCGATGTATTGCTCTCTGAGGCTAGCCACCTCCTGCTGCAACGTGGCTATCTCCTCATCGCTCAGGTTGGTATAGGTCTCGCCGTAGTCGTCCTGGTAGGTATTCTCATTCGCATAAGCTTGTATGGCGGCATAGCGCTGGTCCATGGAGTCCTGGAGCGATTGGATGTACTGCGCGTAGTTCTCGATGATGGCGTTGACGTTGTTCTTCACCGTTGCCTTGTCGACCGTCGGGGCCACCACGTGCCGGTTGGTGAGGATGCGCCCCGTCTCGTCGATGAAGAATCCGGTGCCGTTCAGCACGCTCGACTCTTTCTTGATGTCGGCGAGGCTGGCCGTCAGGTTGATGAAGCTGCCGTCGTCGTCAAGGCCGGAGAAGTAGAGATGCTCGCCATTCGACAACTTGAGGTCGTAGTAGTACTCATTGCAGATGAGCACCACGCCCGATTTCTGTTCGCTGTAGATTTTCTGTGGGTCCTTCTTACAGCCCACGAGGAGAAACAAGAGCAGGAGCGTGAAGAGTGTGTGGTATCGTTTCATAGACCAAATGTTTCGGTTTTGCAGCAGTAAAATTAACGTGTTTTTTTGAATGCTGCAAGTTTTCGCGTGTTTTTTTGTCGCTGAGGGCAGCAATCGTTAGCCTCGGCTCTTGCGATGTTTGCTCCCTAGGGAAGGCTATTGAGGGGACTGTGTCTTTGAGTCTTGCGATGAGTTATTCGTAGACCACCAGCTTCCTTGGCAAGGTGATGACTTTCAGGCGGCGGAACCAGCGACGGGGAGAGGAGGGGTCGATGCGCTCAGCTTGGCTGCCGATGATGTAGTAGCTGGCCGAGTAGTCGTCCATGAGTGCTGTGAAGGCCGACTTGATTCGGGAGCACTTCTCGTTGATGGCATTGTCAAGGGGATTGGTGAGCCGCTCCACCGTCTCCCGCATCTTGTCTTTGTCTCCTTCGGGGCAGATGTGGTCATAGATTGACAACAGCTCATCGTGGTATTCGCTGAGGCGCTTGAATTCAATGCCTTCTTCGTGCCGCAAGAATAATAGGTAGACAGCACGATGAACAGGAGACAGTTGTACCTCTATCGTATTGTTGTTGCCATTGCCTGTGTTTTTGTCTTCCTCAAGGAAAAGTCTGCCGTCGTCCTTGACGAAGAGTCTGCGAAGCGTGCCACGTGCGGCCTCTGTTCTGAGTTGTTCGAGCGTAGGCACGGTGATGGCCTGAAGCAACAAGTCGTTTCTACCCATGACTTGCAACTTCTTCACCAGCTCACGTATTTGCCGGGCCATCAGTCGTGCTTGTTCCTCATCGTTGTTCATTGTGGTTACAAAGTTAACGAAAAAACTGATAGAGCCGTTCATGTGCGAAGATAAAAATGGGCTGCAAGCCTTGCGAAGATTTTTCTGTTGGGGATTTGATGTTTTTACTTTATCTTTGCGCAAAAAATAGAAATAGAATATCATGGAAGACGATAATCAACAGAAGCGCGATACATTGGACTTTGGTCCGGTGGAAGACACCACGAAAGAGATCATCAAGGTGGTTGGCGTAGGTGGCGGCGGGTGTAATGCCGTCAACAACATGTTCAACGAGGGCATCGCCAACGTGTCGTTTGCGGTGTGCAACACCGACAGCCAGAGTCTAGCCCACTCCCCGGTGCCCGTCAAGTTGCTGTTGGGAGAGTCGGGACTGGGAGCCGGAGCCGACCCGGAGCTCGGGAAGCAGGAGGCTATCAAGACGAAGGAGCGCGTCAAGGAGCTCTTCAACGACTCCACACGCATGTGCTTCATCACGGCCGGCATGGGTGGCGGTACGGGTACAGGAGCTGCGCCCATTATTGCTTCTGTGGCCAAGAGCATGGGAATACTGACAATAGGCATTGTGACCATCCCGTTCTATTTTGAGAAGAACCGCAAGATAACGAAGGCCTTGAAAGGAGTGGAGGAGATGCGGAAGAATGTCGACTCACTACTCATTATTAATAATGAGAGCATCTGCGATGTCTATGCCGACTCGGAACTCTCTATCAAGGACGCTTTCAAAGCCGCGGACAACATCCTGTGCAATGCCGCAAAGAGCATATCGGAACTCATTACGATTGAGGGCAGCATCAACCTTGACTTCCGCGATGTCGAGACGACGATGCGCGGCGGTGGCGGGGCCATTATGGCCATCGGGCGCGCTCGCGGTGAGCGGCGTGTCGAGAAAGCCATCGTCAACGCCCTGGAGTCGCCGCTGCTCTACGGCAGTGACATCTCTAATGCGAAGAAGATTCTGTTCAACATCTATACGAGCGAGGACCGTCCGCTGTTTGTCAGCGAGATGCGGGAGATAGACTCCTTCATGTATGGCCTGAACCCGAACATCGACGTTATCTGGGGCACGAGCGACGACAACACCCTCGGCGAGGATGCCAAGGTCATCATCCTCGCCACTGGCATCGACAACCGTTTCATGCCGCAAGAGACGCATGACGACAAGGATGAGGATTATTATAACCAGATCATCGCCAAGCTCTATCGTGAGCCTTTGCTCTCTCAGGCTGCCGCCGCCAAGAAGAAGCAGGAGAAGACCGACCAGGAGAAAGACAAAAATGCAGACATCACTGATCCGGCTATTGGCAGTGTGGCGGAAGAGGGGAAGCCTGAAGGGGAAATGATAGGAGACGAGATGATATTTGGTGAGGACAAGGCAGGAGAAGAGTCATCTCCATCCGTCTCTTTCAACATGAGCGACAGCCAGACAGACACGGCGGAGCCTCAATCCGCCTTCCCGCCCCGTGATGGTCAGGAAGCACAGTCTGCTGGACAGGATGGAGGCGAGGCATCGCCAGTCCCAGACCATTCGCATCCTAAGGCCCCGTCCTTCCTTGACCGGCTCAAGCAGCACCTCAAGAAGGGCCTCACCGACCTGACAAGGGATATAGAGGAATAAGGACAGTCAAAAAGTAACGAGAGCAGGTGTAGGCCAGAACATTAAGAAACTTACATTCGGATATTGCCAGTGTGTGGAGTGAATTCTCTTATTTCAGACCCTTTATCCATTTGACCATATCGTTTAAGACCTCATCCGAGATGGTCTCTTCAATGGTCATGTATTCAGCGAGTTGCCCTGTCTGGCAGTGTTGAAACAGATGGTTCAATCCGGTATAGCTCTTCACCATTGAGTGCTTGTTGGCTGGCAGCAGTGTCTTGATAGCATTCAGGTTGGCCGTGGCCTCGACTTGGACATCCTTGTCGCCGTTGATGGCCATGACGGGGCAGCTAGTTGCCTTGATGTCGTTGGACGGGTCATAGTTCAGAATAGCCACCATCCAAGGAGACGGGTCGTTGTCCATGATCTTTTTCCGCAAATCCTCCTTGGTGAAGTTTGCTGCCACACCCATCTGCTTCACAGCATTGACATTCTGAAGGTACAGGATGCTGTCCATGGGAATGCTAGGGCCGGCCATCGACACGAGGAAGTCCAGTTTCTTTTGTGCGCCAAGGATAAACCCGATGTCGCCGCCTTCGCTGTGCCCGATGACGCCAACCTTGGAGAAATGTCCCTGCTTGCGTGCAAAGTCTATTTCGTAGGAGGCATCTTTGGCGAAGTCGAATGTGGTAGCCTTGGCCACATCGCCCGTTGAGCCTCCCACGCCTCGGTCGTCACACCGCAAGGTGGCGATCCCGTTTCTTGCCAAGTGGTCGGCAATCACGAGGAATGGCTTGTGATGGAAGATTTCTTCATTGCGGTCTTCCTGTCCGCTGCCCGTCACCATAACGGCCAATGGCACCTTCTGTCCAGGCTGCCATCCCACGGGATAGGTGATGGTACCAGCGAGCTTTGCCGCAGGCGTGTTGATGGTCACCTCCTCCGTCTTGTAGGGATAGGGCTCCCGAGGCTCTTGTGGCCGGTTGTATGCTTCCTGGAAACGGCTGAGGGTGAGCGGAAATGTCATTCCTCTTTGTGTGAACGTGCCCACGAGCTGTCCGTCCTTCAGATGGCCTTGGAAGCCTGCCTCCAGCTCATACATGATAACAGTGAGGGAGGTGTCGGTGAGCTCTTTGATGGATGCCGGTAACCCCAGTCCGCCTTGGTCGGGAACATCCAAGGTGCAGGTGTCTTTGTCCACATGAAAGATGAGGGCGAGTTTCGCCATGCCTACTTTGAGGTCTCCTTTCCAAGTGCCGACAACAACCTGGGCAAAAGCACTCATTTGAACTAGGATGGCAAGTAGTAACACAATGTTTCGCTTCTTCATAGCTTGGAAGTTAAATCGTTTATTGTTTAGTTTCTTGCCACAAAGATACGATAATTTTTCCATATTTTTCTGATCCCCCTCGACAAACAATCAGTAAATGTTGTTAATCCTTGTCGGGTCGACTTCCCTTCAAGTCTATCTCATTGAAGTCGGTATTAGTTCCGTAATAGAATATCCTCCGAGCGTTTCTCCATACTGTTTCATTATACTTGCAAAGATAAGACAATAGTGGCTCAGGTGCAAAAGTCCGTGGCAGAGTCCGATGAAAAACTATTGAAAATTGTATCAATTAGGGAAGTCCTTCGCTGAATTGTCATATATTGATGCGCATAAAATGCTCGTGTGACCCTTCGGGTCACTTCGCAATCAATATGCGATGATTTCTCCATCCCCGCACTGCGCTCGTCCCTCGTTTGTACGGGGCTTTACACATGCGTGTGCCCCCGTTGGGGCACTGATTCCTCGGAGGCAACAAATAGTCCGATAGGGTGGTACATCCACGCTTGAGCAGATGAGGGGCATTCATACCTTGCCTTATCTACAGCCCCACCGGGGCTGAAGCATAGGTGACCCCAGTCAAGCGACGATAGGAGCGCAGACCGGGGGAAAGGAGCCAACCCTATCCTCTGCCGAGGTGACCCGAAAGGTCACACGAGCACGATGTGCGCATGAATGACAATGAGGTCAAACACGGACATTAACCATTGTGCCTATAATGCCCAATTGCAATTAACAAAGAATATGGTCATTGACGACCCACGTCTCCAGGCTCTCGTCGACTGCATCAACAAATACCACCGTGGCTATGACCAGGAAGGTTTTTGCAAAGCATAGAATAGTTTGCAGCAACCTTCAGAACCACCGCTTGTTCATCTCTTTCAGAAACTCCCCGGTGATGGGATAGCCGGAGGCATCGCCGAGGACGGAATCGGTATAGCAGTAGGGGCAGAGGGCGGTGGGCTCTTCGCGCGAGGCATAGTCGGTCACCTCGGAGGCAGGGAAGATGCGGCAGCAGAAGAAGCAGCCACATTGCTTCGACCGCTCGGTCTGCTCACGGTTGGCGGGGACTGTCGTCGCGTGCCCACTTCTTGGACTGAAGCTCACGAAAGAACTCATTCACCTTCGGGAAAGTATCTGGTGAGAAAATCCCGTCTCGATCGGATTCTAAATATGACTCAGGTTTCTCGTCGAACTTATATCCGGATTCTAATGTAACTTTTATCATCCCACTACCCATCCGTGCCTTTTTTGTGAATGTGTAATGGCATTTCAAACTTTGTCCCATACAGTTTTTCGGTGTGTCCTCCATCATTGTGCTGAGTATGTTTCCGATGTCGTCGTTTTGGGTTTTGAGTTCGGCATCAACACATAGAATGTTGGCTTCCCGGTTCGTTGGAACGCCATCGGCATGGTCCTTAGCGCTCTCTACATGGTCGCGGTTATAATCGTATTTGATTTGCAGACTGCCGATTCCAGCGCAGTGCTTGTTGAGATGCGCTTTCAGCAGCTCACAAATCTTCGCAATCAGTTCCGGTTTGCGATAGTAAGTGAACTTGTAGCGGATAGTACATACATGCTCCATAATTGATTCGGTTTAGTTTTACCTATATTCTACTAACGGCATAATATAGTAACGATTGCCCGAAAGTTCAATTTTTTATTTCATTTGCGTCTTATTCCGTTCTAAATCAAATATATAGAAGGTAAGAAATCAGCCGTCGGAAAAAAGTTGCCGCAGATATTGAATTTTCTTTTCGGTGCGACTATTATATGTCTGTAATCAAAAAAGAATGCTATGACAGAAGTAAACTTCAATCCTTGCGAATGCAATCGAGAAAATTATCCTTGATTTTTATCAAGATTGTTTGGAATTTTAAGATAATAGTCCTATCTTTGCATCGTCATTCATGTTGAAGCGGCACGTGTGTCGTGGAGTGATGACCATATATGATAAGGCGTTTACTAACGCTTTGTTCTTGACACTTGGAAACTTCGCAACTTTCTTATCACTGTCGGGAATGAAGCAACGGTGGATGTCCATGGGTGTGTATACACCAACCGGAGGTGTACCTTATTATATATAAGGTATGCCAAAGGTGCGATATACATACAGGCGTGGGCTTCTGCGTTGCTCGTTCAACAGTGATGGGCAATGCGAAGGCCTCCAAGTGTGGGACGGGTGACAGTATGAATCCCACGCTTTTTTCGTATATGCAACCGAAATCTAAACTATAATCACAGGTCCTTGGGATTGTTCCTGTATATGAATCCGTCTATATGGGAAAGGCTATAAACCAATTTGGTCCACAAACCCTGCAGGAGATAGGATATTACGTATATCTGTTGGTTGACCCAAGAGACAACACTATTTTCTATGTAGGTAAGGGCGAGAATAACAGAGTTTTCAACCATGAAGAGAAAGTAAGAAAGGACTTTAATCCTGACAACGACAAGGAAGTACGCATTAAGGACATCCTTGATGCCGGCTTGAATGTTGAGAAATACATTGTCCGTTATCAACTCACAGAAGAGCAGGCTTTTATCGTAGAGTCGGTTCTGATAAACCTGCTTGGAGGTGGTAAGGGCGAATATGTGCCTTTCAAGTTTGAACTGTCAAATATCCAGGGCGGTCACCAGATGAGCACCAACAAAATCATGACCGTTGAGCAACTTGATGCACTGTATAGCAGCAAGCCGCTATCTGCTGATGAGATTACTGACCGAGTGATGTGCATCAACATCAATAAGGCGTACAGCCGGGACGGTGATGTGTATGAAGCTGTAAGAGCAGCATGGCGAATCAGTCAGAAAAAAGCCAACCAATGTGATTATGTTCTTGCCGAGTACAAGAATCTGGTCTGCGGCATCTTCAAGGTTGACGAGAAAGGTTGGTATCTTACTGATGATGGCAAAAGATTCCAGTTTGATGGCTATGAGGTCTCCGATCCAGCAGTTCTTGAACGCTATATGAACAAGCAACTGCCTCCTAAAGCTAAAGGCAGCCAGAACCCGATTAGATATTTCAATGTAAAATAAGCAACTGATCATATGCTGTCAGAAGAACTAAACTCAATGATTGACGCCGCCATTGCCGACGGCGTCATCACCGATAAAGAGCGTCAGCTCATCATGAAACGCGCCGTAAAGGAAGGACAAGATCCAGACGAGGTGGAGATGATCATGGAGGGTAAGCTGAATGCTCAAAAGAAAGTGTATAAGCCACAGAACAGTAAGTTGGGGACTGTGAAGAAATGTCCCAGCTGCGGAGCGATTATTCCCGAAAGCTCTTTGAAATGTCCGGAATGTTCTTATACATTTAGAGATGTTAAGGCTAACTCTACATACAAAGAACTTTATGATAATCTTGTAGAGGCAGATCGGTCAAGAAAACATATTGACATTACTGATTATGCAGGCTTATTAGCTTTCGAGAAAGACCATAGTAGAGTTATTGATCGAAAAGTGTCATTAATAATAAATTGCCCAATACCAAATACAGAAGATGATCTGGTAGAGTTCTTAACGATGGCCTCACCGAATCTCAAAACGACAAAGGGACTTATCACGATGCCTGGAATTATTAGAGGCTTAGCTTTTTTTGCCATTAGTTGTTTAGTATTCGTTATAATATGTGTTTTGTTCTCAATTTTAACGAAGGATGATAGCATAGGGCCAGCTTTTGGTGCAGGATTGATGTTAGGAGGCATTGTTGGACTTTTGGGGGGAATCTCTTATGCTGAATCAACAACAAAAAAACATGATGAGGTTATAAATAAGAATAAGATAGCCTCTGCATGGAAAGTCAAATGTGAACAATGTATGTTGAAAGCCAAGATTCTTGTGAAAGATCCTCAGGAACTAGAAAGATTGCAGTCTTTGATCTCTAAATAACTTAGTTATGGGATGGTTCAGTAAAGGCAAGTCGGGCGGAATGATGAACGTCATCCGCTGTGATGAGCCAGAATATTTGGTTTGGAAATGGCGTCCTGCAGGCCAGGAAGCCAATACGACGAGTCGTGAAAACTCCATTCGTTGGGGAAGTAGCCTGCGTGTGAAGGACGGTGAAGTCGCAGTCTTCATTTATAAGCAGAAAGGTGGTACCTTGCAGGATTTTATCGAAGGTCCGTTCGATGCCACGCTGAAGACAGCAAACTTTCCGATTTTATCCGGCATCTTAGGTGCTGCTTATGGTGGCGATTCGCCTTTCCAGGCAGAGGTTTACTTCATAAACTTAGCCGGTAACGTACAGATAAAATTTGCTGTCCCATACTTTGATGTCATAGACCCACGCTTCACGGACATAATAGTGCCTGTGGCAGCAGGTGGAAGTATTACTTTCAACTTGACAGACTATAGAGCTTTTGTCAAGTTAAATAGACTTATTCACTTCTCACTCGATGATTTCAAGAATCAGATAAAGGATGTTGTCATTCGCAGAATGAAAGAAGCGATTGCAAACGCACCTGCTGATATGGGCATTCCTCTGGTTCAGATTGATAGGAAAATAGGTGCCATAAATGACTTGGTGACGAGCAAGCTCAAGACTGATTTTGAAGATTTTGGAGTCAATCTTAAACGCCTTGACATATCACGCATAGAGCCTGACAAGGAAAGTGAAGGATGGGAGCAACTGCGCAGTATAACAGCTAATGCCACCATTGACACAATAAAGGCTCAGAACGCCATCAATATCGAGAATCTGCAAGATACCCAAGCTATGAATGCCGAGAATATGGCAGAGACGATGCGCATTCAGCGTGAGGAGATGCAGAGAGCTCAACGCTTGCAATCAGAAACGAACTTCATCGGAGCGCATACACTTGACCAGCAGACGGACGTTCTGAAAACCGGAGCGCAAAATCTTGGTATGATGGGCACTATGAATATGGGCAGTGACAGCTCCATGAATCCTGCTGGAATGATGACTGGCATGATGATGGGAGGAGCCATGGGACAGCAGATGGCTGGTATGATGAGCAATATGGGACAGCAAGTGCAGAACGGAATGAATACTCCACCACCTGTGCCAAACGTCAGTTACTTCGTAGCGGTGAACGGTGCTCAGAGTGGTCCGTTCAATATGCAGCAGTTGCAGCAGATGGCACAGAGTGGGCAGCTTACGCCTCAGACCTATGTCTGGAAACAGGGTATGGCCAACTGGGCCTTCGCCAAGGATGTGCAAGAGTTAAGTTGCCTCTTTGCTCCTCCTGCGCCGGGTTCGACACCTCCACCTGTACCACCAACGCAAGGTTAACTTAAAGAGTTTAGCTTATGGATGACAACAGTTTCTTTTCTATAGACCGACTTGTAGAGTTCGGTATGAGTGCAGCTATAGCCCAACAGATGGTCAACTCCATGAATGTGGCTATGGCGGGTATGAACATTCCTGGCTCAATGCCGAAAGTTCAACCCGCGCCACCAGAATATTATGTGGCACTTGAAGGTAAACCTGTTGGGCCGCTCAACGAGAGCGAACTTTCACAGCTCATCTACCAAAAGAAGGTGAACAAAGACACCTTGGCGTGGATGCCTGGCATGACGGGATGGTTGGCTATCGAAAAAGTGCCTGCGATATTAAAAATAGTGGCACTCACACCACCGGAATTACCAAAGTAAAGCAATTATGAAGATTAATGTCATTCCATCCGTCATAGCCATAGCGCTTGCTGCGTTATTAGGCTATGCTGTCTATTCTGTAGCAGGAGACAATCCCAACAATGAGACAGCCTTTGCTGTGAGTGGGAGCTGTTTCTTCATCTGCTTTCTGCTTGGATTTGGCGTGTCGTATGAGGACTCGCGGAAAGGAGTCAGCCTTCATATCCTGTCTGTAATCTCAGCAATCATCATGGCTATCAGCCAGTTTGCCTTCGCTTACTATGGTATAAACTTCAGTCCTTATGTCATCACGAATGGTGTTATCCTGCTCTTATACCTCTTGGTATTTTATGGAGTCTATAACAGTGAACAATAATAAAAACTTGTAATCATATGGGATTATTAAAAAATATTGCGAAGTCGGTATTACCTGATGAGGTAGGTGACTTGGTCGACTCTATTGACGACTCTATTGGTAAGGTGAAAGATGCCGTTGAAGGCGTTAGTAAAGAAAATGTTACAAAGACCGCTGCTGCGGGCTTGGGGGCAATAGCTGGCGCTGTCGGTTTAGGAAAACTTATCAAGAAAGACAAAGAGGATGAAACTTCTGAAGCAGAAAAAACTGATTCTGTTGATGCAGATGAATCTTCGGATGAAAATCTTGATAAATCGGCAGATGGTAAGCAAAACCATAAAGAGCCTAATCTTCCTCCAATCCGAGAAACTAAATTCCAGATCTATGCCATGCTTAATGGCAAACAAGAAGGACCTTATAATGAGATTCAGTTTGCCCGTTTACTGCGATACGGATTGGCCGATGGCGATACTGATGTATGGAGTGAAGGAATGACAACGTGGGAAAAAGCCTCTCAAGTGAAAATGTTAAGAAAATTCTTTCCTCCTGCATTACCGTCATCTGTAGTACCACCTGTTTCACCTGCACAAGAATAATCAAAATCTCAAAGAAATGAAACGATTTACAGCAAGTCCATTAGCCAGTGGAAATAGTAAACTGAATCCGCCATATTTCGAGTTTGATACTCGAGGGGTGAAATATGTTGAGCCTGGCTTAATCAAATCGAAACAGTATTTCTATACTTATAAAGAGCTGCTATCTCCGGACACAGAGAAGAAATTGGTTGGATTTTCTTCTATTTACCTTTGTGGTCATTGGGTAAAAGGTTTCACACGAGACTCTGTTGACGAGATGGTTCGCATTGTTGATGCAGGTAAGAGTAACTCTCCAGATTTGCCAGACATGGTTGATGAATTTGTTCCTCGCTTTAAACCGACTAATACCAGGTACGAGTCCCAATCAGAAGATGTCCATGTAAACGTCATACTCGATCATAGCGAAGATGGAAAGCGATCTGTTCCTAATGAGAAGCAACTGAACGAATTGATGGATGTTGCCTTATCCGGTGGGGTTGTCACCGAGAAAGAGAGAAAGATACTCTATAAAAGTGCGGAGCTCTTGGGAGTGGATATAGACGAGTTCAAGGATAAACTTGTTTATCGTCTTCAAGAGAGACTCCAAAAGAAAGGATGCGTCTTCTTCTTTTTCTACATTGAGGGTAAACAACAAGGTCCATTCGAACTGCATGCTTTAAGAAAACAAGTAAGAAGACAAGGTATTAATCCAAAAACTCTCGTCTGGCGTCAAGGTCTGACAAAATGGGTTCCTGCTGGGTCTTTGTTAGAATTATCCAATATACTGAAATAGAGAGGGTGCATCGGATGGCATCAGAGGTATAAAACCTCAATGTCAACTACATTGTTATTGAGGTTTTATACCTCTATGGATTCTATCCTCTGTGTCAAATAACATTCTTTTTCATAGTCAATCCTGAATTTTCGAAAAAAGTGTCTATTATTATACTGATATCAATAGAGACAATATAGTTATATCTATGGAAAATTCAAGCAAAAATTACGATCAGCTGTTTCGACAGTATCTTAGTGACATGCGGACTCTCGAGATTTCATTAGAGGATGATGAGGGGATGCCAGAGGTATGGATTGACTTTCCCGAAAACTCTTCACTTTCAGGCATGTATGTAGTTGCATTATTATGTCAAGATCATGTACCGAATGAACTCTTCTTTGTTGTTTCCCGTTCTGAACCTGAGTTTAACACAGAGGGGGCCTTGGACGTTTCGCTCAGCCAACTCAACACCGCTGCTTTAGAAAAGATCTACGACCATCTTAAGAAGAAGTATAATCGCAAGAAATGAAATATATTCATCAAGGAGTATATTGCTTGCTGATTTCTACAATTTTCCAATGTTTTAGTTTGGATGATTAAGCGGAAAACTCTATCTTTGCGGTGTAATACACGCAAAGCGGCTTGGACGCTGCGGCGTAATAAACCATTTATTGACTATGACATTATTAGACAAGAAAATTGAGAAAGATCTCGCGGAACTGTACAATAACGGCAAGTTCCGTGGAACCATCTCCGATGCCGAGAGCTTGAACAAAAGCTTGGGAATTGACGGGGATGAAAAGAGTATGACGTGTACAAATGGCCTTCCTGGCTATTATGCTGGCAACCGGAAAGCCAAGACTGTTTTTGTCAATCTCAATCCAGGAGTTAATGCGAAGAAAAGAGCTCAAGAATTCTTAGAGTTCGTTAAAAGTGAGAATATTGATAGTAAGCAAAAATTAATAAAAGCTGCGATCAAAAGAAGCGAAAGCTTTGGTGAGGACATCTACGCTAATGCCAAATTAAAACCCGACCCATTTGACATAAAAACAGCTTTTTTCTTGAAGGGCTGGAAGGACAGCGATATTAGCTTAGATATCAATCTTGAAGACACAAAGAATAAAGAGGCTAACAATAAAGTTCGTATAGCCTGGAGAAATGTTATTAAGCAGAAACTCCAACTGGAACTGATCCCCTATGCTTCACAAGCGTTCAAGTCTATCCCCAAAAAGAAGATGGGGGCTATTTTGCCCTATGTGGATGTTCTCTTTGACGAGATCTTCTCAGAAGATCGAAAGTATATAATCTTCGCTTCGAGAATATTCGTAAACATCTTCAAGTACTACAATGAACTATCAGAAACAGGAAACAAGATAGACTTTATAGTACCAGAACATAAGTTTGATAAAATTAGTTATGTCTCTGATGGCGTGACAAAAACTTGCGCTTTTAAATGGAGTTGTGGAGTGGTAGCAATCAACTACCACGGAGAAAGACGCAAAGCCTTGATTGCCAATACGTTCCCCATAAGAGCATTGAGCTACGGCTATATGGAAGACTATGGCAAGAAATGCTTTGAACTTTGGAATAATACAAATATATAAGTTCAATACTTCGGTAATTTAATTCTTAACTATTTTAACAGAGTTGATTCTCTTATTA
>URCI01000035.1 GCA_900546345.1 uncultured Prevotella sp. | reverse complement strand
CAACATCGGCCTTAGCCGGTGTTGTGGACACAAAGTCACAACTTGCTACTCCCAAATGACTGCCGTAGCGGTGGCAAAGCCTGTTATTAGGGTAAAAGTTCCGATTTACAAGTAGATATGCTTCGTTCTTCATGTTGGAGTGCTCAATATTCCAATAGCGTAAGTGAATTCGTCCTAAAAGTATGCACCATCGTGTCATCACCAAACTCAGTATTTTACTGGCTCGAACCATGCAAAAGATAAAATCTATCTTTAGATTGTTCTGATAAATTCTATCCGTGGATTGCTCTGATTGCTCAGATAGATTTTATCCTTAGACTGAGCTGATAGTTCGGATAGAAACTATCTGAAGATTGCTTAGATAGATTGGATAGATTCTATCTGCAGATAACTTAGATAGATCAGATAGATTCTATCTGTAAATTGCTCTGATAGCTTGGATTGCTCTGATAGTTTCTATCTTTTGTGCCTGCCTCTCGACTGAAATCCGCCAATAACACTTTTGTTGGTGTCAAATGCAGATTACGGAATACACACACGGTGTTTTGTCAAGAAATCCACATTGATGAATACCCCATTCTGGCTGTAGCCATGCGTGAATATATTCTTGCATTTGACATTGCTTGAGACAAAAGGAAGAAGCTCTTTAGGTGTCATACTCGCAACATAAGCGTCGTCCACCTGCCATCCATTAGCCATCCCACCCTCAAAGCGGAGGAAAAGAGTATAATCGCCAGTAGAGATTTTGATGTCCCTGCAGAGTATCGGATTGCGTTTTGTCGCTATCTTAACCTTCCTTCCCGATACCTTTAAGAAGCACTCTTGCAGATAATCGTTGCGGTTCTCGGTCTTGTCAAAAGGCATGTTGGCAATGTTGATGCTGCCCGGATGCTCTTTGCGGAGCGGAGACAGAATCATGGTTGTATTCTCAAATTCAGTCTGCAACTCATCTTCGAGCTGCTTGCAGAACAATGCTACCAACAAGCAGTGGAAAGGTGTCTCGATGGACTTGTCCACGATGGTCAGGTTGCAGTCCTTTCGTCCTGCAAAAGTACTTCGGAAGAGAGTCCAGTTCTCTGTATCCTTTGATACGATACTCGGCAGAAACGACTGTGTTGTGGTGTCCTCTCTGAAGAACACATTGAAAGTCAAGATCGCTTTTTGGTAATTTGGAATGGTATTTGTACTCATAGTGACAGTGATTTTGTCGTTGGAAACGATTGATTTTATTGCATGTTTATAGAAAATAATCACAGAAAAACTTGTGTATTTCGAAAAATATTCGTATCTTTATAGGGAATTAAGGAGTTAACAAACATAATTATTCACCCTCAAAAAGATGTCATCATGTTCGCACTCTTCTTCCTTTACGCTCTCATCTTCGCCGTTGTCATTGGAGCGGTCGTCCTGGTCCTTAAGGTCCTCTTCTGGGCTTTGATGTTTCCCATACTTTGGATCAGCTTCTCTATCGCCAATCTCATTGACCGAAAGAAGAAAATGGCCCGACAGCGCAGATAGCCTGCACTGCCGGTGCCACAGCATCGCCTCAGAATATCTTGAGCTGATAGGATTGGTCGGATAGCTGCTCTATAATTGCTTTATCCCTCATGGTACGGATATAGTCCTTTGCCGTCCGGGGCTGTATCTCCATCGCATCGACGATGGCCTTCACCATTTCTCCATATGTCAGCTTGTCAACCTTCTCGAAGATACCCTGGGCTATGCTCTTGAGGTCATTGATTTTCTGTCTTTCCTTATCCTCTTTAGCCTTCACGCCCATATAAACGAACATATCCTCCTTCTTGTCCCATCCGAAAGACATCATCGGAATATCCAGCGGACTTCCGTCTCGCACCTTGATGCACTTGACCACAGAGTAGGCAGGATTGGTGTCTTTCTCAATGGACAGAATGCCGGCTGCCTTGCGCTGAAGCTCAGAGCCTATATGTCCTCTGAGCTTTACCCCGTTAGGCACAAAGTGCAACACACAGACAATACAGCAGTGGTAAAATCCTGCAAGACGGTACAACTCATCAATGACATCCACACTCTCCAGCTCGTCGTTGGCAGAACGCACCAAGTCTGCCACACCGTCGATGATGACCAACTGGATGCCTTTGTGCTGATGGAAGTTCATGTCGAGTGCCGTTCGGATGATGTCAAGACGCTCCTTGCGCGACTGCTCCGACAGATGATAGGCATGAAAGAAGTCCGGCTTGTCATCGAGATAAGCCCTTTTGACAGCCTTACGCACATTCTTGTAAAGCTGATGCTCAGACTGCTCCGTGTCAAAGAGAATAACGGCCCTACCCGACGGATTCGGGATGATGGTAAGGCCCAGCGTGCGCTCGGCGTCCAGCGCACTCTCAGCTATTGTACCGGAGATGATGGCAGCAACGAAGTTGCTCTTTCCCACACCCTCACCCCCGGTGAGACAAAAAAGGTTGTCACAGGTGCCTACCGGTACATCATTTACCTCTACCACTGAAGAAGACCTTGCGGGTGGATTTGCATAGTCCAGTTCGCACGACTTGAAAATAACCGAGCTTTTGCGGTATATCTTCTGAATGAGTTCTGTAATTATCCTGCTGAGTTCGTCGGCGGTA
Organism: uncultured Prevotella sp.; assembly: GCA_900546345.1. Classification (GTDB taxonomy): domain Bacteria; phylum Bacteroidota; class Bacteroidia; order Bacteroidales; family Bacteroidaceae; genus Prevotella. Next base: position 27,153 of record URCI01000035.1, on the reverse strand, counting down.
TGTCCAAGAGCAAAGAAGTCAGAGATGTCCTTCTCGCTTTTGGTTCCAGCAAGCGGCAGTTCCAACCGTTTCACGCCATAAGCTCTCAAAGCCTGCTCTATTCTTGCAGCACTTTTCTTGCCCGTGTCGTCCATGTCATAGAGCAGGACGATATGCTTGAACCGCCGGTGAAGATTCTCAATAATGTTGATTGGCGGGACCGCTGTCTCACTGTTGAAGCAGACAGCATTGAAGCTATGTGCCGCGAGCGACATGACATCCTTCTCCCCTCCGGTGATGAACACCATGTGTCCGCGCGCCGGCAGATGCTCCAGTCCGTAGACATACTCACTACTCGGTCGGTGCGCATACATGAACCGCAGCTTGTTTTTCGGCATGTACACCTTAACGGCTTCGTCAATGGTGTGATACACGAACATCGGCTCGTTGGGCTGAGAGTATATCTTGTATTTCTTTCCCTCCTTTGACACACCGGTGAGCGATTTTGCGCTCTTTACCTTGAAGCGTTTAAGGGTACTTGCTGTAATGCCATACCGACCCCAGTATTGCAGTTCCACTTCCGAGAACTCCTTGTAGGCGAGTTTGACGTTCGGCTGCGGTGAGAGTTGTTCGTCAACTTTTGGTTCAGCATAACTCTCTGATGCAGTATTGGCAAAAGATCTGGGCTTAGGCTCAGCAAAGTTTGTCTGCCAGTTCCCATTTCTGTTGTCAGTCGTTACATCCATGGGTATGCAGAGGTGCATATCCTCGTTGATACGTCGCAGAATCTGCTTGAAGTCGCTCTTCATGTCAAGCCCCAACATCTTGCCGACCAACCAAAAGCAATCGCCTGAGTACTCCGGGTCACCGAAATCCTTCATCATATAGATTCCAGACTTCTTGTTCAGATAGATGGAACACGATGCCTTCGTATCATTGTACAAAGGGTTCTTGAAACTTCTGTTCGGAATGAACTTCACACCCAGGTAGTGATGGAAAACGTCAAGCCCTTGACGTGTCCTGTTCAGAATCTGAATTTTAATATCCATAGCATATGCAGTAGTTAATCATTGTTTTCTCTGAGTTGGCTCACATCCTTTGAGTAAGTCAAGATACGCTCCAAGGCTTTGATTTTGCCGAGTCCCTTACACTTCACTATTCCAGTGTTGACAGCTTCGTACAATTTCGAAAGCTTGTAAGTGACATGATTAATGGATATGTACGTGAATTCCAGCTTCCCGTTTCTTCGCCAACGCTTCAGCGTGGTCTCGGAAATTTGTAAAATCTCCATAACATCACGGCTTCCAACCTCTATGTTCTTGGCGCGGAGAATTTCCTCCGCGTCATGATCAAAAGAATTTGTTCTGTTCTCTTCAGGAGGTGGGTTTTCCCCGGTCAAGACCAAGTGAAGGGTGCTTACTTGATTTTTTAGGACTTTGACATCCTCGCGAGTCTTTGTAAGCATTCTGCACATGGTCTCAAGTTGTTGAGTCAGTGCTTTCTCCATTATTCTCTTACAATTTTTAATTAGTTGATTATGTTAAGGGTTCTCTCGTTTCGTCTCGGAGTATTAATGGGTTAATCGCCAGATAAGATCCAGTAGCTTCTCAGTGTCTGATGAGAGCATCTCAATGATCTCTTCCCTACTGCCTTCGATTGATGCGGCTCGCGCAAGAACAGCATTGAACATAAAGGCAGCCTTCCAGATTTCCTCATAGTTGGCCTTGTTGCCAGCGGCATTGAGGAGAAAATCCAAGAGTGCGTTGCTGCCGTCTCCCAACGGCACTCTCCAATAATACTCCTGCTCTTCACCGTAACCGGCTATCAAGCGTTTCAACTGTGGAGACTCTGGTACAGGCACGATTATGTATCTCATGTCATATGCAGAACCTATGTCCTGCAGCACATCCATGGTGAAGTTCCGCTTACCTTTGAGGACTTGTCGAAGGTAGCTCTGATCTCTTTTTGCCGCACTAGCCAGCTTTGAGAAGAAATCTTCATTTTTCTTCTTAACTTGATTAATAACTGAAACTATTACGGGCTTAATTTTGTTCTTTTTGTTGCTCATGGTGCAAAGTTTTGAATATTTTTTTATTAGTACCTTAGTATATAGTCCAAGTATGAGACTATAGTCTTACAACTTACAAAAGTATTCTTATAATGCACTGTAACATAAGCAATTACAAATGATTGATATGAAACTTAATTTGTTGAAAAGTTTTATGTCTGTAAAATACTATTACTAATCTTCATTTATCATGTCGCCTTCTTATATTAAGTGTATATATATAAACTTTTGACGGTACGATCATGAATTAGAGATGATGAATTTGCAATTATAATTCCGCGATACATATCATATAGCTAAGAACATCGCTGAGTGATCGAGGTCAAAGTAAGCAACTACTATGTCCATATGACCGACCTTGAGCGAAGTATGTGTGATGCTGTCAAGTACAGGAATAAGATAGGCCACGCCCTGTGCTCGGAGATTATCCAGAACTATACGAAACGCACAGACCGTAACCTAAGCCGTCTGTCAGAATATGCCAAGATATTGTGATCAGAAAAATCAATGAAAGAATACATGACAATTACATTGGGAGAATGATTAAGCATAAGAACTACGGGAAGTCAGTAAGGACAAGGCTTCTAACGCTGACAAATAAGACTGAAAAAGGTACATAAAGCTTTTTGACGCGAAATTTCAACGAGCGAATGTTGTATAGGTTATCTGTTCATCAATGCATCAAGAATTCAATAAGAAGCAAGAAAAAACCTTGTAAATCAATTTAAAGTATATTATAAAGCATTATTTTCAACCATAATCTTGCAAGATAAGAAAAGATTGATTATCTTTGCAGTTGAATATACAGAAAGGAAATATACTATGAGTGTATCTGCCGGAACAAAAATAAACCAGTTGCTTGCCAATACATCTCCATCCGGACTTATGTTCTCAGAATGGATGAAACGAAAAGGCTATTCGTCGCAACTGCAAAAACGATACCGGGACACAGGGTGGCTGACAACCTTGTGTAAGGGTGTCATGTTCAGAAGTGGCACCCGTCTCAACGCTTTCGATGCGCTTGCCTCCTATAATCTCCAGATGGGAAGACAATTGAGGATAGGAGCCGTCTCAGCCTTGGAATATTCCGGCTTTAACCATTATGTTCCCATGGGCAAGCCTTTGCTGATGGTGGCTTTGCCTGCGGGAGAGAAGATGCCCATGTGGATGAAAAGCGATGTGTATGACATGACTTTCCGGACTTTCTCTTCAACGGCTATTGCAGAGGTGGAAGTAACCAGGCATGATACCGAGAACGGAACGCTGTATGTGTCCTCTCCAGAACTGGCATTTCTTGAATGCCTTGCGCTGGCACCGAAGCAGTATTCATACATGGATCTCTACTATATCATGGAGCAGCTGACGACATTGCGGTCTGAGGTTGTACAGAGGCTGCTGGAGAATACATCCAATCATAGGGTGAAGCGAATGTTCCTCTATATGGCAGAAAAGGCCGGTCATTACTGGTTCGAGGAATTAGATACAAGCAAGATAGACATGGGTACCGGAAAGCTGCAACTGGTAAAAGACGGTATCCTCAACAAGAAATACTCAATAACAGTTCCAAAAGAATTAAACGATTATGAGGGATAAATACAGGAAGCAGGTCGAGCTGTTGATACGTATCATGCCATCCGTGTTTAAGATAAAAGAATTCGCCGTACATGGAGGCACGGCGATCAACTTGTTTCACAAGGACCTGCCAAGGTACTCTGTGGATATTGACATCACCTACATCCCGATACAAGACAGGGAAACAAGTCTGAGAACAATAAATGCGAAACTGCTGGATATCAAGGCAGATTTGGAAAGAACCATCCCTGGCATCAAAGTCATACCTAAACCCAATGTTTGGAAACTGATGTGCAGCCTTGGCGAGGCTACTGTGAAGATAGAGGTCAATGGCACGAAGAGGGGCATTATCGGTGATACTGTCATTATGCCTCTTTGTGAAAGGGCAAGAAAAGAGTTCAATATGGGTTGCAAGGCTCGTACAGTCTCTTTCAGCCAGCTCTATGGCGGTAAGATAACGGCAGCACTTAGTCGTCAACATCCGCGTGATCTGTTTGACTGCCATCACATGGACTTATCGTCATTTGATGAGGTTAAGGATGGCTTCATGCTCTGTCTGTTGGGAAGTGACAAGCCCATAATCGAGTCTTTGCAGCCACATGAGATTGACCAGTCAGAAGCTTTGGAAAAGCAGTTCGAAGGAATGTCAGCTCTCAAGTTTGACTATGCAGACTATGAGCAAGCAAGGAAAGACTTGATTAGAATGATTCATGGCGGCTTGAACGAAGAGGACAAATCATTCTTGCTCTCCTTTGAGCGTGGCGAACCAGACTGGACTCTTTGTTCAGCAGGTAATCTGTCTGCATATCCCTCGGTGCAATGGAAATTAATCAATATACTCAAACTAAAAGAAACCAACATAAAGAAGTTTGAACAGGGTATCAAGAAACTTGAGGACTACCTTACATGTAAATGAAAGTGCGAATTTCGGACTTGTCATCTGAATACGGAATACATGTCCGCAGTTGGCAAACACGATAGTGCGGTGTGCAAGGTCTCCTATATATACGACCTCGCACACCGCACTATCGTGTAGCCAAAAAGTTTTTTAAAAGATTGTAGCCCAAATATTTGGTAGATAGTTCATTTTTTGCTAACTTTGAACCCTAGAATTTGAGAATTCATCTCATGACTGGTACATGGTCTCTGTGTGGTCATCTTGTCTCCCTTAGGGGTTCACGAAAGGGTCAAAAAATGGCTACACATACGGTACACGGCTTTTGAGTGATTAGATAACTACTTATTATAAAGGAATTTAGCGGATGAGGTCGCAGAGCCTCTCTCTCCGCTGAAAAATTTTAACATTTATTGCTAAAAGTTCAAGAAATTAACTAAGTGCCGTAATTCCAACGAGTTACGGCACTTTATTTTTGTTCTCCCCTCATCACGAAACCTCTAAAAAGCCTCTCGCTGGTCCCAAGACGGTCTGTTTTCGGTACACATACGGTACAGAAAATCTTCGAAGACGAAAATTGTACCAAAGACCACGTAAAAAACCTGTAAAGACCCGACAAAGACCACTACAAAATTACTGTAAATCAACCGATTATGTTTAACTTTGCAGCCGGATAAATTTCGGTGCGAGCGTTCACAACTCCTGTTTTTCCTGTACCAAACGGCACATTTGAGCAGGTTTTCGTGTACCAAGCCTGGAATAACGACTCACTTAAAATTTAATTTCGTTATGAGACGAGCATTTAAGACGATTTTCTACATCCGTGGAAATTATGTGAACAAAAGTGGACAGAGTTCCATCATGATTCGCCTGTGCCTGGACAGAGACCGCCTTTGTATCGGCACAACAGGTATCACCATCGACCCTACTCTTTGGGACAAGGACCATCAGACGCTGAAGGGTCGTACAACAGTCGCCCTGCAGGTGAACAAGAAACTTGAGGGCATCCGTGCCGAGCTGCAGGGCATCGCCGACAAGCTGGAGTTGGAGAATACGCTCTCCTTGGACAAGGTAAAAGCTGCGTACCAGCACACAGACGTGGAGTGCACCACCATCGGCCAGCTTTTTGATAAGTATATAGGTAATGTGAAGGAGAAGACCGGCACGACGCTTAGCACGACCTCATACGATAAGTACAAGCTTTGCCGCAAGCGTTTCATGGAAATGCTACAGGCAAAGTACCACTGCAAGGATATGATGCTCCACGAGCTCAACCCTACCGTTATTGAGGATTACTACATCTATCTTACGACAGTCATAGATCAGTGCAACAACACTGCTGTGAAGACGATGAAGACTATGCGTACCGTCATCCTCCACGGCATCAAGATGGGCGTGCTCCACAATGACCCTTATCTTGGAGTCCATTTCCACATGGACGATGTTGACCGTGGCTACCTCACAGAGGATGAAATCAAAGCCATCATGGAAAAGCCGTTTCATCTGAAACGTCTTGAGCTCACCCGTGACCTGTTCATCTTCTCATGTTTCACCGGTCTTGCATACATCGATGTTAAGGCACTGATGCCGGAGAACATAGTCAATCTCAACGGCGTGGAATGGATAAGCTCTAAACGTATCAAGACAGGCACGAAGATAAGTGTAGTACTCTTTGAGGGTGCCAAGCTTATCATCGAGAAGTACAAGAATGCTCCGAGAAAGAAGGGGCATGTGTTCCCCATCTATTCCAACCAGAAGACAAACGACTATCTGAAGGAGATTGCCACGGCTTGTGGCATTGACAAGGACATTTCTTTCCACATGGCCCGCCACACCTTCGCCACATTGACGCTGAGCAAGGGCGTTCCCATCGAGAGTGTTTCCCGTATGCTTGGTCATAAGAACATTAAGACCACGCAAATCTATGCCCGGATAACCAACAAGAAGATTGAGGAGGATATGGCTAAGTTCTTCAAGGACAAGACTATAAGCAGCCTTGGTGAGGAGTCCGTGAACATGACAGCCAAGGAAGAGCCCAAAGAGATAGCCTCAAAGAAGAGAGGCAGAAAGAAAAACGATGACAGGGCATCTGTAAGTGCCTGACAGGTCAACTCGGCGGTTACCTGACTTACGCCGTTCTGGTAACTTGAAGCTCTTGATGCAGTATTGTGTCAAGAGCTTCTTCATATTGAAGGCAACAGTAACTTTGAAATGTGACAAATTAAATCGGAAGCAGCTGATTGAAGAAATTCTTCTTTTCCCTTTTGTAGCTGCTTGTAATGGTGTGATTCCAGAGACTGTACCCATGCAGTTTAGTTATCTAATCATCGTGCGCAAGGCCGGTAGCTGTATAGGAGGATAATAATTTAACATTATTTTTTCAATGATGAAGGAATCCTGAAATTGTTCGGCTACAAATAATAATTATTTACAAAAATTGTAGCCGAATTGTAGCCGCTAAACATTTGTCCCGACGTGCGGTGCAAGCGGTGCCGAAGTTGTAGTGAAATGCCATACCCTGTGGACGAAGGTCGCAGCGTATGGCGTGGAATGGAAACGGAGACAAGGCTTGCAGTGCTTTTGTCCTTCACATGAGCGCACCGACACCTCTCTTTCAAATGACATGTTCTTTGGCCTGTGTGCCGTTCGACTGGCGAAGTACGGCAAAACCGGCGCAGCCGCTTGTCGTCAACGAAGCCAAGTAAGAAAGAGGCACTCTGGTTCTGAGAACAAAATCCTCCTACCTCTCTCCCCTGCCGCCGGAAGTCCCTGCCGGCGGTTAAAGTGGTGCTACGTAGTAGCATGGCTTTAAGGGAATGGTAATTCAAAGAACTATTGAGCATCAAAGCCGCCTCCCTTTTGCCTTCTTAATATCAAATATTTTCTTGATTCAAGTGGGAATTTGGATTTTATTGCGTAAATTTGTGGCAATAAACATCAATATGTATGATAGACTTCAACGAGATTCATAAAAAGCCGTATCATTTCACATTGGAACGTGTAGATCCTTACGATGAAAATGTACCGGAGGCCATTATCCCTGCTGACAAGAACCTCTACTTCCTTCCGGAAGAGATGCTTGAACTCCGCCGCTTCTACAAGACCTATGGCCGTGATGTTCCTTTCGAGGAATTGGAGGACTTTGCACCGGATTCTTATGATGAGGACTGGTGGGCCATGCTTGATTATCTCTACAGTTGCACATCCATCGACATGATGGTGGCAGAGGCAGCCGCCTATCCCGACCCGGTATTAAACAAAGACGGCAGGCTTGCCACTTTGATGCGTGATCTGCCCTACAATCTCGATGACTACTGGATTATCCCACCGGAAGAACTCATCAACGATGTCCTTGATGACAATTTTACGGATTGGATGAGTCTGGCGAATAAGCTTGATTTGGATAATGCCCTGTTGGATGCCGAGGCAGAACTTTTTGAATAACGGAAGGTTCTGATAGAACGAACTAATTCTTCCTTTCAAGAATATCCATGAACTGCGGATGCCGCTCATACCATGCCGAAGCGAATGAGCATACCGGCAGCACCTTTAACCCTTTGCTGACTGCATAGTTGTTGGCGGCACTGACAAGCACACCGCCTATGCCCATCCCTTTCTTGAAGGCATAGGTGTGGTCAATACTCATGACGTTTCCGTCAAAAGAGAATTCCAGTCGGCCAACAAGTTCCTCACCATCTAAGGCAAGCACCTTGCCGCCAGTATTCGTTGTCTCAATCTTTGTCTCCATATCGGGTACAAAGGTACGACTTTTCTTCGATAATTCTGTTGTGTAGCGTTGCATAACATTATTATATAATAGGTGATACTTCAAACATTGCGTAAGCCCACCAAAAGCTTGACTTCGTCCTTATCGGCAAAGGACGAAAGGGCGAAGTGAAGCATTCAAGGGCTTGTGCGCAAGGTGGGTGGCGGAAGAAGTGTCGAAGTACAACCGAGAAGCTTCTTCCGCCACTTGCCTTGCACACTGATTACCTTCCCACAGGGCTACGCCTCTCCAAGCTCTGCCCCCATCTCCAAGAACATCGGTCGGAAGAGCTCGTGCATTCTCCAGTTCTTGCCTTGTGCCAGCGTGACCTTCTTGCCATTGTCGAACTCGGCAACGACATTGTCCTTGGAGAAGACAAGATTTCCATGCGTGAGCTCCCAGTAACCGGGATGCGGATAGATAACAGGCCGTATCTTCCTGAGAAACTCTATCTGCCCACTGGACAGCTTGTCCATCATTCGCATATAGTCGATGAACTGTTGCAGCGATGCGACACTGTCCTCCTCAAAAGCCGTCGAAAGGATGTCGAACTCTCCGAAGTCACGAATCTGAATGCTGTACCCACTCTGTCGCAGCACGTCAAGACCATAGCTGTTGATGAACATCCAGCTCACCAGTCCGGAGGTCGCATTGACACGCCCCGTCTGCCATCCGAAAACCTCAAAGAGCCGGTCGGCATCCTGCCCGATGACCGCCCACCGCTTTGCATTTGGCTTGCCGCAAGGGAAGATGACGATGTGCACGTCCTCTTCACGCTGGGTCGCCTTGAGCAAGATGTCCACGAGCTCACGGTTCCAGTTCTCCATTTCCATCCATTTCTGTGGATTGAAGCTCAGTTTCCATCTGATGAAGACATCGAGAATATTGTCATTGGCACCCTCAGCGTAATCGTCGAGAATACCGAGCTGATTGTCCTTATGGGCAGTGCCGTCTATGTCAGTGAACGACAGGCCATAGTCTTTCAACAGCTTTCGCCACTGCTTGAACTCCTCCACGCTCTTGACCGACAGCAAGGCATCGTAAGCCTTCTTCAGCTCCTTGTAATTGAAGTACTCCGGGGTCTCGTCGTAGAATTCCAGGATTTCGATGAACTGCATTCTGAGCAGGTTCACCCACGTCATGTTAAGTGTTTCCATAGTAGTGTCTGATTAGTTGGTTTGTCTCATGGTTGATTAGTCTGTGTCTCATGGTATCGGCAGTTCAAAGGATTTGTACACCTGCCTGCCCTCCTTGTCGATGAAGCACCACCGCTCCGAGCGGTACGGCAGTCCGGCTGCATCGACGCACTGGTAGTCAATCTTCACCTTCCATCCGCTGAACTCACCCTTCTTGTCACCCTTCATGATAAGCGAGCGGATCTCTGCCATGCTGCGCATCTGACGCTCCGCAAGGCTGACGACATAGTGGTCGGCAGGATTGAAGCAGCTCATGTTGTCGGTGCGTTTCATGATGGTGTCCGTCACCACCTGCATCGTTTTGAGCATCCCTTTTACCTCGTCCTTCGTGAAGTAACCAGCCCCGAATGCCGAGTCAGGTTCCGACACGGCAAGCACACGCAGCTGCTTAGGATAGTCCACGCTGAGCTCCAGGTTCTCCTTTGCCAGCTTCTTCATCTTCTCACTGGAGTTGCCGCACGACATCAGCAGTGCGGCGCCCATTAGTAGCAATAATGACTTCTTCATATTCAATCGGTTATCGTCCATACTTGAAGTTGTAGTTAGTCACATTTCCGAAGGCCTTGAACTTCACCTTCTTTGTTGGCGGCGCGACAAACTCCTCACCCGTCTGCGGATTGCGGCAGACGCGCTCGCCGCGCTCCCTGACGTAGAACTTCCCGAAATCGGGGATGATGACCTCCCCGTCCTCACGGAGAATGTCTGACACGGCACAGAGAAAAGCATCGACAGCCTTCTCCACTTCCTTAATAGAAAGGCTGGTCTCCAAGGCCGCCTTTCTCAGCAGTTTCTTCTTGTTCATAGTACTCATGTTATTGGTTAGAATGGTTTGTAATCAGTTGAATTAATTCTCAGTTGTAGATGTTGTAGTCAGCCATAATCCGCTTGTGGTCGTCAGACAATCGCAGGTAAGCCTTTGATAGTGAGCCCTTGTCATCTATAAGCATCACCTCATTTCTTGTGATACCATCAGTAAGCAGCTCATGAAGTTCGTCCAGCGTCACCTCATGCCCACGGATATGCCGCCAGAGTGTGAGATGGTACGGCTCGCCCAGCTTCTCATGACTGGAACAGTTGAACGCCACCGGACTGACCAGCACGTCCTCGCCGCAGACAGGGCACTTGCCGACAACAGAGCTCAGAGACATGCCATAGACATCACTCTCCATCAACACCGCCGAGAAGATACGTCCCTGTGAGTTGAAGCAGCCGTCGAGCACCGTCGGATGTCCGTCAAGATAAGCCTCTATCTCATGCGGCAGGATGAAGCGGTGGCTGAGAATACCGTTGCAGTGCCACTTGCAAGCATCAGTTTTGTCGAAGTAATGCTCACAGAAGTACCCCTTGGAGGTAATCTTGATGCGACCTCCACAGTGCGGACAGCGGTGCTCCAGGTATTTGCCCTCCGGCACCACCACCAGCTTGTCACTCCCCACCTCAATATGAGCGAGGTATTGTTTTCCCTTTCTGTCCTTGAAAGTCAGGACACGGCTTCGGCCAGCGTCCTCCAGTTCCTTTCTGATTGCGTCCGTGATCTGTACGCCACGGATTGATTTCTTGTTTTCCATAGTTCTAAAAGTTGATTATTGATGATTAAAATGATTAGTAGTTCTAAATGAATTGCTTTAGATTAGTAGTTGACTTTTAATGCGTTACTGCAAACAGCTAAAGTTACTTGTGGCTAAAAATATCTTATTAAAGACACTTAGCTAAAGATACTTCCAGTCGAGTATCAGCCCATCCACAATAGCCTTTCCCGACATCACCGTCGCCCAGCCATCGGGGTCGAGTCCGAACCACAGGTCGTTCCACGAGTATGTCCTTATCTGCCAAGCTAGCAGCCATAGGTCCGTGTTGATGCTCTCCAGCCTTGTGACAATCTCATTGGCCACATAATACCGCTCCGCCGAGTTCAGCAGGTTCACCTTATGCTTCTCCGTCTTGCCGTCGGCATTCGTCACGTTATAGCTCCCTGATGTCACCAGCTGCTTCATGAACGGATAGAGTGAAAGCATCTGCGTGGTAGCATCCATTAGTTCGTCTGACACCAGCACCGCAATGGCAGTTCCTTTCAGATTGCCTGGTATCGACTTTCTGAGCAGAGCCATGTTCTTCGGTATCACCACACCCACAAGTTCTGCGGCACGCTTGATCTGATAGATGTTCTGCATGGCACCCTGCGCGTTCTGCAAGTAGCCCAGCATCTTGTTCTCCAAGGAGTGCATCCTCTCCATAGCCAAGAAGACACTGGCTTCCGAGGCGATAATCGCCTGCTGCGTCTTCTCACGCTTCTTGAACAAGTCCTTCAGTATCTTCGTTTGGGCTGCCACGGCACCGGTCAGGGCCGGGTCGGTCTGCTGGGCGAAGCCGCAGACGGAGCCGGACACGACTAACAAAAGGCAAAGAATTTTTCTTTTCATCGTTCTTCGTTTGTTTGGGCCACGGTCGTCGCCGACGGTACGGACTTGAAAAGTTGGTGCCGGAAGTGACGCACCGTGGCCTTGTTAATAATTCCCAGTCGTTGGATTTCACATCTTAAAACTGCTCCTGCACTCATTTCGCTCGCGCAGCTCCGTCCTTATCCTTGCAAGATTCTCGTCTCGCTGGAACTTTGTCTTGAGCTGCAGAGCTTCCAAGGGCATGCCACGCACAACGTCATTCCAGTCCTTGTAGTTCACGGGTGGCTTGCGGACTTCGATACGGTCTGACAGCTTTACATGTTTGACCAACTCTTCAACAGAGGCTTTCCCCACCGGCAAGTCAAATGCTTTCCCGTCCATCTCAAGTCGGAGATTGTCTCCCATCTGAGTTACAGTGAGCCGCTTGCCGTCGAGCAATGCCGCCATCCTCATGCCGTAGATGCGTCCCGGCAGGTCGTTGTCGAAGCAGTCCACGGCCTTTGCCATGTTGTAGTGGCGCATCAGTCCCGACACCTGCCCGTTGGACAGCGCACCACCAACAGAGACGAATGCAGAGTGCGTGAGGTCAATCTTTCCCTGGTTCGCCTGATAGAACGCCATTGCATCGTAGGCAGACTCAGCAAAGAACACATGCCTGATCATCTGGGGATTGTTCAATGCCGAGTGGATGCCAGCCGTCCATACCGCCGTGGTCGAGTTCGTTCCGGCTGCCTTTCCCTTGAAACCACGGTCGCCCCGCAGCTCATAGCCAGCCAAGTCAGAACTGAACCCCGGCTCACGGTAAGGAAAACCGATCATTGGAAGCCCGTTCTTGTTCTTCTGGTCGGTGACGATGGCGATGTGCCGCTCGAACAACTGAACCGTCTCACGACTGATACCTCTTTCCTCAAAGATGCCCATGGCATAGTCCATGTTCCTTGAAAGCGGCTGCGCTGTGTAGCGTTTGGGATTGAACACTGGGTTCAGGTTGCCGAGTCCTCCGCTATACCCACGGTCATGGTTGTCCATAAGCGGCATGTTGGCGAAGTCTGCCATTACCTTACCGATAACCTCCCACTGGTTCCTGCCATAGATGTTGAAGCGGCCCAGGTTCTCACCGATGAAGTCCACCACGTCGCCGCGCTTTCCCGAATTGCGGTGGAAGTACTTCTGCCGCTCCTTCTCCTGCGGATGCGAGATGACGATGGTGTCGAGCTTCTCTCCCCTGCCATCGGGCAGGATAAGTTCGATGTACCGTCCCACGCCCGCCTGTCTGTTGAGTTTGTAGCCGATAGAGAAGGCAACGTCGTCGATGCCAACCCTTGGCTTCATCTCCTGAAAAGATACGTAAGACATAGGCTTGTAGTTTGATGGTTTGATATTGGTTTGATTATTAAGTGTCCCACAAATGTAATTTAATGCGAGAAACTAACACTCACATTTTCAAGCCATTATTCTCCTTGTTCTGCTGCTTCTGCTCACGTATCTCACGAACCTCACCAGCGAACTTCCTTGCCACAGTGTCGTGTAGCATTTGGTCTTTCAGCTCACCAGTTGGCATCATCTCATATCTGATACCCGTAATCTTACTGATGGGCTTCATGCCGAGGTCCTGCCCCTCAAAGGTAGCACGCACCGCATAGCCACCGTCCATGCGCTTGTAGATGGAGGCACTGTCGAATTTCGCCGAGAGCGCGATGTCGTGCGGCTGCTGCCACTCCTGCTTGGCGATGTTGGCCTGAAGGTCCACCTTGCTCATGTTGGAAGACAGTATCGGACGCTCGCCAAGAGCAATCTTCTGCTCGTCAATCTTCTCCAGTATCATCTTCGAGGCCTTGTTCACATCCGCCATGACCGAAACGATGAACTTCGGCTCCTCGCGCAGGGCGTTAATCCATCCGTCCATGTAGGCAGCGTTGTTGTTGAGGATGCGCTTGTCGAAGCCCAGCGTCTTGCCCACCATGGCAGCCGTGAGCTCGGCGACCAGCTCCTCCTTGGCGTACTTGGCATCACCGAACTTTGCTCCCTTGTCACGGTTCAGTCGGTTGGCAGTACCCGTAGAGTGCGTCATCTCGTGGAGAGCGGAAGAGTAATACTCCATACCGTCCTTGAAGATTTCCTCGGCATTCTTGCCAATATTAAATTGTTCCTTCATGGGGATGATGACCATGTCACGTGCCGGAGAATAGTAAGCCCCGTCCACGATACGGTCGTTCTGCACACGGCATATCCACTCCTGCCGCTCGAACATCCGGTCGAGGGCCCGGTTCTCGTACATACCCTGCGTGTCACGCAACTGCGGGCCTTTGAAACGGTCAACGATGGCATCGTACTTCTCCTTGTTTACCTCCTCCAGATTGGTCTGGTCAACATTGAATACTGAGAAAGCACGGAGGAACGGGCGCACCTCGCACTTCGCCTGCTCACCGCGGCTCATCTGCTTGTAGTCCGACTCGGCGACACGCTTGCCACGCTCGTCCTTGATATTGAGGTCCCAGTAGATGACAGGCATCGACTGCGCACCCTTCTTGATGCGGAGATTCTCCTTCTGCGCCTGCATGAAAGTCATGTATACCGGTGTGCGGTAAGCGTTCATCGCCGTGTCCATTTGGAGGAAGAACGAGTTTGTGCCCGAGTAGTTGCGTCCGCTGAGGTTCTGCGGCATGCCGAGCATCGTACCCTTCCCGTTCGTCCATCCCTGCCGCCAGTCCGATGCCTTCATTGCCTTCATGCGGTCGATCATGAGCGAGCAGAACCTGTCGATGGCCTTGTCACCGCTGCTCTTGTAGTCCTGTCCTTTCTTTGACTTGGAATCCTTGTTTTCCATAGTGTCAGTATTGGTTATGTTAGGTTAGTAGCCCCTCAGTCCGATGGCACTGCCTTCGCACTGAGGGCATAATAAAAATATGTGTCTTTCACAGTATCACTGAGGCAATGAAACCGTTTTAGATGACGGCTCCGACAAACTCCTCCGCGAACTCGTTGCCGTCGTCATAGATACGGCTCTCGGTCTCTTCGAGATAGAGCTCTGCATTGTTGTCATCAGGCTCGATGCCGTGGTCGTCGCACCACTGGAGATAGGCTTTGCCGTGGTCACTGCGCAGTGCGAGCTCGCACCATCCTATCTTGCCGTCCTGTTTGAGCTGAATGAGTTCTTCGATTGTATTGTTCTGCATAGTTGTGATGTGTTAATGGTTGATGATTGGAATAGTTGATTGCTAAGATGTAAGCTGTGATGGATGACAGGCAACTCATACGGTTTGTGTCTTGACAACTCATTTTTATAATAGAGCTTAGTCCTGGCACTAACGCTTGAACGCCTGTTTTGCGCTGACCTTCTCCGTCTGCATCTCCTTGATTTCCGTGTTGAGATAACGGGCAGCCAGTTGTTCCTTGGTAGCCGTCTTATGCGTGAAGAGTGATTGCTTGTCGTGCCATGACAGCACCGCCTTGCCGGTCATCCTGTCGTCATTGAGCTTCGCCGATACCGTCCAGTCGCCCTGCTGGCTCTTGGCGATGCGCACCTCCTTGACACCTTCCTCCAGCTTGAACTGGTTGTAGAAGGAAGCGAGATGCAACTGTTCCCCGAAGTTCTTCTCCACGAGCTTGGAAGGTGTTGTCACACGGTCAAAGTAAGCGTTCAGATCCTCCTTCGACATCGTGCGAGACATTTTCTGCTCGCCCACCTGCGTGTAGAGCTTGTACTTGCCCACGTCCTGCCGCTGCTCGTCATGCTCCTTGTAGACCACCATCTTGTCGATGATGCGCCCGTCAGAGAGCTTGTTGTCAGCCTTGTACTCCTCCGGTGTAACCTTCTTGGCCAGCTTTGAGGGATAGTACGTCTGCATGAGCCCTTCAACCGTTGTCTCCCTCTTCTGATAGGCAGCGGCATCCTCCGGCTTCATGAGTTGCGGACGGAGCTGCTGTCCGTCGATACGGGCGGTAAAATACCACTTGTTCGGGTCCTGGTTACTTTGGAAGGCATGGCCGTGGGTCACCTTCTCACCGTTGACCGTCACCATCTGCGGCTCGCGCGGCTTGTGAACCTTGTTGTCAGCGGACTGTTCAACGGCTTTGTCGTTCTTCTTGGCCTCTGCCTTCACCTCCGTCTTGTCGACCTTGGCAGTCTCAGTCTTCTCAACCTTGGCTTCTTTAGTCTTGGTTTTCTTCTTTTCTGTTTTCTTTTCCATAGTATCTGTTTGAGTTTGGTTTTTGGTTTGATTGGTGGTTTGCTTTTTGCTCGGCTCCTGCATGTCAGCGATCGCCACACGATTGCCCGCCCGGATAAGCCTTGGCAGGTAGACGTCGAGCGCATGATGCGGAAACTCCGCGATTAGCTCCCCGTCCTTCTTGAACTTCGGCTTCTGTGTCGGAATCCGCAGCGTGTCCGACAGTTTTTGCGCATCCTCATTCAGTGAGCGGTAGAAGTCACCATTACGCATGAGGATCAGCGCATCGGGATGCTTGCTCTTGAGCCGCTGGTACACTGCCAACGGTGTATCGGTCTTATTCTTCACCTGCTTCTTCGTGGAATCGGCAGATTGCTTCTTGTCAGAAGGCTGTTCTTGCATCTTCTTTTCCATGTTAGTAGGAATTAGGTTAAACTGGAAGTTTTTGTTTGTCAGATGGTTCTTCGTATGTCCTAGGACGGCAAGCATCGTATCGGGATGACCTACAGCCTTGATGGCGGCACCTGCGGTATAGCCGGTGTCCAGCACATTGTCTATGACGATGGGCGTGAACTGCTCCGGCACTTGTCGGTACAGATTGAGTTTCAGGTATATGCCCTCCGGCTTGAGGTCGTTCTTCTTGGCATAGTGCAGCGGCATGTGCGGTCGGCAAGAAAGGATGTCCCATGTCGGGATGCCCGTCCTCCGGGAAATTTCATTGGCGAGCGTCTTGGTGTATACCGCCCTCCCATGGTGGTTCGGGACAGGCACCAGCACACAGTTGCGTCCTGCCGCCATCTCCCTTATTCCGTCCGCCATCATATCCGCAGCCTTGCAGATACTCGCGTAGTCACCGTCCTTCAGTCCGTGGGCCAACTGACGGACTTTAGGATATGGAGCGCAGGAGGTGAACGTACATTCTTGTTTGTTTGACATGGTAAAAGATTAAGTCTCATAGGTTTGTAGATGGATGAAACGAAGAAAGTAAGCTTAGGAAATGAACTAAGAACTATAGTGACAGCCCTCTCTTCTTGTCCTCTTTCCTGTCTGCTTTTTCCCTCTCGGTCAGCCGGATGCTCTCCTCGTGGCGCAGCCTGTCCACCACCTGCTTGTACTCCCACCGGTTCTCATCGGTCTGCACGTACCCCATATAGCCCTCGTGCGCGTCGTCATAACGGATGGCCTGCTGACGCTTCCACTCCTCCATATCGCCTTGCATGACCTTGAAGCCCACCGGCTCACGGAGGTCCACGCCCACGGTTACCTTCTGATCGCCGACCTCAAGCTCCACCGGCTTGCCCGAAGCGAGAGCCTCCTTTTGCCCAATTCCGAGTCCGATGTCCTTGATTCTGTCCACTTCCCGAAGTTTTTCCTCAAAATTAACAGTCGCCACATCGCGGTACATCAGGGCGTTGGTCTCCTTGTCCAACTGTACGTACCGCATCTTGCGGTTGTCGCCCTCCTTGAACTCCTTCTGTATGACATCGCCCTTGCGCACACGCTCCAGCTCTGTATCATTCAACTTTAAGTTGTTGTCAAGCTCACGATGTATCTGATACGTAAGCAGTTGCAGCTTTCCGTCCTTGTCGTGAACAAGCTGGATTTTCATTGGGATGGACACCGCAGAGTTGTCGCCCACGGGCACGTTGAGACGCATGAGCGGCGAGAGCTCACCACTCAAGATAGAGTCGCGCAAGTCCTTCGGCATGCGCATGAGATCCTTGGGATAGATGCCGATTTTGGCAAATTTGTCGAATGGTACTGGTTCTGTTTTCATAGTTGATGGTTTGGTTATTCTACTGGTTTATACTAACTTTGTGGTGAAAATCCATGTCAAACTAAACATACTACTACCATGAAACACACAATGAAGTGCGTTGTGGTTTTGATGCTATCGATGAATGTATTGGAATCACCGGCACAGTTTTACACTGTTGAGAAAGTCGGTCCGGCTGCCGACACGTTATCCATTTCCACGGACCCTTACGTCCGTGACGTACTCCACGAAACAAAGTCTACGGCAAAAAATGAAGCCAAGACCAAGAAAAAGTCCGTCTTCGGTCTGCCTTTGCCTTCGTTTCTGACCGCAAAGTTAGGAAAGAAACCGCCAACTTCCAACAACGCTCAGGGAAAAGTGCTGGAAAAAGGCGAAAAAAGTTTGAGAAAATCTACCCCAAAAGTTGTAAAACCGCTCGCTTTACCCTTCCTCAGTGCCTCAGACAGCCTTCTTTTGAACCTTCTTGAAAAACGTCTAAACATCTGTATGCCATTGGATTACATTACGATAACCTCACACTACGGCTACCGCCAAGACCCCTTTACCAAGTGCCAGCGGTTCCATGACGGCATCGATCTGCGATGCGGAAACGGTTTGGTCTATAGCATGCTCCCGGGCAGAGTGGCTGCCGTGCACCACGGTGACACCGGCTACGGCAACTATGTCATCCTCGACCACGGGAGCCTCCGTTGTCTTTATGGTCACCTTAGTGAGATCTATGCCAGGGAAGGCAGCGAAGTGCCGGCAGGAGCTGTCGTCGGACTTGTCGGCTCTACCGGCCGCTCCACCGGTCCGCATCTCCATATCCAGCTTCAACGATTGTCAGCAAACAACAGTTGGACCAGTGTCGATCCCATGCCGTTCATCCAAGCCCTCAACCAACAAGTAAAGACCTTCAACGACCGACTGGCGGAAATCAGCGGTAATGACTCTCCTATATATAATAATGAGAAAACCAAGTCAAACGAGCTGACCATAGAGAACCTCTATGCCGCATTGAAGAAGCACGGCATCAAATACCCGAAGATCGTCCTTGCCCAGGCTATCCTTGAAACCGGCCGTTTCCGCTCCCGTGTCTGCAACGAGAACAACAACCTCTTCGGTCTCCGGCACTCGAACGGCTACTACGTCTTTGACCACTGGGAAGAGAGCGTCATCGCCTACAAGAACAAAGTGCAGTACAAACACCGTGACAACGAGAACTACTATGCCTTCCTGAAGCGCATCGGCTACGCATCTGCAAAGGACTATATTGAAAGAGTCCGTGAGATAGCAAGCCAATTGTAAGCAACACTGCTCTTCAGCCAATCCGAGACTGCGACATAGCTAAGGGAAAGGTCAACCTCGTTTTCGTGCCGGAAAATGAACTCTGCGCAGCATGTCGACTTGTTAGACAAGCTCAATATGCGAGGACGAGGAAAAGGCTCACACCTCAAGAATTTAGAGACGCAAATAAAAAGGCCGTTCAATGGGCGGATGATAATCTTACATCCACAGTAATCAACAATTAGCCTGCCAAAAGAACTACCATCCAAACTGCAGACGGGCATACCGTCAGCGTCGGAAAGAAATTCTTTACCGAGACTGCGGCTAAAGCAAAGAACGAACCCGATGTAATACATTTGCTCAAAACAGCTACAGAATTCCATAAGTGGATACCAAATGCAAAATTGGTGCGAATGGAACAAGGACGACACCACAATTGCCAATTTAGCGTTTACCACGTAGACTACCAAGGACAAAATATAGAATTCAAATGTAAAGTAACAGATGGGGAATTAGTGTATATGATGAAGTTCATATAAACAAGAAAGAGAGGCAAATGGTCATTCCGTAGCCTGCACATCTTTCGATGCCGACATGTGAAATGCCTCCTACATTGCCTCTCTTTGCTTCAAAGTTAAACATTTATTTCCAAACTCCAAACAATTATGAAGAAAATTATCGAATTTCTCATTTGTTAAAATGAAATGTTGGTCCCGCTGCATGGGTATAAAGGGAATGTTGGTCCCACCGAATAAATGGAATACGAGTTTGAGCATTTGCTAGAACTTGAGGATTGTCGGATGCTATTAAAAGCAAGGTTAGAAGAACAAATGTAGAAAGTATTACTTTGCTTCCTGGAAACAAAGATGTTATCTATACGCGAAGTCAAATGACTTTAACCGACTTTAAAATAAGACAGGCAGACTTGAAATAACAAGGCTGCCTGAATCGGGGCCCAAACCCCTTAACGGGGAATGATCCACCGCAAAGTTAAACATTAATTTCCATACTCCAAACAATTATGAAGAAAAGTATCGCGTTTCTACAAAATTCCAACCACTACAAGCATCTCATCGGGGGGCTTCATAGTCTATTGGCTCACCGCCTCGCCCTATGCCGGCATCTATGCCGCTGTAGTTGCGGCTACTTGCCTTGAGCTCAAAGACCGGCTCTATGGCAACAAGCTCAACCTCACCGACTGGCTGCTTACCGTTGCCGGAGGGGCTATGCCGGATCGCCCTATAGCCTGTCTATTGCTTCCAATAACAACTCACAAAAAATATAAAGAAGGTCGCCGTGGAGACAATGGGACTTCTCAGCCAGGCACTATCCCCGAAACTTCTACACTTAGGCTCAGAACTACATTTTTCATGTAACTACCCTTAGACCAAGCCCACTGAGACATTGCTATTACCCAAACCGTTTCCGCAAGTCGTGCCTTTTTTGAAGAAAATCGACTTTTTTCATCAAATTTGGCGATATATCAGCAGTTTACAGTAGGCTACAGTTGCCATTATGCGGAATAGTCACTATCTTTGCAACAGAAAATCACAACGCAAGGTTTACTAACCATTGCAGGGCCAAGCTCCCCTGGAATACCGGCCTAAAGAAAAGGAGCGCGTCTTTTACCGTCACACGGAACTATCTTATGCCGCCACGAGGCGGACATAACAGCGGTGACCAAAACTCCATGACACGAGTTACCTATAACCAACCTTATGAACATACCATTTTTCAACATCGGGAAGACCACCCCGAAGAAGCGCAACAAGATTATCGTAGCCGCCAACCAAAAAGGCGGATGTGGCAAGACTACCATTAGTGTACTGCTCGCCGACCAGCTTGTCCTCAAACACCACTGCCGTCTCGTCACGCTCGACGGTGACCCTCAGCGCAGCATCGTCAAGAAGCATGAGCAGGACCGTGAGCGCTGGCCACAGCTCCAGCCCCTCTATCAGGTCGTACCCTGTACCCAGCTCAGCAGTGAGCGAGAGACCTTAAACCTTATCCGCGCCATGCGCAACGAGGACTTTGACTTTATCATCGACACTCCGGGCAGTCTTACCCTTCAAGGCCTTCTTCCACTTGTCTTCGAGGCTGATGCCGTCATCGTCCCCATTCAGTTGGAAAAGACCAGCATCAATTCCACCACCACCTTTATTGAAATGTGCGCCATGGTCGCCAAGGAGAATGGTGGTAACAAGCTGCCAAGTTTCTATTTCCTGCCCAACCAGTTCAACAAGAACTGGGGCCGCAAGGCCGAGCTGACCGAGCAGCAGACGTTCCTCGACAACTTCGCCAAGTTGGGCACCGTATTACCGAAGATACCCAACTGCGCCGAGATCCAGCGCTACAGCACGCTCATCCTCACCGACAAGCAACATGAGATTGTCGACAAATGCTTCGATACGCTCTACGACTGCGTCTATAACGACAAATCCGTATGACTGACGGCACTTCTCGACCAATGGTTTTCGGGGATATCCACGATCTTCTCCGGAAAGTCAACGGTGAGAGCGAGCCAGCCTACATGTGGCAGAGTGACAAGCAGGGGAAAGAGGTAAGGACGGAGGAGCCACCGGCTGTACAAGAAGAACAGGTCAGGGAGCCGGACGATATACCCGATAAGGAATCTCGTCAGGAAACCAGTGAGGAAGCTTCTGCCATTGCCAAACCGGAAAAAGTGCCAAAGGCCAGGAGGAAGGATCAACCTAACAAGGAAAAGTCCCACTCCTCTGTCTCGAATCCTGTCAAGGAGAAAGAGCCCAAACATACCGAGCCATCCAAGGTTAATAAGCCTCTGGTAAATAAAAGTCAGTCCTCATTCCCCAAGAATGACATCCTGTCGCAGATTGAAGCCTTTTCCTGTGATGCAGAGACCGGACACCGGCACTGGATATTTCTGCCCACTGATGTAGTGACCACCCTTGAAGCTGTCTATGGCAGCCATCGTATTTCTGCCATATTCACCGCCCTTGCGAGGTCATTCATCGATGCCAACAAGGAGGAACTCCGACGGCTCGTCACCCACCGCAGCGGACTGTTTGAATAGGACAGCCAAAGAGATAACAGACAAAGGAAATAAATAAAATCAAAAAGTAACCACAAACTAAAAAACGAACAGAATACTATGCGTACAGCAATCCATACAACCACCAAAAGAACCTTGTGGACACCAGACCACGATGACATTCTCAAGGAGCGTTTCCATACCGACTGCCTCCATGACATAGCCTCACATATCGGCTGCACATGCAGCACCGTGAGTAATCACGCACGCCGGCTTGGACTGAGAAAGAACTCCCCGTCGGGACGCAACAGCGACGCACGCTCCTTTGTCCTGATTGAATACCCCAACCTCAGTTACCAGGAAATGGCAGAGCGCACAGGTCTGCACACAGAAACCATCCGGATCATTGCCCGCGAGCTCGGACTTGAGCGCACGCCGGAACAGCTCCGTAAAATCCGCAGTCGCCGCCGTAAGGAACTCATCCAAAAGGAGCGCCGCCGTATCATCTTCGGTCTCGACCAGAAAACGAACATAAAGGTAGTGAGCAACCATCAGAAGATTCGTCTTCGTGGTTCGCTGAAACGTCTCGGTTACATCCTCGGAACCGACGGTCACACCTTCTACTATTATCCCGGTCTCCGCCGCCACCCCATCAAGGAGTCCAACGGCAGAGCACTCGGATTCACCTTTTTGCCATTGCCGACAGCGTGCACGGAGGAAACGATTCATGATTCAGCATCTCCGGCCGTGTCGGTAAATGGACAGACCATCAACTAATCCAGACATATAATCAGACTACCAACCATGAAAACCACAGGAACGATCAAGAAAGTCCTGCCCGTGAGGACAGGCACGTCCAAGAAGGGCAGCACATGGGCCGCCCAGCAGTTTGTACTCAAGACCGACGACGGGGATATACTCCTTGAAGTCTTCGGCAAAAAGGAGATAGACGAGTATGCCATCACCGAGGGCGAGCAGCTGACGGTGAGCTACGTCCCCAAAGTCCAGGAAGTCGGAGACAAGGTGTTCGGCAAGAACAGCGTCACCGGCATCGAGCGCGACGAGTCCCAACCTTTTGCAGAGTAGCTTATGGCATTCACCAGTATAGTAATAATTGTGGTGGTGCTCTATGCTTTGGGTTATACGGGCATGATCATCCACGACCTCTTCATCAAGAAGGATCCCGCAGAGTTCATGCCCAAGCCCAAGGACGTAGAGATCGACATCTCCGACGAGGCGGGGCAGTTCAAGCCCATATCCGTCGAGAAGTCCGAACCCAAGCAGCAGCCCGCAGCCGCTCAGAGCTCCTCTGTTCCTAAATCTGATGAAGAGATAGTCACAGTACGTCCCATTGCCGATGGAGAGCAATCATCCCCACCTCCTCCACCATCAGCGACTCCGTTCGGGTCAGACGATGCTAAGTCCGATGGCAAGACCTCAGAATACTTTGGTCCACGTCCAACCGACGCAGAAACACAGAAGCGTATTAATGAGCTTGTTAAGCTCAGACGTGGTGAGATGTTGACCGATGAGATGACCGCTTCAAAGGATGACAGTACATCCGCATCTGGTCATAAGACTGCGGAAGTGAAGGAAAGCCCCACTGATGGCGTTGAGCCTAATGAGCTAAATGTCCGCATCATAGGTCCTGAGCATACAGTTTCCCCTGATGTGTCGGATGCCGTAGGCAAAGAGCCTTCAAAAGAGAAAGCTCCATCGGGGGCAAATTCCAAAGAAGCGACTCCGCCCACTTCTGCCCCTGCCAAGAAGTCAAGACCTGCCAAGCCTCCGAAGCAACCGGAGTTCCACAGCGACGCATTCTTTGACATTCTGAAAGTTCAGATTGATGACACCAAGCAGCACACAAAGTTGCAGGGAGCCCAGACTGCCGAGCAAGTCAGCAAGGAAGCCAGGCGAGTCTCCCCTGACGATGCCCAAATGGCACTCAGACAAATCACCAGTTTATGGGAAAAGAAAGAATCGGAACGCGTCCCTGATGAGGACGAACGCCAAGCAATAGAAAAATCAGAACGGTCGAACCGTGAGGCTCCGCCACAATTCAATATATGATAATTGTTTCTCATTAGAAAAAGTCTTTTGTATTATGATGTTAGTGTACAGCTTTTAGCGAATGTATTATGATGTTAGTGTACAGCTTTTAGCGAAAAGCACATCCGTAAGACAGCTTCCGGAAGAGGGCTGCGCCGTGAGGCAAGGGGATCAGACGGCCACGTGAGTGGCGCTCACCCATCTTCCATTTTCATGTGGTCTTTAAATTGTAACTAAGAAAAACCTTAACAAACTTATGTTACAAACCATTTCAACCAAAACCATCATGAACTTCTGCATGAGCGCATGCAAGAAAATCCCCGTAAAGCGTGTAGCCGCCTTCCTCGGAATGTTCCTTTTCTGTACCGTCATGACCTTCGCCCAGAGCAAGGGTGTCGGCGGATTCCAATCAGCCATTAGAGAGATATCAGGCTACGAGACCCAAGTCAGTAACTTGATGAAGGCCATCGGTGCAGTTATCGCAATTGTCGGCGCGTTCTCCATTTATTTCAAGATGCAGAACGGAGACCAGGACGTGAAGAAGGCCATCATGCTCACGATTGGCGGCTGTGTAGCTTTCCTTGCAATGAGCGAGGCTTTGCCTTTGTTCTTCAAGTAGTTATACACTGCTACTTACAAGGTGTCCGACCGAAGTCAAGAGTCGGCTCGGACACCTTTCAACTCTGAAAATTCACCTTAATAACTATATATAACGTAAACATAATTCTAAATAAAATATCAGCCTAATGGACATCAATTTCAACGGCATCCCGGTTTTCAAGGGACTCCAGAAACCATTGGAGTTCATGGGTATCCGCGGCAGGTTCCTGACCTATGCCGCTGCCGCCATCGGCATCAGCTTCCTTGGCTTTCTGCTCTCGTCCATCCTCTTCGGCAAGCTTGTGGGCTTCATCATCATGGTCGTCCTCATAGCCGTGGGAATCATCTCCATCTATGTGAAGCAGCGCAGCGGACTGCACAGCAAGAAACGGCACCGCGGCAACTTCTACTACTGTAAGATGTATGAGCATTAGCCCAAAACAACATTAGATAAAGACCTAAAAAGAAAGAAATACACCCATGAGTACCAAGAACAAGCCGCTTGACGGTCTCTTCGCCCAGCTCCAGGACATCAAGGATGCCGATGGCAAGCTGATGAACACGGTCCTTTTCTCGAAGAACGGCAATCCGTCCGTCATCATCGAGATAGAGAACCCCGTCCAGCAGTATGCCACGGATGCCGTGCAGTATGTCGTCTACACCGACGTGCTGAACAACATCGTCCAGACCCTCGGCGAGGGCTACGCCCTTCAGAAGCAGGACATCCTCTGCCGCCAGAGCTACCACCATGCCATCACCGATGACATGGAGTTCCTCACGCGCAGCTACTTCCGCTACTTCAACGGACGGCCCTACACTGAGATCCGCACCTACCTTATCATCACGCAGGAGGCGGTGAAGTCCGCCTTTGTGAAGTACGACCCCAAGACATGGCTCGACTTCCATACGAAGGTGAGCAAGGTCATGGACATACTGAAGGAACGCGGCATCCGGCACCGCAAGCTCACCAAGGACGAGGTTAATGAGTACCTCCACCGCTTCATGGCCTTCCACTTCAAGACCGGTCCCTTCTCCATGCAGAGTTTCAAGGCCGGTGACGACTGCCTGAAGATGGGCGACAAGGTAGTGAAGTCCTTCGACGTCGTCGATGTCGACGAGATCGACCTGCCCACGCTGATAAAGCCTTACCAGCCCGTCGCCGTCAACGGCTACGTCATCGCCACCGATCTGCTGTCGTTCCTTAGCGAGATACCCGACACCGATTGCGTCATATATAATCAGGTCATTCAAATCCCTCAGCAAAGAAAGCTGTTGAGAAAACTCCAGAGCAAGGCCAAGCGCCACGGCTCCATGCCCGACCCCAGCAACAAAATTGCCAAGGCCGACATCGAGGCCGTTCTGAACCTCCTTGCCCAGGACAGCAAGTTGCTCGTCTATACCAACTTCAACCTGCTGGTCAGCTGCAAGGCCGAGAAGCTGACACCCGTCACGAGTTTCATCGAGACCAAACTCTATGAGTGCGGCATCTTCGCGAGCAAGAGTGCCTACAACCAGTTGGAGCTCTTCCTGGACTCCTTCCCCGGCAACGCCTACTCGTTCAACCCCGACTACAACCTCTTCCTGACTCTCAACGACGCAGCCCTTTGCCTCTTCTTCAAGGAGCACCTCAAGCACTCGGAGAACACGCCCCTCAAGACATGGTACACCGACCGTCAGGGCCTGCCCGTGTGTATCGACATCACCGGCAAGGAAGGCAGCGTTAAGATGACCGACAATGCCAACTTCTTCTGCATCGGCCCAAGCGGAAGCGGTAAGTCCTTCCACATGAACTTTAATGTCGGCAAACGACGGCAAACGGATATAAACAACTCGTTGATTATCAATTAACAAGCGTTTGCAGACTTTGTTTTTGCCTATTGTGGATTATCCGTTTTTTGATTATTTTTGTACCGCATTTGTAGCTCGGCATCAGTGTGCCACGGCACAAGAAACTGCACTACATTGCAGCAAATGCAACATAGGTGCACGTTGATTGTCGGACAATGCGAATAACGGAATAATTCACAATGGCAAAAACTATGGTTAAGAAAAAAGAAACACTACTTAACAGTTCGCTCGGAGGCCCTATCGGGGTGAGCCAGGGACAGGAGTTCTACCGCCCCAAGCAGGTCGCTGAATTGCTCGGCATCAGCATGAGGACTTATTATACAATGGTAAGCCGGGGTAAACTGCATCCCGTAAAACTCTCGGAGCGCGTGACGGTCGTCGCAAGAAAGGATATTTTCAGCATGATAGAGGCGGCTATCGGAGTGGAACTTTCGAGGTCGATATTCTCGAACAGCAAGCGACTTGTCACCCCCAAGGGAAAAGAGAATGAGACTGATAAGGTTCGCAATCAACGAGCGACAAAGAGAACTGCCAAGGACCGTGCTCCCGTCGGTGTCAC
>URCI01000034.1 GCA_900546345.1 uncultured Prevotella sp. | reverse complement strand
CTTTGCGATCTTTGCGTCTTGGCGAGAAAAGAAAACAGCGCGAGGACACCGGAGACTTCGTTTCGCTATGCCTGAGATTCCCACCAAAGAACGCATGGGCACTGAAAATATCTCTCGCAAAGGCGCAAAGAACGCAAAAGGGTACGCACCGCCGTAGGCCCTTTGCGATCTTTGCGTCTTGGCGAGAAACAAAACGAGGATTGTCCTCGGAACTTTGTTGTAGCTTTGAAGCATGGATATGTTTTCACATTACAATGAAAACGCGATCTTTGCAATTAGTTCACGGGGACGGAGTCTGTTGAATCCACAACGATGATGGCCTTTTTGCTGTGCTATTCTATTTTTTATTATTCGAGAATCTTTGTCATCGACATCGACGAGATCAAACCATCAGGTCCGATGGTCGCTTTGATGTTGAAGCGGGTGCTCGTTGAAGTACCATCGACCTTGTCTACCTTTTGTATGGCAGAGAAGGTGGCGTTGTACTGATACTCCTCATCACCGACTTCTTTCTTATTGATCTTGTAGTCGTTGTTGATATGCCAGTTCATATTGGATATATCGTCCTTATAGATCTTGCTCAGGAACACAGCGACGTCGGCTCTGGTTGCATCGGTCTTCCCGAGGAAGTTCGTCATGAGTGGCGCCACGGTGGCGGTCAGCCCGTCCTCATTCTTTGCGTTGATGGCTTGGAAGAAATGACGGAACGTGGCACTGACCATGGTCTTCTCTTCAGGCTGTACAGTCTTGGCTTTTAAAGCCTTCAGGGCGTTGTTGGCCTGGTCGACATATTCGCCATTGGCGTGTTCATTGAGATAGGCTGTATAGGACTGCTCGGAATTGCCGTTGGTCGCATCGATCCAGTCGAGTGAGTCGATCTTGTGCAGTGCTTCGGCCTTGTGCTCAGAGTTGGGATGCTTGGTCAGATAGTCTTCCAATGCCGTGCGTGAACCGCTTACGACAGCATTGGTCCAGTCGATATCTGTCTGTTTCAGACTTTCCAACCGGGCTTCTATGGAGTCACGGTGTGCTTCTGGTGCGTCGGGGTTGGTGTCGAGATAAGTCTGCAACACCGTGGGATCGTCGCTCTTCATGGCAAACTCATAAGCCTCCTCTTCCTTGGAGTTCTTACTGCTGTTATAGAAATAGAAACAGATGCCACAAACCAAGATGGCTAAGATGAAAGCGATGATCAGCGCGCTGTGGCTCTTTTTGGGAGCTTCTGGCTTCTGAGGATGATGGGATGATGGGGGAGGGACGATGCGCTGGGCAGTCCGGTCCTCTGGTTTCTGATAGCTATTGCCTGTTCTGGGTGGAGTGGGCGGCTGTGGGGGACGGTTCTCTTCTTTGGGCTTGTCGGTTGTCTGCGCGCCGGAGGTGACCTGAGGCTGAGCAGCAGGGTTGCTCTCAAAAGAGATATTACCCACTTGTCCTTTTGCCAATGTCTCGCCCTTGGGAGTCAGATGATGGCAGTTGGGGCACATCTCTTGATCTTTGAAATAGATCTCACCACACTGTGGGCATTTCACGATCTTACCAGCGATAGGTACTCCGCAGTTGGGACATACTGGAGCTTTGTCACTGATTTGTCGTCCACATTCGGGACATTTTATAATAGCCATAATAAAAAAGTATATTTAGTTTTAACGTTAAAATTCTGAAGTGCAGGACATCAGCGATGTCGGAATCGGATCTCCCTGAGTTTGTGCTTTCCCATAAACCGGCTCTTGTCGACATATCCGTTGATGCCGTTGAGATGTCCTTTACCGGTGTATTGCCACATGATATAGTCCAAGTCGTCTCTCAGCACCGGCGTTCTCTTGGTATATTGCGCAAT
This sequence comes from uncultured Prevotella sp., assembly GCA_900546345.1. Classification (GTDB taxonomy): domain Bacteria; phylum Bacteroidota; class Bacteroidia; order Bacteroidales; family Bacteroidaceae; genus Prevotella. Next base: position 28,939 of record URCI01000034.1, on the reverse strand, counting down.
CATCACCTTGTAATCCTTCAACTTCCCCAACAGATAGTTGTCGTAGAAATTGGCACCGGTGTAGATGAGCGGCTTCTGCTTATAGGCTTTTTCCATGAGATGCAGGAAAAGAAAAAGAGAGTCTTGAAAGGCTTTCACGGAGAGTCCGCTTCTTGTTTCTACGTCCACCATAGGGATGAGATCCTGGTCTCCGGGGCGGCATTGCGTTTTGAAGTTCTCCAATTGCGTCTGCTGGGGGATGTTGGGTCGGTAGAAATGATAAGAGCCTACTTTCAGTCCGTAGCGATGCGCCAAGTCAATATTTTGTTTATATTTGCTGTCAATGCGTGTGCCACCTTCTGTAGCTTTCAAGTATACGTATGCCATTTTGGAAGTACCGATGGTCTCCCAAAACACATTGCCTTGGTAGTGGCTGAGGTCGATGCCATGAATGTGATTGCATGTGTCCTCACATTCCACATAATTCTGTGCCTGCAAGCTTAGGGCAGTGAGCAAACTGATGATGCAAAATAAGAAACGATTCATAAATGCAAAATTAGCGAAAAGTTTCCTTATTGCGTAGGACATCATTTAATAATTAAAAATAATTAAGAGCCACCGACAAATCTTTTGTAGCTTTCTGTCCTGGCAAGCTGAAAGCTATTCTTCGATTTCTTGCAGGGATCGGGCAAAATTGTGGAAGAAATTACTGACGGTTTCCAGTGGCGCATAGACCACATAACAGAGACCTCTCCTCAGGTTGCGGCGGAGGAGGGAAGAGTTGTTTTGCAAGAAACCGGCTTTTCCTTGTCGAAAGTGCCATTCTTCGACCGTGTCACTGACGGTATGGTGCACGGAGCGCATGACCAGTTTGTAAGCTGAAGCTTCGACATGTTCCATAAAAGGCAATTCGTCTTGCTCAAATTGAAAGACCGCCATGAGCATGCTTCCCTGTAATTGCGCCATTCGGCGGATATGGAGCTTGCGAAGCCAGCGCTCCAACTTGACGAAGTCTACTTTGTCTCCTTTTGTTCGCAGGTAGCTGCCTAATTCGATCAGTCCGCCGAGCATGATGCCCTTGTTGAGCATGGAAGACACATTGTTGACGATGATCTTTAGCAGTTCCACCGCCTCTATATTTGTGTCAATGGCATGATACTCGTTGTGGATGATCCTACGAAGTCGGTAGTTGAGAAATCGGTTGCTGAGCTGTGGTTTGGACGGCTCGTGGGTGGAAGAAGTCAGAATGTCTGAAAGACCTTGGGGGATGTTCATCATCTCGTCTCCCTGATGTCTGGCAATCCCCTTTAAGGCTGTGCGCTCCACATGCTGTGTCTGCACCATCTGGAACAGACGTTGCCATTTAAAGGCGGACATGGGCTCCATGGGCTCTTGTTCGTCAAGCGATCCGGAACGGATCAGCCGAAAGAAATTTCGTGTGATGACATCCATTTCACAAACCAGTTACAAGTTATGAGTACTGCTTGGGAAAACGAAAAACGATCGCCAGAATGCCTGCAATGCCAAGAGCCAGGGGGTAATAGAGATAGGGGAGGATCTGTACAGGGCTGCAGCCTGCCAGGCCTGCGGCAAGCAGCATCTGTACACCATATGGAAGCAATCCCTGAACCGTACAGGAGAAGGTGTCGAGGATACTCGCATTCTTCCTGTTGTCGACCCCAAAGCGGTCACCCAACTTCTTAGCGATGTCGCCAATGGTGAGGATGGCGATTGTGTTGTTGGCCGTACAGATGTTGACCAGACTGACCAACGCTGCTGTGGAGAACTCTGCCCCGCGTTTGGTATGGACATGTGAGGTGAACTTGTCGATGATGAAGTCTATGCCACCGTTCTCCCGGATGATCTCAAGCATGCCTCCGGCCATCATGGCAACCATGATCAGCTCGCCCATGCCGCTGATGCCTTTGCCCATGGCAATCAGCCAATCAAAGAAATCGTAGCTCCCGTCGATCATGCCAATGATTCCACAGGAGAGAGACCCGATAACCAACACGGCCATGACGTTCATGCCGGTGACGGCCAGAATGATCACCAACAGGTAGGGGATGATCTTGATAAAGTTGACAGCGGCGGTTTGGGTGGGGGCCGCAATGCCCTGACCCAAAAAGGTGTAGATGACCAGCATGAGAAGAGCGGCCGGGGAGGCGATGAGCACGTTCACGCGGAACTTGTCACTCATCTTGCAGCCTTGGGTCTGCGTGGTGACCACTGTGGTGTCAGAGATGAAGGAGAGGTTGTCGCCAAAATAGGCGCCGCCGACGATGATGGCAGTCAGCAAAGGCAGACTGCTGCCTGTCTGATGAGCGACACCGGCTGCGATGGGTACGAGGGCTACGACGGTGCCGACGCTCGTGCCGATGGCTGTGGAAATAAAACAGGCAGCAACAAAAAGTCCAGGAAGTATCAGGCCGGCGGGTAAGATGCTCAGCGTGGCGCTCACAGTGGCATCAATGGCTCCCATGCTCTTGGCCGAAGAGGCAAAAGCACCCGCCAAGACATAGATCCACAACATCAGCATCAGGTTGTCGCTGCTCGCTCCTCTGCTGAAAATATCGATGCGCTTGCGCAAAGGAAAGCCGCCAGAGATGGCGATGGCGTAGATGCTCGCAATCATAAAGACGACGGTCATGGGCACCTTATAAAAATCACCGGCGATGATACTCAAAATCAGATAGAGCATGACGAAGACGATGAGCGGTGACAGCGCCAACAATCCTTTTGCGTTTTTCTTGTTGATGATACTCATAAACAGATATAAGATAACCTAAGCGATGTGCGTATTGGTGGAGTTAGAGCTGGGTACGCCGATAGAAATCTACATTCTCCTTGCTAAGCAGCTCAATGGGCATGTAATTGATGGGGTTGACCTTATTTTTCAGCACGATGGCACGGAACAGCGTGTCGATACAGGCATATCCTTGCAAAAAGGCGTGCTGGGCAATGAGAAAAGAGATGCTGCCTTGTCTGAGACATTCTGCATTCTTGCCTACCATGTCGTAGCCCATAATCTGTACGTCGCGACGGTTGGTACGCAGCAAAAAGTCGCCCATGATATGCGCCTTCGACCCTAAGGTGATGCAGTGATGGATATCGGGGTGGGCTTGGAACAGTGCTTCCATCTGCTTGTCATACAGACTCCTGGACCCATCGAGTGGAACCTCAAATTCAATGATTTCTATTTCCGGGAAGTGATCATGCATATAATGGCGGAAGCCCACTTCACGGTTGTCTTGCTGCTTGCTCGCGACATGGCCGTCTTTGGTGAATTTCATCAGGATGATCTGCTTTTCCTTGGACGCAAGCAACATCAGCATCCTCGCTGCAAAATAGCCGCTGGCGAAAGAGTCTTGTCCGAAAAACGAGAGGGGCTTCAGATCCGGCATATAGGAATCAAGCATGACAAACGGGATGTTGTTGGCATGAAGCTGGTCGGTAAACGTACGTGTGCTCTCCAAATCAGCCGGCACGATGACCACACCGTCGGGCTTGGCCTGCAGGCAGGCGTCAGTGGTGTCTTGAAACGATTGGGCATTGAAGCGCTCATAGTGGTGGATCTCGGCGGAGATGTGAAAGTCACGTCTGGCCTCTTGGGCATTTTTCACTCCTTCCTCTATTTCCTCCCAGTAGGCGATCTGTTCGTGTTGAGGGATGATGACATGGAAAGTATAAGTCTTGTTGTATGCCAGTGCCGAGGCGTACATATTGGGCTGATAATTCATTTCTTCCAAAGCCTTCTCAACTTTTGCCTTGGCAGACGGTGAGACGTTGGGACGTTTGTGCAACACTCTGTCTACGGTTCCCACCGAAACTCCTGCACGCTCTGCGATATCCTTGATCCTTATTTTACTGTTGGTCATGCTAACTTTCTATATGTTGTTGCAAAAATAGCAATAAAAACTTAGAATCTGACTTTAGAAACTAAATAATTTATAGATGAGTGCCAATTTTCGGCATTTTCTTTTTCTTTTCAGAAAATAATTGTATTTTTGCAAAGAGAGATGCGTTTACATGAATAGTCTACAACACAAAACAATGAAGACGATCTATCAGCTTGGGTCGCAAGTGATGATTCTGCTCATTTTGCTGCCCTTGTTCTCTTCTTGCTCCGATCAAGAGCAGGAGCGGATAGACCATCTCAACGAGTTGGCCTATGCATGGCATTATCGCAACCTGGATTCCGCTGAGGTGTATGCCCGTAAAGCGCTGACACTCTCCGGAAATCAGGGGGATGGGGCGGCCGAAGCGTATAACCATCTGGCTTTTGTGAACATCGCACGCATGAAATATCGCGATGCTTGGAAACTTCTCAAACAGGTGCCGCAGCTTACCGACAACCAGATCGAGATTCTCATCTCGGATGTGCAGTTGATGCGCCTATGTCAACGCGAGTCGTTCAATAAAGAATTTTATGACTATCATGAGCGTGCGCTCCGATGTATGCAGCGCTTTCAGACAGAGTCCTATCAACTTTCGCCCCATCAGCAAAGTAGACTGCTCTATGCGCAAAGTGAATTCCAGATCGTTGTCTCTACTTACTATTATTACGTTGGACTCGGCCAACAGGCGGCACAAGCCATACAGGAGATGAACGGATGGAACCAGTTGACGCAGGACACGGCCCAGTATATCAACTATTGCTATAATATTGGTGCAGGCGGTATTCTGTCCGGTGGGAGCAAGCAAGAGATTGCTCAGTCTGAGTTTGAATATCTTCTTCAAGCCTATGTACTGGCCCAACGCTGTCATATGCCTTTTTGGGAGGCCCAGGCTCTCCAGTCGATGAGTGAGCACTTACAGGATCCGGCCATGCGCCGTCTTTTGATTCGTAACAATGGGCCAGCCCTCAACTATCTCAATGCTTATGATATGCCGGATTCTCTCTTGGCCGGCAATATGGCCTTAAGGGCCTTGCAGGTCTTCACGTCTTATGGGGATGTGTATCAGGTGGCGGGTGCCAACCGCACGTTGGCAGAGTGCTACTGGTATATCCATGACTATCGTTCAGCATTGATCTGCCTTCAACGGGCGCTGTCCATCAAGGCGGTTCATCAGGCGCCCGATTTGGTTGCCTCGATACGTGAGCGTCTCTCTCTGGTCTATTCGGCTGTAGACGATAAAGTCAACAGCGATAGAAACAGAAATCTTTATCTTGATATCCAGGAACGTACGCGGCAGGACAGGCTGCTGGAAGCACGGGCCGGTCAGCTCAACCGTTCTTCTCAACAACTCAATGTCATGTTGGTGGCTGTTGTGCTGATGATCCTCATCTTCGTTGTGTTGTTGTTTGTCTTTGACGCGAAACGTCGTAAGAGCGACAGAGCCTTCTCTTTGGATACACTGTTGGAACCGCTGAAAGACTGGCAAAGCGAGAATAAAGAACGCAACCGGCTCATGAATGAGCATATCAGTGAAGTGAGGGAGCAACTGGCCATTGGCAATCTTCATCTGCAACAGTATAAACGACGCAATCTCGATGCACGAGCCAAGGTGCAACTGGTCAACAGCATCTTGCCTTTCATTGATCGTATGGTCTATGTCGTCCATCAATTAAAGCAAGAAGGGGAAAGCCAGAAGCAGAAGCGAGACGCTGATTGGAAAAAACGCAATTACGACTATCTCATGGAGATTACCGATAGCATCAATGACTATAACACGGTGCTTACGCAGTGGATACAGATGCGACAAGGGGATGTCAGCCTGAAGATAGAAAGTTTTTCTTTGCAGGAACTGTTCGACATGGTCGAGCGTTCCCGTACCTCTTTTCGTATCAAGGGTGTTGACCTGCAAGTGAAGCCAACCGATTTGAAGGTGAAAGCCGACAAGGCTCTCACGCTGTTTATGATCAACACGATCGCAGACAATGCCCGAAAGTTCTCCCAGAAAAATGGCATCGTCAAAGTCGAGGCCACCGGCATGCCCGACTATGTCGAGATCAGCATTGAGGATAATGGTCCGGGGATGACGAAAGAGAAGTTGAGCCATGTCTTTGACCGTACTTATACGGGAGGACACGGGTTTGGGCTGAAGAACTGTAATGGCATCATAGAAAAATACAAGAAGATGAGTCGTATCTTCAGCGTATCTGCCATCGGCGCGGAGAGCGAGTTGAACAAAGGCACTCGCGTCTTCTTCCGCTTACCTTATGGCTTCCGTCGTGCCCTTACGATGATCGTCCTGTTGTTTTCAGTCCTGCATGCCACTTTCGCTGCTCCATCCGTGTCTCGTCGGGGAACTGCCCATGAAAGTAGGGCCGCTGTCTATGCTGACAGTACCTACTATTGCAATATACGAGGAGATTATCGTCGTGCTTTGCTCTTCGCTGACAGTTGCAGAGCAGTACTGTCACCCAAGGACACTGCGATCCTGCTCGATGTCAGCAACGAAACGGCTGTCGCGGCCCTGGCATTGCATCAATGGAAGCTTTACGAGAAAAACAATCAGATCTATACACAGCTTTTCAGACAAGCCAGTGCAGACAGCAGCCTGCCGGAGTATGTCAGGATGATGCAGCGCAGCGAGAACAACAAGACAGTGGCCATCATCCTCTTGGTAGTGCTGCTGCTGACCATTCTCCCTGCCTATTATTTCCTTTATTACAGGCATCAGCTCGATTACCAGTCATGTATTGAGAGAATCAAAAAGATGAGCCAGCTGCTGACGGCAGATATTACAGATGAACAGAAACTCAAAGGCATTGATCAATTGGCCGATTTCTCATCGTTTGATCTCAATGCTGACCAACTCTCCAAACTGTCTAATCTCGTCAAAAAGGTCAGACAGGCAGAATTGGAAGCCATGCAGGGCCAGATGAGACAAGCTGATGATTTGGAGTTCGCTGAGGACGAGCAGAGAAGACTTCAACTTGAGTCGACGCGGCTCCATGTGTCTAATAGTGTGCTGGATAATTGTCTCTCGGCTTTCAAACATGAGACGATGTACTATCCTTCACGCATCCGTCAACTGATACAGGAGTCTCCTGAGGATATCAGCGACATAGCAGAACTTGTCAACTATTATCACGATCTCTATGTCGTACTCGCGCAGCAGGCCATGAGGCAGGTGCCACCCATCCGCTTGGACAACGAGATGGTGGGCTATTTCTTTGACCTGCTGAGTGATGTCAATGAAAAGAAAGCTCCGGTCATCCTCGACCATACGATAGGAAATGGCTATTTCAAGATGCTGTTGCTGCTGGAGCACCGGCACGATGATGAAGCCAAATGCAGGGCTATGTTCACGCCCTACACTTCCGACGTTCGTTTTCTGCTCTGCCGGCAGATCGTCAGAGAGATGGGAGAGGCTACCAACCTCCGGGCATGTGGACTGAATAGTGTCGCAACGGAGAAAGGCACGCAGATCGAGGTGGTCATGCCAGAGCGTATCAAAGAATACTGTCTGGCGGCAATGAAACATAATTCTCTTTAGATATGAATGACTTTAATGTTGTGATTGTGGAAGATGTACCTTTGGAGTTAAAAGGTACAGAGGGAATATTCAAAAACGATATTCCTGAAGCGCATATTATCGGTACGGCACCTGATGAGGTGTCGTATCGCAAGCTGATGGCCAAGCAATTGCCTGATCTTGTACTGCTGGATTTGGGGCTGAGCGGGTCAACGACAGTGGGGGTGGAACTGTGTAGAGAGACCAAACAGGCTCACCCTCAAGTGAAAGTGCTTATTTTCACGGGTGAAATACTCAATGAAAAACTTTGGGTAGACGCTCTTGACGCAGGCTGTGACGGCATCATCTTGAAAAGTGGTGAACTGTTGACGAGGGGTGATGTGGCCAGTGTCATGGACGGAAAGCGTCTGGTCTTCAATCAACCGATCCTGGAAAAGATCGTCGAACGGTTTAAACGCAGTGTGAACAATGACCTCATGCGCCAGGAGGCGCTGATCGATTACGACATTGATGAGTATGACGAGCGCTTCCTCCGTCATCTCGCCTTGGGTTACACCAAAGAGCAGATCACGGCGTTGCGTGGAATGCCATTTGGCGTCAAAAGCTTGGAGAAAAGACAAAATGAGCTGGTCAACCGTCTCTTCCCGGATGGGAAAGGCTCCAGTGTGAATGCTACGCGTCTCGTCGTTCGGGCCTTGCAACTCCATATACTTGATTTGGATAATCTGCAGCCCGATGAAGCTTAATAGAAAGTTGGTTTCCTGGCGTCAATTTGTATATCGGCTGTGTATCGGTCTGGCCGTTGGGCAAGTCATTCTCATCTTTGTGTCGTGGCTGCTTTCTGCTGCGATGCCCCAAACTGCTATCTACTCTTTGCTGAGTGGTCGTGGCATGAGATGGTTCTTTGGCGATTTTGTCAAAAATGAGGCTTCTGCGCCTTTGGTATGGATCATTTTGAGCGTTATGGCTTGGGGAGTTCTCAAGGAAAGTTCTTTCCTCAGCATGATGGTGCTGTGTGTCAAGAGTGGCTTTTCCAATCTTTCGCGGCGGATGAGGCTGGCCATGGTCACGTCCTGCCTGTTGGGCGCACTGCAGATCGGCTGCCTTTTGCTCTTGGTCTTGCCACCACAGGCTGTGCTGTTGAGCGTGACGGGGACGGTGTCTGGCAGTAGCTTCTCTGCCAGTATCATCCCGAGTGCCTGCTTCATCGCCGTCACTACGTCGATCGTTTATGGCCTCATCGGTGGTACCTTGCACGGAGTAGACGGTGTCTGTCAGTCGTTGTGCGCTCAGCACGCTTGGTTGATGCCAATCCTGCTTTTATATGTATTGTTGACCATGTTTGTGAGTTCCATTCAATTTGTTTTCTTTAGCTATTAAAAATAATGACATGAAAAAAATTGTTTTCTTTATTTTCTTTTGTATGGCTATTACCTATTCCGGTGTTGCTGCCAAACGCATCGATCTCAAGTCGTTGACAGCGGGAGCGTTTACGGCTCAACGCATTTCTGGTATTGATCCTTTGGAGGGTACCGACCAATATGCCAGTATATCCCAAAATGGGAAGCAGATCATCCAGTATTCTTTCAAAACTGGTAAGCAGACGGCCGTCTTGTTTGATGTCGATGACACGCAGGGAACCAAGATCGATGACTTCGATGGCTATATCATGTCGCCGGATGGTAAGCGTATGCTGATCCGTACCCATACACAGCCCGTCTACCGCCGTTCTTACAAGGCGGTCTTCTATATCTATACGATGGCCTCACGAAAACTGGAACCGCTTTCTGAAGGAGGACCTCAGCAGGCTCCGGTGTGGTCGCCCGACGGCACAAAGGTGGCTTTCGTCCGTGATAACAATATCTTCCTGGTGAAACTGCTCTATAACAACAGTGAGAGCCAGGTGACCAAGGACGGACGCTTCAATCACATCATCAATGGCATCCCCGACTGGGTCAACGAGGAGGAGTTTGCTTTCTCTCATGCCCTGACGTTCAATGCCGATGGCACCATGCTCTGTTGGCTGAAATACGACGAGAGTGCCGTACAGCAGTATCGCTTGCAGATGTTCAAGGGCTTAAATCCAGAGCATAAAGAATATGCGGTCTATCCAGGTGAATATGCTTATAAATACCCGAAGGCCGGGGAGCGCAATGCCACTGTCAGTGCCTGGAGCTTTGACATCCAGTCACACCGTATCCAGCGCCTGCAGGTGCCTGTAGACAGTGATGGCTATATGCCACGTATCCTTCCTACCTCCAATCCCAACCGCGTCATCGTCTACACGATGAATCGTCATCAGGATGTGCTGAATCTTTATGGCGTGAATCCTCGCAGCACCGTGGCCCAGTTGTTATTGTCGGAACATGTCTCTCGCTATGTCAAGGAGGAGGCGATGGAGGCTACACGGATTGGCAGTGATTATATTTTGTTGCCTTCTGACCGTGACGGTTATATGCATCTGTATCTCTATACCATCAATGGTCAGCTGCTGAGAAAGATTGGAAATGGTAAGTTCGATATCACGGATGTCTATGGCTATGACGAGAAAACCGGGGATGTCTATTATCAGGCGGCTGCGCTCAATCCTCAGGACCGCCAGATCTATGTGACGCATAAGGACGGCAAGACAGAACGGCTGACGAACAAAGAGGGATGGAACACGGCCATTTTCTCCAGCGATCTGCGTTATTTCGTCAATTGCTGGAGCGACTATAATACACCTTATATATATAGTACCTGTAGCAATCATGGCAAGGTGATCGCTACCAATCTTGATAATCATGAATTAAAACAGAAAATCAGCGATTACGGTTGGACCAAGCGCGAAACATTCTCTTTTACCACTTCCGAAGGCGTTAAACTCAATGGTTGGATGATCAAGCCGGCCAACTTTGATCCTAACAAGAAGTATCCCGTGATCATGTTCCAATATAGCGGACCGGGCAACCAGCAGGTGATCAATTCCTGGGATGCCGGCTCCATGCGACAGGGTGGCGCTTACGACCAGTATCTCGCACAACAAGGTTTCATTGTAGTCTGTGTAGACGGCCGCGGTACGGGTGGACGTGGTGCAGACTTCGAGAAATGCACTTATCTTCATTTAGGTAACCTTGAGGCAAAGGATCAGGTCGAGACGGCTCTCTGGCTGGGTAAGCAGTCTTATGTCGACAAAGACAATATCGGCATCTGGGGATGGTCCTATGGTGGCTTCTGCACGTTGATGAGCATGAGTGAAGGGAGACCGGTGTTTAAGGCCGGCGTTGCTGTGGCTCCTCCGACAAGCTATCGCTATTACGACACGGTCTACACCGAACGCTATATGCGCACGCCGAAAGAAAATCCTGATGGCTATAATGATAATGCCATCACGCGGGCTGACCGTCTTCATGGTGCCCTGCTGATCTGTCATGGAACGGCGGATGATAACGTCCACCCGCAGAATACTTTTGAATATGCTGAGGCGCTGGTGCAGGCTGACAAAGATTTCAAAGAGTTGTATTATACCAATCGCAATCATGGCATCTCGGGGGGCAATACCCGCAACCACCTCCTTCGTCAGATCACACAGTGGTTTGAAGAGCACTTGAAATGATCTGCCACATGATGGAAAGAAGATAACTTTCAAAGACTTACCTCCTGGCTCTAAGGAAAAGATGACTTCGGCGCTTTTCCTTAGAGCTTTTTTCGTAACCGCCTTTTTACAATTGTATTTTTGTTTTGAACACCCTTTATTCTTTCTATTCTTAAAAATAATAGACTTTTTTGTTGTAGATTGCAATATTTGTTGTAACTTTGCATGAAAATACCAATAAGAATAAGATTTATGAAGCATCAATTGAGAAGTGCTGTCTGTACTGAAGGCAGAAGAATGGCGGGAGCCCGCGCGCTTTGGGTAGCCACAGGAATGAAGCAGGAACAGTTTGGTAAGCCGATCATTGCTGTTGTCAATTCATTTACGCAGTTTGTACCAGGACACACACATCTACACGATATAGGCCAGATTGTTAAGCAGGAGATCGAAAGCATGGGTTGTTACGCGGCTGAGTTCAATACGATCGCTATCGACGACGGTATTGCCATGGGACACGATGGTATGCTCTATTCTCTGCCTTCACGCGACATCATCGCTGACTCAGTTGAGTATATGGTCAACGCTCATAAGGCAGATGCCATGATCTGCATATCCAATTGCGATAAGGTCACACCGGGTATGCTCATGGCAGCCATGCGGCTTAACATCCCGACAGTGTTCTGTTCCGGTGGTCCTATGGAAGCAGGACGATGGAACGGTGAGAATGCCGACCTGATCACGGCCATGGTAAAAGGTGCCGACACTGAGGTCAGTGATGACGAACTGCAAAAAATTGAGCAGTGCGCCTGCCCGGGATGCGGATGTTGCTCCGGTATGTTCACAGCCAACTCCATGAACTCTCTGACGGAGGCCATCGGACTCGGACTGCCGGGCAATGGTACGATCCTCGCTACGCATGTCAATCGTATTGAGCTTTTCAAGCAGGCTGCCCGTCAGATCGTCAAGAATGCCTTGGCCTATTATGAAGATGGAGATGACAGCGTGCTGCCCCGTAACATTGCTACAAGAGACGCCTTCCTTAATGCCATGACGCTCGACATCGCCATGGGAGGCAGTACCAATACGGTGCTTCACCTCTTAGCTGTTGCTCAAGAGGGTGGGGTGGACTTCAAGATGCACGACATCGACCAGCTCTCCCGCAAGGTGCCTTGTATCTGTAAGCTGGCTCCTAATACGCAGAAATACTCTGTTCAGGAATGCAACCGCGCCGGTGGCATCCTCGGCATCCTCAATGAGTTGAACAAAGGCGGCCTGATCCGTCCAAACGTGAAGCGTGTGGACGGAATGACGTTGGGCGAAGCCATGAAGAAATATGATATCACAGGTGCTACGATTGACCCGGAGGCCGACCGCATCTATCATAGTGCGCCAGGCCGGAAGTTCTCTACCAAGATGGGTAGCCAGAACACGCAATGGCCGTCACTCGACACGGATAGAGCCAACGGATGTATTCGCGACCTGCAGCACGCCTATACCAAGGATGGCGGTTTGGCTGTACTCTTTGGCAACATCGCACAAGATGGTTGTGTGGTGAAGACGGCAGGTGTTGACGAGAGTCTGTGGCATTTCTCCGGACCAGCTGTGGTCTTTGACTCACAGGAAGATGCCTGCGACGGTATCTTGGGCGGTAAGGTGAAGAGCGGTGATTGTGTGGTGATCACACATGAAGGTCCCAAGGGCGGTCCGGGTATGCAGGAAATGCTCTATCCTACCTCTTATATCAAGAGCCGTCACTTAGGCAAGGAATGTGCCTTGATCACGGATGGACGCTTCTCGGGTGGCACGAGCGGATTGAGCATCGGCCATATCTCGCCGGAGGCTGCCGCCGGTGGTAACATCGGAAAGATCAAGGATGGCGATATCATCGAGATAGACATCCCGAACCGTAGCATCAATGTGAAGTTGAGCGACGAGGAACTCAACGCACGTCCGCAGCAGCCTCTGAAGCGTCATCGTGTGGTCAGCAAGGCATTGCGTGCCTATGCCCAAAGCGTGAGCTCGGCCGACAAGGGTGGTGTGAGAATCATAGATTAAACGTAAACAATACAAAGACAAAAGATGAGTGAGAATCAACAGCAATCCAAAAAGACTACTGCATGGAACGAGCCCGAAGCTCCCTGGGCGGGAGTGCGCATCGGCGAGGAGTGCAGTGGATCTGAGATATTGATGCGGGCATTGTATCAGGAGAATGTCCATACGATCTTTGGTTATCCCGGCGGTGCCATCATGCCGGTTTATGACGCATTATATACCTATACACACAAAAAGGATCCTTGGTTTCATCATGTCCTCGTACGCCATGAGCAGGGTGCTGCCCATGCGGCAGAGGGATATGCACGCGTCAGTGGTGAGGTCGGCGTGACCATCGTCACTTCCGGACCGGGTGCCACGAACACACTCACGGGTGTGGCCGATGCGATGATGGACTCGATTCCTATTGTCGTCATTGCCGGTCAGGTGGGAGTAGGCGCATTGGGTACCGATGCTTTCCAGGAGGTAGATTTGGTAGGTATGGCACAGCCGATCACCAAATGGAGCTATCAGATACGCCGTGCTGAGGATGTGGCATGGGCAGTGAACCGTGCTTTTTATATTGCACGCAGTGGCCGTCCCGGTCCTGTCGTACTTGACTTCCCACGTAATGCTCAGATCCAGAAAGCTAAATGGATGCCGGGAAAGACGGATCGTGTCCGCTCTTATGTTCCTTATCCTAAGATAGACGAGGAGGCTGTCAAGGCAGCTGCTGAGCTTATCAATCATGCCAAGAAGCCGTTGGCTCTTGTCGGACATGGCGTAGAGTTGGGCAATGCACAGGATGAGTTGGTGGAATTCCTTGAGAAAGCTGACATTCCTGCAGGACGTACCTTGTTGGGCCTCTCTGCACTTTCTTCCGATCATCCTCTGAACATGGGTATGTTGGGAATGCATGGCAACTATGCGCCAAACATTAAGGAGCAGGAGTGCGACGTACTCATCGCCATCGGCATGCGCTTCTCTGACCGTGTCACCGGCCGACTCGACCGTTATGCCAAACAGGCCAAAGTGATCCATTTGGATATAGATCCGTCAGAGATCGACAAGAATGTGAAGACGGATGTCGCTGTGGTGGGTGACTGCAAGGTAAGCCTTCCTGCCATCACAAAATACTTGAATAAGGCTGTTCACCGTGAGTGGCGTGACTCATTCAAGCCTCTTTATGAGAAAGAAAAAGCGGAAGTCATCGAACCATCTATTCACCCCCAGGGCAAGGAACTGCTGATGGGTGAAGTGGTGAACGCAGTGGCTGAGGCTACAAAAGGTGAGGCCGTATTGGTCAACGATGTCGGTTTGAACCAAATGTTCTCTTGCCGCTATTTCAAATTCCATCGTCATCGGAGTGTCGTCTCAAGTGGTGGCTTAGGCACGATGGGCTTTGGCCTGCCAGCCGCTATTGGGGCTACCTTTGGCGCACCGGATCGTCAGGTTTGTTTATTTACGGGTGACGGAGGCTTCCAGATGTGTATAGAGGAACTCGGAACGATCATGGAGCAGCAGGCTCCCGTGAAGATCATACTTCTGAACAACAACTATCTGGGCAATGTGCGACAGTGGCAGGATCTGATGTTCAACCATCGTCGCTCGTTCACACACATGCTCAATCCTCATTATGAGGAGTTGGCCAGTGCTTATCACATCCCTTATGATGTGGTGCTGACTCACGACAAACTGAAGTCGAAAGTGGAAAAGATGCTTGCCACCGATGGACCGTATATCCTTGAATGTGCTGTCAAGGAGGAGGAAAACGTCACGCCGATGATCACCCCAGGAAGTGCGGTGGATGAGATGAAGTTGCATTTGGATATTTAATCGTTTTATGGAACAGAAGTTTTATACCTTATTAGTATATAGCGAAAACATTGCCGGCATCCTCAATCAGGTGACGGCGGTGTTCACGCGACGGCAAGTCAATATCGAGAGCTTGAATGTCTCGGCTTCCAGTATTGACGGCATACACAAGTACACGATCACATGCTGGTCAACAGAAGATCAGATCGTGAAGATCACCAAACAATTGGAAAAAAAGATCGACATCATCAAGGCTAATTACTATACTGATGATGAGTTGTTCATCCATGAGGTGGCTCTTTTCAAGATCTCGACACAGGTGCTCCTGGACAATCCTGAGGTGTCGCGTGCCATTCGCCGGCATGATGCCCGCATGATGGAGGTGAACCCCACCTATTCTACGGTGATGCAGACCGGACTGACCGAGGACATCGCAGATCTCTTTAAAGTGCTCAACGGCTTTAACTGTCTGTTGCAGTATACGCGTTCCGGACGCATCGCTGTGACGCGCAGTTTCGAGGAGCCTGTTTCTGACTTCCTTAACCGACAAGAATAGGCTATGTTGTCCAAGGTAGGTGAATATCCCTTCACAGTGGAGCCTTTCCACTGTGATTTCAGCAATCATCTCTTCATGAGCAGTCTGAGCAATGATCTGCTCAATGCCTCTGACTACCACAGTGAAAGCCGGGGTTATGGCATCAGCTATCTCAATGAACGGCATCGCACGTGGGTACTCTCGCGCTTGGCGGTCGAGATGAATGACATGCCGGTGGCATATGACAAGATTGCTATTTCCACCTGGGTGGAAGGTGCATTCCGCTTCTTCACAAGCCGTAACTACGCCATCACCAGTCAGGATCATCAGAAGGTCTATGGTTATGGACGTAGCATTTGGGCCATGATCGATACGGATACACGTCAGCCGGTCGACATGCTTCAGGTAAGGGGGGGACTGATCAAAGACTACATCGAAACGGATCGCGAATGCCCGATTGCCAAACCGGGACGGGTGGCTATCGGACAGGGCGCTGTGAAGATGAAAACGGTCACGATGAACTATCACGACATCGACGTCAACGGTCACGTCAACTCGATCAAATATATCGAACATGTGCTTGACTTGTTTGATTTGGACTGGTATCGTAGCCATCGGCTGAAACGCTTCGACATTGCCTATGTCGCTGAAAGTCACGCTGGTGACGAACTCTGCTTCTTTATGGAAAAGGTTGCAGCAGAGGTGGAAAGCGATGAGGAAGAATACCTCGTCAGAATCGTCAGGAACGGCGAAGAAGAAAGCGAAGTAGTAAGATGTAGTATTAAATTTGTAAAAAACTGAAAGAATATTTGGTGGTTATATTTTAAATTATTACCTTTGCGCTCGAAAACAGAGGGGGAGAATTAGAGAACCAAGAAAGTCATAGATTTCTAACATATTATCATTAAAACGTATAAATTATGGCAGAGATGAATTTTGGCGGCGTCGTTGAGAACGTCGTGACAAACAAAGAGTTCACATTGGATAAGGCACGTGAGGTGCTGAAGAATGAGACGATCGCCGTCATTGGTTATGGTATTCAGGGACCTGGTCAGGCAGGTAACCTTCGCGATAATGGCTTCAATGTCATCGTTGGTCAGCGTGAGGGCCGCAGCTATGAGAAAGCTAAGGCTGATGGCTGGGTGCCGGGCAAGTCACTGTTCTCTATCGAGGAGGCAGTGCAGAAAGGCACGATCATCTGCATGTTGCTGTCTGATGCCGGTCAGATCGCCGTTTGGCCAACTATTAAGAAATATCTTACTGCTGGTAAGACCCTGTATTACTCTCATGGCTTCGCCATCAACTGGCAGGATCGTACGGGCGTGGTTCCTCCAAAGGATATCGATGTCATCATGGTGGCTCCTAAGGGTTCTGGTACCTCTCTTCGTACTATGTTCCTCGAGGGTCGTGGTCTGAACTGCTCTTATGCTGTTTACCAGGATGCTTCTGGCAAGGCCAAGGACAAGACACTGGCTATGGGTATCGGTATCGGTTCTGGCTATCTGTTCGAGACAACCTTCCAGCGTGAGGCTACTTCTGACCTGACGGGTGAGCGTGGCGCACTGATGGGTGCTATCGAGGGTCTGCTGGAGGCTCAGTACAATGTGCTTCGTGAGCACGGACATACACCTTCTGAGGCATTCAACGAGACTGTTGAGGAGCTCACACAGAGCTTGATGCCGCTGTTCGGTGAGAAGGGTATGGACTGGATGTATGCTAACTGCTCTACAACAGCACAGCGTGGTGCACTCGACTGGGCTCCTCGTTTCCGCGAGGCTATCACGCCGGTGATGGAGTGGCTCTATCTGAGCGTGAAGACAGGTGAAGAGGCTCAGATCTCTATCGACAGCAACTCTAAGCCTGACTACCGTGAGAAGCTCAACGCTGAGCTGAAGGCTATGCACGACATGGAGATGTGGCGTGCTGGTGAGACGGTTCGTAAGCTGCGTCCAGAGAACAACTAATCGGTAGATTGATTTAGTATTCTAAAATATAAACCCCATCTTGATTCTGTCAAGATGGGGTTTTTTAGTGTCGTTTTCTTCTTTTCCTTCCGCAAAGACCGCTTTGTTTCTCCTCTCGCTATTCCTTTGCGTCCTCTGCGCCTTTGCGAGAAAAAACCTTCCCGCGTGTATCAGAGAAAGTCTCTCGCTAAGCCGCCAAAATCGCCAAGATCATTATCCCGTAAGTCCTTTGCGTCCTTCGCGCCTTTGCGAGAAAAAACCTTCCCGCGTGTATTAGTTGAGAGTCTCTCGCCAAGTCGCCAAGCTCGCAAAGTCCAGCATCCCGTTAGTCCTTTGCGTTCTCTGCGCCTTTGCGAGAAAAAAACTTCCCGCGTGTATCAGTTGAAAGTTTCTCGCCAAGTCGCCAAGATCGCAAAGTCCAACATCCCGTTAGTCCTTTGCGTCCTTCGCGCCTTTGCGAGAAAAAACCTTCCCGCGTGTATTAGATGAAAGTCTCTCGCCAAGTCGCCAAGCTCGCAAAGATCAGCATCCCGTTAGTCCTTTGCGTCCTTTGCACCTTTGCGAGAATATAGATCTCCCGCGTGTATTAGTTGAAAGTCTCTCGCCAAGCCGCCAAGCTCGCAAAGATCAGCAACCCGTTAGGCCTTTGCGTTCTTTGCGTCCTCCGCGTTGCGAGAGTAAAGCCTACTGCGCTCCGGAAATCTTATAGCTTTATTTTGACTTTCTTTGCCTTACTCTCGTTTCCTACACGGTCGAGTGCAGTGACCACATAGGTGAACTTCTCTTTGCCTTTGTCATAGGGAAGACGGTACATGGTGTTTCCGGTGATGGCAACGATATGTGAGGCATCTTCGATATTGATTTTCTCGCCTGGGCCAAATCGATACACCACATATCTGCTGGTTTGGTCTCCCCACTTCTTGGCTTTGGGTGCTGACCAAAACAGGATATATCCGTCGCTCGTCCAGACAGGCTTCACCTTACGGGGCTTCTTGGGACTCTTATTGTCCAAGAAAGGCATGGATGGTGGCAGCGCCGGATAACGCCAATAGGCATTGCGCAGTACATTGCCATAGTTGCCGTAGTTGTCGGCGACAAGTTTAGCATACCAAAGCACAGTGCCATCGACATGGTGCATCTGCTCGTGCAGTGCGTGCTTGTCGGGCATCTGATTGCTGTTAGGATTGGTTTGAGACGGATATTTTACGGTGCGTTCTACATCCTCGCCGATGAAAAGCGGGCGGTTGGCAGCATGCTTATCCCACCAGCGGATGAGCGTGGCATAGTCTGCTGCCGGATGGCCAATCTGCCAATAGAGTTGGGGCACGCAGTAGTCCACCCAACCGTTGTTCACCCACAGCAGTACGTCGGCGTAGAGATCGTCATAATTCTGTAAGCCGTTGGTTTCAGAACCATTCATTGGATCACTCTTCTTGTTGCGGTAGATGCCGAAAGGCGACACACCGAACTTCACCCATGGCTTACGCTGATGGATAGTCTCACAAAGCTGTTTGACGAAGACGTTTACCTTATCTCGCCGCCAGTCACCGATCGTGCGGAAACCGGCAGGATGGTTGGCATAGAGCTGTTGGTCAGGGATTACCTGACCGGGAACGGGGTAGGGATAGAAATAATCGTCCATGTGTATGCCATCGACATCATAGCGGCTGACAATGTCATCGACGATCTTGCAGATATAGTCACGGTTCTCCTTCAGCGCTGGATTGAGGATATATTGCCCATCATAGGTGAAGACACGCTCGGGATGTGTCAGTGCGATATGATTGGAAGCCAAGGCCGTTGTCGTCTTCGTCTTGGCACGATAGGGGTTGATCCATGCGTGCAGCTCCATACCACGTTTGTGACACTGGTCGATCATCCATTGCAGTGGGTCCCAATAGGGATTGGGCGCCTTGCCTTGCACGCCCGTGAGGAATCGGCTCCATGGCTCGTATTTGCTGGCATAGAGTGCGTCACATTCAGCACGCACCTGAAAGATGATCGCATTCACGCCGTCGGCATGGAGGGCATCGAGCTGCTTGGTCAGTGTACTGCGCATCTCGTCAGGTGTGAGACCGTTGAACTGTCCGTTGACGCATTGAATCCATGCACCGCGGAACTCACGTTTCTGTCCATAGCTGAACATGACTTGTAGAAGGAGGAAGAATAAAAATAGCGTTTTTCTCATAAAATTGTTTAGTGTGAATGTTCTGAAGTGCAAATGTACATATTTTCTTTGTAATACAAAAAATCCATCAAGACAAAGTTGTCCTGATGGATTTTATTATATCTACTTCTAAATCTATTATTAGAACTTATAGCCCAATGTGAGCAATACCTGATTGCGCTTGAAGTTAACCTTTGTGGCATCCACGATAACATTGTCGCTTGAATTAGCTTTGTCGTAGTAGCTCATGAAGGGATAGAAGTCACCGTTGGTCTGCGTGTATTGATAAGCCAGATCTGCGAAGAATTTACCTGCTGTATAGCCAACGCCGCATGTCCAGCGGTTGGTGCTCTTCCAGTTGGTGTAGTCCGTAGATGTGGCATAGAAAGATCCTGGTGACTCAATGCTGCCATCACGATAACCACCTTGGTCGAACATTGGACTTACATAGTTGTAGCCCGCACGGACTGCCAGTTGCGGCATCACCTTCACTTCGGCACCTAACTTCAGCGTGCTGACACCTTTCAGCACACGCTTGGTGTTGCTGTTCATGGCATCGTCGCTGCTGCTGTTGTCATAGTAATAGCCCCAGTCGTCATATCCGCCGCCATCGTTGATGCGGTTGTCGATACGGCTGTAGTCGGCATATTCATAGGTAGCACCGATTGCCACCATTTTGTCAATGGTGTGGCCCAGGCTCACACCGAACTTCCAAGGTGTGTAGACCTTGTAGTCGTAGTCGACTGCATGACCTTTATCCAGCTTGTTGTTGCTACTGTTGAACATGCTCACGTCGGTGGCAGCAGCCTCATGGAGGTCATACCAAACCGGTGTGTTGACATACAGGCCGATGCGGAACGGTGACTGCTCAATGGGACGGAAGATTACACCGGCCTTGAGGTCATAGCCAGTTCCCGTGATCTTAAGGGACTCGTAAGCATCGGCAGAAGTTTCCTTCTCCAAATTCTCGGAATAGAGCGAGTTGGATTGATAATGAACATCGTGGATGCCGAAGGTCAGTCCCAGGAATACTCGGTCGTTGATGTTGCCACTGATGTTGAAGTCATAGCTGCCTATGTATCCTTTCTGATATTGACCATAAAGGAATTCGGTGCCGTTGAGATAGTCCAGACCCGTCTGCTTTCCCGAAGCATCCTTGATGGGGTTCAGCATCGCGGAGTAGCAGGCATCCACGGCATTCATGTTGTAGTCCGTAAGATAAGGATACTTCATAGCCGTCAGCTTATTCTGCGAGGCATTGTTGAGCTTGTTTCCCGCAGTGAGAATCTGATCAAAGTTACGGCTCTTGTGATAGTTGAACGCAAAGTTCAAATAGTTCTTATATCCCGTACGCATCGAATAGACGAAACCGCCCTGGTCAAAGCTGGCGTTGGTCTTGTCGCCATTGATGTGTATGCCGAAATTGTTGCTTAGACTTGGAGTAGTAGTAGCGTCCTGTTGTGCTACCAGTCCACCGGAGATAGCCACCTGGCTGGAGCGGAAGAGTCCGATACCTGCCGGGTTTGTGCTGATCGTTGACAGATCGGCACCCAAAGCCTCCATGGCACCACCCATACCTACATAGCGGGCTGTACCGTTAAGTTCATTCTGTGCAAGCTTTGTATCCTGATAAGTCTCTTGAGCAGCGGCAGGCAGTGCCATGGCTACCATTGCCGCTAACAAATATTTCTTTTTCATCGTCATTCAAATGTTATTAATGAGTAACCATTAATGTGATCTTGGTTTAGCGTCTGCCACCACCGAAGTGGCCACCGCCCCCGGCTGAACTATGACCGCCGCCGAAGCCTCCACCACTGAAGGAGCCGCCACCTCCACCGAAGGAACCTCCTCCGAAGGAACCACCGAAGCTCGATGAGCGAGTAGAGCCGAAACTCGTATTATTATTGGAGCGGCTAGGGTAGTTAGTTCTACTGCCAAACGAACGGTTGCTCTGACTGCGCCATGTGTAAGTGTTGCCGTCGTTGTTGCCACGTGTCGAAGAACCGCGACCGAAACGGACACCAGAGTTGGAAGCATGATCGTTCAGACTCCAAGTGCGAGTGCCGGTGTAACCGCGTGGATTGCCGCCGTTATACACATATCCACCTCCTGGCCAGCTCCAGTTGTACCAGCCATAGTAGGGATAGCCCCAACCGTACCATCCACCGTAACCATAGTACCATGGGTCGTACCACCCGGCATAACCATAATACCAAGGATCATACCACCCTGCGTAGTCGTAATACCATGGGTCATACCAGCCATTGTAGTAATACCATGGTGAATAGTAACCGGCATAGCCCCAGCGCCATGGACCATAGTAGCCATAGAACCAAGGATCGTAGAAGCCGTCCCAACGGCTCATGCGACGGGTGTAGGTGTAGTCATTGTCGCCTAAGGCACGTCCGATGTAAGCAGTGTCGACATAGGTGGTATCGGGCAGTACACCATAGCCCGGACGAAATCTCACCATGCTGTTGCCCAGCGAGTCCCGACCTATCTTTTGGTACATGCTGCGAATGCCATAGCGATTGTAGTCGTCTACGCTGCGTTTGCTCCCGCTGTAGTAGGCAGGCGCTTCGTTGGTGGTCTGCGGTGCCTTGCTGGGCGTGAAGTAAAGATCATCGTCTTGTGCCAACGCCGTCAGTGGTAAAGCACTGGCCAGTGTCAATAGAAGAAATAACCTTTTCATATCTCAAACTCCTTATTTATATTTTTTCCTTTTATGTACAATGCAAAATTACCATATTTCTTGTGCAAATATAAGGAAAATTCCCTATACCGTAGTAGAGTTTTCCCTAATTTTTATAATTTTGCAGTATAATTTAATCATTTGTCTATGAAATATCTAACAGCGTCTTTTCATATTGCTGCTGAGCCTGCTCTTTTGCAGACGGCACGTGATCTCTTGGCGGATGCCGCAGGGGAGGCTGGTTTTGAGTCTTTCGAGGATACAGAAGACGGTATCAAGGGTTATGTCCAGGAGGAGCTTTTCGACAAAGAGCGGCTCGATACTCAGCTTGCTGACTTTGCCTTGCCGGATGTCAGCATCTCCTATGATCTTGAGAAGGTGGAGGACAAGGACTGGAACGAGACGTGGGAAAACGAGGGCTTCGAGCCCATCGACATCTATAACCGCATCGTCATCTATGATGCCCGCCACCCCTTGTCGCAGCTGCCCGAGGGTGTCATCCCCATCTCCATACAGGCGCGCCAGGCCTTTGGCACAGGAACGCATCAGACCACCCAGATGATCATCGGACATCTGCTCGACCTGCCATTGAAAGGAAAGAGGGTGCTTGACTGTGGATGCGGTACGGGCATCTTGGGGATCGCAGCCTCTAAGTTGGGAGCCAAGGAGATCGTGGCCTATGACATCGATGAGTGGAGCGCAGAGAATGCGCGGCTGAATGCGCAGCACAATCATGTGACAAACATGGAGGTGTTGCAAGGCGATGCCAACGTGCTCAACCATGTCAGTGGAGTCTTTGATGTGGTGCTGGCCAATATCAATCGCAATATTCTTTTACAGGACATGGCCTCATTCCGGAGTGTGATGATGCAAGGCAGCTTGCTCATTCTTAGCGGATTTTTTCAAGAGGACTGTGCTTCACTCAATGCCAAAGCAACTACTTTGGGATTGGTGCAGACCGGCAAAGCTTCCAAAGGCAATTGGTGCTGTCTGGTGTTTGTTGTGAAGTAAGTGTCCGTTCTTGAGATTTATTATTAAAAGAATATATTAAAATTACTTAATTTCTTAGCAACATTATTACAATATGTAGTTTTTCTTATCATGTATGCTCCTCCAATCACATTACTTTTGATGTGAGATTCTACAGAATGTTTAAAAGTGGAAAGTATAAAAAAAGTGAACCTCATTCATACCGTCAATTCCTCCACTCCTTTGTAAAAGGGGCGTGTCGGTTTGTTTGCTTATGAAAACTAAAACCACAGGGTTTGTCGGGTGCGCCCTTTTTCGGCTTTTACAGAATCTTTAAGGCAATGGCCGCACAGGCCTCGGCATCGGCCAGGGCATGGTGGTGGTTTTTCAGATCGTAACCGCAGCGCTCAGCTATATATCCTGCCGGAAATCTCATTTACACTTCATTGTCCTACTTAAAAAGGCAACATTAAACAAAAAAATGGGGAGACATCTACACATGATAGATGCCTCCCCAACTAATTCCGTTATGGCTTAATATCCATGGTTCTGTGGCATAATTGCGGAATCATCGTAACGGTCAATCTCTGACTGAGGGATTGCAAATATGGCGCGATCATTGGTGACATACTTGACGTATCGCCCTGCCCCCTCATCGCTCTGGCTGAAGAATGCGGACATCGTGGATACAAAATCACCCCAACGGACTAAATCGAACCAACGCTGTCCTTCAAACAGAAATTCTGCTCTGCGCTCTTGCTTAATAACTTTCAGAAAGGCTTCCTTAGAGGCCGTCTGCGATCCTGTCAGTTCAGGCAACTTAGCACGTGCACGTACCCGGTTGACATAGTCAATGGCTGTCGCTGTTGGACCTTCTGTGGCGTTAATGGCCTCTGCCTCAAGCAAAATGACATCCGTGTAACGGATAATAGGAAGATTAACAGCCCAGTCATCTCCTTTCTGTGGTATATAGGTATGTGAACGACAGAACTTCGTGCACCAGGTGTAGCCCTGTGCCAAACTACCTGAAATGGTATTTGTAGTGGCCCAGGTGCGCCGGTAGTCACCTTGCTCGAAGCTGTTGAGGAGGTCCGTTGATACCTGCATAGCGGCACTGGTGCCACGCACGGCATAGCCTTCCGTGATTCCGCAATCTTCGGGCATCATCATCTCGCTATAGTCCTGGCCTTCGCCAGTCAATCCGCCTATATATTGCACTTCCCACACACGGTCGGCACTGGGGTCGTTGTCGTAGGCATCATTGAAAATCTTCTCATAGGAGTCGGCAAGCTGATAGATACCACTATTGATGACCGCCTCCAAGTAAGGCCGTGCCTCTGCCGGTTGGTTCATGAACATGTAAAGGCGGCCGAGTACGGCATTGGCTGCACCACGTGTCATCCGCCCTGCATTGTCACTTGACCATGAGGATGGCAAAAGGCTGATAGCCTGCTTGTAATCGCTTACAGCCTGAGCGAAGGTCTGTTCCTGTGTAGAGCGTGCGACCTTACGTATCTCTGCTTCTGTCATCTCGCGAGTCAGCAGAGGAACGCCACCGAAATACTTTCCTAGCATCTCATACGCCCAGCCACGCATGCCATAAGCTTCGCCCTTGATATAATCTTTCGTCTGTGCATTGGAAAACTCCACAGCGTCGATACGGTCAAGGATGCCATTGGTACATTTCTACTATATCCTTATTCAAAAAGGGGAAGGCAGTTAACAGTGAGTTTGATCACTTGATTTGCTGTTCGATTTGGTCCTTGATCGCCAATTCTCCAACTTATCGTATAGAATATCATGAACCTGTTCTATAAAGATAGTGCCCAAAGATAAGTTTGGCATGAAAAAACACATCAACATGCACCCTGATCAGGAATGCATGTTGATGAAAAGAGAAGCGAAAAGCTCTATTAACGATTCTACTCCTCGCTGATGATATCCTACCTCGTTGAAGGATTCAATATGATCTTGTCATGCTAATTGACTTTCTTTCCCCAATAGGAGAATAGATTGCGCTGGCTATTGTAGTTGCTCAACCCCGAAAACACGATAGTGGCTTTTCTTGGAGATGCTTCCCAATCAACTTCGCGTTGCAAGTACATGGGGATGCCGGCTACATACAGAATGCCTGCTGCCTTGTCATATTTCCAAGTTGATCCTGCCTTGAATCCCGATGTTATCTTGTGCCCGGAGCCTAGTGTCATGGAGACTGACGTGCACTGCTGTCCTACTTTGTACTCCAAAGGTATCAACTCCCAATTACCTTTGAGTTCGCTCTCCAAGATAGTAAGTTGGGGTACATTGCCGTATCGCTCAGGCATGACAACGGGCCATCCGTCCGACGTCCATTTCAAGGATCTCACTTGTCCCATCATAATGGCGTTGGAATATGCATTGCCATTGGTGTTGGCGGGCAGTCGTCCCTGTGAGGCAAAGAACCAGTTGCCCTTCCCGTCATCAAAGACACAACAATGCGACACACCGACCCAGCCGCTATGTCCATTAAAGCGATAGGGATGGGTAATGATGGGGTAGGC
The DNA here is from genome assembly GCA_900546345.1 of uncultured Prevotella sp. Lineage (GTDB taxonomy): Bacteria > Bacteroidota > Bacteroidia > Bacteroidales > Bacteroidaceae > Prevotella. The sequence continues at coordinate 3,248 of URCI01000034.1, read as the reverse complement.
TTCCCCGCCGCTTGCAGTACAATTCCGGCCATCCTTACCGTAGTAAGGCCCAAGGATGTTCTTCGACCGAAGTACGCGAGTGTTGTAGGCCACCGACAGTTCATCATACGCAAGGAACAGATAGTAATAGCCATTGTGATAAACGACCTCCGGACCTTCGGATCCCTGCCATCTGCTGTTCAGATTGCGAGAATAGACCAATTGGCCATAGGTTGAAATGTTTCCCCACGGATTGCCTTGGGTTGTATATGGCTTGCCCGTATTGGGATTGATGCGAAGGGCGACAATACCTGAATGCCATGAGCCATAAAGTAGATAGTGTTTGCCGTCAGGACAGATAATATAAGTAGGATCAATGGCATTGTATTTGAAGTAGGCGTTCCTATCACTCGTCGAAGACCGATAGTAATTGAAGCCCTTATCCGTGGACGATGTGGTCACCATACCTTTGTCGGTCCATACATTCGAGGCTGGATCAGATGTCTCCATCACTCCGATGAATGCGCGTTCGGTCCAAGAGTTGCACCAATTGGAAGCATCGTTGTAAAGTCCATTGCCAATATAGTTGTCTACGACGATCGAATAGTACATGCGATACAGCCCTGTTCTCACTTTCCGGGCGCAAGGAGCCCAAAAGCAATAACGGAACTTCTTGATAGGAGAAAGTCCCATAGAGGCTCGGTACTCATTGATCTTGGTAGACACCCATGATGGCTGTTTGCGCATCGTTGAGCCTACCTCATATCCGCTGTTTGCTCCACGACAGTACAATGTCGTTATTCCGATAGCCGACATGTTCGACTTCTCTTCCCCGTCTTATTTCAACCGCTTCGTGCAGAACCACCTCGGCAAGACACCGTCTGCATCTTTTCTTGATTCCATGTCTCTTGTTATTTGATTTATCAGTCTACCTCGTATTTCTCTCTCAATCGCTTTGGCAGCTTGCTGAGGACGAGCTGATAGGACTGACGGATCAGGTCCTTCACCATGTCACCGTCAATCTCGTCAAGGAGGACATCGCTCCAGTGCACCTTATTCAGATGATACGCCGGACGGATGCCGTCGTAGTGGTCGCGCAGCGTCTGTCCTTGCTCGGGCGGAAGTTTCAGGGCACAGGAAGGCTCTGGGGCGTCCAGCCATATATGTAGAAAAATTTTTCCCTCTATGCGAAACAATACCCAGTCCTCACCATAAGCCTGGTCTTCCGTGGTGCCCGGCAAGGACAACGCATACTCACGTACTTCTTCGATATTCATCAGCTGACGATATTATTTGAGCTGGGTGCCGTCCTTGAAGGCGTTGCCCACACGCTTGCCAATTTCAAGGTAGCCGAGATGTACGGGGTCGAAGGTCAGCAGGTGCATCTTCTCCAAGTCGGGCTTGCCATCCTCTGCAAGGTATTCCTCGTTGACCCTGATGTTCAGAATCTTTGCCACGATGTAGTAGCCCGTCTCCGACTCGTCAATCTTCCGCTCAATGCGGCACTCCATCGTCATGGGGAAGTCAGTGAATACGGGAGCGTTCACCTGCTCGCCCTTCTCGACGTTCCAGCCGGTCTTAGCCACCTTGTCCTTTACCTTCTTCCCGCTGACAACGCCTACATAGTCAGCAGCCACCAAAGTCTCCGTCGTGGCGAAGGCAACGGTAAAGTCAGGATTTGCATTGAGGTTGACCGTGGTCTGATGGTTGCCCATCGAAATCATGATTTTGTCATTATCCCACTGACCACTCCAGGCGGCGTTCATCGCATTGGGTGTCCCGTCGGCATCGTATGTGCCGATAACCAGTACTGCTTGTGGCATAAACCACGCTCTTGGATTAAAGTTTTTCATCTCGTTTTGTATTTAAGTTTTTACTCATATAGTCATTATCGAATTCGTCCACGGGTGCATTCCGTTTTCGCACATTATTCTAATGGCAAGTGATCTATATTTTAAGATCCAGTAGACATGTCCCTTTCAATCTTCATCCTTACACTATTAAGTGCGGAAGCATGTAGCGGTTTACATTTTTCTGCGGTTATCATTGCAAAATTAAGTTTTTCCTCGCAATTAATGAAACGTTTTCAATAGTTTTTCAACTAACCTTTTCAACTTCCCATCCTCCACTCACGGTTTGCCCCCGCCCCTACGGTTCTCGTCCCTTCCCCGTAGGGAGAGCATCAACCCTCACGAGGCTTCCCACTGCTAATTTCTAACTATTAACTTCTGCCTTTAGCGCACCAGCCTGATTTAAAGGCTTTCCTGGTCTTGGTTGAAAAAGCTGTTTTCCTTGAGCTATTGGAAGAGTAGCGGCTTCGCGTCAGTTCATGATTTTCTGAAGGCCTTTGGAGGCATTCCTTTCATACGGATGAAAAACTTTGTAAAAGAGGCTTGGTCTGCAAAATTCAGTCGCAATGCGATTTCAGTTATACTCATGCTGGTGGTCTTGAGCAGGACAGTGGCCTCAGAAGCCAATGCTTGGGAAATGAAATGCTGAACGGTATGGCCACTCATCTGTTTGACGATACGTGAAAGATATGTGGTTGTCATATTGAGATGTCCGGCATAGAAAGCAAGGTCGTGGTGCATGACAAAATGCTGCGAGACGAGTTGCAAGAAGTCAGCAAATGTCTTTTCATGGCGCTCTGAATAATGATGTTTGACCACTACCTTGTCCTGAGTGTTTAGAAGTTCTACGCACATCAGTCGAATAGCTGTCAGGAGCAACTCTTTTGTATAGGTCGTCGGTTTGGCAAGGATATGCTTATGAACCAGTACCATAAGTTGCCTGATTCTTTCGGCAATTTCACCAGAAAGGTTGAGCACAGGGCAGGGATGTTGTGATACCGTGAAGCAAGCCACCTTCACCACATGCTCCAATTGTGGTGTGTGATAGACCATCTGCTCATCTATGTTGAGAATCCAGGCTTCATAGTCGTCGCTCTTATGTACGATTTCAATGGGTATGCCCGGTGCATAGACATGCAGGTCGCCAGCATTGAGCGTAAACTGCCGGTCACTATATTTGATGCAGACACTGCCACGGCATATCAGCAAGAACGAGAACAGAGAGAATCCTTTCAGATTGCCGGTTTCAATATCGCAGCCCAAGATATGGCCGCAGCATATTAAGTCTTCCCAGTATTCTTCCGGGTGCAGCCCAGAATAGAGCTGTCTCATTTGTCGAAGTGTGAGCATAACAGAATATATTAATGAGTCCACTTTAAAAAGTCCGGACTGAGACCATTTGATTAAATTTGAAATTAC
>URCI01000033.1 GCA_900546345.1 uncultured Prevotella sp. | reverse complement strand
GCCGTTGAGATGACAACGGCTGTCCACAGTTTTCCATATACAAGGAAGACAGAATGAGGGAAAAAACAAAAAAGTCTGTCCGTCTCGCTCTAGATGGAGCATGGAGACGAACAGACTTTTGTAAAAATAAAACAAATGGTTCAACTTATCATCTGTAAAGCCTTAAACACGATATTATTCATATACCTCTTCTATACCGAGTCCTCCGTCATCGTCCTTGGCACAAGGATTGAAATTTTCAGGGACTTCAAAGACGGCTGTAGGTTTATAAGGTAAGGACAGATCGCGATAGACTTTCTTCATGAAGTAAGCCCAAATGGGCAGTGCCATCGTAGCGCCCTGTCCCATACGCATGGAGTCGAAGTGGATGTCACGATCCTCACCACCAACCCACACGCCACTGACGAGCTGGGGAGTGAAGCCCATAAACCATGCATCGGAGTTGCGGTTGGTGGTACCCGTCTTACCGCCAATCTCACCAGGGATATTGTATTTATACCGAAGTCTTCCTGCTGTACCCTCATCAACGACAGCCATGAGTTCCACCAGCATTTTGTTAGCACTCTCAGAACTGATCACCTCGTTCATCCGTGGATGGAACTCAGCAACGACATTTCCTTCATTGTCTTCAATGCGTGTCACAAACAACGGCGCCACCCTGATGCCATTATTGGCAAACGTTGTATAAGCGCTCACCATCTCTCCTACCGAGACTTCACATGGTCCAAGACACAATGACATGGAAGGATAGATATCAGGATTATTGATACCAAACTTATGAAGGATGGAAACAAACTGATTGGGGTTGAGCTTACTCATCAGATAGGCCGATATCCAGTTGTTGGACTGTGCGAGTCCCCATTTGAGCGTCACCATCTGCCCATAACGGTTGCGATTGGCATTGCGGGGCGTCCACGGCTGTCCGGCTACCATATAAGTACGCTGCACATTGGGTGCCTTGTCACAGGGCGAGAACCCGTTCTCCATGGCAAGCGAATAGAGGAACGGTTTGATCGTGGAACCCACTTGCCGACGTCCTCCCATGACCATGTCATATTGGAAGTGTTCAAAATCAATACCACCCACATAGGCCTTCACCTGTCCTGTATGCGGGTCCATGCTCATGAATCCAGCACGGAGGAAAGACTTATAATAGCGGATCGAGTCCAAAGGAGTCATCACCGTGTCGATGTCGCCATGATAGGTAAAGACCGACATGTCTGTAGGCGTATGGAAGGCCTTATCGATCTCTTCAGCCGAAGCACCGGCCTCACGCATGTTGCGATAGCGCTCACTCTGTCTGACAGAACGTTCCATGATCTGCCGTACCTGCTCGGGCGTAAGTTGGCTGGTGAAAGGTGCATTGGGTTTCTTTTTATTTTCAGCATTGAAAGCCGGTTGCAGGAACTGGGCTACATGTCCATAGACACTCTCCTCTGCATAGCGCTGCATACGTGAGTCGATGGTGGTGAAGATCTTCAAACCATCGGTATAGACATTATAGAAAGAGCCGTCCTTCTTGGTGTGTTTCTTACACCAGCCACACAACGGATCAGAAGCAAAGGCAATGGAGTCAATGACATACTGCCGCTTGTTCCACGAAGGATAGTCTTCCTTCTTCGGTGCATCCATCATCATATACTGGCGCAGGAATTCCCGGAAATAGACCGCGGTGCCATCTTTATGATCAGCGCGATGGAAACGAAGCATGATAGGCTGAGCTGCATTTTCTTCATATTCGGCCTGAGAAAGATAGCCTGCCTTGAGCATCTGTCCCAGTACCACATTGCGTCTTTGCTTGCACCGCTCGGGATAGCGGACAGGATTAAACAAAGACGGATTCTTGCACAAGCCGATGAGAAGCGCTGCCTCATCAAGGGTAAGATCCTTGGGGTCTTTATTGAAATAGGTATTGGCTGCCGTTTTGATCCCCACAGCCCCATGCAGGAAGTCGAAATAGTTGAGATAGAGCGAGATGATTTCTTCTTTTGTGAAATTACGCTCCAACTTGATAGCTGTCACCCACTCTATCGGCTTTTGCAGCAAACGCTCTACAGTAGACTTGGCCGGATCGGAATAGAGCTGTTTGGCGAGCTGCTGTGTAATCGTACTGCCACCGCCGGCACTGGTCTGTCCCATCAGTCCACGTTTGACGATGGCTCTTCCCAACGCGATAAAGTCAATACCGGAATGCTCATAGAAGCGCTCGTCCTCTGTCGCCACCAAAGCTTTCACCAGATAAGGCGAGAGCTTGGAGTAAGGCACAGGGATTCGGTTGGCCTTGTCGGCATTGTATGTGCCGATAATCTTGCCATCAGCAGAGTAGATCTGTGATGCCGATTTATTGATCGGGTTTTGCAAATTCTCGATGTCCGGTGAATAGCCGATGACACCAAACCAGATCAAGAAAAAGAGGAGGAACCCAATGCCAATCAATGACATGAGACATATCCACAACGTTTTTATAAAAGTCCTTCTCATCAGAATATTTATTATTTCTTTTGCAAAAATACAATTTTTCTTTCAAACATCGTCATTATGTGGAAAATTATCAGTAACTTAGCAGTCGAAAATAACCCATCAATCAAAATAATATGGACAAACATAATTTTGTAACGATCGCAGACCTTTCCAAAGAGAAGATTATGTATCTGCTTTCCATGGCGAAAGAATTTGAGAAGCATCCCAATCGGGAATTGTTGAAAGGAAAAGTCGTTGCAACATTGTTTTTTGAGCCATCCACGCGCACTCAGCTCAGCTTTCAGACGGCCGCTAACCGGTTAGGCGCACGTGTCATCGGCTTCTCTGATGCAAAGACATCGAGCACCACAAAGGGCGAGACCTTGAAAGACACCATTTTGATGGTAAGCAACTATGCCGACATCATCGCCATGCGGCATTACATCGAGGGTGCCGCACAGTATGCCAGCGAGGTAGCGCCCATCCCTATCGTCAACGCAGGCGACGGCGCACACATGCATCCATCGCAATGCTTGTTGGACCTTTACTCGATCTACAAGACACAAGGGACATTGGAAAACCTCAACATCTATCTGGTCGGTGACCTGAAATACGGCAGGACGGTACACTCGCTCATCACAGCCATGCGCCATTTCCACCCAGTCTTTCACTTCATCGCTCCAAAAGAACTGGCTATGCCACAAGAATATAAGCTCTACTGCGATGAACACCATATCGAGTATCATGAGCACACGGCCTTCAACGAAGAGGAAATTGCCGATGCCGACATCCTCTATATGACACGTGTGCAGAAGGAGCGATTCTCCGACCTGATGGAATATGAGCGGGTGAAAAATGTCTATATCCTGCGCAACAACATGTTGAAGAATGTCAAACCCAACATGAAGATCATGCACCCCCTGCCCCGTGTCAATGAGATCGCGTACGATGTGGACAACAATCCACATGCTTATTATATCCAGCAAGCACAAAACGGACTCTATGCCCGCGAGGCGATCTTCTGCTACTGCTTAGGCATCACACTTGACGACGTCAAGAACGACAAAACAATCATTGAGTCAAAGTTTTAATGATCAACTATCATGGGAAAGAAAGAACTGCAAGTAGCTGCCATTGAGAACGGCACTGTCATCGACCATATACCTTCGGAAAAAACCTACGAAGTAGCCCGCCTGCTTCATCTCACCGACATCGATGTGCCAATCCTTATCGGATATAACCTTCCGTCGAAAAAGATTGGGCGCAAGGGCATCATCAAGATCACAAATAAATATTTCACGGACGAAGAGATCAGCCGCCTGTCTGTGATCGCTCCTAAAGTGGTGCTCAACATCATCAAGGATTACGAGGTGGTGGAAAAGAAAATGGTGGAGACACCCAATGAGCTCCACGGAATCATCAAATGCAACAATCCTAAATGCATCACCAACAATGAGCCCATGGAGACTTATTTTACCGTGATCGACAAGGAGAAAGGTATCGTGAAGTGTCACTATTGCGACAAGGAGCAAGACATCAACAATGTAGAACTCGTATAAATCATATTATTAACAATCACACTATGGAAAGAGATCAAGAGATTTTCGACCTCATTGAGCAGGAGCACCAGCGCCAGCTCAGAGGCATGGAGCTGATCGCATCGGAAAACTTCGTCAGCGATGAGGTCATGCAAGCTATGGGCAGCTATCTGACTAACAAATATGCAGAGGGTCTGCCCGGAAAGCGTTACTATGGCGGATGCCAAATCGTGGACCAAGTGGAGACACTCGCTATCGAACGCGTCAAGAAGCTTTTTGGTGCGGAGTTTGCCAATGTGCAGCCTCACTCTGGCGCTCAAGCCAATCAAGCCGTGCTGCTGGCAGTACTAAAGCCGGGTGACACCTTCATGGGCCTTGACCTTGACCAGGGCGGTCACCTCTCACATGGCAGCAGCGTCAACACCTCTGGTCTCCTATACCATCACATTGGCTACACACTGAACCGTGAGACAGGGCGGGTGGACTATGACAACATGGAAAAACTGGCATTGGAAAATAAGCCCAAGCTGATCATCGGTGGCGGTTCGGCCTACAGCCGTGAGTGGGACTATGAGCGCATGCGCAAGATCGCTGATGAAGTAGGTGCCTTGCTGATGATCGATATGGCACATCCTGCCGGTCTGATCGCTGCCGGTTTGCTGAAGAACCCTGTCAAATACGCACATATCGTCACCACAACCACTCACAAGACGCTGCGCGGTCCGCGCGGTGGTGTCATTCTTATGGGCAAGGATTTCGACAATCCTTTTGGCAAGCGCAATAAGAAAGGAGAACTGAAGAAGATGAGCCAGCTGCTCAACTCCGCTGTGTTCCCCGGAAACCAAGGCGGCCCACTGGAGCATGTCATCGCAGCCAAAGCGGTCGGTTTTGGTGAAAACCTCCGCCCATCATGGAAAGAATATGCCACACAGGTGAAAAAGAATGCTGCGGTGCTCGCAGAAGATCTTATCGGCCATGGCTTCAGCATTGTCAGTGGTGGCACGGACAACCACTCCATGCTGCTCGACCTGCGTCAGAAATATCCCGATCTGACAGGTAAGGTTGCAGAAAACGCCCTTGTTGCCGCCGACATCACTGTCAACAAGAACGAAGTGCCCTATGACGAGCGCAGTGCCTTCCAGACATCGGGTATTCGCCTGGGAACAGCAGCCATGACCACACGTGGGGCCAAAGAGGACATGATGCATCTGATTGCAGACCTCATCGATGAAGTGCTGAAAGATCCTGAGAACGACCAGGTCATCAAGCGCGTCCGTGAGAAGGTCAACACGACGATGAAGCAATATCCTCTGTTTGCTTACTAAACAGAGGCAAGAGCCATTCTCTTGAACATTTTATCCAGAGGCGACACGCCGCCTCTGGATCTTTTCATACCCGACAAGCTCTAACCGCTTTGTTACGGGCTATTTCTACCTCGAACTCACCACCTTTACTATACCTTACCTCACAACCACCTAAACAGTCAAATACTATGGAAGTCAGAGACATTTTTGAACTACGCAAGGAAGGACGCTTCGAAGAAGCTTACAAAGCCATCATGCAAATCTATGCCTTCCACCAAGGCCCGCATACAAATCTATGCATGTTTTGGTGCACCAATGACTTGTTTAAATTGCGCATGAAGGAAAAGAAAACAGACGAAGCCAGAAGACTGCTCTACCAACTCACACAGCTCTATCCTCATATCGAAGACCGGTTGCTGATGGGCAACAGGGCCATCGTCAATGCCTCGCTGACCCTCGATAAGCATATCGATAATTTCAACCTCATCTATTTCATGCCCTATTTCAAACGCATGACAGACGCTGACTGGCAGCCTTATGTGGCACAAGGTCATCCGGTACCTTCATTGGGGCAACAAGTCGTCAACCATCTTTTGAAAAATCTGCCTGAACGAGATGCAAAATATATAGAAAGCATAGCAGACATCTTTCACACAGCACTTCAAAAATCGCCCTACTACAAAGAAAATCTCAGACATCTCGCCCAAATGCATGCACTGGTAGGAAAGACCGATGAAGCTATCGCCACTTACAAAAGGTTGCTTCACCGCCACCAAGACAGCTATCTCTATGCTGAGCTGGCCAAGATGATTTCACACACCAATGACAAGATCGCCCTTTACTGCATGGCCATCAACCAACAACGCAAAGAGGAATTCAGAGCCAAATATCATTTGGAACTGGCCGTGCTGATGCAAGATACACTGCCAGCAAGAGCTGCATATGAACTGCAGTGCTACTTCAGCATCCGCCAACGGCACCAGCAACGTATCTCCGCTTTTGCTAACCGATTACAGGAAAAGCTCCGCCACGTCGAGCCCGTCAATGACGAAGATGAACGCCTGCTCTACTATCGTGCAAAAGCGGTAGTCAACAAGCTCATCAACACTCAGTAAGATTCTTCACTACTCCTTATTAATTATAGCACGAGATCGAAGGGCCCACATCATCCAAAGATGAAGTTGAGAATGAAAATGGCAGAGAGCAACAATAAAGTCGCATTTAGATCCTGCCACTTCCTGACGCATAACTTCATGGCTACATAGCTGAGGATGCCTAAGCAAATGCCATCGGCAATGCTATAGCAAAGTACCATCGTGATCATGGTGATGAATGCTGGGAATGACTCATCGATGGTCGAGAGGTTCATCCGCTTCACATTATCCAGCATCAACACGCCGACCATCACCAATGCACCACTCGTGGCTGCCCCGGGGATGAGCATGAACACAGGAGAAAGAAAGAGCGAAATCAAGAAGAGCACACCAACCGTGAAACTTGTCATGCCACTGCGTCCTCCCTCGGCGATGCCAGATGCACTCTCCACATAAGTAGTGATGGTGCTGGTGCCCAAAAAAGAACCAACCGTGGTGCCCAAGGCATCACTCATCATCGCCTCGTTGACATGAGGAATCGTACCGTCAGGCTTGACAATATTAGTTTTGTAAGCCAAACCTACCAACGTACCGACCGTGTCGAAAATATTGACCAGAAGCAAGGAGACAACGACCATCACCGTTTGGAATGAAAAGAGTCCCGTGAACTGAAACTGACAGAAAACAGGAGCTATGCTCTGTGGCATGGACACGGGCAGCCAGTGATTCGGCACCTGGGTTACACCCAAAGGAATTCCCACCAATGTGGCTATGATGATGCCAAAGAACAAAGAACCCTTGACATTGCGCGCCATCAGCACACCACTTACCAAAATGGCAATGACACCCAGGATAGCCGTCGGCGTGAACTTTCCCAAGGAAACGAAAGTATTGGGATTGCTGACGATAAGTCCCGAGTTCTTCAATCCTATGAAAGCTATAAACATGCCAATGCCTACCGAGATGGCATAGCGTAGATTGGTGGGAATCGCATAAAGAATATATTCACGTACATGGATGAACGTGATGAGCAAGAAAGCAACTCCTTCTATCAGCGAGATGGCTAAAGCCTGCTGCCACGTATAGCCCATCGCCTGACAAATGGTGAAGGCAAAAAAAGCATTCAGACCCATACTGGGAGCTTGAGCAAAAGGTAGTTTGGCGAGAAAAGCCAACAACAAAGTGGCCACTGCGGAGGCAAGGGCTGTACTGGTGAACAATGCCGCACGGTCCATGCCTGTAGTGCTCAATACCGCAGGGTTCACGGCAAGAATATAACACATTGTCAGAAAAGTGGTGGCACCGGCAATGAGCTCCGTGCGCAGATTCATGGTTTTAGAATCAAAACCTAACCATTTATAGAGTTGCATATAAGATCTTCTGTTTAAAATGTAAATTTCCTCAACTGATAACAGGCGACAGCCATGGCTGCCGCGACATTGAGCGAATCAATGCCGCGCGACATGGGTATGCGCACCACATCATCGGCTCCGTCGATGATGTGGAGAGGCAGGCCCTCTCCTTCTGTGCCCATGATGAGAGCCAGACGAGGATAAGCAGCCAGGCGAGGATCATCCAGCAAAACGGAATCATGACGCAAAGCCAAGGCCACAGTGTGAAAACCACGACTCCGCAGATCCTCTAAAGGATCATCAATCCATGTCCAGGGAATCAAGAAGGTTGTTCCCATGGAAACCCGTATGCTGCGGCGGTTGAAGGCGTCACAACTATCTCGTGTGAGCAGGATGCCATCCATGCCCAACGCTGCGGCAGAACGGAACATTGCTCCGATATTTGTCGTATCGCACACACCATCGATCACAACCAACCGATGGGAATTGCCACAGATGTCATCAAGACTGGGAAGCACAGGACGACGCATGGCGCAAAGCACGCCACGCGTCAGCGTATAACCCGTCATGTCGGCCAGCAGCTCACGTGGTCCCGTGTAAATAGGTATGTCTCCAACCCGAGCCACGATATCAGCCGCATCACCTCTCAAATGTCGTTCTTCACACAAAAGGGCAACAGGCACAAGCCCCGCATCTAATGCCGTGCGGATCACCTTGGGGCTCTCTACAACAACGAGTGACTCAGAAGGATGCAGCCTATTGCGCAACTGAGCATCTGTGAGCTGCCAGAATACTTCTGTCCCAGGCGTATCTTTGCGAGTGATATGTATGATAGGCATGACGGATCAATGATTCTATATAATATTAAGCAAAAATAAACACAAGTATCTGCAAAGTGATGATTCGCAAGAACATGGCAAAGGGATAAACCGTGGAGTATCCCACAGCAGCAGAATCGGTATCGCTGCGCTCACCCACAAAGCTCAGTGCCGGTGGGTTGGTATTACAGCCAGCCAGAACGCCCATCAGTGTGAAGAAGTTGATATGAAAGCAGTAACGACCGATAATGCCACCGAGCAGGACGGGTATCATCGTGATCAGGAAGCCATAGAAGATCCAAATCAGTCCAGAATAGCTCTCTATCGTTGCAACAAACGTGCGTCCCGTCGCAAGACCCACACAAGCCAAGAAGATGCAGAAGCCTACTTCACGAAGCATGAGGTTAGCCGAGATGGTGTTGTAAGTAACAAGATTGTATTTTGGGCCAAAGAAGCCCATAAGAATGGCTATAATAAACGGGCCACCCGTCAATCCCAAACGAAGACTATCGGAAATGCCAGGGATAAAAAACGGCACATTGGCCAGCAGACAACCTAAGAAAATACCCAAGAAGATAGGGATCAGGTTAGGGGCATTGAGGCGCTTCAGTGAGTTACCCATAATCTTCTCTGCATGACTCACCGCCAAGTCAGAGCCGACAACAGTGACACGATCGCCCATCTGAAGCTTCAGATGCGGTGTGGCCACAAGGTCCACACCCGAGCGGTTCACACGCGTGATGTTGGCACCAAGACTGGAGCGGAGCTGCAACTGTGAGATAGTCTTGCCATTGAGTTCGGACTTTGTGATGAGAATACGGCGGGAAACCAGAGAGTCGCTGAACTGCTCCCAGTCAAATTCGACTTTTTCACCCATGAGTGCACAGATCGGCTCTTCATCCTGAGGATGGGCAACGACAAGGATGGTATCGCCCTCATTGAGAGGAGTATCACCTTTGACAAGTTCATGATGATTGTTATTCTCCGGGCGATAGATGCGGGAAATCATGAAATCGCGCTTCAGAAAATGATGTACTTCACTGACAGACTTACCATTGATCATGCCGTTGTTGATCTTGACAGAGAAAGTGTTCACGGTGATCTTTTCAAGATAACCGGTACCACGACGGGCATCCTCCTCTTCTTTTTTGAGATCAATGCGAAGGACATAACGCAAGATGACCATCGCTGCAATGACGCCTAACACACCAATTGGATAAGCGACTGAGTAGCCAGTGGCTATAGAAGGATTGTCAACCACATGGTGCAGATCGCTGAAGGCCTGCTGGGCAGCACCTAACGCAGGAGTGTTGGTAACAGCACCCGAAGCCACACCAGCTAACGTGGCGAAAGGAGTGCCGGTGATGAAATAGATGGATAACAAGGTGACCACACCAATGCCGACGATAATCGCTACCAGACCATTCAGCACACGCCCACCGCCACGGAACGAGGCAAAGAAACCGGGGCCGACCTCCAAACCTATCGAATAGACAAAGAGCACAAGGCCAAACTCCATCAAGAAATGAAGAAGATGCTCATCAAGCATCAGATTGAAATGACCAAAGACCAATCCTGCAAACAATATCCATGATACACCCAACGAGATACCATGAATCTTTACCTTGCTCAGTGTCAGACCGATGGTGAGCACCAAGGAAAGGATGAAAAGAGAGTGTGCTACTCCCCCACCCCAAAACTCGGGAAATCCCCAAAATAATTTGTTTAATACTTCCATGCTTTCTTTATATGCTTTGATTCTATTCTATCTCAAAAAACAATGTATTTTTTAACCAACTATGTTTTCAATGTGCAAAGTTATAGATTCCTAACAAGTTAAGGAAATATAAAAGGTAAAAAAATCAAAGATTAACAATAAAATCTGTGATTTCCGATTTCAGAGAAAAGACACACCAACAAAAAGGACTGACTTCCCAGTCAGTCCTTTTATACTATACAAAAACATTATGCTTTATATTTATAGCGAACAAGATTTATGTTTATCACATTACAATTGTGGCTTGATGACTGCAATCCATGCGTCAATACGATTTTCTGTTTTATCACTCTCGTTGACATCATCAAGAGCGAGTCCTACAAAATGACCGTCGACGACAGCCTCAGTGTCATCATAGGTGTAATCCGAAGCATCGACTTCACCTATCAGTTTGGCGCCTGCTTCAGAAGCTGCATCATAGAGCTCACGCATGCCGCCACAGAAAGTATCAGAATAACTCTCACTGTCACCGCAGCCAAAGACAGCTACAGTTTTTCCCTGCAAACCTGCAGACTTGAGAACTTTGACACCATCGTACCAGTCATCCTGTAACTCGCCTGCACCCCACGTGCTAGTGCCGAGGATCAGATTATCGTTTGACTTCACTACCTCCTCTGTCAAAGAGGCTACATCTATTGCTTCTACACCGAGCTTGTCAGCTATGGTCTGTGCTATACTTTGGCAAGTACCTGTTGACGATCCATAAATTACTACAGTTGATTTCATATCTCTGATAATTATTATTGATTTTTACAGTTGCAAAGTTACGAAGAAAGTTTCAATACCACAATACCTAAAAAGTGTGATTTTCAGGTCCATAGAAAGGAGGATAACATTTGTTACCAACGCCCAGCAATACTTAAAAAGCAATTACGATAAGTCGGTCAGCAAGAACACAATAAATCCCTCTCTTCCCTAGCGCGGCAACGCTTCAAGAAGAGAGGGATCTTACTCTACTCTATATAATTATAATAGGGATCGAGAACGAATGATGGAACAGGGCAGGAAGGTTTATTTCACTTCAATACTCTTGTTCTCATCCTTCTTTTCTTCCTTGCTTACCTTAGGCAGATCGACCGTGAGAATGCCGTTCTCAACCCTTGCGCTGATCTTCTCCTTATCGACATCCTCTGGTAGAACATAGGTCTGCTCGTAGTTGCTGTAGTTGAACTCGCGACGCAGATAGTGCTCTTTCTTATTTTCCTCCTTATGCTCAAACTTATCCTCGATCTTAAGGTTGAGATTACCATCGTTGTCAAGACTGACGCGGCAATACTCTTTCTTCAAGCCAGGAGCAGCGATCTCCATCACATAGCCCTTGTCAGACTCCTTAACGTTTACTGCAGGAGCAGTTGCATTCATGCGCGGCATCATATCCGTGTCGAAGAAATCATTAAAGAAGTTTGACATCCAATTATTATCATTTCTTTTAGCAAGTAACATAAGACATACCTCCAATTTATGTGTTAATGGTTGATTATTCAGTTCTTGAAGCTCTTCTACCCTTTCGGACTTCCGAACTTCACTAACATGCTTGCAAAGTATGTACCTGAACAATTTACCTGACAATATTGGTCAATATGTCAGTTACAGACTGACGAAATGACAATTGTCTTATTTGCTTCTTCTGAGCAAAGTGAGCTTCACTTGAGGTTTGAGGGCTTCACTGACTTTTTCTGTGTAGGCGCCGAGCTTGACAATGGCCTTGCCAAGCATATGCTCCACATTGTCGCCTACCATGAAAGTGTAGTTGCCAGCCTCACCCTTCCATTGACTGCCAGCCTCATCAAAACTGGTCAGCAGACGACGCGGCACGCTCATTGTCAGCGTCTGACTCTCACCGGGCTTCAGCAGACGGGTCTTGGCAAAAGTCTTCAGCTCTTTAACCGGCTTTTCCTCATTGCCCTTAGGCGCTGCAACATACACCTGCGCCACTTGCTTACCGGCACGCGAGCCTGTGTTCTTCACTGTTACTTTCACAACAACACCCTGCTTATCGGCTTTGGCCGTAAAGCCCGACATAGAGAAAGTGGTATAGCTCAGACCATAGCCGAAGGGATAGGCTACGGGCTTGTCGAAAGAGTCGAAATAGCGGTAGCCGACATAGATGTCCTCGTCGTGGTCGGTGTAGTTGACACCCTTGACACGATGATCATAGAGGGCGTCGGTCAGACCGTAATAGTCGGGCTGGCTCGGGAAGTTGGCCGTTGAGGGCACATCGGTGGCTGCTATCGGCCATGTCATCGTCAGACGGCCGGAGGGATTGGCTTTGCCAGTGAGCACGTCGGCAACAGCATTGCCGCCTTCCTCACCCGGCTGCCATGCTACGAGGATGCCGTCGACCAGACTACGCCAAGAGGCTGTCTCCATCACCGAACCGGAGTTGATGACAACGATGACGGGCTTGCCCTGCTGATGGAAGACACTGCTCACGCGGCTGATCATCTGCTTCTCCTGCTCGGTGAGGTTGAACTCGCCCTCGATGTTGCGGTCCATGCCTTCACCGGCCTGACGGCCGATGGTGATGATGGCAGCGTCGGCCTCGGGAGCCTCATGCTCTACGCAGCGCTGCGTGATGTCGATCTCATCGAGTTTGGGCTGCCCTTGATCGAGAAACCACATCCACGGGTTCTTGTCGGCCTTGAGCTTGGATTTGGCATAGGCCACATATTTCGTATAGATGTCGGTGAGCTGAGATGTAGTGGAGACGCCGGCGTTTTTCAGTCCGTCGACCATATCCACGACGTAGGGTACATTGACGCAGCCCGAGCCCAAGCCACCGCTCATGAAGTCGTAGCTGTTGACACCGAAGAGTGCCACGCGCTTGATGCCCTCCATGGGCAGCACGGCCTTACCGTTGAAGTCGCCATTCTTGAGCAGCACCATGCCCTCGGTGCTCGTCTGTCGGGTCACCTGAGCATGCGCCTTGAGGTCGGGCTTGTTGCTGAAAGCGTAATGGCGGACGCGCGGTGTCTTGACGATATACTCCAGCATCCGTCGCACGTTGCGGTCCACATCTTTGATGTCGAGCTTGCCCTCCTTGACGGCCTTGACGATGTCCTCGACCTGAGCAGGATAGCCCGGCATGAGCAGGTCGTTGCCCGCATGAACCTCCTCGGCAACGGGCAGGTCGGCGCGCTTGCCGATCCAGTCGGTCATGACGATGCCATTGAATCCCCAGTCGTCGCGGAGCACCTTGGTGAGCAAATCGTAGTTGCCCTGGGCGTAGACACCATTGATTTTGTTGTAGGACGACATGATCGTCCACGGCTGCGCCTGACGTACTGCCATCTCAAAGCCGCGAAGATAGAGCTCGCGCAGTGCCCGCTGCGAGACACGCTCATCGACGCGGGTGCGGTCACTCTCTTGAGAATTGACAGCAAAATGCTTCATGGATACCCCTACGCCCTGGCTCTGTATGCCACGAACCATGGCTGTACCAATCATGCCGGTTACTATCGGGTCTTCACTATAGTACTCAAAGTTTCTGCCACAGAGCGGACTGCGATGTAGATTCATGCCCGGCCCCAGGATAACATCGCAACCATATTCCAAGGTCTCGTTACCCTCACAACGACCAACCTGCTCAACCAATTCAGTGTTCCAGGTACTTGCCAAACAAGTCCCCACAGGAAATCCTGTAGCAAAGAATGTCTGACTGGTGCCGTCGCGATGAGCATCGATATGCACACCGGCAGGACCATCGCAGACAACAGTAGCGGGAATACCCAGTCGGGGAATCGCTACCGTGAGACCGGCTGCACCAGCAACTAATTTCTTCTGATGACCAAGCATGGAGCCTGATCCGACAAAGCCGTCATTACCACCGCCTACAAGCATCTGGGCCTTCTCTTCCAAGGTCATGGCCTGGAGTACTTGATCGATGTTATGAGCATTAAGCTGTGGGGCTTGAGCCGACACAGCTCCGGCAACGCAGAGCGAAAACATCAATGTAGATAGTTTTTTATTCATGTGATTATGAGTATTGTATAATAATATGTTGAAATGACATTATTGATGGAACGTCTTGAACTGACGTACAACACTTCCGACAACATCAAGCGTGGAGGAATCGCAGTCAAAAACAGAATTAAGCCCCTGTGCCTCCTGGGCTGGGTCATTGGTGTAAGGGTCACCGACCTGCCACTGTTCATGGCGAGGACGGGCCTCACCGCCCCAACCCCAAAAGTTGCATCCGGCAAACTTTCCGCCTTCCCGTGCATTGTCAGCAACGAGCTGGAACACATATTTATAATATGCATCTCTGCCCCGGGTCGGAGAGCCCGGCTGGAAGCTCATACCATCACGAGGATAACCAAACTCTTCCATCACAAGAGGCTTATTGAGTCGTTGACAAATAGCTAAATGACGATTGATATAGTCCTTAGTGTTGGCGCAGGCACGTGGCAAGTTTTCGATGAGCGAGTCAGCCTTGGACCATCCCCAATTATATGGCCACAAATGTACATTGCAATAATCAATATTCTTGTCTGCGCAAATGCGTTCATAACAATTATAATCACCTTCGCACCCCCAGGCGCCCTCACTTCCAATAGAGATGAGGTGGTGCTTGTCGATACTGCGAATCAGTGCTGATGTCTCACCGAGCCATTTCTCAAAAGCAGGAATGGCTTCTTTTGAAAAGGCACGAGGCTCATTGCCTATTTGCCACGACATGATAGCAGGATCATCGATATAGCGCTTGTGGGTATAGCGGTTGGTGCGACCAAGGATAAAGCGTACATAGTCATAAAAAAGCTGATGGGCCTTCTCATTGGCAGCAAACTGCTCCACAAATTTCATAAAAGCAGGATAACCGGCTTCATTAGGCCGTGGTGCTTTCCCCATTCCTGCCTGCTCAAGATAATATCCATATCCTCCGCTCCACTCCCAAGAGTTATTGAGATAGAGCACGGCAACCATCTTGCGTTTTCCCATTTGCTGAAGCAGATAATCAAGACCGGCTAGGATCGTATCATTGTATACACCTGGCGCTTCCTGCAACGTAGGCTCCACCTTGGTTTTCACGCCACGTTGTCCATCCGAGCCCACAAGAATACGCAAATTGTCTATGCCGGCAGCCTTTAACCGGTCGAGCTCGCGGCAGAGGCGCGCACGGTCGCCGCCTTGGCCTGTAGAACCAAGAATAGCACCATACCACAGATTGGTGCCTACATAATAATAAGGTTTGCCGCCACGCCAGAACTTGCCGCCGTGACACTGCACATATTGGGCTTGAGCCGCAAATGGAAACAACAGGAGCATGGAGAGAGCTCCGAAGAGATGTCGTAATGTCGATTTCATGATGTCATTATCAGGTTGTGGGTATTATCTATTGCAAAGATACTGTAAATCATTGAGACTTCCTTGCACTTTCTTTGCAAATAATAGTATTTTGTTTGCAAATATTTCGCATCGGATTCGGTACACTATTTGCATCTATGCAAGTAAACAAGCAGTTAAGCATTATGAAGTCAACAAAAATCATCAGTATTGCGGAGCTCGCCATCACAGCCATCTATGTAGTGCTCTGCACCTCGGTCAGCGGGAGCCTGCCCCACAGTATGTCATGCACTTCGTATCTGATTCCCCATGAACTGGACTTCTCATTATATATATTGACGGTCATCGCATTCGTAGCCACTACCCTCTTTCGCCACACCGACAAGAAAGGCCGAGCCATGGTGTGGTTGATGATCATAGGACTGGCCGATGTGGCCCTCTCACCCCATTACCACACCTCAAACACATTTCTCCACTATTTCGGCGGCATTCTCTGCTGCGTGGCCTCGGTGATCTATGTCTTCCACCGCTGCCCCAAGATACTCTATCTTTGGCTTCCCTGCTTTGTCGTCTGCCTGGTATGGCCCCGATGCCATATCATGTTTCAGGAACTCACATGTTTGATAGAAATGGTAGTGCTCAATTTCATCAGCGACAAGAAAGGACTGAGCCCCGCGCACAAAGAGGCTGAGAAGATGAAATAACTGTCTTTTTTCTCTTGTAAGAGTTATTTTAACGGATATTCATTGAGAAACTCGATTTTTATTGCTATCTTTGTGCTAACGTAAAGACCAAAGACAAAGACTGAAATGAACAAGATTCTGAAGAAAACACAATTCTCTGAAAAGGTGTTCTGCCTGGAGGTAGAGGCACCACTTATCGCACGCAGCTGCCGACCGGGGCATTTTATCATTGTCCGCGTGGACAAGGACAGCGAGCGCGTGCCCTACACCATCGCTAAGTCCGACCCCGAAAAGGGCACCCTCACCCTCGTGGTGCAGGAAGTGGGACTGTCATCAACGAAACTCTGCCAACTCAATGTCGGCGACGAGGTGCAGGATATCGTGGGACCTCTCGGCAACGCCTCGAAGATAGAGAAATACGGTACGGTGGTCTGTGCCGGCGGCGGCATTGGCATTGCGGCCATCCTGCCCATCCTCACCGCACTGAAGAAGGCTGGCAACCGCGTCATTTCAGTGCTGGCCGGACGCACGAAGAATCTTGTCATCATGGTCGATGACGTCAAGAAATACAGCGACGAGGTGATCATCATGACCGATGACGGCAGCTACGGCGAGAAAGGCGTGGTCACCGTCGGTGTGGAGGAAGTCATCAAGCGCGAGCATGTCGACAAGGTGCTGGCAATCGGCCCTCCCGTGATGATGAAGTTCACCTCGCTCCTCGCCCATAAATATGGTATCCCCAACGATGTGTCGCTCAACACCATCATGGTCGACGGCACCGGCATGTGTGGTGCCTGTCGACTCACCATCGGAGGCAAGACAAAGTTCGTGTGTATCGACGGACCGGAATTCGACGGTGACTTGGTCGACTGGGACGAGATGATGAAGCGCATGGGCACCTTCAAGGGCGTGGAGAAAGAGGAGATGGACAACTATGAGCGACATCTCCACCACGGTGACAACGCCCAGACTTGTGCAGCTTGCAGTGAAAAGAAGCAGACCGCTAAGCCCTCGCCCGACGATGGCAAAGAGCCCACCGAAAGCCTCATCGACCGCAACGCGGCATGGCGTGAGGAGCTCCGCCAGAAGATGACGGCCAAGGAGCGCAAGCAGATAGAACGTGTGAAGATGCCGGAACTCGACCCAGTGTACCGTGCCACCACACGCACCGAGGAGGTGAACCAAGGACTGACTCTCGACATGGCCATGGGTGAGGCTCGCCGTTGCCTCGACTGCGGCAAGCCGAGCTGCGTGGAGGGTTGCCCTGTGGGCATCAACATCCCGTCGTTTATCAAGAACATCGAGCGCGGCCATGTGCTCGATGCAGCCCGTGTACTGAAGATGACGTCGGCTCTGCCCGCTGTCTGCGGTCGTGTGTGTCCACAGGAGAAGCAGTGTGAGAGCCAGTGTATCCATATAAAGATGAAGGAGCCCGCAGTGGCTATCGGCTATCTGGAGCGCTTCGCCGCCGACTATGAGCGCGAGAGCGGACGTGGCGTGCTGCCCGAGGTGGCTCCGTCGAATGGTATGAAGGTGGCCGTCGTCGGCTCGGGCCCCTCGGGACTGAGTTTCGCCGGCGACATGGTGAAGAAGGGCTACGAGGTCTATGTCTTCGAAGCCCTGCACGAAATCGGTGGCGTGCTGAAATACGGCATCCCCGAGTTCCGCCTGCCCAACCGTATCGTCGATGTGGAGATAGACAACCTGCACAAGATGGGCGTGCACTTCCTAACCGACTGCATCGTGGGCAAGACCATCACCGTGAAAGACTTGGAGGATAAAGGTTTCAAGGGCATTTTCGTGGGCTCGGGTGCCGGACTGCCTAACTTCATGGACATTCCCGGTGAGAACTTCATCAACGTGATGTCGAGCAATGAGTACCTCACACGCGTCAATCTCATGGACGCTGCCAATCCTGATACTGATACTCCTATTAATATAGGTAAGAAAGTCATTGTTGTCGGTGGTGGCAACACGGCTATGGACTCGTGCCGTACAGCCAAGCGCCTCGGTGCTGACGTCACCCTGGTCTATCGCCGCTCTGAAGCTGAGATGCCAGCCCGGTTGGAGGAAGTGAAACACGCCAAGGAGGAGGGCATCCATTTCCTGACGCTTCACAATCCCAAGGAATATCTCGCCGATGAGAACGGACGCGTGCGCGCTGCCGTGCTCGACGTGATGGAGCTTGGTGAGCCCGATGCCAGTGGCCGCCGTCGCCCGGTAGCTACGGGCAGGACCGAGACGCTGGAGTGCGACCAAGTCATCGTGGCTATCGGTGTGTCGCCTAACCCACTCGTACCGAAGAGTATCCAAGGACTGGAGCTCGGAAGGAAGAACACCATCGTGGTCAACGACGAGATGCAGTCCAGCCAACCCGACATCTACGCTGGTGGCGACATCGTCCGTGGCGGTGCGACGGTCATCCTTGCCATGGGCGACGGACGGCGTGCTGCAGCCAACATGGACAAGCATCTGAAAGAAGCTAAATAGACAATTAAATAATGAGAAAAATACATGCATTGCTCCTGGGACTGCTAATCATAGCGGCTCCTATGAAAGCACAAAAAACAAACCGTACATCGAAGACAAAGGTAGCACTCGCCCAAAAGGGCAAAGCCCCCATCAGCTCCGGAGGTAAGCAACTCTTTGCTTCCCTCCTGCCGGCAACAGCAAAAGTGATGTTCATTGACAGCGTCGTCGTGGGGAAAAACGACTTTATCAGCCACATCCCACTCAACGCAGAGTCGGGTAAACTTTCCGTTAAAAGCCATATCGCAAAGAAAGGATTGCCCCTGACACAATATGAAACCGAGCTGGATGACCGCCGCTTTTTCGCCGTGGGCGACAGCATATCCACCGCTCTGTATATGCAGACCAAGGTTGGCAATGCATGGAATCAGCAGACTTGTCTCGCAGACATTAGTGACCAAGAGTATTTATGGCAAAATTATCCTTTTCTCTGTGCTGATGGCGTGACGCTCTTCTTCTCTGCAATGGGACACAACGCTATCGGCGGAAGAGACATTTTCATGACTTCTTATGACAGCGACAAGGATGAGTGGCTGCAACCACAGAACTATGGACTGCCCTTCAACTCTATGGCAAATGATTATCTTCTTGCCATTGATGACCTCGACACGCTCGGCTGGCTGGTCACAGACCGGCATCAACATGCTGACAGTGTATGTATCTACACCTTTGTGCCCACTCCGGTAAGAGAAAACCTATCAACAGGCAATCTCTCTACAGCACAACTGGAAAGATTCGCACAGATTCATCGTATTGCCGATACATGGACATTCGGAGACAGAGATGCTGCCATTCGCCGAAGAAATGCGATGATTGCAAGAGGAAGAGGGATAAAGAGGCGTTCCACCCTATCCTTTGTCCTTAATGACAACAAAATCATTAGCGATGAAAATCAACTAAGGTCTGAAAAAGCAAAGAACCTGTTCAAACAATGGGTGGAACTCTGCAATATGATAGAGAGCACCCAAAACAAATTGGAACAGGAACGCGAAAGCTATGCCCGCGGACAACGATCGCTAAAAGATAAAATCGCCAATCAAGAAAAAGACTTGAGACAGCAACAGATCGACCTGCACAATGTAGCCAAACAACTACGGCAGGCTGAACTGAAAAATACTAATCCTTAATCTTCAACAACCATGGAAAAGACATTCTTCCCTGAGTCTGAGTTGATTATCAACAACGATGGCTCTATCTTTCATCTGCACCTCCACCCTTCGCAGCTCGCCGACAAAGTCATCCTCGTCGGCGATCCGGCCCGCGTCACGCTCGTGGCCTCGCATTTTGATTCGAAGGAATGCGAGGTAAGCAACCGTGAATTCCATACCATCACAGGCATGTACCACGGCAAGCGCATCACCGTGCAGAGCACGGGCATCGGCTGTGACAACTGCGACATTGTCATTAACGAAATGGACGCCCTGGCCAACATCGACTTCCAGACACGTACAGAGAAAGCCGAGCACCGCACACTCACCTTCGTGCGCATCGGCACCTGCGGTGGCCTGCAACCTTACACGCCCACAGGAACATTCATCGCCAGCGTGAAGAGCATAGGCTTCGACGGTCTGCTTAACTTCTATGCCGGACGCGACCAAGCGAGTGACCTCGCTCTCGAAAAGGCATTCAAGGAACACGTAGGCTGGAAACCAAGCATGGGCAATCCCTATGTGGCCACCTCTGACAAAGAGCTCCTCGACCGTATCGCCGGTGATGACATGGTGCGGGGATATACCATCTCGTGCAACGGATTCTTCGGTCCTCAAGGACGTCGTCTGCGTCTGCCATTGGCTGAGCCCAAGCTCAACGAGCGCATCGAGAGTTTTGAATACGAGGGACTACGTGTGACCAACTTTGAAATGGAGTCCAGCGCCATCGCCGGACTGTCTCAGCTCATGGGGCATCATGCCGTCACCTGCTGCATGGTCATCGCTAACCGCGTGGCTCATAAGGCGGAAAGTAACTACAAGGCTGACATCGACACGCTCATTGAGAAAGTGCTCGAAAGAATTTAGCTATTATCCTCCCACCCGACTGTATCAAGGGTGGAGGAGTAACTCATCACTCAACACTCAACACCCAACACTCATCATTCAACATTGAAAACTGTCATCTGTGCTCCTGCCACCCGTACGGGCGGTGCCATAGCAATCGTCCGTGTCAGCGGGGAAGGTTGCCTCGCCATCATCGATAAAATCTTTTCCGCCAAGAACCATAAGTGCTTGACAGAGGCTAAACCATATACCCTGCACTATGGTGAGATAAAAGACAGAAAAGGCAATATCGTTGACGAGGTACTCATCAGTGTCTTTCATGCCCCCAATAGTTACACAGGTGAGGACAGTGCGGAAATCAGCTGCCATGGCAGCCAATACATCACTAACAGCATCCTACAACTGCTCATCGAGAACGGCTGCCGTATGGCCGAACCCGGGGAATACACTCGACGCGCCTATCTCAATGGTAAGATGGATTTAAGCCAGGCCGAAGCTGTTGCCGACCTCATCGCCGCCAACAATCAGGCCACTCACCATCTCGCCATGAGCCAACTTAAGGGGCACTTCAGCTCAGAACTCTCGCGGCTACGCGAACAGCTGCTGAGGATGACCTCCTTATTGGAGTTGGAATTGGACTTCAGCGACCATGAAGAGCTGGAGTTCGCCGACCGTTCTGAACTTATCACTCTTGCCCGTCAAATTGATGATCGGGTGACGGCCCTCGCACGTTCGTTCAAGATGGGTAACGCACTCAAAAAAGGCATCCCCGTGGCCATTGTTGGAAAGACCAACGTCGGCAAGAGTACGCTCCTCAACCAGTTGCTGCACGAGGAGAAGGCCATCGTCAGCGACATCGACGGCACCACGCGCGACACCGTGGAAGACACCATGCTCATCCATGGCATCACCTTCCGCTTCATCGACACTGCCGGCATCCGTCATACCGACGACCAGGTGGAACAAATGGGCATTGAACGCGCTTATCAGAAGATGGATGAGGCCTCTATTCTCTTATGGCTCGTTGACTGTCGGCCCACTGATGAGGAGACTGCCGACATCGCCCGTCGCATCGGTGACAAGCCACTTATCCTGGTGCGCAACAAAGCCGACCTTGCATCTTCGCCTTCATCTGCCAGTGCTCCCATCGTCTCCCCCAACCTGCTGCGTCCTGCTGCCGAGCTCAGCATCAGTGCCAAGTTGGGTAAGGGTATCGACCAATTGGAAGAAACTATCTATCACCTCGCCGACATTCCCGAACTGACCGAGGACACCATCATCATCACCAACAGTCGTCATTACGACGCTCTCGTCCACGCCCACGAAGCTCTCCAGCGCGTCCTTGACGGCCTTACCTCCTCACTCCCCTCCGACCTTGTGGCAGAGGACCTCCGCCAAGTGCTCCAAATTCTCGGCGACATTACCGGCGGTGCTATCTCCAGCCAAGAGACCCTCAACAACATCTTCCAGCACTTTTGCATAGGAAAGTGAAACCCTATTTTTACGACTTTACCAATTTCAACCAATTTGAAGCAACTTAGACTAAACCGCTGATTTTCAGCGGTTTTTTCATGCCTTTACTTTTTAACACTTTCCGAGTTGGTCCAAATTGGTCCCAGTTATTTTAGTTATCTTTGTACCGCGGCTGTACCAACGCCCTCTAATACGCGTCATACAAAATTGTGAGAGCGACATTGAAGGGACAAAGTTGTGGAAGCCGCAAAAATGCCGTATCACACGGAATGACATCGAAGGCACAAAGTTGTGGTTGCCTGTGGAAGCGTGTTGTTGGCTGTAGAAGAATTGTAAACTAAAATTTGACTAATCATGGACATTGAACGAAGATGTAGCTGGTGTGGAAAGCCATTCATTGCGCACAACTTTGGTACACGTTATTGTAGCCCAAGTTGCAGGCGTGACGCTAAGAGGTCAAATGCCAAAAAGGTGAAGGCAGTCGAGGGAACGACGAAATGTCAAGTGCCGGAAATTGGTTTGGTAGGCAACAAGCCATTTCTGTCACCCAAAGATGTTGCTATATTGCTCGGGACGACATCGACATCCGTCTACAGATATATTTACCAAGGTATCATTAAGGCTGTTAAATTGAGTGAGAACAGAATTGTGATACGCCGCTCTGACCTTGATTCTCTTTTCGACAATGCTCCCTCTTTTAAGAAAAAGAAGTACGGGCGTAAGACCGAAAGTGAATATTACACAATGAGGGAGATAATCGAGAAGTTTAGTATCTCACGCAAGGCAGTAAGAACGCGGATTAATAAATATAATATTCCTATTGTTTTTGAGGGAAGAAACTCGTTCTTCCCAAAGAAGGTTGTGAATGAAAAGTTCGCTGCACTGACGGAAACCGTTTCTGACAGTGATTACTACACTATCCCACAAATCATGGAGAAGTTCGGCATGTCACATTCTGCCGTGTTGAACTATGTCAAACGTCACAACATATCCCGAAAGACCATCCTGCGGAAGGTCTATTACAGCAGGGAGGAGATAGACAAACTCAAAGACCCGCTCAAAGATGAGAAGTACTATACATATCCTCAACTTAAGCAAATCTATGGCTTGTCAAAGGATCAGATAAGCTACTATACCCGTGCCTACCACTTGACGACGGCCAAAGAGGGAAAGTTTACTCTGATTGCTAAGGACGAGTTCGATGCGATCATGCGGCACCGCGGAAATGATGGACGCATAGAGAAGAACGATTCTATTGAGGATGCCACCATCGATGCCCTGCTGAAGCGCAAGGAGGAAGAGAGACATGCACGCATCCCCGAAGGATATGTGTCCATCGAGCAGATCGCCGACAAGTATGCCATGACGGTGAAGCATGTGCAGAATATTACACGCGCCATGAACATCAAGGAGAAGAAGTCCATCGGAGGCTACAACTACTTTCCCTCCGAAGTCATTGAGAAGGCCTTTGCCAAATATGAGGCCAAACCTTGGGTGAAGCTTTGGATAAGTGCCAAGGACATGGAAGAGCTCTATATGATGACGCCTGAGTCAAGACGCAGCTTTGCCTACCGCCACAAGATTCCCACCAAACAGGTCAAGGGGAAAGTGTTCTACTCGAAGGATGACATAGACAAGGTGAAAAGCGATGATTTCGAAAGCCGTGACAAGTACTATTCCGTGGAGCAAATCATGGAGAAATACAGTGTGACGCGCACCACGGTGTACAATACGGTGAAGTATTACAAGGTCAGAAAAGTGCACAAAGCGCAGTTCTCGTACTTTGACAAGACCGATATAGACAAGATTTTTAAGGAAAAAAGAGGAAAAAACTGATTTAATGAGTGCTGACACGCGTCATCGTTTGGTCAGTGAAGCCGGAATTCAGAACTTTGCACACCAAAAACAAATGATAGCAATTCAAAGAAAATAATAACAACTTAAAACAATTAGACTATGCAGTACTGTAAAAATGTAACCCTTCGCGAGCGCAAGCTTGCCCATGACAAGATTTCTCTTTACCTGGATTATTATCCCGGAGTCCGTGACAAGGTAACGATGAAAATTATCCGCCGTGAGTATCTTGGCATCTACATCTATGCCAATCCCAAGAACAAGATGGAGCGTGCCTTCAACAGACGCATGCGCGAGAAGGCCGAGATGATCCGCTGCCAGCGGTATGAGAGCGTGGTCAGCGAGCGTTACGACCTCTTCGACCAGACGACGAGCAAGCGTGACTTCCTCGCCTACTTCAAGCGCATACTTATGAACAAGAACGAAAAGTGGGACTTCGTTTACAAGCACTTTGAGCGGTTCGTCGATGGACACTGCACGTGCGGCGAGGTGGACCTTGACCTATGCCGCCGCTTCCGTGAGTACCTACTCAATGCGAAGAACATGCGGACGGGAAAACCCATCAACCAGAACTCTGCGGCAGGCTATTGGTCTACGTTCCGTGCCCTTCTCAATGTGGCGTACAGCGAACGCATGATCCAGAATAATCCCAACGACTTCCTTGAGCGCATCGAGTCGGTGCCGACCCATAAGGACTCGCTGACACTGTCCGAGTTGCAGACGCTCAGCCAGACACCGTGCGAGCAGGAGATCATCCGTCGTGCTTCTCTCTTTTCGTGCCTGACGGGACTGAGACGCAGCGACATCATCAAGCTCGATTGGGATGAGGTCTGCGAGTATGCCGATGGCGGTCTCTACCTCGACTTCATCAGCAAGAAGACTCAGCAGCGCAATTACGTGCCCATCAGCAACGAGACGTTCCAGCTGATCAAGCCACGCTCTAAGGGCAAGGTGTTCCCCGGACTCACCATAGAAATGTTCAACCATCCACTGAAGAAATGGATCAAGAGCTCCGGCATCACCAAGCACATCACGTTCCACTCCTTCCGCCATACCTATGCATCGTTGCAGATAGAGCTCGGCACCGACCTTTACACCGTGCAGCACCTGCTCGCCCACAAGGATGTTGGCACTACGCAACGCTATGCCCGCCACGCCGACCCGAAGAGCCGTGAGGCGGCTGACAAAATTTCGCTCAATATTCTACATCAGGATGCGAATGTAAAGACTTCCGATAATAATGAGAAAAAGCAAAACGAAAACTCATAGGTTACAACTAACGTGCATGAATATGCAAGGTGCTTACTATCAGAGGCAATTATGTTCAACGTTTGCACAAAAAGTCATAAACTTGGCAACATAGTATATATGCACGTTTAAAAATTTTTATTAACTTTGCCGCCGTTGGTCTTGCGACTATTCATATCACCAAAATAAATAAGTTACATGAACAACAAAGTTAAATTCATCCTCACAGTGGCGGTTTCGTTGCTGTTGTTAACCACCTTTGTCATGGGCAACAGTCTTGTTGCCCATGACTACCTTCACGGCAGAGGCGATGCCGCAACCTTGGCTGTACGTTGGGCTGTTGTCATAGCCATACCACTGGCTATGTTATCTGGCTACCTTATTGCCCGTCACCGTTCCTTCGTTTGGGGCAATGTCCACGGCTCTGCTTGTGATGGCAAGGCTCCCCCACAGTCTTCTGAGTCTCGCAAGTCGAGGGACGAGCTCCGCATGGAATTCAAGCAGAAGCGCAAGCAGCACAAGGCGGACAGACGTGAGGCCATCAAGGAATACATCGACATCGTCATGGTTCCGTTTCTTGATGATGACAAATCCTTGGATTTGCTCTTCGAGAACATTCGACATTGGCATCTTTCGGATGACGAGCAATTCATGCCTGTTCCACTTAAACCTAACCCCCGGCTTACATCTTTCGACATCCGCCATTTCGTATGGAACATTGGTGAGCGATTGGGCTGGAGCGGTGTCAAACGCGCGGAGTTTGCCAAGTATTGCTTCCCGGTCGCCATAAAGGACCTGGAAGTGGAGACCATCCGAAGAACCTTGAAACAGTCTCCCGAGAACCAGTTCACCATCAAAATCGATGAACCGGACAGCAAGGACGACTACCGATTCCACTATCCTAATGATAAAATTCCTGATTCCTCTCAGCCATTGAATGAATCTTCTGATTATTAGATGATTACTTGCTGTTGACCAGCGTAACCATTTGGTCAGCATTGATTCTTTTCCGACCTTTGCGCCATCATTTTAATCATAGCAAAGAATGGAAAAGACTGAAGCAACATTCAATGAGATTCCCCAAGCCCTCGACTCCATCCTCGTGAGGATGGAGAAACTCGAGGGCATGATTTCCGACATTCACAGCATTCACAAGCGTCAGACGGAAGCCGCTACGCCTCCGCCCGACCTTCATGTGCCCATGAACATCGACGACATGGTGGCCTTTTCACGCATGAAGAAATCGACGGTGTACTACCATATTGACAACAACGGCCTTCCTTGTGTCAAGGTCGGCAAGAACCTCACCTTCTTCAAGGACGAGGTCGTTGTATGGCTGGAGTCCTACAGAAAAGGAATTCCATTTGAAAAGATGAACGATGAAATCATGGCTTCGCACCGGCGCAAGCCCAATAAATCAAGACTTAGCATATAGGCTATGACAAGAAGAATAGAACGACACGGCACCAACCGGCACCGTGGCAGAAAGGCATACACGGAGGAACAGCTTCGGGAAATGATAAGGAAATCGACCATCAAGGTCGGAGCGGCAGACAAGGAAGACTATGGAACAGAACAAGGAACAGACGATTGACACGACCCAGATGGGCATGCTCTTCAAGAGCGAGTTCTCCGACAAGCAATTGGAGGCCTATCTCAACCAAGGCAAGATAAAAGCATCGGAGCGTCCTGACAATCCCCCGCAGATACTGTGGGTGGACGATTGCACGATCGCGACCTTCGGCAACTTCAGTGCTTCGACGGGAAAGGCGAAGAGCAAGAAGACGTTCAACATCTCGTCCATCGTGGCGGCGGCGTTGAAGAACGACCGGGTGCTGAACTACCGGGCGTGCCTTCCCAAAGGCAAGGACAAGATATTCTATTTCGACACGGAGCAGAGCCGCTACCACTGCCACAACGTCCTGTCGAGGATCCTGCGGCTGGCCGGACTGCCGACCAACAAGGACTGCGACCGCATCACCTTTGTAGGACTGCGCGAATATACGCCTTCATTGCGTATCAGTCTCATCGACTATGCGCTGCGCAAGAGCAAGGGCTACGGGCTTGTCATCATCGACGGTCTCCGTGACCTGATGTACGACATCAACAACGCCAAGGAAGCCACTGATGTCATGACCATGTTGATGGCGTGGACGAGCAAGCACAACCTGCACATCCACTGTGTGCTCCACCTCAACAAGAACGACAACAACACCCGTGGGCATATCGGAACCGAACTGGAAAACAAGGCGGAGACGGTGCTCGTCATCAGCAAGGATAAGCAGAACACCAACATCAGCGAGGTCAGGCCGATGCACATGCGTGACCGGGAATTCTCCTCTTTCGCCTTCAGCATCAACGAAGAGTCTATGCCGGTCTTGGAGGAAGGCTACCACGTGACCGTCGTCAAAAGCAAGGACGTGCCGCTAACCTCATTGAGCGAGGACATCCACCAGGAAATACTTGGTGAGTACTTTGGTAGCCATGTGCCTCCGGCTAAATACACGGAACTGGTTGATACGCTCCGAATGGTCTATGCCGGGAAAGGTTACAAGAGAGGCACCAATGCCGTGAAGGCCCTCGTGAAAAGGCTGATGGAGAAAGAAGTCCTCACCAAGGACCCCGACGGCTATCACTATCACGACAACTTCTCCACTGCCGACTAAGTTTAAGGTTTAAGTTTAAGGTGTATATATATAATAAACTCAACCCACAAATAAAATGAGCATAGAACAAGCAATTCAAATCAGTCTGGTGGACTTTCTTGCCAGCATGGGATTCCATCCTGCGCAAGTCCGCGGTTACAAACTATGGTATCTCTCTCCGTTCAGAGCCGAGAGCAAGCCGTCCTTCAAGGTCAACGTTGAGATGAACCTTTGGTATGATTTCGGCGAGGGTGTTGGCGGAGGCATCATCCCGTTGGCCAAAAGGTTGTTCGGCACCGACGACATCGCTGCCATCCTCAAGCGCATGGAGACCCAGCCGGGTATCCCTGTCTGCGCGATACCCGCAAGACCTCCATCTGTCAAGCGAAAAGAGGAACCGACAATGAAGAATATCCATAGTCAACCGCTGACTCATCATGCACTTGCAGATTACTTGGCCAAGCGTGGCATCCCGTTGGAGATTGGCAGATCATACTGCTGTGAGGTACATTATGAGATTCATGGCAAACGCTACTTCGCCCTTGGCTTCCCCAACAGCTCCGGCGGCTATGAGCTTCGCAACCCGTACTTCAAGGGCTGCATGGGGCGCAAGGACATCACCATCCTCAAAGGTGAGGAAGTTAAAGAACTTGACACCTCCTGCTGCCACGTCTTTGAGGGCTTCTTCGATTTCCTCTCCTTCCGTGTACTGCAAGCTATGGGCAAGCTGCGGCTGCCAAGCTATGGCTCGACGCACTACATCATCCTCAATTCTGTCAACAACCTCGGAAAGGCACTGAGGGAAATGACACATATAGAGCGCATCTTCACCTACCTCGACAACGACCAGGCTGGACGGAAAGCGACAGAGACTATCCTCGGTCTCTATGCACCTCGCACTGTTGATCTCTCCTTCATGTTTGAGGACCACGACGACCTGAACGACTACCTGCTTCATCTCAATGCAGAAGCCAAGAAACAGTAGATTTCATACGATGACAATAGATTAAACAACGACAGGAGGGGCACTCCGCGATGGAATGCCCCTCCTACAATCTCAAGACAAAGACATGAACAAATTAATTTCTGCTCACCCTTTCCCTACGGGGAAATATACTGCGGTAGACTTTCTCGATGAGCCAATGGAGAAAGAAACCGAGATAGATGATTATCGACATCAGAATAAAGCCGATGAGTTTCAGGAGGCCTACAAGAAGGTAGTAAGCGAGTACGATGATGAACGTGATGATGAAAACATACACGAAGACGAGGGTTGCTACTGCCATGGTGATTTCTATTTGAGGGTGAATGACTATGTTTGTAAACTCTTACTCTTATAATATATATACAAAGATACGAAAAATAATTGAATAATCCAAACCAAATACAGTATTTATTTAGCTGATAATCAAATGACTTGTTAATGATTCAATCGTGAACTTATGGATATAATTTACAACCCAAAACACCACACAAGATCGTTGCTTACTTTCAACGTATTCTTTCGTGAGGACACCTCCACGAGGCAGTTCCTCAAGTCAATTATCGCTAAGAATCCAGAGCACTGGGCGTTCTTCCGCAACGTCTTCAAAGGACGGCCTGAATGCAATTTGACCCTCGTTGACCGCTCTATCGAGACCCCTTTCCATTGCCTGCTCGTAGCCGTGCTGTGCAAGCAGCTAAAAGAAGAACTTGGCATCAACTTCAAACGCATCAAGCTAATGCTCAGTCCTCTTCACGAAGAGGTTGTCTGTCCGACAGCCTGGCCTAACACGCCATTTGTCACCACTGACGACCGCAATGATTTCTTGCAGAAATGCTTCTCCACTATCCTTGGCCAGACCCCAATCCTTGCGACCAAACGCAATCCTATTTTCTGTCGTGACATGAAAATCTCATCACGTGACTATACCTTGTTCATACGTGTGGAAGGTGGGGTGGCTAATGGATGGCAACTGGCTGGTGATGGTATTAGCATGTTGACCCCTCGAATGCTTTTGGAGAAGTGTGATGACGACTTGACTTGTAAAAACATCTTTACACATGCCTTTAGCCGTAATGGCGTTTTCCTCAACTTTGACCTGCTGTCAAAGACTTCTCTTTGCAGTCATGCCGTGGACAGCTAATGTTGCCCCTCGACCTATGTCGATGTGTTGATTATCAACTCGTGTTGATGTGTTACCCCTCGACTTGTGTCGATGTGTTGACTCTCGACTCGTGTCGATGTGTTGACCCTCGACTTGTGTCGATGAGTTGGGACTCGACTTGTGCCGATGTGTTGACCCTCGAATTGTGTCGACGTGTTGACTCTTGACCCGTGTTGATGTATTGAGACTCCACCTGTGTCGATGTGTCGATGTGCCGATGGTCGACTTTACGTATTTCATTCCGCAATAATTGCGTATTATCGAATGAGGGTTGAACGCCGGACGACACACAAAGAACAGCTGGAATGAACCATTATAACGAACTTTTAATCAGAAAAATAACATCATGAACATTTTGAAAACATGTCAGCGATAAATCATTGCTTTTATCACGTACGGGAGCCATTCATGAGTAGCAAGTTGTACTTTTGTACGTACACCTCGGTTACCACCTCAGTACACTTCAAAAGTCACTTGCCAGCAGAGCTGGGGAGGAAAAACGGTCGCAACTCCCTTTTCCTTATTAGATGAACTATAAACCATCCAACCACGTATGAAGAAGAAATGTATCCGTTTTGAAATCCGTCTCACAGAAGATGAGTCTCAGATGTTCCAGAACAAAGCGAAAAACTATGGAGGAAATCTGAGTGCTATGGTGCGTGATGCCGTCCGACGCTTCGACGACAAGCGGACAAGAGGGAAGATAGAGACGATGGAGGCACTCCTACAGTTCTATAAAAAATATCAACAACAGCTCTCGTGGTTGGGAGGTAATTTCAACCAGTGTATGCACCGGGCTAATGAGCTGGCCATAGAAGGTGAGCTTAACGAAAGTTACTTCCGCTGCATCCTAATCCCTGAGACTCGAAATGCAATCCAAGCAATAAGGAGCATCAAGGCTGAGCTGGATGCCATCCATGACAAGCAAGAAGAAGCATAAACCTTTTGACCCTTTTGATATGATTATCACCATTCTTCCGTCATCGGCTAACTTCCATGCCGTCGCCTACAATGAAATGAAGGTTGAAAAAGGTGTGGCTACGCTCCTTGAGGCTCAGAATATTCTCGGACTTAGACCGGAAGCCTTCACCACCGAAAAGCTCCGGCAGTTCTTTATAGACTACTCTTCACGGAACACTCACATTCAAAACGCCCAGTTCCATGTGGCTGTCAGCTGCAAGGGAACAGAGTACACCCACCAGCAGCTTCTCGATATTGCCCACCGTTATCTCAAGGAGATGGGTTATGCTGATGAAGGACAGCCACTGCTGGTCTATGCCCATCACGACACGGACAGCAACCATATACATATCGTCACATCCCGTGTGGCGCCCGATGGTCATAAGATAGACCACAACCATGAAAAACGCCGTTCAAGAGCAGCGACGCTGAAAATTATGGAGGAATATACTGGTCAAAGGCAGGAACCTGATGTCAACGACATTGCCAAAGACGCACTTACTTATCGATATACTTCCAAAGCCCAATTCTGTGCCATCATGGAAAGTCTTGGCTATGAATGCAAGGATGACGAAGAAAAGCCGATGGTTCATCTCTACCGAAACGGCGAAGAGTTAGGTACGATACAAGTGCAGCTCATTATGCGGCACGCATTGAAAGAGAACAAGCCCGATGACAAACGTCGCAAACAGCTACGTGCCATCCTGCAAAAGTACCGCAACCTGTCTGCAAACAAGGATGAACTTGCAGCTCACATGAAGCGTAAGTTCGGTGTCAGCCTGGTCTTTGTCGGTAAGGCTGACACACCTTATGGATATATCGTTGTCGACCACAAGAACAAAACTGTCTTCAAAGGCGGTGAGTTCCTTAGCATCAAGGAGCTGCTTCAATTTGAGGATGCAGCCACCCGCTTTGCAAAGATTGAGAAGACGATTGACGACCTGCTTACCGACAACCCGAAACTCACTACGGCAGACATCAATCGTGTCCTCTATCGGCAGTTTGGTACGCGCATCCATAGAGGAGCCGTATCATGGAACGGCGAGTCCATTAACCTGCGGGAGTCCGTAGTCCGCCAGTTGCATGACAACTACTTGGAGTCAAGGGGCATCGTCAAGAGGGTTAACGCTCATCACCCAAGGACAGAACATCCACGGCAGTCATCTTCCTTTGGTTCCAGTCCTGCAATCAGCAATGTTGCGGACAGTCAGGCAGGCTCAAAGGATGCCAATCGTGAAAATGAAGTTGGTCATGGAATGAACGTGAATGATGTGGACGATGAGCAGAGCCAGCAGGCAAAGTGGCGGCGATAGACGGTTAGAACAACCTGGGTTCTTTGTCGAGGTAGCTTTCCTGATGCAGAGGGACAATCTTGTCAGTGGGCAAAA
>URCI01000032.1 GCA_900546345.1 uncultured Prevotella sp. | reverse complement strand
CAAAGGTACAGACTTTTAAGCGAGGCTGAAATACGGTAATGCCGAGACGCTTACGGTATTCCAAGGGCCGGCCCTACGTAATTTCGGCATACTGGATATTTTCCGTGGGTCGGATAAGAGATCTCTTCTCTGATCGATTACAGTTTGTAGGAAAGGAAAATAGTCCTGCCCGTGACTATTTTCTTCTCTTCTATTGCAAGCACTATGACTTTCTGATAATATCTATGACGCAAACAGGTGGCTTAGTCCGTGACCATGCTAACTTTTAGGACAAAGTGTTGGTAGTACGGAGGAAAATCGTTACATTTGCATTCATATTAACCAACGAAGACACGTCACACAACGATATGAATACAGAGAAGCAACAGAAAGCGGCAGCAACGGAGTTTGCCAAACGATGGGCCGGCAAAGGCTATGAGAAAGGAGAGAGCCAACGGTTCTGGCTTGACCTGCTCGAAAATGTCTATGGAGTGGAAAAGCCGACGGAGTTCGTCCGCTTCGAGGAGCAGGTGCAACTCGACAACACCTCGTTCATCGACGTGATGATTCCCTCCACCCGTACCATGATCGAGATGAAGAGCCTGGGCAAGGACTTGCGCAAGCCGATTCTTCAGAGCGACGGCAAGAAGCTGTCGCCGTTCCAGCAGGCACAGCGCTATATCCTCGGACTGCCCGTGTCGCAGCATCCCAAGTGGATTGTCACCTGCAACTTTGCCGAGTTCGACGTCTATGACATGGAGAACCCCAAGGGCGAGCCGCAACGCATACTGCTGAAAGACCTTGGCACCGACTACTACCGCCTGCAATTTCTCGTCGACGAGGGCAGCGAGCACCTGAAGAAGGAGGTGGAAGTCTCGATGAAGGCCGGCGAGATCGTCGGACGGCTGTACGACGCCCTCGTCAAGCAGTACGACATGGACGACCCGATGTCGTCGCGCTATCTCAACATTCTCTGCGTGCGCCTTGTCTTCTGCCTCTATGCCGAGGATGCCGGTGTCTTCGGGCGGCACGACATGTTCCACGACTACATGGCGCACTATGAGACGGAGGACATGCGCATGGCACTCATCCGACTCTTTGAGGAGCTCAACACGCCCTATGACAAGCGCAGCAAGTATGACAAGCCTATGCTGGCGGCCTTTCCTTATACCAACGGCGGACTCTTCGCCGAGGAAATCGACATCCCGCAGTTTACCGACGAGATACGCAGCACGCTGTTGCTTCACGCCTCCTTAGACTTCGACTGGTCACAGATCTCGCCGACCATCTTCGGCGGTGTCTTCGAGAGCACGCTCAACCCAGAGACCCGTCGGAACGGGGGGATGCACTATACGTCGATAGAAAACATCCATAAGGTCATCGACCCGCTGTTTCTGAACGACTTGCGCCGCGAGTTCCAAGAGGCATCGGACGATCCCGACACGAAGCAGCGGCTGAGCCGGCTCCATGCCTTCCAGGACAAGATCGCCTCGCTCACGTTCTTTGACCCGGCCTGCGGCTCCGGCAACTTCCTCACCGAGAGCTATATCTCCCTGCGCCGCTTGGAGAACGAGGTCATCAAGGCCATCTACTCCATCGAGCCTCTGTCGGCTTTCGACAATCCCATCAAGGTCAGCATCAACCAGTTCTATGGCATCGAGATCAACGACTTCGCCGTCACCGTGGCCACCACCGCCCTGTGGATCTCCGAGAGCCAGATGATGGCGGAGACGGAGCGCATCGTCCACCACGACATCGACTTCCTGCCGCTCAAGAGCTATGCCAACATCCATGAGGGCAACGCCCTGCACACCGACTGGCACGAAATATGCCCCCCCCCACTTAGACTACATCATCGGCAACCCGCCGTTTGTAGGATATACATTGCAGTCTAAGGAGCAAAAGAAAGATTTGCTTTCGACATTCGTTGATGCAAGCGGCAAGCCTTTCAAGGCTGTAGCTAAAATGGACTATGTGGCAGCCTGGTACTATAAGGCAGCACAGATAATGCAAGGCACCAACATCCGTGCGGCACTCGTCTCGACCAACTCCATCACACAAGGGGAACAAGTAGCTGCTATTTGGAAGCCGTTGAAAGAAATGTTTGGCATACATTTCGACTTTGTATACCGCACATTCCGATGGGACAGTGAGGCATCTCTTAAGGCTCATGTCCATTGTGTCATCATTGGGTTCTCTTGCAGCAACAATAAAGAAAAGATTATCTTCGACAACGGGCAGCAGGCAAAGGCCAGCAACATCAATGCCTATCTTTCCGACGCTCCCGATGTGTTCATTGAGAGCAGGCCCAAAGCCATCTGCGATGTTCCTCTGATGATGAAAGGAAGCCTGCCTACCGATAACGGCAATCTTATTATTGAAGCAGATGAATATGACGACTTTATGAAGAAATGCCCGCAGGCTGCCAAGTTTGTGCACCCATTTGTTGGAGCTAAAGAATTTCTGAATAGCCAAAAGCGCTATTGTCTTTGGCTTGTAGATGCCTCGCCTGCCGAATTGCGCTCTATGCCTGAAGTGATGAAAAGGATTGAGGCCGTCAGACTGTTCAGACTCAACAGCAAGAAAGAAGCAACAAGGAAAAAGGCCGATACACCGTCGTTGTTCGACGAGAGAAGAGCTCCGGACACGAACTATATCATCGTGCCAAGAGTATCTTCAGAAAGAAGGCGCTACATTCCAATGGGATTTACAGAACCAAAAGTTATTGCGAGTGATTCAGTTCTGACAATCCCCTCCGCCACCCTTTACCACTTTGGCGTCTTGGAGAGCAATGTCCACATGGCTTGGATGCGTGTGGTCTGTGGCAGGTTGAAGAGCGACTATCGCTATTCCAAGGATGTGGTTTACAACAACTTCCCATGGCCTTTTTCCCTCCCTACGGATGAGGGTCAAGAAGAGGCAGCCCATGAGGAGATAGCGCAGACCGCCCAGGCCATCCTCGACGCCCGCGCCAAGTATCCCGACTCTAGCCTTGCCGACCTCTACGACCCGGCGACGATGCCCTACGACCTTTTGGAGGCTCACCGGCGTAACGACCGCGCCGTGATGCAGGCCTACGGCTTCTCCACGAAGATGACCGAGTCGGAGTGCGTCGCCAGGCTCTTTGAGATGTACGCAAGAATGACACAAAAATAGCTATTCGATTATTTGCGAATTTCGATAATTATGCTTAACTTTGCGACAAAGAGTATAAAACATGTTAGTTACTTTTGGTGAGCAATACTTGGAAGACCTTTATACAAAGGGCAAGGCCCAAGGGAAAAAATACCGCTATCAACCTCAGATTATCAGAGGCTATCAAAAAGCAGTAAAGTTCTTGATTTCCGCCAAGCGAATAGAAGATTTGTTCCCGATAAAGTCATTGCATTTTGAAGCTCTTCATGGCGATAAGGAAGGACGGTTCTCTATCAAGGCCAACGACCAATATAGAGTTGAGTTCACTGTCACAAATGCAGAGGATGACATTATTGTCTCCATCTGCAATATTTTAGAGTTGTCTAATCATTATAAATAGATGTTCATGGGAAACGAGAAATATGCCAACAATATGATGCCTTCTATGCTCATTCATCCTGGAGAGATGCTTAAGGACGAGATAGAAGCACGTGGCATCACGCAGAAAGATCTGGCCAAGAGAATGGGTGTCTCCTACACGGTCTTCAACGAGATTCTCAATGGCAAGCGCCCGATAACTACAGAATATGCCTTGCTCTTGGAGGCTGCATTAGGCATTGATGCCGGAATATGGCTCCGCCTTCAAGCTGATTATAACATGCAGAAAGCCAAAAGCGACAAATCTTTCATAGCGCGTCTGGAACAGATAAGGAAATATGCAGCAGTGTTATAATCGCTCAGAAAAGTGTGGGCGTAGGCAGATCCAGATAGCACCGGTCACCGGCCGATCTGTTGCTACCCTTATCTGAAAAGGACCATGTAGCCTTGGTGACGTCCGCCAGGGAAAGGTACATGTATACGGTTGAGTCCTTGCTCTGACAAAGCAGTACTTTCCAAAAGAGCGACTGCACCTGCTGATGTCCAGACGCCGTGGTGTTCATCTCCCACGATGACTTGTTCGCCGATAACTCTTGGTATTTCCGTAATGCCCTTGTACGTGCCAACTACCGGAACATGGCTAAGGGTATAGATCCAGACATATCTTTTCTCAAGTTGTTTTTCAACAACCTACTCCTTGGAGAGCATAACGAGTTGAAGAACCGCTACATGCTGATTAATCCGCCGGAAGAATGGAAGAAGGAAAATATAAATGGTGAGGCAGACCGAACAAGTACCGAACAAGTTAGCCGAACAAGTAAGTGACGCTGAACGCATATTAATAATGAGTATTGGCGAACAGGAACTATCCATGAAACAGATTATGGAAGCTACGGGCAAGAAGCATCGGCCATCATTATTGTATAATTATATCGAGCCGGCCATCAAAGATGGTATTGTCACTTTGCTTTATCCGGACAGTCCCCGCCATCCACGACAGAAATACAAATTAACCGTCAAGGGCCTTGCTTTGCTCCATGACTTGAAGATGACACTTTAGGACGACCTTTCTATCTTCTTGTTCACCCTGCTGGTACAACAACGGTCGACTTTCGCTATGAAAAGTGTGTGGGGTAAGCAAATTATTCGCTAAGAAAAGTGTGAAGATCCTTGGATTTTCCCTCATAAGAGTGTACGTAAAAAGGAAACAGGAAACAGAGTAAGGAACAAAAGAAAAAAACACTTTTTTATTTTTCCTATGGGGGGATTCCCGACTTCATGCGTCATAGCAACAGAAAACAATAATTGAGAGAATATGAATGCAAAGAAAAGCAAGGGCTTGGCTCTTGCAATGCTTTTGATGGGAATCTGTCTGACAATGACGGCAAGAACGGCAGACTCCACCTTCGTCATGCCGCAACACAGTATCTATGGTGAAGTGGGCGGACCCTGTTGGGGCATCAGTGCCAACTGGGATGCGCGATTGAAGAAAGACTCACACTGGGGCTATCAAGTTGGCCTGGGATGGGCAGGGCGATGGGACAACGCAGCGGACATACACACCCACACGATGTACTACGGTCTGACTACAGGCGTGAACTACCTCATAGGCAAGCGCAAGTCGAAACTGGAGCTGGGAGCGGGCAACCACCTGCGCCTCATCAGCAGCAAGCTCGCCTACGCGTCGTACATCGACCTCACCGGCGACATCAACATCAACATCCAAACGAAGAACAAGACGCAGGTGCGCGACTTCCTCTATCTGAACATCGGCTACCGCCACATCAGCTCGCATGGCTTCCTGTTCCGCTGCGGCCTCACGCCCATGGTGAACATCACCAACGGCTGGGAGGACTCCAACGACAGCTATAGCAAAGGGGCGCTGTTCCTCGCTCCCTACGTGAGCTTCGGAAAAGCGTTCTAAAAGCAAGACCCTCCCGCCCCCCTAAGAGGGGGAGACAAGACACCACTAAGACTAGTAAAAGTAAGTATGAAAAGTAAGTTAAGGATCATCGCTCTATTTGTCTTCTGCCTGACCGCATGCAGCAAAAACGATGGCGACTGGGATGGCATTAAATGGTCAGACAGTCAAGTGACGTTCAGCGCACAAGGTGGGACCAGAAAAGTCCACGCAAAAAACTACTCTTCAGTATGGATCAACGGCATGAGTGAAGAAGGCAGCCAGTCCTATATACATGCCAAAACCGACACGCTCGGCTACAATACCTATTGTGAAGGTCCCTGGGCGAAAGCAGGCGCAGAAGGCAACGTTATTATCGTGACAGTCGCACCCAACAATACAACAGCGACGCGCACGATGATCATCGACGGAGAAAGCGGCGATGCCTTCGGACAAATAAAAATCACACAGCTGCCCAACAACAAATAGTCAGAAGAATAAAAACAGTAAACTATATATATTGTAACGTGAAAACCGCAAGGATTATCATTGCGGCGACCATCCTCCTCATCTTGTTGCCGATGGTCGTCTGGGGCCAAGGCCACACGACGACCATCCGGCAGCAGATGGAATGGTTGCACCGTACTCAGAAAGTCAACTTCACCTACGACGCTTCACTGCCCGTAGGCAACACCTATCAGGGACCGTCGCTCAAGGGCATGACGCTCACCAAAGCCTTGAGCACGCTCTTCAAAGACAGTGGCATCAGCTACTCGGTCAATGGAAAGTATATCATACTGAAAGCAGCCAAACAGGAAAAGGCCGCACCACACAGCCAACCACAACCGCACAAAGCCTCACCGGCGACATCACGACGGCACACCCTCAGCGGATATGTGCGCGACACCAGTGGCGAGACACTCATCAACGCCACCGTATGGGACGAGACCACCGGCACGGGAACCACCACCAACGCCTACGGCTTCTACTCGCTTACGCTGCCCGAGGGCGAGCACCATATCAAGTTCAGCTACCTCGGCTTTGCAGATCAAATGATCAAGGCCAAGTTCGAAAGTAATCTCCGGCAAGACATCGCCCTCAAGGAAGACAACCGACTGCCGGAGGTCGTCGTGGAGGGCAATCTCAACTCACCGCTGCTCAACACGCAGACGGGCAAGCGGTCGCTCTCGCAGGCCGACATCAAGACGGGCTACGCTCTGCTGTCCTCACCCGACGTGGTGAAAGCCCTGCAGCGCACCAGCGGTGTAGCCGAAGGCGTGGAGCTCGCCAGCGGCCTGTATGTCCACGGCGGCAACAACGATGAGAACCTCTTCCTGCTCGACGGCACGCCGCTCTACCAAATCAACCACACGCTCGGCCTCTTCTCGTCGTTCAATGCCGACATTGTGAAAAACGTCGACTTCTACAAGAGCGGCTTCCCCGCCCGCTACGGTGGACGACTATCCAGTGTCATCGACGTGCGCACCACCGACGGCGACATGCAGCACTACCATGGCTCGGTGCGCCTCGGCCTGCTCGACGGCGGCTTGCAGTTCGAGGGGCCAATACAGAAAGACAAGACGAGCTTCAACATCGCCCTCAGGCGTTCCTGGCTCGACCTCGTCTCGCGACCCGTCTTCGCCATCATCAACCACAACGCCGGCCCCGATGATGACAAGGTGAACATCGCCTACTTCTTCCACGACTTCAACGCCAAGGTGACACATCTCTTCAGCGACCGCTCGCGACTGGCCCTGAGCACCTACTGGGGACAGGACAGGCTCTCGACACGCGACGAATATAATTACGACTACGGCAGAACCTATTACATCGATACGGGTGAGCCCGTGGAAGACAGCGACCAAGGATCGAACAAGGATGTGAGTAGGACGCGCTTCAACTGGGGCAACCTCAACGTGGCCCTCGACTGGACTTACATTCTCTCGCCGAAGTTCTTCGCCAACATCACGGGGATATATACCTACAGTCTCTCGAAGCTGAAATCGTGGGAGAACAACCAGGAAATGGACGGAAACGGTCAAGAGCACACCCATGAATATACCGAGCACGGCTATCACTCCACCATCAACGACATAGGTTACCGCATGGCCTTTGACTACCGCCCCACCCCGCACCATCACATCCGCTTCGGCCATGACTTCACCCTGCACCACTTCCGGCCGCAGAGCAATGATCAGATCTTCATCTCAAGCTCAGAGAATGAAGGAGACACAACAGCTTTCCAATCTCAAAGCCACCTCGCCGCCACAGAATGGAACGTATATGCCGAGGACGAGATGACCATCAATGACCACTGGAGCCTGGACTACGGCATGAACATCGCATTGTTCAACGTCCAGGGCAAGTCGTTCCTCACCTTCGACCCGCGCGCCGCCGTGAAATACAGCATCAACCCGCACCTGTCGCTGAAGGCGAGCTACACCACGATGACGCAGTTCGTTCACAAAATCTCGAATGCCTACATCGACCTGCCGAGCGACTATTGGGTGCCCACGACGCGACGCCTCCACCCCATGCACAGTCACCAATGGGCCGCCGGCGTGTATGTGCAGCCCAACCGACACTGGCTGCTCTCCATGGAGGGCTATTACAAGTGGTCATCTCACTTGTTGCAATACACCAACTGGCAGGGACTGGAGCCGCCCGCCGACAACTGGGACACGAAGGTCATGGAAGGGCGCGGACGCTTCTACGGACTGGAGTTCGACACGCACTACGCCGCGCACCGCCTGCAGATCGACGCCTCCTACACGCTGTCGTGGAACAAGCGGAAGTTCGAGGAGTACTACCCCGACTGGTACTACGACAAGTTCGACAACCGGCATAAGATCAACGCTTCGGTGCGCTATCGCTTCGGCAAGGGCACACACCTCTACGCCGAATGGCTCTACCACAGCGGCAACCACCTCACCGTGCCCACACAGTATGTCAACTACCCCGACCT
The DNA here is from genome assembly GCA_900546345.1 of uncultured Prevotella sp. GTDB lineage: Bacteria > Bacteroidota > Bacteroidia > Bacteroidales > Bacteroidaceae > Prevotella. Next base: position 25,343 of record URCI01000032.1, on the reverse strand, counting down.
GGGCGACGGAGGAGAAGAGGACTTTCTCTTCGAGAAACCGAACAACGTCAGCGCACCCGCCTACCACCGCCTCGACATCGGCGTGGACATCCACCACCGCACCAAGCACGGCCACGAGCGCATCTGGAACTGGAGCATCTACAACGCCTACTGTCACTTGAACACGATGTGGGTAGACGTCGACTACGATGACTACAAGAGTACGTTCAAGGCCAAGGCAAAAGGCTACATCCCCATCATCCCTTCGTTTAGTTACACTTATAAGTTCTGACGCCATGAGACAGACCACCACCTTATTTATATATATGGCTCTTGCCATTCTGTCGCTAAGTTCCTGCAAAGACGACTTCGACATCGACAAGATACAAAGCGACCCGAAGCTCATCCTCTACTGCATGCCCACCGTCGGCGACACGACGCTCATCCGACTCACCCGCAGCCTGCCCGTGAACCACAAGGGCAGCATCATGCCCGTCACCACGGCCCACATCGACTACACCGTCAACGGCAAGGCGGCGGAAGTCATCAACATGGGCGACGGCTCGTACAAGGCAGTGGCGCACCAGGAGGTAGGCGACCGGGTCGACATCGCCGCCGAAACGGACAGCCTGCCCGCCGTCTCGGCCTCAACGACCATCCTCGACGCCATAGAGATAGACACCCCGACAATCAGACGGGTGCATCTCTACTCCAACTACGACGAGCAGGCCGAGGACTTCTACCAGATTGCCGCCACCTTCACCGACCCCAAAGCCACGAAGGACTACTACGCCGTGCAGGTGGTGAGCGCAACCATCACGCGTAGGGGAGGCATCTACACGGGAAGCGGTGATGAGGACTATCCGCGCTACACCGATGAGACAGACACAACGGAAATGGTACGGCGCATCTACCTCGACAGCGAGCCTCTGCTCAGTGGGCTCGGACAGGTGGACTACGACTTTGGCTACGACGACAACGACTACGAGCATTTCTACATCTTCACCGACGACGACATCAATGGCAAGACCTACACGCTGCACCTCAACATGTGGCGCGACCGTGACCACGAATTCATCAAAAGGCCCGATGGCAGTCTCGACAATGTGGAGGTCAGCCCGTACTATCGTGTCATCCTCTACCACATCACCCCGGAGTTCTACCATTTCGTCCACTCCATCGGCAGCCTCGACAACAACGACCTCGCCAAGGCCGGCCTGTCCAACATCGCGCCCTCATACGGCAACGTCAAAGGCGGCATCGGCATGACTGCTGGATACCATAAGACGACGACAATGTGGACAAGGTATGAAGAGTTAAAAGCAACTCGTCAACCATAATTCGGAACTCTAAACTCGTAACTTGCAATTGAATAAGTCAACATTTAACATTCATCATTCAACACTGAGTTAACTCATCACTCAACATTGCATATGCGGTACGTACTTCATTATTATAAGGAGGGCAAGCTCGACACACAGAGAGCCCTCGACAAGATTCAGGCTCGGGTGGGCACGCCACGCCACACTGCCCGCCACTATATCCTGCGCTGGGCTGCCGCGGCCGCCTCTGTACTCGTGGTGATAGGCATCGGCACTTATCTCTATCAGCGTCCGACGACGACAACGCTCACCGCCGACGCTACACAACAGGTCTACCGTCTGCCCGACGGCACGATGGTGACGCTGGCTCCCCACGCCACACTGTCCTACACAAGCGACTGCCGTGAGGTGGAGATGACAGGCAAAGCCTACTTCGCCATCCATCACGATGCCCGGCATCCCTTCACCATCACTGACAACGCCTACATCATCCGCGACATCGGCACGCATCTGCAAGTGGAAGAGTCGGAAGGGATTACACGGCTGACAGTTCTCGAAGGAGCGGCCAGCTTCGGCACCACACGCTCAGGCAACACAGCTATTGCGTTGCGGGCAGGCATGTCCGCAACGCTGTCACAAGGAGACAGTGCGCCACGTCTGGACAAGAAGACCGACGTGAACCAGGCGGCTTGGGCTACTCATGAGTTCCACTTCGCCGACGCGCCCCTCGCCGACGTGCTCCACACGCTCAGCACATACTACCACGTGCGCCTCACCGCCAGCGACACCGGCAAGCGCCTCACCGCCGACTTCGACACCAAAAGCCTCAACAGCATCATTCTGGTCATCGAGCAGACGCTGGACGTGAAGATAGAGAAGGAGGAATAACATGTACTGATTTGATTATTTTAGTAGAAAAGAGTTGCTTCTCTCAAAGAATATTCTTATTTTTGCAAGAAAGAAGATAAACATTATGGCTACAATACAAGTTCCCAACACACAGATGACTCCGTTGGATGCCTTATGGACTCTTTTTAAGAGTCAGCCCAAATCGGTCAGAAGAGCCTTTACTCAAAGGCTGCTGGCTGATGAAGCAACCGAAGACTTAAAGGCCAATGTCGTAAAGCACATTAAGGCTGTAAGAGAAGGAAAGGAAAAGACTTACAGCTTCGACACCTTAGCAGAGGCAAAGAAATGGCTGAATGAATGAAATACAAAATCAAATTTTCTTCTTCTTTTAAGAAGTCCTATAAACTCTGTAAAAAGAGAGGCTATGACATGTCATTATTTGACGAAGTTTACCTCCTTCTAGAAACAATAACATAAATAAATAGCAGAAGAATCATAACGACCACATGTCTGCAGTCCATTTATTTTTTGCATGAGATACGTAGACGTGATATTGCCACTGCCCTTGGAGGGCACCTTCAGTTATGCCGTTGACGACAAGAAAGCCAACGGCATCGTGGCTGGTATGCGCCTGCTCGTGCCCTGGGGCAAGAGCAAGACGGTGGCGGCACTCTGTGTACGCGTCCACGATGACAAGCCCGATCTCGACGACAGCAAGATCAAAGAGGTGCTCGACGTGCTCGATGCCTCACCCGTGATCCTGCCCACGCAGTACCGGCTGTGGCAATGGATCGCATCGTACTATATGTGCACCATGGGCGAAGTGATGAACGCCGCACTGCCCGCCGGACTGAAAGCCGAGACAGGCTATCGCCCCAAGACAGAGCCCTGCGTGAGGCTGGCCGCCAAATACCGCAACGAACAGGCACTGCATATCGCCATCGATCTGCTGCGGCGCATGCCACGACAGCAAAAGGTATTTCTCGCTTTCCTCCAGCTCTCGCACTGGGATGTCTACTTCGAGAGACCTTGTGAGATCAAAGAACTGACACGCGAGGAACTCATGAATGCCACGAGCTGCTCTACGGCCATCGTGCGCCAGCTCGTCGTGCACGGCCTCCTCGAAGCCTACGACCGTGAGGTGGGACGGCTCAACCATGCCGGACAGCCTCATCCCGAAAATATGAAGACGCTCAACGACGCCCAGGCCAAGGCCATGGACGACATAGAGGCACAGTGGAAAGAGAAAAATGTGGTATTGCTCCACGGAGTGACCTCCAGCGGTAAGACCGAAATCTATATCCATCTCATTGAGAAAGCCATCGCCGAGGGCAAGCAAGTGCTCTATCTCTTGCCCGAGATAGCCCTCACCGTGCAGATGACCGAGCGACTGCAACGAGTCTTCGGCAGCGAGCTCGGCATATACCATAGTAAATACAGCGATGCCGAGCGCGTGGAGATCTGGCAAAAGCAACTCTCCGACAAGCCTTACAGTGTCATCCTCGGTGCCCGCAGCGCCGTATTTCTGCCCTTTCAGCGACTCGGACTGGTCATCATTGACGAGGAGCACGAGACCAGCTACAAGCAGCAGGATCCAGCACCACGCTACCATGCACGCAGCGCAGCCATCGTCATGGCGCAGATGCTCGGCGCCAAGACACTATTAGGCAGTGCCACGCCGTGCATGGAGAGCTACTACAATGCCAAAACGGGAAAATATGGCTATGTGCCACTCATGCAGCGCTACCAGGGCATCGAGTTGCCCGACATCCATGTTGTCGACATCAAGGACCTGCGCCACCGCAAGATGATGAGCGGTCCGTTCTCGCCCCAACTGCTCAGTGCTGTGCGCGATGCCCTGAGTCAGGGTAAACAAGCAATCTTGTTCCAAAACCGCCGTGGCTTTGCGCCGATGATCGAGTGCAAGGTCTGCGGCTGGGTGCCCCACTGCAAGAACTGCGATGTGAGCCTCACCTACCACAAGCGCCTCAACATGCTGACCTGCCACTACTGTGGCTACACCCAGCCGGTGCCGCTGGTCTGCCCCTGTTGCGGCAATCCTCATCTCAGTGGCCGCGGCTATGGTACGGAGAAGATCGAGGACCAGATCAAAGAAGTGTTTCCCGAAGCACGCGTGGCACGCATGGACCTCGACACCACGCGCACGAAAGGAGCCTACGAGCGCATCATCCACGACTTCGGCGCAGGCAAGACCAATCTGCTCATCGGCACACAGATGATCAGCAAAGGCCTCGACTTCGACCGCGTCGCCGTGGTAGGCATCCTCGACGCCGACTCGATGCTCAACTACCCCGACTTCCGCGCCTACGAATATGCCTTTATGATGATGAGTCAGGTCAGCGGACGCGCAGGGCGCAAAGGTAAGCGGGGGCTGGTCATCCTTCAGACGCGCGATCCTCAGTTGCCGGTGGTGCAGCAAGTCGTGAGCAACGACTATCAGAGCTTCTACCACGACCTGCTGGCCGAGCGCCATCTCTTTCACTATCCCCCTTTCTATCACCTTATATATATATACCTCAAGCATAAACAGGAGGGCATTGCCGAGGCCGCCTCACAACAATTAGGTGCCCAGCTGCGCCAACGCTTCGGCGACCGCGTGCTTGGTCCCGACAAGCCGGGCGTTGCGCGCATCCAAAGCCTCAGCATCCGCAAGATCGTGCTGAAGCTGGAGAACGGCATTGCCAGGGCACAAACGCAACAAAGCCTTATAGCCCTCCGACAGCAGCTGCTGAGTCAGAAAGGCTATAAGGCCTTGCAAGTCTATTTCGACGTGGACCCAATGTAAGGAAACTAGCTACAGACCCTCTCTAGCTCCCCCTAAAAGGGGGAGAAACGCAACACCCAGACTTTCGGAAAAAGCTAATCCATCCGTGCTCGAATAAATAAAGTAGAGAAGCAAAAGCTCCTTCTTTTCCTAAAATGTACGATAGGAATGGCCGTTTCTCCCCCTTTTAGGGGGAGCTAGAGAGGGTCTGTTCTGGTCTTATTTCCCTTTAGAAGTTGAAGTCTACGCCAACGCCGAACACGTTGTTGTCGCGGGTGTAGTCGCTCTTGTAGGTAACCGTCTGCGTTGATGACAGTGCCACGTCGTCAGTGGTTTTCTTATGCTGATAGAACGAGTGGAAATAAGCCACGTTCAGGTCCATGCGCTTCGTGAGGTGGAAGCGGGCACCACAAGCCACACTGTTGGAACTGACTACGAAACTCTTGTCGTTCATATAAGTCTCGCTCAAACCATAGTTTGTGTTCTGCCAACCGGCCGACACGGTGATGCGCTTGCTGGCATCGAACTCGGCACCGGCCGTCCACTCCATCGTTCCACGCTTGAGCTTCTCCTCACGATGGTTGTAGGCCGTGGCCTGCTTGTCGTAGAAATAGTGGAAGCCGACATTCACGCGCAAGGGATCGACGGGGTTGTAGCCCACACCCACAGAAAGCAGGGCAGGAATATCTGCCGGCACCTTCACGCCATCGGCATACTCACCGGTAGCCTCTGTCATCTTGCTGTCGAACTGCTGCTTGATCATGCTCATGGCACCAACGACATGCGGCTTGCTAAGCTGGGTCTTAGCATACTCCAGTCCGTAGGCCATTGCCTCGGCCTGCGTCATAGTCTGCGTCTTGTCCTGCTTCATAACCTGTGCGGCGACATTCTGTGCCACGGCCGTACCGAGGTTGTCCTGGAGATTACCGATAGACGGTGCCTGGTTAACACTCTCGTTCTTCAGTCTCATACGTGTCTTGAACTCATACTTGGCAGCGAAGTTCCAGCGGCCGAGACGATAGTCGATGCTGATGATCGGAGTGAAGCCGAGTCCTTTCTGGTCGCAGTTCAGCTCGATGTCACCGGAGTTGGTCTTAGTCGGGTCGAGAACCTTATAGAGCGGCATGTTGCCCACCTTGATGTTGCGTACATAGCCATAATAGCTGCCTGTAGCGTAGACGGTACGCACACCGGCAAAGACACTCATATTGGGGCGCAGCTTGTAGGCGGCACCTACGGAGAAACCATAGTAATAAGAATTGCCACGCATGTAGCTGTTGAAGCTGTACTTGCCGTCAGTGCCAAACATCTGAGGAGACGTGAACATCTGCTGCCCCAAAGCCTGATCCACGGCACAGCCCAAACCGACAGCTCCTAAAGCCGTCTCGCCGACAATCTTCTCAAACGAGCCCAGACCATCGTCGAAGGTGCACTTGCCGCCACCCCCGATCAATCCTCCATTGAACTGGAAAGAGAAGTTGCGCCAGTTGTAGGCATACTGTACGGAAGGAAGAACCGGCGCAAAGGCCTTGCCACGAAACTTGCGATGCGTGCTGTTGTCAGCAGTGTTGTTGCCAAACAACGGATAATCGTTCTCTATGGTACGGCTCTGTATAGCCGTCTGCCAGTTGAACGAGAAATGATGTCCCGGTGAAAGAAATGCCACACCGGCAGGGTTGTAATACACACCATCAATGCCTATGGATGCCTCGCGGCTCATCATGCGGTTATAAGCAATGTTTTGATTGGTGTTGGTCAGAATGCCACCGGCGAAAGCCAACTGGGAGATTGCGGCAAAAGCAGCCGCAAGAATCATTTTAGACTTCATTATCCTAAAAGTTGTTTTGAATTGCGCCTGCAAAGGTACTAACATTGTTCGATAATTCTACAAAAGTTGTAGATATTTCTACTACGCATTACGCTTCTTTAACAAATCATCTTATATTGCGTTATAAAAACTGATTATCATTAAATATCTAAGTTTCCCACTCTCTCAAAAAAATAGGTTTCTATTCTTAAACACGACCGTCAGACTCTCTTATGACGGTCGTTCGAGCATACTCCAACGTACGTCACATGAAAACATGACGACCGTCGCTAATTGTCAGGACGGCCGTCACTGTATATAAAAAAGGAGGATCTCATGATAATGGACGAGAAGGGAGGACGAGAAAAAAGCGACTTCCCGTCCTTGATGAGAAACTACTTCTCGTCTTTAAGCTTGGGGTATTGAATACGTGTGTGATAGATAGCTTTGAGCCGGTCGATGAGCACTTGTTTGGCAATGGCAATGTCGTAGAATGTGATCTTGCACTCCTTGAAGCAACCATCGGCGACCTGCCGGTCTACCATCTTATTGACCAGTTCGCTGATATTCTCTTCGGTGTACTCCTTGAGTGAGTGAGAAGCAGCCTCACATGCATCGGCCATCATCAGGATCGCTTGTTCGCGCGTATAAGGATTTGGTCCCGGATAGGTAAAAGGCTCCTTGTCGACGATCTCGTCGGGATGCTCGTTTTGATACTTGATATAGAAGTATTTCACCAAGCCGTGGCCATGATGGGTAAGGATGAAGTCGCGGATCACCACAGGTAGATTGGCTTCTTCAGCCAGTTTCACGCCATTGGTGACATGGCCGATAATGATCTTGGCGCTTTCTTTTTCGGTCAGGTTGTCGTGTGGGTTGATGCCTCCTTGCTGATTCTCAGTAAAGAAAGCAGGATTGGCCATTTTGCCGATGTCGTGATAGAGTGCGCCGGTACGCACAAGCGTGCTGTTGGCACCGATCTTATTGGCGATCTCGGAAGCGAGATTACCCACGATGATGGAGTGCTGGAAAGTGCCCGGAGCCACCTCGCTGAGCATGCGCAGCAGGCCACGGTTGGTATTGCCCAGTTCGATCAGAGTGATGGCAGAAGTAAACCCGAAGAGTTTCTCCACGAGATACATCAGGGGATAAGCCAGCAGGAGCAAGACACCATTGATGAAGAAATGGTAATACATGCGCGTGTCGGGCTCGAAGACCGCCCCGCTCTGCATCAGCTGCAAGGCAAAATGGATGAGACAGGTAGAGCCAAAGACCAGCACGGCCGTCTTGAACACCTGGGCCCGTGAGGTCATCTCGCGCAAGGAGTAGATGGCCACCAAGCCTGCAACGGTCTGAATGACGATGAACTCATATTGCATTCTCAGCACCGCTGCGCAGATCAGCACCATGGTCACATGGGTGATAAACGCCGTACGGGAGTCCATGAACACTCGGGCGAAGATCGGCACAAAGGCAAAGGGCAGCACATAGACACTGAAACTGAAGTAGCTGTGGACCATCATCAGCGACACCAGCACGGGGAAGATCGTGATCAGCAGATAGAGCATGGCGATGCTGCGCGGCTTGTCGAAATAGTCCTTGCGGAACATGGCCAGATAGATGGTAAAGAGCAGCACCAGTGTGAAGACATAGATCGTGCCGCCGGCCAAGTGCTGGGTGAGCTGATCCTTGGAGGCATTGCGGCGCTGAAGCTCACGCTGGAAAGAGTTGAGCACCCGATAATTGTACTCGTTGACCATGTCGCCCACACCGATCACCTTCTGTCCGGCCATCATCATGCCACTGGCGGGCGAGATGCTGCTCAGCAGATCGTTGCGTGCCGTCTGAGAGTGAGCTCGGTCGTAGATGAGGTTGGGCTCGATATAGTTATTGAGGTTCATCCGCTGCAAAGCAGGACGCTCCTTGCTCAGGGCCTCATCGCTGAGCAATTGCTCATAGGCCGACTTGGTGGAATAGATGCACCCCGTCTGCACACTCTCGGCATTTTTGCCGAAGATGACACGAATCAGTTTGGTGGTGTCGCCATGGAGCGCGTTATAGTCGGGCGTGCCCATGATGCCGGCCTGATAGAGACGGTGGAGCCGGTCAATGATGATATTCTCGAAATTGGACGGCAAGTCGGTGAGTCCCTTGGCAAAGTCGGAACGGAACTTACTGATGGCCTGCCCCTCGACCTTCTCGTCGTAGTTGTAATAAGGCTGGAACATGCTCAGCAGCGAGTCACGCTCCTGCTGCAAGGCCTCATCGGTCTTGTAGATCGGGAAGTCGTATTTAGCGATGATCGTACCATAGTGCCATGGTTCTCCGATCTCGTATTGAAACTGTTGCGCATCATTGCGGGGCATAAACCACACAATCAACACGGTCGTTGCCAAGACCAACAACAACCTCAGGCCGACGTTGCGCCAGCGATGCTCTTCATTGCGGTGGAACTGTTCTATGATGCTCATAAGCTCTCAATCATCAGATATGCAAACGTGATACTTCTTTTCACACTGCGAAAATACTAAAAAAATACGTTAAAGCCGAAAAAAAGTATTACTTTTGCAAAAAATAATATTTCATAGGCATGTCTGAAAGAAAAGTAAGGGTGCGTTTTGCACCAAGTCCTACCGGACCTTTACACATTGGCGGCGTGCGCACCGCTCTTTATAACTATCTTTTTGCCCGCCAGCATGGCGGTGAACTGGTGTTCCGTATCGAGGACACGGACTCACACCGTTTTGTTCCCGGTGCCGAGGAGTACATCTTGAAGGCGTTCAGATGGCTCGGCATAAAGTTTGATGAGGGTGTCAGCTTTGGAGGCGACCATGGTCCCTACCGTCAGAGCGAGCGCCGCGATATCTACAAGAAATACGTGGACCAGCTGATCAGTGCCGGCAAGGCTTACTATGCCTTCGACACGCCGGAGGAGCTGGAAGCCAAGCGCGCCGAAGTGAAAAACTTCCAATACGACGCGACGACCCGCATGGAGATGCGCAACTCGCTCACCTTGCCCGAAGAGCAATGGAAGAAACTCATCGACGACGGCGTGCAGTACACCGTGCGCTTCAAGATAGAGCCGGGACAGGAAATACACGTCAACGACATGATCCGTGGCGACGTGTGTGTCAAGAGCGACATTCTCGATGACAAGGTGCTCTACAAGAGTGCAGACGAACTGCCCACCTATCATCTGGCCAACATCGTTGATGATCACCTGATGGAGATCACACACGTCATCCGTGGTGAGGAATGGTTGCCCAGCGCCCCACTCCACGTACTGCTATACAAGGCTTTTGGGTGGGAGGATACCATGCCCCGCTTCGCGCACCTGCCCTTGTTGCTGAAGCCGGAAGGCAAAGGCAAGCTCAGCAAGCGTGACGGCGACCGTCTCGGATTCCCCGTGTTCCCGCTCGAATGGCACGATCCGAAGACAGGCGAGGTCAGCTCGGGCTATCGCGAAAGCGGATACTTCCCCGAGGCTGTGATCAATTTCCTGGCACTGCTGGGATGGAATCCCGGTACAGATCAAGAGATTTTCTCTCTCGACGAACTGGTCAAGGCCTTCGACATCACGAAATGCTCGAAGAGCGGCGCCAAGTTTGACTATCAGAAGGGAATCTGGTTCAACCATGAGTATATCCTGCGCAAGAGCGACGACGAAATAGCCCGTCTCTTTGCCCCCATCGTTGCCAACAATGGTGTTGACGAGAGTTTTGAGCGCGTAAAGCTCGTGGTGCACATGATGAAGGACCGCGTCAACTTTGTCAAGGAGTTGTGGCCGCTATGCTCCTTCTTCTTCATCGCACCGACAGAATATGACGAGAAGACCGTGCGCAAACGCTGGAAGGAGTTCTCCGCACAGCAGATGACAGAGCTCATCGACGTGTTGGAAGGTATCGATGATTTCTCTGTTGAGGGCCAGGAGCCCATTGTAGAGAAGTGGATCGCAGACAAAGGCTATAAGATGGGCGACGTGATGAACGCATTCCGCCTGGCACTCGTGGGCATCGGCAAAGGTCCGGGCATGTTCGACATCTCGGCATTCCTCGGCAAAGAAGAGACCATCAAGCGACTGCGCAAGGCCATTGCCACGCTGTCACCCGACTTCCAAAAATAAGTTAGCGTCCCAGGCGAACGCATCAAAACACTGTTTATGTATCAGTTTGCAATATATGTCTACCTCTTGGGCGTGTGCATCGCCAGCCTTTTCAACAAGAAAGTGCGGAAGATGTGGCGGGGGGAGAACCATGCCCTCGACATTCTCCGCGAGAAGGTAGATCCCAATGCCAAATACATTTGGGTTCATGCCGCCTCTCTTGGTGAGTTCGAGCAGGGACGTCCTTTGATGGAGCGTATCCGTCAAGAGCATCCGGAATATAAGATTCTGCTTACCTTCTTCTCACCCTCGGGGTATGAGGTGCGCAAGGACTACAAGGGAGCAGACATCATCTGCTATCTCCCCCTTGATACCATACGCAATGCGCGCCGCTTTCTGCGCACCGTCCGTCCAGTGATGGCGTTCTTCATCAAGTATGAGTTCTGGTATAACTATCTCCATATCCTTCGTCATCGCGGCGTGCCGACCTACAGTGTGTCGAGTATCTTCCGTCCTGACCAAATCTTTTTCCGGTGGTATGGCCGCAGCTATGCCAACGTGCTGAAATGCTTCACCCGCTTCTTTGTCCAAAATGAAGAGAGCAAGAAGTTGCTGGCCAATATCGGCATCAACGATGTGGAGGTGGTGGGCGACACACGCTTCGACCGTGTGGTGGAGATCAAGGAGGCAGCCAAACAGCTGCCGATTGTGGAGTCGTTTGTCCAAGGCGCTCCCTCGCTGAAGTGGCAGAAGGAGGGTGACGAGCCCAGGCAGCTGCCGATGGTCTTCGTCGCCGGTTCGTCATGGCCACCCGACGAGGACATCTTCATCCCATACTTCAATCAGCACAAAGACTGGAAGATGATCATCGCGCCGCATGTCATCGGTGAGGACCATCTCAAGCAGATCATCTCAAAAGTCGAAGGCAAGGTGGTGCGCTACACCGAGGCCACACCGGACAACGTGGCCGACGCCAACGTGCTCATCATCGACTGCTTCGGACTGCTCAGCAGCATCTACCACTATGGTTCGGTGGCCTATGTAGGCGGTGGCTTCGGTGTCGGCATCCACAACACTTTGGAGGCCGGCGTGTGGGGCGTTCCCGTCATCTTCGGACCGAACAACAAGCATTTCGCCGAAGCCCAGGGCCTGCTGCAATGCGGCGGCGGACTGGAGATCCACAACGACGGAGACTTCAACCGCATCATGCAAGTGTTTACCGAGCATCCTGAGGACATCGACCGCGCCGGAAACAGTTCGGCCAGCTACGTTACCAACTTGTGCGGAGCAACAGACAAGATTCTTAGCTACATAAAAAAAGCCCACTCGTAAGTGGGCTTTTTTTATAATCTAAAATATCTAATTTAATAATGAGAAGACTTATGAAACGTATGATCTTTCTTCTGTCACTTCTCCCATTAACGGCAGTAGCGCAAAACGCGGACTTGACAAGCCACAAGTTTCAGGACAACTACACATTAGCAATCAGTGGACAGGCTACCACCAAATACAAGGGATGGGAAAACGCCAGCCTCTCCGTCGATGCCGGCTACCATGTACTGCCACGTCTGACACTCTTCGCACGCTGTGAAGGCAACTTGCACCTCTTCGACAAAAACGACACGCGCACGTTTGACCGCAGCCTGAACTTAGGCGGTGGACTGTCCTTCAGCCTTACCAATCCTGTCAAGTTGCCCGAGGCTCTTGACTTGCAGCTGTCGGTAACGAACAGTGTCGGCGATGCTGACTGGAAGAACACCTCCTATGGTGCGTCTGTCCTCTTTTACCATAACTACTCCGGTCATCGTGTGGCTCCTTATATAGGTTTAGGATACCGCTATTCTGCTTCCCATACAACCGGAATCAAAGACTTCAGTGGACTAACCGGTACCATAGGCATCAGATTCTAACCACATACAAAAAAACGCCGTCTGAAACAGACGGCGCTTTTTTGTTTCAAAGGAAGCATTCTTCGTGAAGCCACTACTTGATTACCCTACTATATCCTTCCTTGCGTGGCTTAGGCGCGTGAGGCTCTGCAGCGGGATAGCCAAGGGCCAGCGAGCCGATGCCGACCAAGCCGTCGGGCAGCCCCCACTCTTTCATCAAGGCTTTCACATCGTCACGCTCTGACATTTTGTCCACACGATTGATCCAACAAGAAGCCAAACCGATGGAATGTGCAGCAAGCATCATCGTACCCAACACGAGACTGCCGTCCTTGACATTGTTCTCATTGTCCTTGGAAGCAAAGACATAGACCTGCGTGGGCGCACCGTAGAAGGGATCACTCGTCGTGCCCATGATCTCGGCATTGGCCTTTGACAGCGTGGCGCGCTGTCCGGGATTCTGCACGGCCACAATCCAAGGATCCTGACTGCCGTGTCCCGTCGGTGCCCAGGTACCGGCCTCAAGCACAGTATTCAATTCCTCATCCTTGACCTGCTCAGCCTTGAACCGGCGGATGCTTCTTCTCTCCTTAATCGCTTTTAATACTTCATTCATATCTATCTATGCATTTACATTGGACATCCATATTCATGGTCATCGCTGGCATACTGCCCTAACACGCGGCCCAGACGCACTAGTCCCTGCTTGAGCGTCTCGCGCGGGCAGGCTAAGTTAAGCCGCAGATAGCCCTCACCGGCCTTCTTGCCATAGAGCGTGCCACTGCTGACAAAGACACGACCATCGTGCAACAACTGCTGGGTAGCCTCATCAGACGAGAGCTCATAGCACATGATGTCGAGCCAGGCCAGATAGGTACCTTCCATGCGGATAACCTGTATCTGCGGCAGTTCATCCAGCACGAAGCGCTTGAGATACTGATAGTTGTCCCACACATACTGGTTCATCTCGTCGATCCAGTCGCCGCACTCATTATACGCGGCCTGCAAGGCAATGACGCCAAAGGGATTGACGTCGCACACCTCATAGATATTGATGACGCGGTCGATGCGGCGGCGCCACTCGTCATTCTTGCAGATGATATTGGCGATCTGCAAGCCCGCGATATTGAAGTTCTTCGAGGGTGAGTTGAGCGTCACGCTGTTGTCCTCGTCAACAAGGGCGAACGGCGTGAAGTGATAGCCCGGCATGATGATCTCGCAATGGATCTCGTCGCTGATGACCTTGACATGATGCTTGCGGCAGATGTCTGCCATGCGCTGCAGCTCCTCTTTGGTCCACACGCGGCCGCAGGGGTTATGAGGATTACAGAGCAGGAACACCGTCGTCTTCTCGTCGGCGCACTTACGCTCGAAGTCGTCGAAGTCGATGCGGTAGGTGTCGCCCTCCCGCACGAGTTCGTTCTCAAGCACCTCACAACCCTGGTTGCGGATGGAAGAGAAGAAGCAGTTGTAGGCCGGCGTCTGCAACAGCACTTTCTCGCCGGGCAACGTAAACGCCTTGATGGCACAACTCACGGCCGGCACCACACCGGAGGTGTAGAGGATCCAGTTCTTCTCGATGTGCCAGTTATGGCGACGCTCGAACCAGTTGATGACAGCCTCGTAATAGCTTTCCGGTACGAGTGTGTAGCCAAACACAGGGTGCTCCATGCGTTTGCGCAGTGCCTCCTGTATCGGAGGCGCCACGGCAAAGTCCATGTCGGCCACCCACAGCGGGATGACATCGTCCTGCTTGACCAAGTCCCACTTATAGCTGTTGGTGCCACGGCGCGGCACCACCTTGTCGAAATTGTATTTCATACAGCTCTACTTGTCTCCTCTTTTTATGATTTCACACTCGTGTCCCTTCGCAAACTCAGTGTAGGTCACACTGCCAATCTCGTCGGCGACGATGCGTCCGGAGATAGGATTCTTCACATTGGTGATTGCGCCCTTGATGTCGGCGTCGATATTGGAGCAGTCCTCAAAGGCACGGTCGCAGGCCTTGTCGAAGGTACAGTCCACCAGGGTGACATGATCCATATAGCACAGTGGCTGCTCGCCACTGATATGGCAACGCACCAACTTGATGTTCTTGCTGTGCCAAGCCAGGTACTCGCCGTCGAGCTCCGAGTCGTAGACGGTTACATTGTTACACTCCCAGAAGCTGTCCTTCGTGGTGATCTTGGCGTTGTGCACCTCCACGTTCTCGCAATACTGGAAGACATACTTAGCGTCGGAGGTCAGCCCGTCGACATAGACATTCTTGCAGAACATGAAAGGATAGGTGCCTTGATGCAGGGTGACATTCTTGATTTTCAGTCCGTCAACGCGCCAAAACGTCTCATCGGCATCATTGATGGTCACGTTTTCCAGTTCGAGGTTGTGCATCTCACGGAAGAACTTGGGACCATCAATCACACTGTCGCGCATGACCATATCGTTGCTGTACCATATGGCAGAACGGCTCTCCGGGGCAAAGTAGCAACTGGTGATAAGGCTGCGGTCAACGTGCCACCAGGGATACTTGCCATAGAATTTGCTGTCGCGGCACTCCAAATCGTGGCAACACTTGATGCCCGACTCACCATCGGTGATCGTTATATTCTCCAGCAGCGTATCGTGCGCTCCGAAGAGCGGACGCTCACCTCCAAAACTCAAATCGTGTATTCTGTCCATGTTTTCCTTGATAAAGGGTTGTGTATATGTTGTAACGACTACAAAGATACAAAGATTATACCAAATAAAGAAAAGTCAGACAGTTGCACAGAAGATTTTCACCAATAATGGTTAGAGAAACGCCAATAAAGATAAAAAAAGACGATAGCAACCGCTACCGCCTTTGATGTGAAATGAATGAAGTTTAGAAGAAATAAGCTAAGCCGATCTGCCAACTGTTATTGCGGCTCTTGGACTTGCTCAAGGCTGCGTCAGAGACCGAAGAGGTAGCCGACTTCCAGGTAACGTCAGCGGTCTTGCCACAGGCGATATTGTAGTTGGCAGTCAGCTGCAAATGGGAAGCCAACGTCAATCCGGCACCAACGTTGACACTAAAATTAGACTTGCGGAACTCATAGTTGCTGGTGTCTGTCCAATTGAAATTCTTGTCGCCTACATTGATGCCCCATTGTGGACCGGCAAAGAGAAAGACATTTGCCAACGAGCCCAGGCCGACGCCGTACCGAAGGTTCACAGGAATGGCAATCTGCTGCTGCTTGATCGTCTTGTCAGCTTCACCCGCATTCTCCACCTTGGCCGAACGCTGATCATACAGTGCACTGGCATCGATGCCTAAGCCAACAATGGGCAGGGTGAACTTCAAGGTAGGACCTACAAAGAATCCTGCACGGTTAGATGCATTCAAGACATCGTTTGACAATGACATGTTGGTGACGTTCAAACCACCTTTCAAGCCAAAATAGACTTTCGCCTGAGCCGATGTTGATGAAAACAACATGCCGATGGCCAAAGCGAACATTGCAATTACTTTTCTCATCATAGTTGATTTTTTATATTATGTTGTCCTATTCTAATGACGTTGCCGGCGTACCGTCACACGTGCCTGACCACTGGGTGTGGTCGAACCGGAAGACAAAGGCTTCGTACGTACGGAAGAGCGACGGCTGCGAGGTTTCAGACTTTTGGTCTTTACCTTTTTCTTGTCGAGCTTGGCAATGCTGTCCAAAGAATCACGCTTGGCCGGATCACCCCAGATATGCGTTTCGAAAGCCTCAATCTCTTTGTCAATGCGCAGTTGCTCCTTGCTGAGCTTCACTGAGTCGCCACCAGCAATCTGGGCTAAAGTCTTGCCAAGCATATTCGTGGTCTTATAGATCTTGCCCCGGTAACTGTTGGTCGCAAAATAATCCTCCAGGCTCATCGTGGCTGCATTGTTGAGATTACTCGTCATGATGGTCTGCTTGGCAAGATAGGGAGCAAGGTCGTCATAGCGTATCCAAAACAGTGGATATTTGGTGGCACCATCGCCGAAGTCGTCTTCCCGATACATCACAGGACAGAGCGCAAGCACTTTGGTATGGAAGGTAGCAGTGTTCTGATCATAATAGGAACTCTCCTTGATATAGTAGCTCTTCACTTGAGCTGAAGGGATATCGCTGTCATCGATGTGCACGCCACGGTCGGTACGCTCATAAAAGATATGATAGTCATCCAAAAATTTCAAGGGCTGTATGCGCACGCTTTCGTCAAAGCGCTCATTGCCCGTGTTGACATCATAGGCATACGCGGCGATGCCGCCATGACGGGGCCCAGCCATGACAAGCTTAAAGATGTAGGTAAAGAGATTCATCTGCGTGCCCAAGGGCTCCGTAGGATAGTAGAGCCCCGAGTTAGGCTCTTCCTCCAATTTGATCTCGCGGTAGACATCACGACGCCACACAACGTCCTCATCCATCTTCTGCGCTGTAGGAAAGGAGATCTGAGCACGCAAAGTCATGTTATTAGCATTGGACTTCTGCACTGCGGCTGCCTGCTGCTCCACACGACGCGCCTTCGGCTGTGCTGCCATCCCCAAAGGAAGAAGAATAGCCAACGTCAGGAAGAATATCTTTTTCATTAACATTTTCATTGGATCTATCTGTCTTTGAATACTGTCTTACATGTTATCTCACTTTCACCTCCATGGCTCCCGGCAAACTGCGGGTGATGCCGTCAGGACCTACGGCCTTGACTTCCGTGATATAGAAGCGGCGCCCATGAGACAGATGACGGAACTGTTCCCGCATGCGATCACTGAAGGCTGCGCCAGAAGTGGTCATCTGCACGGCATTGCCCATATTGTCATAGAACACCGTAGAGAAACTTACAACCCGAAACTGTATGTCCAGAATGCCATCATCCATAGCTGCACTGAGCTGACGGGCACCCATCAGACCACCTTTCTGAAGCCAGCCACCCTTGAAACGGTCTGTTCCTACAGCGATATAAGGCGTAGGATCGGGTAACTTGCGTACATGGAAAGTAAAAGGCGGGAAGGAACGCACTTGCTTTCCATCACGCGCTGAGATATGGAAGGTGACATCATGCCCGACTGAAGAGGGCACTGCTACATAACGACCAGGGCCTACCATGGACAAACTGCCGCCCGTCATGCTCAACGAAACAGCATTTTGTGGCACTCCCGGAACGCTGACACTCATTGGATTCTTATAACCTGCATAGAGCACATTCATCAGATCAGCCGCAATCGTAGCACCTCCCGGTACAGGAATGACCGTGTACTTCTGTAAGAAATTACGCCGCAGCACATCGCCTTTGGCGTTGCGCATGAGGATGTAACCGCTGAACTGATGCTCTCCCACGCCCCCTGCTGTAAAGCTGTATTGCCCATTACGCGTGTTAACTCTCGCGCCGTTGACATAGATCTCGGGTTGTTGGGTCGTGTCGACAGCTGCCATGACAATGTTGGCCGAGAAGCGTTCTCCTGGATAGAGCGTAGTCTTCTCTGGCACAACAAATGCGCTGAGCTTGTTGACACGGATGTCCTTCATGTCGATATTTGAGACGAGTGTATGAAGCACTTCGCCCTCGGCATATCTCACATCATTCTGCAACTTGGACAGGAGCGTGACGGCTGCGGCCACCGGCATGTCCTCAAACATATATTCTTGCCAATTCTTGCCGAGTGTCTTGGGCTTTCGCGGCACCTGGGTAGAAAGATTGCTGGCAATAATCCTGCGCTGCCGAGGGTCTGTGACATACTGCAGCATATTCTCACGATAGGCGTTGATCGCATTGAAGAGTTTTTTGCCCTTGCCTGTGATAGGGGCCAGCATCACTTCTCCGGCAGCTCCTATATTATCGTCGTGCTTGATATTGTGTACATCACCGTCCGGTCCATCGGCCTTACGTACGATAGCTTCTTTGAGTTGCTGTGCAAAGTTATAAAGAGAATCACTCATGTTTTTCACATGAGTGGCTTTTTCAAACCATTCGCGGACCTTTTCTGGATTAGCTTCCATCTGATGACGAAAGTCGCCATAGATAGCCTCGTTCTCCAAAGAGGCATTGGCAGTGGTGCGATTGAGACTTTCTTCTACGACAGAAAAGCCGTTGAGCACCTCAGTGGAGATGTTCAAAGCAAGCATGGCCAACAAGACGATATACATCAGGTTGATCATCTTCTGACGTGGAGAGATGGGTCTTTTCTTGATAGCCATAGCTTATTGTTGTTCTTGCTGCAAAGGATTGGCAGCCTTCATGTTCACGGTCATGGCCTGAATCATACGAGCATAGATCTGATTAAGTTGTTCGATCTGCTGGGCCATCTTACGTGTTTGGTCATTGATTTGGTCGATGGTGCCAATCTGTTGGCTGGCACCTTTGAGCTGCATCTCATAGACTTTACTGATACCGGTAAGCGTGCGGTTGAGATTTTCCATCTCTTCACTGTCACGTGTCAGCCGTTCACTCTGCTCATTCACCTTCTTCAGGGTTTCGACCAATGCTTTCAGCTCTTCCACATAGTTGCCTTGTGCCTCGTTGAGGGCCTTGGCCTCTTCCTTAGTCATCTGCGGCACGAAGTTGGGCTGAGACTGAGCAACAGTTCCCTCCTCCGATGCATTCTGCTGCTGTTTCTCCATGGTTACAGATGCAGCCTGCCGAGAAAGTTGTGGCTGGGAAGTATATAATGAAGATGCCTGAGACTGCATGGACGGCTCTGTCATCCTGGTTTCCTCAGCAGCAGCCTTTTGCTCATCTTTTGTATAAGTGACCTTTCCACTGGCAAGATATTCCTCTGTCATGTGCGTAGGAATGTCTCTTCCGTCGGCAGTCTTGTCGAAAGGACGGTCGAAAGCAGAGATGAAGAACACAAAGACCTCAGTGCCCATGCCGATAAACAGCATGATGCTGGCTCCCGGCAGATGCGTGAGACTAAACAGAGCGCCCAGGATGACGATAGAAGCGCCCCAACTATAGGCGTAGTTAAGGAAGGTCTGACCATCAACAGTGTCCATCCATTTCTGAAGTCGGTACACCAAATTATATTTACTATGCTTCGTCATAATATCTATCTTTTCTGTTTTCCTGTAACGGAGTTGGCCAATGATCTGACACAACGGAAACCTATATAGGATCGTGGCTGGTTCTGGTATTCCCAAGAGCGCCATGCCGAGCGAATAAAGCTCTCCGGATCTTTCCACGAACCACCGCGCACACTTTTCTTTTTCAATTTATAAGGATCCTCACTAGCCGCATTATAGCGCAACTGGGGATTAAGATCGTTCATGGCGTCCACTCCGGCTTCCGTATAAACGGTGCTTGTCCATTCTGCTACGTTACCAGCCATATCATACAATCCGTTGGAGTTGGCAGCATAACTACCGACGCGACTGGTGATCAGATTGCCATCCTTGGTATAGTTGCCTCTGTCGGGCTTGAAATTGGCATAGAAGCATCCATTGCCATTCATAACATCCTGATTCTCCCAAGGAAACTCGTTCTGATCCTTGCCACGCGCGGCATACTCCCATTCGGCCTCTGTCGGCAGGCGGTAACGCTGTACATAGCGCGCCTCAGGGCCCAAGCCTTTGAGCAAGTAATCGGTACGCCAAGCACAGAAGGCGTTGGCCTGCTCCCACGTCACACCGACAACCGGATAATCATTGTAGGCAGGATTGGAGAAGTAATTACGCAGATAGACTTCATTATCAGAGTTCTGGAAATCATTGACCCAACATGTTGTGTCAGGATAGATGTTGACTATGTATGTGTTCAAGAAGTCCCAAGGTCCGGAAAGAGGACGGTTGATCGTCTCTCTGACAATATTCCCGTCATCATCAATGTATGCGGTATCCTTGCTGATCATCACTTCTTCATTCGGATCTACCGTCACATCCGTATTGAGATTTCTGTCTGAAGGATTCAAACGATTGCGGCGCAAAGCAGCTGTGACATAGTCATAGACCTCATACTTATAGTTCATCTGCTTCCAGTCAAGCAATTTCTCGCCAGTGACAGGATTAGTGACATACAGGCTCTCAATAGCGCGCTGCTCATCCTCATTGGGTTTACGCGGCAAACGCTTATTCCAGTTGAGATGTGGCGTCACGGGATCGCCATTCTTGTCCTCAGTGATCATATAGGACTCATCACCTCCGTAAGAAGGATCAGCCAGACGCGTACGTAAAATACTATCCCTTACCCAATACAAGAACTGCTTATACTGAGAATTGGTAATCTCGGTCTGATCCATCCAAAAGCCATCCACAGAGATGTCTTTAGTAGGTGTTGCCTTTCCCCAAAGACTATCTTGCTTGCTCAGTCCCATCTTCAAAAAGCCACGATTGACACGCACCATACCATAAGGTGTCGGCTCAGAAAAGGTCTTACCACCGACGCCTACGACCTCTCCACCCCTTCCGGACGAAGAAGCGGACTTGGCACTGAAGCAACCTGTCAACGACAGAGAGCAGACCAAGAGACTCATTAATATATAGATATATCTTTTCATAATCATCTTGATTGCATTTTATGCGATCATCATCCCGTCAGAGGATTCTCACGCTCTTATGGAGATTGCGGCCTTTCTTCGTCAGGTTCAAGTCATGCTGATAACCTATGAACAGCTCATGGCTTCCATTACCTACACTGATCGCCGACGTATAGACTTCATAGCTATAGCCCACGACGATGCCATGGAAAGAACCTCCGAGAAGGAAAGTCACGGAATTGGTAGGACTATAGCCTACGCCTCCATATAGGACCTTCGAATCATTTTGATAATACAGGCGGCCTGTGACATCAGCACGATAGGCAGTCCCATCCGTACGGGCTAACATAGAAGTCCGCAATGATAAAAACGGAGAACGAAAATGAATATTGTATCCACCCGTCAAATAATAGGTTCGATCGATCTGTAACTCCTGACGTTCACCCAAAGTGATCAAGGGAGCTGTGGCATGCTGCAAAGAAAAACCGGCATACCAGCCACGTTGCTGATAATAGAGGCCGGCCGCCAAATCAATACCACTACCCGATCCTGTCGCAAAAGCAGGATCATTGCTGTCTTCTACATCCAAGTTAGAAGCATCAAAGCTCTCACTCAAAAAAGAGAGCTGTGCGCCTATCCCCAATTGTCCACCAAAGAGCCTCGTACGATAGGCATACTGCACACCTAACTTTTGATGCTTAAAAAGTCCTAACTTATCGTTTTGGAATTGAATACCCACACCATGATAAGCCTTCAAAGCATAGAAAGGCATATCAGCAGAAAGATAGGCTGTCTGAGGATTGTGCTCAAAACCAGCAAAATCCAGAGCATAAGCAGCAACAACATTCAGTCGACTTTGCTTACCGGCTGCTGCCGGATTGAACGACGTCTCCATGTCAAAATAGTGACTGAAAGAAGGGTCATACTGAGCCCTGGAAATGCAGACGCATCCCCATAGCATATATAATATGGTGTATAACTTTCTATTCACAAAACAATAACGCTATCGCCCACACTTTATTGTTTATTACAAATCCACAGGCAAAAAAGCCGTCCCCTTCGGAACGGCTTCAATAAGTAGACATCAATGAAGATGTCGTTTAATATTCATCCTCATTCCACAAAAAGTCATCCTTTGTTGGGTAATCAGGCCATAGATCTTCTATACTGTCATAGACATCTCCTTCATCCTCTATTTCTTGAAGATTCTGAATCACTTCATCAGGAGCGCCAGAACGAACAGCATAGTCAATTAATTCATCCTTTGTGGCAGGCCAAGGAGCATCCTCTAACTTGGAAGCCAAATCTAGTGTCCAATACATAGTCTTAAGTGTTAGTCATTTTATTTGTGGCGCAAAAATAAGCAAATTATTCGAAAATCCAAATTATTAGCAAACTTTTTTGAGCC
The DNA here is from genome assembly GCA_900546345.1 of uncultured Prevotella sp. Taxonomy (GTDB): domain Bacteria; phylum Bacteroidota; class Bacteroidia; order Bacteroidales; family Bacteroidaceae; genus Prevotella. The sequence goes on along the minus strand of URCI01000032.1, from coordinate 2,750 downwards.
GACCATAACAATATAATAGTTTTTTATACAAATAGCGTAGTTATTAACGACTCTTTAATCAAAAGTCCTTCAACTAATAGTTTACTTTATAAATATGAGGGTGGAACTTGGAATTGAAAAAGATGATCGCCTGATTGTACAGATCAAAACAGACAGTAGCACCTGCATCATAGGACATTCTTAAAGAATCATAGCTTGAAAGAGAACCACAACGTAAATCAAGAAGAACCACAACGGAATCATCAGACACATGCTGCAACGCCTCTTCCAAAGAATCCTTTGCAGACAACAAAGCAATCTCAACCCTATTCGGTAATTTCGAGACACATTTGGATTGATGGCTTCCTGCTAAAACATAAGCCTCATATCTATGTAGCAGGTCCATGCTACCAAAATACCACTGATGTGGTCCAAAGTGATTGGATAACCTCAGCAACAGCTGTCCCAACTTCTTTTCTTCCTCATTCAAAGACAGCGTATTCAAATCGTCGTAAGCATAATAGGGCCAACGCTCCGTGATCACGTCACGAAGAAAACGATAAGCAAAGGGTGACTGCACGCCAAAGCCCCTCGTGCGCGGTACGCGCAAAAGTGTAGACAAGAACTTATGTAACGAAGAAAAAATTGTTAGCATAAGTAAGAAACGAAGTCTACACGAATATATTGTCTGTCTACCGAGCCTGCTACAAACGGGTAGAAAAGAGATCGCCAAAAGAATGGAAATGGAGAATTATGATAAAGGAGACATTCCGGTATTGCCTTTCTCTCCCTTTTAGGGAGAGTCAGAGAGGGGCTTCTAACATCTAATAAACACAAAAAGACCAAAGAAGAAATATTTAGGACCCTACTGCTGCGTATTATCTGAAAAAAACTCGTATTTTTGCACCAGTTAACAAGTAAAGCGACCTACCTGCCCCATCGCTCTGATGGTGTCAGGAAGCCCTATATATAATAATGTGTAACGAGGTACCGACAACGACAGCAAGGATGGAAGCGCTCTTCAAGCGTTTCTACAAGCCGCTATATCTCTATGCGCTGACTTTTCTCTGCGACGAGGAGCAGGCCAAAGACATTACGGGCGGCGTCTTTCAGACCGCTTGGGAGATGCTGCGTGAGGGCAGTCTGACCCCCGACGACCGGCAGGCTGTCGGATTTCTCTACACGACCGTACGCCACCGCTGCCTTGACAAGCTGCGACACGACAAGGCCATAGACCGCTACACACGTCTGCAAGTTGGCACGACGCCACTCGGCACTGAGGAAGAAGTTATGGAGTTTGAGCAACGCATACAGCAGGTCAAAGAAGCCATAGAACAGTTGCCCGAGCCTGAGAAGTCCATCCTCAAGTGCACCTATTTCAGAAAGATGACTTACCGGGAAACGGCAGAACTGCTCCACACTTCGGTGAACATGATTCACAAACGGATGAGCATAGTGTTCAAGATGATGCGAAAAATGTTAAAAGAAGAATACACATAGGCACCGACAGCACGTCCTCAGCGTACTATTACCAAAATTACATCATCTATGACAACACGAAACAACAATATTCCTCCACAAGAAGCCAATAGAATGTCCTCTCAAGAAGAAACGATTCAAGACGACCGTCTCATGTTTCTCGTTGAGCGCGCGCTCCTCGACGACACGCCGTCGCCCGATGTCGAGGTGGCATTTCAGACTTGTCGATGCCGGATAGAAGCGCAGGAAAAGTCGGTGAAAGCAGACGGAGAAGCACAGGAGACAACTCAAAAACCTAAAGAAGCAAGCGAGGACGGAACCGCCACTGCATCTCCGTCGCGATGGCTCGCGGTGGGTAAAGTGGCATTGGCTCTTGCTGCATCCCTGTTGCTTCTCTTCACCCTCGTACCCAAGGGTTGGTTACACAATGACAATCGGCCTGCACAAATCATTACCGCCAAGAAGATGACAACTATCGACGACGCCCACCAACAGGGCGGCGTGTCGCTCGTGGCAGGCGACAAGACTCTCTCCACCGTCTCGGCCCAGGACCGTGGCATCACCGTTCTACCCAACAACATCATCAAGGTGGAGCGCAGCGCACAGCGTGATGCAGAGACCTACACCCTGCATGTGGCCGAGGGTAAAACGGCTCAGCTGATTCTGCCCGACGGCACCCATGTATGGCTCTGCGTGGGCAGCGAGATAGCCTTCAACAGCCACTTCGGCGAAGGCGCCCCACGACGTGTGGCGCTACGTGGTGAAGCCTTCTTCGATGTTCATCATGATGCCGCATCACCCTTCACCGTTGATGCCGGCGACTGTCACACTACTGTCTACGGCACACGCTTCAACGTTCGCAACATTGAGGGTGACGCACCACAGGTGACACTCGTCAGCGGCAAGGTCGGCGTAAGCTATCACAGCAAGACCGTCATGCTCAGTCCGGGACATCAGGCCGTACTCGACAACGGAGACCTGATGACGCAGGAGGCCGACATGGACGTGGCGCTGAGCTGGAAGGAGGGACATTTCTATTTCGACGGACAGACGCTCCAGGAGATCGTCGATGAGATAGGACGCTGGTACGGCATGCCCGTGAGCTATATGTCGGACGCCGATATCAACACACGTCTGCATTTCAATGCCGAGCGCAGCTGGCCCGTCACACGCGTCATCGATGAGCTTAACAAGATTAGCCATACAAAGGTAGAGATTCACGACAACAGACTGAGAACTAAAGTTTCCCACTTGCAAATAAATCGAACTTAAAGCCTTAAAACACAAGGAAA
>URCI01000031.1 GCA_900546345.1 uncultured Prevotella sp. | reverse complement strand
GAAAGACCTTACCCGAAAAATTGGATAGAATTATGAGCACAGACTTGACACCCTACTTAGAAAGTAAGAAGGTCACTACCGACTGGACAACATTGACTTGGACATTCAAGGCCTCGTTCTCTCACGACCGCTTGCAGTTCTGTTTTGGCAAATTCGAGGGAACTATCGACTTCGACGACCTGACGCTGACCAAAGAAGGCTCTACCGACAACCTCATTGCCAATGGCGACTTCGCCACTTCTTCACTCAAGGGATGGGGAGCCAACTGGAATGGTCCTACCTTCGAGATCGTGAAAGTAGCAGGACCGGAAACTGCGATTCAGTGTATCAAGTCGCAAGTGGGCCATGAAGAGAAAACTTATAGCCTGAGTGGGCAAAGAGTCAAGAAAGGTTATAAGGGCGTGGTCATTGTCAACGGAAAGAAAGTAATTTGGAAATAAAAAAGCTTGTTCACTTTCGACGATATATCGATAAGCCGTCGTACATAATGTGCGGCGGCTCTTTTTATGGTTGCTTGTCTATGATTTCACGATCTTCTTACCACCTATTATATATATACCACGTGGCAGCACACGGAGGTCCTGCCCGACATAGCGTCCGTAGAGCGTGTAGATCTTATGGGAGGAAGCCTTGTCTTGTTCGATGTTGACGATGCCCGACGCTACATCATGAACATAGTTAAACGTGATGATGCCCGACGCTGTGTCGTAAGTGATGTTCTTCAAAGCTTTGTTGGTTGCCAAAGTAGCTGTTTTGTCAGCGTTGTACCAGCACCAGTTGGGTTGCGCATGGCTATCGCTGAGTTCCGTGACGGACATGTTGGAGACATTGCCTGTGCCTGGAAACAGATCGCCTTTGAGGCTGGTGTAGTAGTCGTCAATGTCGGCTTCAACATAAGCCGACAGGCAGGCTCCGTCAGCTGGCACTATGGCCATGCCCGGAAAGCCTTTCTTGTTGTTATAAGTATCGTAGATGTTAACGGTGCCATGGTTCGGCTCGTTGACATGATAGACAAGCAGTCCACTACCATATTGGTGTTGGTTCCAGTTTTTCCTTTGGATACTTTCCAACATAAAATACTCATCGCTGTTGTCGGGATTGACGATCTTATAGGCAGTGCCGCCTGCTTCTGTGGAGTTGTCCATGGTTACTTGCTGGTCGGCGGTCAGTTCTGTGATGCTTACCGGCCATCCCATTTGCTGTTTTTCCCATGCAGTGTAGGCGGTAGGGCTGAAACCGTTGTTGGCATATTCCCCTCCGTCCATGAGATCCCAATATTCCATTTCCTGGTTGTCGACCTGTGCAGAGGCAGAGGTAGGGTAGAAGTCGGGTAAACCGAGGGCATGACTCAACTCATGACAAGTGACGCCTACACCAGCTATACAAGGAATGGTGCCGTTGCTCGTGTTGATACTTTCGCTGCTGTTGAGCTTGACAGGTGTCAGCTCTCCGGCCATGCTGTACCAGTGCAGGTTCTTTCCTGCGAGCGAACCACTGACGGTGCTCGTGTTCGCCCATACGGCGGTGGCCACGTCGTCGGTAGCGTTGGGGTATGTACTGTAGTTCTGTCCTACACCTGCATAGAGGATGTACACACAGTCTACGCTTGTGCCATCGGCACAGAATGCTGTCGCGTCGTCAATTTTCTCGCTACTACTCTGGAGCTTGGCTATCGCATCCTTCACCAAGTCTCTCGGCTTCTCGTCGGAATTGCTTCCATGAGTGTTTCCTCCATAATAGGTCTCGTCCTTGTCTAATGTCACGGGACCGTAGATCTTGAACTTTGGAGTGAAAGCACCGGAACTCATATCTGAGAAATACTGGGCGACGGAACCATGGTTCTTAGCATTGCCGTTGCCCATACTCTTTTGCTCCGTTCCATTGAAAAACTGTTCAAAAGCTTCTCTCGGCTTGTTGATGCTGAAATGCACATCCTTGAAGTTGACAAGGATGACGGGGATCGCAATGCTTCCTTTGTGGGGAACATAGCTGGGATATTGGCTTCCTATAGCTCTGCTGGCAATGCGGTTGGTGGCTCTCTCCCGCTCTATGATCATAGAGGTGCCGCATTTTCCGTGTGGCAGAATGATTTCGTTGCCTTCTTGTGCCGCTCCCTGCATTGCCCACAGACAAGCGGCTATTGTTGAAAGTAGAAGTTTTCGCATGGGTTCTCAATGTTTGCAATAGGTTGCAAAGGTAATGTTTTTCTTCTATTCTATTCTATCTTTTACTAAGTTTTTATGTGTGAAACGTTTTCGACAACTATATGATACATATTGTAAAGTCGGTTTTGCCAATTCGCCCTATCTTTGCAAATAGAAAAACTAAATCTATAATACACATGAACATCATTCCTTATTTCCGACATCTCTGCCTTTTGGCATTGGCGCTGTGGTTGTTACCTGGGAGCATGAAAGCGGCCCCTGATCCTAACTTCTATATCTTCCTCTGCTTCGGGCAAAGCAATATGGAGGGCAACGCCAAGATAGAACCGCAAGATCTCACGGGTGTGGATCCGCGATTCCAGATGATGGCTGCCGTCGACGACCACAAGTTGGGGCGTAAGATGGGGGAGTGGTATACTGCCACGCCGCCACTTTGCCGCGAGAATACAGGTCTTACTCCGGTGGATTATTTTGGTCGTGAGATGGTGGCACGGCTGCCAAAGAATGTGAGAGTCGGCGTGATCACCGTGGCTGTCGGCGGTTGTCATATCGAGACTTTTATGCGCGACTCGGTCGACAACTATGTTAAAACGCGTGCACCACAATGGATGAAGGGTATGCTCGCCTGCTACGGCAACAATCCTTATAACCGTTTGGTGACCTTAGCACGCAAGGCTCAGCAGGCCGGTGTCATCAAAGGCATCCTGCTCCATCAGGGCGAGAGCAACACGGGTGACTTGCGTTGGCCCGAGAAGGTGGCGTGGGTATATAACCAGCTCATCGCTGACTTGCATCTGAAATCAGAAGAGGTGCCCTTGCTTGCCGGTGAGGTGGTGCGTGCTGACGGCCACGGACGCTGTGTGGCAATGAACGCCATTATCGACAAACTGCCGGAGACGATCCATACGGCACACGTGATTTCTTCAGAAGGATGCACCAACGGCCCCGACAATCTCCACTTTGACGCGGCTGGCTATCGCGAGCTCGGACGTCGCTACGCCTATAAGATGTTGTCGCTCCTGGGCTATCCTGTGTTCAAGACTGTGGCTGTTCCGGCCGATGCCGTGACGAGCGAGACGGCCGAACCGGGCAATGACTTCCCGAAGATTGACGGTAACAGACGCGCTTATTTCCGTCTGCACGCTCCTGCTGCGCAGCATGTAGTGGCTGATATCTGTGGTAAGAAATACGATATGCAGCGTGATGAGAAAGGCACATGGACCGGTGTGAGTGACCCCTTGCCTGTTGGCTTCCATTATTATTTCTTCTGGGTCGACGGCGTGCAAGTGACCGATCCTGCTACAGACACCTTCTTTGGTTGCTGTCGCCAGGCAAGCGGCTTGGAGGTTCCCGAGGGTGTTGAGGGTAATTACTACCGTCCCCAGCAGGGAGTGGCAAAAGGACAGGTGCGCTCGTTACAGTATTATGCCAGCTCCACGCAGCAGTGGCGTCGAGCAATGGTCTATACGCCGGCGGAATATGAGCAGGGAAAGAAACGCTATCCCGTGCTCTACCTTCAGCATGGTATGGGCGAGGACGAGACCGGATGGAGCCATCAAGGTAAGATGCAGAACATTATGGACAATCTGATCGCGGAAGGAAAGGCGGTGCCGATGATTGTCGTGATGGAGAGTGGAGACGTGAAAGCTCCTTATCGCCCAGATAAGGACGGTGGCAACCAAGCCGGATTGAGCAAGTATGGAGCAACTTTCTATCAGGTGCTCATCAATGATCTGATCCCTACCATCGACAAGAGTTTCCGCACGAAGAGCGACCGCGATCATCGCGCCATGGCGGGTCTGTCATGGGGTGGACATCAGACTTTCGACATGGTATTTACCCATCTTGACAAGTTCGCTTATTGCGGGGGATTCAGTGGCGCCATCTTTGGACTGGATGTCAACAAGACTTACAATGGCGTCTTCTCACGCCCCGAAGAAGTCAACAGCAAGTTGCATACGCTCTTCCTCGGTTGCGGCAGTGAGGAAAACATGGGCACGTCTAAGCTGATCAAGGATCTCAGAGGCGCAGGCGTGAAGGTAGAGGACTATGTCTCGCCCGGAACAGCCCATGAATGGCTGACATGGCGTCGCTGTCTCAAGGAGTTTGTAGTCAAGCTCTTTAAGTAGTGGCGGACGAACTTTAGCAGTAAGCTGGTTTATTCGTGATGGTATGGCTCACCTTTGATGATCGTACAAGCCCGATAGAGCTGTTCGGTGAAGATGAGCCGTACCATCTGATGACTGAAAGTCAACCGCGAGAGTGAGATCTTGTCATTGGCTCTTGCGTATATCTCCGGTGAGAAGCCATAAGGTCCTCCGATGATAAAGACCAGACGGCGCGCCGTGTTCTGCTTGTGTTGCAACCAGGCAGCCAGTTCAATGGAACGGTATTCCTTGCCATGCTCGTCAAGGAGCACAACGGTGTCACTGGCTTGCAATTCTTGCAGGATCAGCTGCCCCTCCTTTTCTTTTTGTTGTGCCTCAGTAAGGCTTTTGGTATTTTTCAGTTCCGGAATGGTACGGATCTCGAAAGGCATGTAGTGTCCAATGCGCTCGGTATAGTCTTTGATACCGGCGACGAAATGCTTGTTTTGTGTCTTTCCGACAAGAATGAGGATGGTTTTCATGGCTGATCTTTTGAGTGGGCGACGTTTTTACCGTTTGAATATTGGTCTTTACGCTTGGGATTCATGGGGAACCAGCCGCGTTCCACTCTTTTCTTCTGTTCAAAGAGTTCCCCGATCGACCATAAAAGACTGGCTCCGGTCACACCGATGATGGCAGAAAGTATCGTTTCGGCGATACACAATGATGCCGCGACACAGGCGAGACCTGCAACAAGGAACAGCCACCAAGGGCGTGTTCCAAAATAATATTCCGTCTTGATGACAACGGGATGAAAGACACCTATTATAATAAAGGTGCTGATAGCGAGAAGTAGTCCTGTGAAATGCATTCCTTTTACTTTTGGTACAAATTTACAAATTTTTATCTGTAGTGAAGCGAGTTTATCGTAAATAATTGCTATCTTTGCCCATAGAACTAAATATTTCTAACAAAGATATCATATCATGGAAAACAACGCAGCGCTCATTGCCCAGTGTGAGGCAAAGGCAAAAGCTTGGCTCTCGCCTTCGTTTGACGAGCAGACACGCAAAGAAGTTCAGGCAATGCTTGACAATCCTGACAAGACACAGCTCATCGAGAGTTTCTATAAAGACTTGGAATTTGGTACCGGTGGACTGCGCGGTATCATGGGTCCCGGTTCAAATCGCATGAACATCTATGTAGTTGGTATGGCCACGCAAGGTTTTGCCAACTATCTGAAGAAGAATTTCAAGGATCGTGAGCAGATCTCTGTTGTCGTCTGCCACGATTGCCGCAACAACAGTCGCCTGTATGCCGAGACGGTGGCTCACATCTTCTCAGCCAACGGCATCAAGGCTTACATCTTTGATGACTTGCGCCCGACTCCTGAGTGCTCATTTGCCATTCGCTATCTCAAGGCTCAGGCTGGTGTGAACATCACGGCCAGTCACAATCCACGCGAGTATAATGGTTACAAGGCTTATTGGGAGGACGGAGCACAGGTGTTGGCTCCTCATGACAAGGGCATCATTGACGAGGTGAACAAGGTGACCATCGACGATGTGAAGTTTGAGCCGAATAAAGATCTCATCCAAATTATTGGTGAGGATATCGACGAGCCTTATCTGCGCCAGATCCGCACGATTTCCATCGACCGTGAGGTGATCCATCGCCAGCATGATCTGAAGATCGTCTATACACCGCTCCACGGAGCCGGTCGCGTGATGATTCCGCGTTCTCTGGCTTATTGGGGATTTGACAATGTGCACTGTGTACCTGAGCAGATGATCAAAGACGGCAACTTCCCAACTGTTGACCGTCCTAACCCGGAATTTGCCGAGGCTCTGACGCTCGGACTGCGTGACGCCAAGAAACTCGACGCTGACATCCTCATGGCTTCTGACCCTGATGCTGACCGCGTGGGCATGGCTTGCAAGAACGACAAGGGCGAGTGGGTGCTCATCAATGGCAACCAGACCTGTCTGATCTTCCTGTGGTATATCATCACGAACCGCAAGGCTAAGGGCTTGCTCAAGCCGACGGACTTCATCGTGAAGACGATCGTCACCACGGAAGTGATTCGCAAGATCGCTGAAAAGCAAAATATCGAGATGCGTGACTGCTACACGGGCTTTAAGTGGATTGCCCGCGAGATCAAACTCTCGGAAGGCAAACAGCAGTATATCGGTGGCGGTGAGGAGAGCTATGGCTTCCTGGCTGAGGACTTCGTTCGCGACAAGGATGCTGTGTCTGCTTGCTCATTGTTGGCAGAGATCTGTGCTTATGCCAAGGATCAAGGCAAGACTCTCTACGATATCCTGATGGGCATCTATCTCGAATATGGTTTCTCCAAGGAGTTCACGGTGAACGTTGAGCGTCCGGGCAAGAGTGGTGCAGAAGAGATCCAGAAGATGATGAGTGACTTCCGCGCCAACCCGCCGAAGGAGCTCGGTGGTTCCAAGGTCGTGCTGTGGAAAGATTACAAGACGCTGAAGGCTACAGCTGCTGATGGCAAGGTGACGGATCTCGTGATGCCGGAGCCCAGCAACGTGCTGCAGTGGTTCTGCGACGATGACACCAAGGTGAGCGTCCGTCCGTCCGGAACCGAGCCGAAGATCAAGTTCTACATCGAGGTGAAGGACAGCATGTCGAGTGCCTCCCAGTATGAAGAGCTTGACAAGAAGGGTATGAAGAAGATCGAGGCGATCAAGAAGAGCCTTGGACTGGAAAATGACTGATTTTCCTTCTTATAAATAACAAATAAACGATCCCCTTGCTGCTCATATGCAGCAAGGGGATCATTTTGTTTAGGAATGACGGAAAGGCAGAAGCCCTCCGCCATATATAACTATGATACGCAGCAACTCATTGCACGGATGTGCACTTCTGCTTTGTTATTTGTTCTCGATGTAGTTGACGATCCACTCGCCAACTTCTTTTGTACCATAGTGCTTGCCACCTTCAACTTGGATTTCAGGTGTGCGCACATTTTGTTCCAGGCTTTGGTTGCAGGCCTCACGGATGAGTGCGCCCTCCTTGTTCAGTCCGAAGTGCTCAAGCATCATTGCAGCAGAGAGGATCTGAGCCAAAGGATTGGCGAGATTCTTGCCAGCTGCCTGAGGCCATGAACCGTGGACAGGCTCGAAGAGCGGTGTGTGCTCGCCGAGGGAAGCAGATGGCTGGAGGCCCATGGAACCCGTGATGGCACTGGTCTCGTCGGTGAGAATGTCGCCGAAGGTGTTCTCCGTGACGATGACATCGAAGAAGCGCGGCTCTGTGAGTACACGCATCGAGCAGTTGTCGATGAACATATAGTCGACGTTGACATCGGGATATTTCGGCTCCATCTCTTTGGCCACCTGGCGCCACAGACGTGAGCTGGCCAGAACGTTAGCCTTGTCGACGACTGTGAGATGGTGATTGCGGCGCTCAGCGAATTCAAAGGCTACTTTCAGGATGCGTTCGATCTCAGAACGATGATAGATATCTGTATCGTAAGCCTTTTCGTCGTCCTGGTATTTCTCTCCGAAGTACATACCACCAGTCAATTCACGGATGACGACGAAGTCTGCGCCTTTGATGAGTTCTTCTTTCAGCGGGCTCTTGTGGAGCAGGCAGTCGAAAGTAGCCACGGGGCGCACGTTGGCAAAGAGTCCGAGTTTCTTGCGCATAGCCAGCAAACCAGTCTCGGGGCGCACCTTCAGTGTAGGATCGTTGTCAAAACGTGGATCACCTACAGCGGCGAAGAGCACGGCATCGGCATCCATACAGGTCTTGAACGTCTCATCGGGGAAGGGATCCCCCACGGCATCGATGGCGTGAGCACCACAGATAGCTTCGTGATACGTAAACTCATGGTTGAACTTCTTGGCCACAGCATCCAATACATGAAGTGCCTGCGGCATGATCTCCGGTCCGATACCGTCGCCGGGGAGAACGGCAATGTTTAATTTCATATCCTTGTTTCTTTGCTATTATTTATTTCTTGGTATTTTCTTCTTCAAAGATGTTGAGCATCTTGAAGGTTGCTTTGATGGCAGCCTCCGTCTGATCGGCATCGAGACCGTGTGTACGGATCACCCTTCCATTGTCATCCTGCCAAGTGATGATGGTCTGTACGAGGGCATCGGTGTGACCGCCTGGCGGGATGGTGACACTATAGTTGGTCAGACGTGGGAAAGTACGGTTGAGGTTCTCGCGATAAACCTTGCGGAGTGCCTTTACAAAGGCATCGTACTGACCGTCGCCGGTGGCGTCGGCCGTGTAGACTTTGCCGTTGACTTCTACCTTCAGACTGGCGATTGGCTTCAGTCCATAGGACGTAGAGACCATGTAGCTCAAGAGTTTTACCCGCTCTTCCATGGCATCGTGTCGGTTGAGGACATCAGAAACGATATAGGGCAGATCGTCTTGTGTGACCACCTCCTTGCGATCACCGAGTTCCGTGATGCGCTGCGTGACCTTCCGAATCTGTTCCGGTGTGAGAGTCATGCCGAGTTCTTCGAGGTTTTTCTCGATGTTGGCTTTGCCTGAATTCTTACCGAGGGCGAACTCGCGTTTGCGTCCGAAGCGCTCAGGCTTCAGTGCATTGCTATAGAGATTGTCCTTTTTATCACCATCGGCGTGCACGCCGGCTACCTGTGTGAACACATTCTCACCGACGATCGGCTCATTGGGCGACACTGCGATGCCACTGTATCCCTCCACCACGCGGCTGATCATGTTGAGTTGGCTTTCGACGATATTCGTCTTCACGCCGCACATATCTTTCAAAACCGCCTCTATGCTTGACAGCGGGGCATTGCCGCAACGCTCACCAAGACCGTTGACGGTGACGTGAATGCCTGACGCTCCGCAGCGTACAGCGGCCAAAGAGTCTGCCACCGCCATGTCGTAGTCGTTGTGGGCATGGAAGTCAAAGCGCTTGTCGGGGTACATATCCACCATCTTCGTGATGAAGTCCTCGCACTGTGTCGGCGTGAGGATGCCCAGCGTGTCAGGCAGCAGGAAGCGTTCGATGTTGGTGTGTTTCATCGCCTCCATCATCTGGTAGACATATTCCGGTGAGTTGATCATGCCAGAACTCCAATCCTCAAGGTAGAGGTTCACGCGGAAGTGCTTGCTCTCAGCGTAGTCGAGCACATCGAGGATGTCCTCGATATGCTGTTCGGGCGTCTTATGCAACTGCTGTGTACAGTGCTTATAGGATCCTTTGGCAAGGAGGTTGATCACGTGACAACCTGTGTCAGCAATCCAGTCCACACTTTTGTTATGGTCGACAAAGCCCAGCACCTCTATGCGGTCGAGATACCCGGCTTCGTCAGCGAAGCGGCAGATGCCGGTGACAGCGTCCTTCTCACCTTCAGACACACGTGCCGAAGCCACTTCCAACCGGTCAACGTTTACTTTCTCCAATAACAGACGTGCAATCATCAGCTTCTCGTGCGGCAAGAAGCTGACGCCGTTGGTCTGTTCACCGTCACGCAGCGTAGAGTCCATGATCTCGATGCGCGACTTCATCTTATTTAGCGGTTCCATGTCTTACGATTCTTTTCAAAGTCTTCGACTTTGTCACGATTCTGTACGAGAAAGTCCACATCGTCGAGGCCATTCATCAAGCAATGCTTCTTATAACCATTGATTTCGAAGTGTTCGCTCTTGCCTGTGGCCATGTTGGTAACCGTCTGATTGGGCAGGTCGACCTTCACCTGTGTCTTATGGTCTTTGGCGATGGAGTCAAAGAGTTCCTTCAGGAAAGGTTCCGAGACAACGACGGGAAGCACAAAGTTGTTCAGTTCGTTGTTCTTGTGGATGTCAGCAAAGAACGAGCTGATGACGACGCGGAAGCCATAACCGGCTATTGCCCATGCGGCATGCTCACGGCTGGATCCTGATCCGAAGTTCTTTCCTGCAACAAGGATGCATCCGGAGTAGCTGGGATCATTGAGGACGAAGTCCTTCTTCAGGCTTCCGTCTTTGTTGTAGCGCCAGTCGCGGAAGAGGTTATCGCCGAAGCCTTCCTTGTCGGTAGCCTTGAGGAAGCGGGCTGGAATGATTTGGTCTGTATCTACATTCTCCAAAGGAAGAGGAATGCAGCTGGAAGTGATGACATTGAATTTCTGTTTCATTTCGATAAAATACTGATGTGTTTACCTGAGGATTACATAAACTCGCGCGGGTCAGTAACCTTACCCGTGATAGCGGCAGCGGCAGCGACCAGCGGACTGGCCAGAATGGTGCGTGAGCCTGGGCCCTGACGGCCTTCGAAGTTGCGGTTGGAGGTTGACACGCTGTAGCGTCCTGCCGGCACCTTGTCATCGTTCATAGCCAGACAAGCCGAGCAACCGGGTTGCCGGATTTCAAATCCTGCCTCATTCAGAACCTTATCGAGTTTTTCGTTTTTGATCTGCTGTGCGACAGCCCAGGAGCCGGGTACCAGCCAGGCCACCACGTTTGGAGCCTTGTGATGTCCCTTGACCAGAGAGGCGAAAGCGCGGAAGTCTTCGATGCGGCCGTTGGTGCAAGCACCGAGGAACACATAGTCGATGGGGTGGCCCAACAACTTCTCGCCCGGTTGGAAGCCCATGTATTTCAGACTCTTCAAGAACGAAGCCTGGTCGCTTTCGGGGATCTCGTCGAGTGTGGGAATCGTGCCGTTGATGGCAATGCCCATGCCTGGGTTCGTGCCGTAAGTGATGCGAGGCTCTATGTCGGCTGCGTCGTAGGTCACTTCACGGTCGAAGACGGCGTCATCGCCGGATTTCAGTGTCTTCCAATAGGCGACGGCACGCTCCCAATCCTCACCTTTCGGCGCATATTTCTTGCCTCTGATGTAAGCGAATGTCTTTTCGTCGGGTGCCACGAAACCACCGCGTGCACCCATCTCGATCGACAGGTTGCAGAGCGTCAGACGGCCTTCCATGCTCATGTTGCGTACCACATCACCGGCATACTCAACAAAATAGCCAGTAGCGCCGGAGGTTGTCAGTTGCGACATCAGATAAAGGGCGACATCCTTAGCCGTCACTCCCGGTTTCAGTTTGCCGTTGATGTTGATGCGCATCGACTTCGGCTTCTGTTGCAGGATGCACTGCGAGGCGAGTACCATCTCTACTTCCGATGTGCCGATGCCAAAGGCTACGGCACCCATTGCTCCGTGGGTAGAGGTGTGAGAGTCACCGCAGACGATGGTCATGCCCGGCAGGGAGAGTCCGGTTTCGGGTCCTACGACATGGATGATACCATTCTCGGGTGTGTTCATCTTGAATTCAGTCACACCAAACTCCTTGCAGTTTTTGTCGAGCGTTTCGATTTGTTTGCGTCCTACGGGGTCAGCGACGGGCTTGTCCTGATCGTGGGTTTGTATGTTGTGGTCAGGCATAGCGAAGACCTGCTGTGGGCGGAAGACCTTCAGTCCGCGCTGTCGCAGTCCTTGGAAAGCCTGTGGAGAGGTCACCTCGTGGCAGTAGAGACGGTCGATATACAACTGAGTGGGACCGTCTTTCACAATCTGAACGACGTGGCTGTCCCAAATTTTGTCAAACAGGGTATTCATATCTATCTATAAAATATGTGTGTGTTATTTGATTCTGAACTTATTGATGCAGTCGATGTAAGCCTCGACAGAAGCGGTGACGATGTCGGTGTTGGCGCCAAAGCCATAGTAGATCTGTCCGTCATACTCTACTTGCATGTGCACTTTGCCCACATCGTCGGATCCTTTGGAAATGGCCTGAATGGTAAACTCCTTTAAGGTCATCTGTTTGCGGACGATGCGCTTCAGAGCAGAGATGGCTGCGTCGACAGGGCCATTGCCTGTGGAGCATTCCTCGAACTTCTGTCCGGCAATGTCGAGACCGATGCTGGCTACAGAGCGCACACCCTTGCCTGTGGTCACTTGCAGATAGTCGAGCTTCACACTGTGGTTGGCTGTGCGGTCAGCTCCGGCGAGCATGAGCACATCGTCGTCGGTGATCTCTTTCTTCTTGTCAGCGAGCAGAAGGAACTGCTTGTAGATCTTGTCGAGTGTCTCTTCGTCTTTGATATCCACGCCATTGACTTCTAGACGATAGCGCAGCGCAGCGCGTCCGGAGCGTGCTGTGAGGACGATCTCGTTGTTGTCGAGTCCGATATCCTTTGGATCGATGATCTCGTAGGTCTGCACGTTTTTCAGCACACCATCCTGGTGGATGCCACTGGAGTGTGCAAAAGCGTTGCGGCCGACAATGGCCTTGTTGGGCTGTACCGGCATGTTCATCAGCGAGGAGACCATGCGTGAGATCGGATAGATCTTGCGGGTGTTGATATTGGTGTCAATGCCGATGCCCTTGTGACACTTCAGGATCATGGCGATCTCCTCCAGTGAAGTGTTGCCGGCACGCTCTCCGATGCCGTTGACCGTCACCTCTACTTGTCGTGCGCCGTTGAGCACGCCTTCGAGCGTGTTGGCTGTTGCCATGCCCAAATCGTTGTGGCAGTGTGTGGAGATAATGGCCTTGTCAATGTTGTCGACATGCTCTTTGAGGTATTTGATCTTTGCCCCATACTCGTTGGGGAGGCAATAGCCTGTGGTGTCGGGAATGTTGACCACAGTGGCTCCGGCCTTGATGACAGCTTCGACGACTTTAGCGAGGTACTCATTGTCGGTGCGTCCGGCATCCTCAGCATAGAACTCAACGTCATCGACATACTTCTTGGCATAGGCTACGGCTCTTACGGCGCGCTCGAGGATCTCCTCACGGGTGGAGTTGAACTTATATTTAATATGGTAGTCGCTCGTGCCGATACCCGTATGGATGCGTTTATGTTTGGCATATTGCAAAGCCTCAGCGGCGCAGTCAATGTCTTTTTCCACGGCGCGTGTCAGTGCGCAGATAGTAGGCCAAGTCACGGCTTTGGAGATCTCCACCACAGAGTTGAAGTCACCCGGCGATGAGATGGGGAATCCCGCCTCGATGACGTCTACGCCCAATAGCTCGAGTTGCTTGGCCACTTGAATCTTCTCTACTGTGTTCAACTGACAACCAGGCACCTGCTCGCCATCGCGGAGCGTCGTGTCGAAAATGTAAAGTCTGTCGCTCATATCTTTTAAGTATTAAATGTTTTTGCTTTCTCTGTTGTTCCCTGAAACCGATCCAAACAAAAAAGCCTTCCCACTCACGGAAGTGGAAAGGCTCTATATGGTTGATGTCTGTCAGACATGTACGCACACCTTCTCACTTCCGGCTGTGGATTGCAGTCGAATGCTAATAATAATGCTTAGAAGGATGTACAAACTTGTCATAACCTGATCTTTTGTATTGTCTCTATTTCTGTTTACGAGTGCAAAGGTAGATAATTTCGTCGATACAAGCAAATAATCTGTAACTTTTTTGCACTTTAAACTGATAATTTATCAGAAAGGCACTGCTCCGCCATTGTCTGGGGGCATACCGGCCAGTGGATCTTGGGCAAAAGGATCGGCCGCCGGGTCGCCGCCAAAATCCTGATTCATCTTAGAACCAATGAACTCGCCACCATTCATCTCGCCCGGCAGTGGTGCCAACTGGGCGTCCTCTGGGTTCATGAAGCGTGTGTATTGTCCTTGGAACGTCAGGAGCACATCGCCCGTGGCACCTTTACGGTGCTTGGCAATAATGATTTGGGCTTTGCCGTGGAGGTCGTTTCCTTTCTCGTCCTGATAGATACGATAGTATTCGGGTCGGTGGACGAAGAGCACCATATCGGCATCCTGCTCGATAGCTCCGGACTCACGCAGGTCGCTCAGCTGTGGTCGCTTGCCCTCAATGCCCTCGCGGTTCTCTACGGTACGGTTGAGCTGCGAGAGGGCGATGATAGGGATGTCGAGTTCCTTGGCCAGACCTTTGAGTGAGCGCGAGATGGTTGACACCTCTTCCTGGCGGTTGCCGAAGCGCATGCCGTTGGCGTTCATGAGCTGCAAGTAGTCGATCATGATGATCTTCACGCCTTTCTCCCTGACGAGACGGCGTGCCTTGGTGCGCAACTCAAAGATGGAAAGACCCGGCGTGTCGTCGACATAGATGGGAGCTCCGGTCAGTCGGGAGAGGTTCTTGTCGAGCCGTTCCCATTCGTCGCGGGCAAGCTGACCGTTCATGATCTTCTTACCCTCGATCTCGCAGACGTTGGAGATGAGACGGTCAACGAGCTGCTCGTTGTTCATCTCAAGCGAGAAGAAGGCGATCGGCGTCTGATAGTCCACGGCGATGTTCTTGGCGATAGACAGTGCAAACGACGTCTTACCCATGGCCGGACGTCCGGCGATAATGACGAGGTCACTCTTCTGCCATCCTGATGTCATGTCGTCGAGTTTGGTAAAGCCTGAGGGGATACCGGTGAGTCCACTTGTGTTGGCGGAAGCTTTTTGCAGGGTGTCGATGGCCTGTCGGATGACCGGGTCGATCTGTGTGTAGTCCTGCTTCATGTTTTTCCGTGAGATCTCAAAGAGGCTGCCTTCTGCTTCCTGCATGAGTTCATCGACGTCGACGGTGGTGTCAAAGGCTTTTGTCTCGATGTCACTGGCAAAAGAGATGAGCTGCCGTGCCAGGAACTTCTGTTTGAGGATCTTGGAGTGCTGCTCGATATGGGCTGATGAAGCGACGTGCGAGGAGAGTTCGATGATGTAGTTTGGTCCGCCGACATCATCGATCGTGCCTTCGTGCTCGAGTTCGTTGGTGACCGTGAGGATGTCGACCGGCTTCTCCTCCATGTTGAGCGTCTGTATTGCTTTGAAGATCTTTTGATGACGCGGGTCGTAGAAGGTTTCGGGACGGATGAGCTCCGAGACGACAGAGAAGGCGTCCTTGTCGATCATCAGTGCACCGAGCACCACCTTCTCCACGTCAATGGCCTGTGGTTGCAGGTGCCCGTAGGTGGGGTCGATGGGTGCAGCCGTTTTTTTGCGACGCGGCGCACCACTTTTTTGTTCTGCCATATGCTATTTGGTATTTTGCGGGATGAATGTTATGTCTGTGACGATCATTGAGCCAGGGAGAGAAAAGGAAGTCTTGTCCCGGCTCGTAGAAGGTAATTGCAAAGTTACGCTTTTTTCCTGGCAAAGTCACGAAAGATCGAAGGAATTATTTCGGAATTTCTGAGCAGTGGGGAAAGAAAAAGAAAAAAGCCGTCCCAACCACGATTTGTGTTTTGGACGGCTTTGTAGGGACAATGGGACTCGAACCCATGACCTCTGCAATGTGACTGCAGCGCTCTAAACCAGCTGGGCTATGCCCCTGTGTAAACCATTTGAGGTAATGTCTGAACCTCTGTGTTACGTTGTGCAAAATTACGAAAACTTTGTGATGTGACCAAATTTTTTGGGAATAAATTGCGTCATTTACTTATTTTTCTCGCAGAAGCGTTGACGTGCGAGATAATATTGCTAATTTTGGAAGACAATATTCTCCTATTATAAATATGAAACACATTGCATCACTCCTTGCCCTGATTGGCATGTCAACGATGAGTTGGGCACAGGTCGATCCTGGCACCTTCTCAGTGATTCCGCGAGTCGGTCTGAATCTCTCCACGATCAGCCATGCGTCTATGACCAATGAAGTGGGAACCATGGACAGCAAGTCCAAGGCTGGCGCTATGGCAGGCTTGGACCTTGAATATCGCGTCAGCGATCCCTTGGCAGCGAGCATCGGTGCTTTCTATTCCCGTGAGGGATGCAACTATAAGGACAATGTCCTCAGCCATCCTGCCGTGGGCACTTATGATGTCCTCAGCCGCAGTTATTTCACCATCGATTATCTGAAGATACCGTTGATGGTGCGCTGGTATGCTACAGACAAGATCTCGTTGGGCACGGGACTGCAAGCTGGGTTTGGCCTGTGGAACCGTATACACACAGAATCCCAGGAAGTCAAGGTCAACAAGGATGGCAGCTACACTTACTCTACAGATATCGAAAAGACCAACACCAAGGGCAATGGCCTGCGCAATGTGCTGTGGAGCATTCCCGTCAGTGTTGGCGTGGAGTATGAGCATGTGATCCTTGATCTGCGCTACAGCTTCCCGTTGTCAAAGGTCTATAAGACCCAAAGTAAGAGTCTTGGCGGTGATGAGCGTGTCAAGACATGGACGCTCAGTGTGGGTTACAGGATTTAGATTTTTCCAAGATCAGCAAATAGGCGCGGCAACATGCCGCGCCATTTTTTTTCTTATCACATGCATGCCACTGTGAGGCCCGCCATGACAATGCTCACCATGGACATCAGTTTGATGAGAATGTTGAGCGAGGGACCTGACGTGTCTTTAAATGGATCGCCGACGGTGTCTCCGACAATCGCGGCCTTGTGACAGGGCGAGCCCTTGCCGCCGAGGCGTCCTTCCTCTATGCTCTTTTTCGCGTTGTCCCAGGCGCCCCCGGCGTTAGCCATGAATACGGCGAGGGTGAAACCGGCCGAGAGTCCTCCGACGAGCAGACCGAGCACGCCTGCCACGCCCAATACCATCCCCACGACAATCGGGATGATGATCGCCAGCAGAGACGGGAGTATCATTTCGTGCTGCGCCGACTTGGTGCTGATCTCCACGCAACGGCCGTAGTCCGGCGTGGCCTTCCCCTCAAGAATGCCTTGGATCTCATGGAACTGCCGGCGCACTTCGCTGACCATCTTCTCGGCTGCCCGGCCAACGGCGCCCATGGTCAGACCACAGAACAGAAACGCGGCCATGGCACCCAGGAAAGCCCCGACGATCACTCGCGGATTCATCAAGTTGACCTGGAAAAAGTTCATGAAGTCAGGCATCGAAGCCTTGGCGGGGTCAAAGGCTTGGCCGGCAGCATCGAGAAACTGCTGTCCGCCGGCGACGGCGCGGCTCATGGCCAGTTTGATCTCCTCGACATACGAGGCCAGCAAGGCCAGTGCGGTCAGCGCGGCAGAGCCGATGGCGAAGCCCTTGCCGGTTGCTGCCGTGGTGTTGCCCAGTGCGTCGAGGGCATCCGTGCGTTTGCGGATTTCCTCTCCCAACCCGCTCATCTCGGCATTGCCTCCGGCATTGTCGGCAATTGGGCCATAAGCGTCGGTGGCGAGCGTGATGCCGAGCGTGGACAGCATGCCCACGGCGGCGATGCCAATACCATAGAGTCCGAGGCTGATGCTGCTGGCGCTCATGCTCAGATCAAAGCCGTTGGCACAGAGATAGCTGAGCATGATGGCGACGGCGATGGTGATCACGGGCACACAGGTGGAGATCATGCCGGTGCCTATGCCTTTGATGATCACCGTGGCGGCACCTGTCTGACTGGCATCGGCAATGCGCTGCGTCGGCTTGTAGCTCTGAGAGGTATAGTACTCTGTCGCCTGTCCGATGATCACGCCGGCAGCGAGACCGCTGACAACGGAGAAGCCTATGCCCAGCCAATTGTCGATCTTGAGCCAATAGAGAATGGCGAAGGTAGCCACAGCAATGAGGATGGCGCTCGTGTTGGTGCCCATTCCCAGCGCGTGGAGCAGATCTTTCATTGTGGCTCCGTCCTTGGTGCGCACGAGGAAGATGCCGAGCAGACTGAGGAAGACGCCTACGGCCGCGATGAGCATCGGTGCGATGACAGCTCTGAGCTGCATGTCGCCTGCACTCATGGCAAAGGCCGTGGCACCAAGAGCTGCCGTGGAGAGAATGCTGCCGCAATAGCTCTCGTAGAGGTCGGCACCCATGCCGGCCACGTCACCGACATTGTCACCGACATTGTCGGCGATGGTTGCCGGGTTGCGCGGATCGTCTTCCGGGATGTCGGCTTCGACCTTTCCGACCAGATCAGCGCCGACATCAGCCGCCTTGGTGTATATGCCGCCACCGACACGGGCGAAGAGTGCCTGCGTGGAAGCACCCATGCCAAAGGTCAGCATCGTCGTGGTGATGGTGATCAGAGCGGTATGTGGGTCGATGTCGCTATAGAAAATGTTGAGGATGAGAAACCAAGCAGCGATGTCGAGCAAGCCCAGTCCCACGACGACGAGCCCCATGACGGCACCGGATCGAAACGCGATCTTGAGTCCTTTATGGAGTCCTTCGCGTGCGGCATTGGCTGTGCGTCCACTGGCGTAGGTGGCGGTCTTCATGCCAAAGAAGCCTGCCAGCCCACTGAAGAAACCACCCGTGAGGAAAGCGAAGGGCACCCACGGATTTTGTGCGTTGAAGCCATAAGCCATGATCGCAAAGATGACGGCCAGGACGATGAACACGATGAGCACTACCCGGTATTGCTGTCGCAGGTAGGCCATGGCTCCCTTGCGGATGTAGAGCGCAATCTCCTTCATACGCGGTGTCCCCTCGTCTTCTTTCATCATATTACGGAAGAACACCCATGCCATGAGCAGGGCGCAGACAGAGGCTAACGGGATGAGCCAAAAGACAATAGGTAAGTTCATAAGGCATGATGGTTGAATGGTTAGACTAGATGGCGGCACGGGTTCTGCCGTACTTGTTTCATGCAGCAAATATAAGCAAAAAAGCAATAGGTTGCAACTTTACGGCCCTTAAAAATCTTGAATTTTAGATAGTTTGACCTATATAGAATAGATTGTTGGACAAACGCTACAATCGGTCTGCCATGATGGATGGATGATGCTATGGATTGACACATGGACTTGGCGAGGCGTGTCTGCCGATGGGGGAGTGGTGCCCGGAATGTCGGTTATAAACGGGCAGACAAAAGAATAGTTGTTGGATATTCTGACAAAAAACAGGGTCTGAGAATGCGTTTCTTTCGAGCAGACTATCCTTTGGATCGTTTTTGTGGATTTTTAGCGATATTTCTTTAACTACTTGATTGATAACATATTGCAGAGTAGTCGGTTTTTTGGCGAAATAAAAAACAGTTTTGTGTTTTGTCAAACAACCGAAATGACCTTGTCATCTCAGTGAAATGACCTCATCATCTCAGTTGCTTGGTGGTGAGAAACCATTGAGATGAGAGTATCAAACCACTGTTTTGACCGTGAAAAGAGGCGCTGGAGCGACTTGAAACATGGTTTTCTGTCCTTCAATGCTTGGTTTTCCGATGAAAAGCTTGTGGCGGCTTCTCTAGATTGAAGGTAAAGAATGACAGACTTTTGTCAGAAAAGATTCGTAGTGCTGACGGCGGTTGGCGGTCTGCTGTGCTCATCCTCCTCGGTTGTGATCGTGTGGTCTTCATGTTTTATGTCGATCATTTGACATTGTTATCTACGTTCATAAGCGATTTTGAACACCTTTCTTGTTGTCCGTAGGATGGGTTGGCTGGAGTAAATCACAGCTTAAACCACCGCTAAAGACAACCATCATGAGGCAATCCTATCGCCTATTGTCCAGTCATGCTCTCTATACATATCATCGACACAAAGAACCAACAAAATATCAGAATTGCAATTGGCCTTAAATGCTTCTAATTTCTGTAGCCTAATGTATCGCCGCTGAAAATTAACTTATTAGATACAATATATATTGTAGCATAATAGTAATTTATTGTAGCTTCATGTAGCAGAGCAGTCATTGACGTTGCAAAGATAAGATAATCCTCAGAAACAAACAAGAGTTTGCCCCCTAATTTTCGTCCTAATTTCGTCTGAAAGGAAAAATCAGTTTGGAACTATCTGCATGGTACCCTTTCAGTTGCCAACATAGAGGAGAGAGCGCATTTTCGAATTCACACGCATATAGAATAGGACAATGAATTTTGTATTCTATTCTTTGTTTTGGGTGATTTTCATTATCTTTGCAAGTAAAAGCATTCGTCATTTGAAACAAGAATCACTGACATGAAAATATTGGGAAACATAATATGGCTCGTATTTGGAGGATTCAGCGTCGCTGTGGAGTATTTCGTTTCCTCGCTGTTGCTGATGATCACCATCGTCGGCATCCCTTTCGGCATCGCCACCATGCGCTTGGGAATCCTTGCGTTATGGCCATTCGGCTCGCATGTTGTTGACAAGCCACAGGACGGTGGGTGCCTTAACATGTTCATGAACATCCTTTGGATCTTCGTCGGCGGCTTCTGGATTGCACTGACTCATCTCGGCTTTGGTTTGCTGCTTTGCATCACCATTGTCGGCTTCCCATGGGGCAAGATGCACTTCCGGTTGATGCGACTGGCATTGGCACCCTTCGGCAAGGAAATCGTCAACAATGACTTTTAAATTTGGAAATATGATATCAGCATCCGCCTTTCGTGGCCTATATCGCCAACCCATGCGTACACTCCTTGTGGTTATTCAGACTGCAATGCTGCTGTTGTCATGTCAGGCAGATGCACAACAAAACATAAAATGGAACAATATGGAAAAAGAGAATTTGAAGGAGATATATCTGGCCGGTGGCTGCTTCTGGGGCACTGAGCATTACTTCAAGCAGATTGATGGCGTAGTGGATACTGAGGTAGGCTATGCCAACGGCACGACCGAGAATCCGACCTACAAGGATGTCTGCACCGACAAGACCGGCTTTGCTGAGACTGTCCATGTCATTTACAATCCCGACAAGGTATCATTGAAGTTCTTGTTGGAGATGTATTTCAAGGCCATCGATCCTACAAGCATCAATCAGCAGGGCCACGACACCGGAACACAGTACCGCACGGGTGTCTATTACACCGACAGTGCCGACGAGGCGACCATCAACAAAGTCTTTGACGAAGAGCAAAAGCACATCCAAGGGAAGATCGTCGTGGAAAACCTGCCATTAAAGAACTTCTACAAGGCGGAAGACTACCACCAGGACTATCTTGATAAGAATCCTGACGGCTACTGCCATTTGCCACAAAGCCTGTTTGAGTTCGCCCGCAAAGCCAAGGACACAGAAAAGTAAATACAAGATGAAGAAGAATGTATTACTGACAATGTTGCTCATGGTAGCAACAATGGCCCTCGCGGCCTGCACTGAAAAGAAGGGGACAGCTATGCGGCAGAGCACTGCTGCACAAACCGACACATTC
Organism: uncultured Prevotella sp.; assembly: GCA_900546345.1. Taxonomy (GTDB): domain Bacteria; phylum Bacteroidota; class Bacteroidia; order Bacteroidales; family Bacteroidaceae; genus Prevotella. The sequence goes on along the minus strand of URCI01000031.1, from coordinate 12,656 downwards.
AAGACTAAGAGTGGCAAGGAGGTCATCTTTACCGCCGTCAAACATGCGAGCATCCGCATCAACTTTGACGGCAGAGAGATTGAGGTGGATCCAGTCCGTGGTCTGAAGCCGACGACGGATTACAGCAGCTTTCCTAAAGCTGACTTCATCCTGGTAACACATGAGCATTTTGACCACTGCGACACCGCCGCCATCAGACAACTGGAAAAGCCCACGACCATTATCGTGACGAATGCCAACTGTGCCAAGATCATCGGCAAGGGCAAAGTCATGTACAACGGCGATCAGATGAAGTTCACTGATGACATCACTATTGATGCCGTCCCCGCTTACAACACCACACCGGGCAAGAAGAAATATCATCCCAAAGGCCGCGACAATGGTTTCATCTTGACCCTCGATGGCTTCCGCGTCTACATCTCTGGTGACACCGAGGACATTCCAGAAATGCGGAATATCAAGGACATCGACGTGGCTTTCCTTTCCACCAACCAACCGTTCACCATGACACCCGAGCAGACCGCACGTGCAGCAAAAACTATCAAGCCGAAGGTGCTGTTCCCGTATCACTACTCAGATACCGATATCCAGAAGGTTGCCGACCTGCTCAAAGGCACCGGCATCAAAGTGCTGATAAGGAATTACCAATAACGCTTATGTAAAGTTCAATTATGATAGACCAAATATTAGAGAACAACCGGCGCTTCGTTGCCGGCAAAGGCTACGAGAAACACATCACGGACGGAAAGCCATCGGGCAAGACGCTGATCGTCACCTGCATGGACACCCGTCTGAGTGTGATGCTGCCTGAGGCATTGGGTATCAAGAACGGTGAGGTGAAGATGGTCAAGGTGGCGGGTGGCGTCATCCTCGACGACTACGATGCTGTCATGCGCTCCATCATCGTGGGCATCTACGAGTTGGGCATTGAGGAGATCATGCTCATCCACCATACCGACTGCGGTGCGGGCAAGATGACCGGCGAGCACATGGAGCATCTCATCCGTGAGCGGATTGCCGCTGATAAGGTGGCTGAAGTGGAACAGCACATCAATCTCCGCCAGTGGCTCGACGGCTTTGGCGACACCGAGAAGAGTGTCAGGGCTACGATGTATCGGGTGAAACATCATCCGCTTGTGCCCGACAATATCATTGTCCGTGGTTTCATCATAGACTCCACGACTGGAGAGTTGACAGAGGTGAAAGAGTAGTCATTCAATAAGAACAATATTTAGTCGGATATTGAATATGAAACATTTCCTTTTACTTTTATCAATCTTGGCATTCTGTGTTCAAGCTTCATTTGCCAATGATTCATCGTTTGATAGCGTGGCTGTTACCATGGTACGCTATGAGCAAAATTGGAATGACACTGAAGGAACACTCTCACTTAGAAATCATACGAAACAAACGATTTCTAATGTAAGATTCCGTCTGTGTTATTTTGACATGAGTGGTACTCTACTTGACTATAAAGATTACTATAAGACTAACATTGACATAGCTCCGTCAATGACTAGGCGAGTGGATATACCTGCTTTTGAGGCACGTAGAAATTACAGCTATTATAAATCCACCAGCCTATACGATGACCGCCGTTTTAATATTTCGTTTAAGTTGTTGGGATACAATGAAAGTTATCTTGACCAAAACACCGAAAAGGGGCTAAACGATTCAGTTAAATGGGAGGGTCGGATCTTTGAAGTTGTTGAGCAGATGCCTCATTTTCCAGGAGGTCAGTCGGCCATGACGCGATATATAAACGAGAATTTGAGATGTCCGAAAGAGGCAGAGCAGGATGACGTAGTGGGACGCGCTGTGGTCTCTTTTGTCGTGGAGCCTGATGGAACCCTTTCCAACATAAAAATTTTACACTCCTTAGCTCCTGCTTTCGACCGGATGGCCTTGTTGGTGGTTCAGGGCATGCCACGCTGGGTTCCTGGGAAACAAGACGGTAAGCCCGTCCGTGTGAGGTATAACGTCCCGGTTTCTTTCCGATATTAAGACTGCGCATGTAGCGTAGTAGTCTTTAAACTTCCAATGTGTCTCATCTGTCAGTAAAGTGTAAATATTTTAAGCATTACTGACAGCTATGGCACGATTTGTCATCTTTGGCCTTTGGGCACGCATATTGCACTGATGGTTAGTGAAGTTCGGATGTCGGACGAGGGCAACGAAAGAAGCCTGAGGACGATGGAAGAGCTCCAAAGATGATAAATAATTAATTGACAATTAGGAGGTATTGACTTATGTTGTATCCAGTTTTAAGAGACATGAACAATTGGCTTGACAATGATTTCGACGATATGTTGAACACGAGTTGGATGCCGCGCATGAATGTCACAGCACCTGCTATCAATGTCAAGGAAAACGACAAGGCTTACGAAGTTGAGCTTGCAGCCCCTGGCACCACCAAGGATGACTTCAAGGTGAACGTTGACAAGGACGGTTGCCTGACCATCAAGATGGAGCACAAGGACGAGAAGAAGGACGAGAACAAGAAGGAGCACTATCTGCGCCGCGAGTTCTCATACAGCAATTACGAGCAGGCTCTGACGCTGCCTGACGACGTGGAGAAAGACAAGATTGAGGCTAAGGTTACTGACGGTGTGCTTCACATCACGCTTCCTCGCACGGCTAAGGCAGAGAAGGAGACAAAGAAGATTGAAGTCGCTTAACCGGCTTTCGGTTCTGCTCTGAAACATGGGGGCTGCTCAAAAGGCAGCCCCTTTTTGTTTTTTATAGGTATGTCATCCCAGATTCAATTACCACTTTACTTGCTCCTGCAAGATAACGCCATCGTGAGCGTCTTCTTGTGTAAACGGAGTCTCGCGGTACTGCACGCAGAGCACCACCATCGGTTCTGTTCCATTGTTGTGGATGGCACGCTTGCCTTCGGGAGAGACACGCACCACACTGCCTTCCTGCAAGGGTATGTTCACGCCGTCAACCTGGTACTCGCCCTTGCCGCTGAGCACGAAGTAAAGTTCCTCATGGGTCTTGTGGGTATGGTAGAAGCCGCCTTCCTGACCAGGCTGATAAATCTGGAATGAAAACTCAGAGCCCTTGGTGCCAAGAACCTGTCCGCCAAACACCTTGCCGGGTATCTTCACCTCGCCAAAGTTCAGCACATAGTTGCCCAAATCCTTCATCTTGCCGAAATCAACGGCAGTGAAGTTCTTGCCTTCCGCAATCTTCTTGATTTCTTTCATAATAGTCTGCTTAAATGTTTACTAACTTTTTGTTCGCTGGTGCAAAGATAGTAACTGTTTCAATATCCTGCAAGAGGGCACTCAAAAGTAAGACACTTACTTGGAGGTAACTATTGTTGAGAATCAGCTTATTACAAATGACAACTTTATGATTGTTTAGCATTCTGTGTGTTTCTCAGATGGAGGCAAATCACCTGTGCAGATATTTGTAGATAGCCAGTATCTCGTCGGAATAGCGCAACCGCTCCAGGGCTGAGTGCAGCAATGTGTTCACTTTGTGCTCCCCGTCAAAGAGTGCCATGAGTTCGTCCATAGAATGCCGACGACGACCGATGCCGAAGTAGAGGCGCAGCAGTTCGCGCTCCTCTTCCTGCAATACCCTGTCAAGCATGTCGCCAACCTGCTTGTTGAGCTCGTTGCGATGAGCCAATGCGTCTGCTTGGTTCCAAGGGCGTTCGTCGATCTCATCGCGTCTCTCCACAAAGAAGTCATCCCACAAATCATCAGCTTGCGTGTATTCATTCTCCTCATCATAGAGATAATTGTCAATTGTCTCGTTCCAGCTCATCGCTTCTTTTCCTTTAACAAGTGGCAAATGGCATCCTCCCTAAAGACTTGTGGCTCTGCCTTGCCTTTCAGTACCAGCACCTTCTTGCCATTGCGGTAGATGTGGAGCTGACGGGATCGCACCACGGCTGTCAGCTCGGGGTCGTCGTTAATCTGCTGCCATAGATGATGATAGATGCCATCATTGTCCATCAGCTTATGCCGCAAGTGCGAGCACATATTGGTCGTATCAATGTCGGTTGTGTTCATTTTATGTTCCATATATCCTGCGGGTTAAACACCAGGCATTCATTCAGTTAAACCAGCTCCTCCCAGAAACTCTGCGGCAGATGGATGTTCTCCACGCTGACGGCCTCTTCAAACAGCGGAGCGATCTCGTCAGGCGTGAATCCGGCGATGCCGCAGCCTATCGGAGTGACGAGGAATGTTGCAGAAATCCGGCCACCATTCTTTGCTGATGAATCCCGCTTTCTTATTGAAGAACTTTCCATACATACATGGCATTCCCGTCACAATCTCTCCCTTCCATTTCCATAGTGGCCATTCCCATCCACCTTCGGGTAGAGCAACATACCCACAATCCTCATCGACAATTTCTTCGGCCGAGAAACCGACGATGCCACTGGCGAGCAACGGTAGGAAACCGATCTGCTGAATCAGTTCTATCAGACCTGACGCTGAATAAATCTCAGGAAACTCCATCTTCTTTGTCTTCTTAAATTACATAGTTATATTATTGGAAACGCTACACGCTTCTGCAATTATACTATATGCATTACATGTTGCCACAAAGTTACAAAAAAGAAAGTAATAAACCACAAGAAGACCAGCATAGAAATTATCTACCACCCATAGAATTTTCCGCCTTCATCACACATCTTGAAGCCTTTAATTCTCTAACTAACAAAAGGCCTTTTCCCAGGTAGCGCATGATCATTCGCTGCCTTGCAAAAGGTCTTTTTCTTTAGCATTACAACATTGACAACGAAGGCCTCACCTAATCTTATCAGTGGTCTTACCTCATCAATAAGGCGGATTGAACACATTAAACTGCCGTCGGCACACGGCTCTACGAGTTAGGCTCCGGTTCAGCTGCCTGCTCCAGCTCGCTTTCTTCTTCAATCTTTGGATAAGCAACAGAGCGGTCCTGTAGATAGATATGGTTCAACGTAAAGGCAAGAGAAGCCAATGTTTTCTTTCTCTTGTCTGGCTTCAGCTCGCACTCCCACACTGTGATACAGTGCCATCCCATCTTTGCCAATTGCCGTTGCTCTTCCTTGTCCCGCTCTTTGTTACGCCTGATCTTCTTCTCCCAAAAGTCCGTATTCGTCTTGGGCATCCGGAAGTACTTGCAGCCATTATGTCCATGCCAAAAGCAACCATTGACAAACACGCACGTGCGATACTTGCGCAGCACAATGTCGGGATGGCCAGGAAGACGCGGATTATTCAGCCTATAACGAAAACCATGCTTCCACAAATAATGACGCACAAGAATCTCCGGCTTCGTATTCTTCGAGCGAATAGCAGCCATATTCTTATGTCGTTGCTGTGCAGTGAGTTTCATACAGCAAAAATACAAAATAATATTATTTTCACCCACATTTTGCCCAGGAAAAAGATATCTTTTTGTAACTTTGCAAGTAAACAGAAATAATATTAATGTCAACAAAGTATGGAATTGTCTACTGGAATATACGAAAGTCTTATCTATGAGGCGCTAAAGAGAAAATTAGACGCCCTCAATAAGAGTCAATATGCCGTCAATATGCTGAGCATCGACAGTGCAGAGGTTCCACGCTTGCTGACAAATTATATTTCTAAAATACTTTCGCGATTACTGACTGACGACAAACTCTTTGAAAGTCTTGAAGAGCGAATTGCTTTTATCAACAAGATCCTGCATTTCATAGAAGACGAGTGGTCGTGTGATACTGCTGATGACTTGTTGGTCGTACAAAATTACTTGCTCAGCGGGATTATTTCCAGGGCGGGTAAGAATGAGCAACAGATCAAGGCTTATAACTTACTCCGCCCGAAATCGGGGTTCACCGTCAGTAACCTTTTTACAGGCAGTAATCACGACCTATCTCTGCAGAGTGAGATCAATCTCGACATTCAGTCGGCCGACGAGATCTATTGGATTGTTGCTTTCATCAAGTTTTCGGGCGTGAGAATCGTCAAAGATGCTCTCAGTCATTTTTTGGAGCGCCCCAATGCACGTATGCATATTATCACGACTTCTTACATGGCGGCGTCGGAGCCCAAAGCCCTGCAATTTCTTAAGGAGCTCAGTCCGGAGAAGGTAAACATTCGGGTCACATACGACACAACGCTCGACAGGCTCCACGCCAAGTCGTACATCTTTCTCCGCAATAGTGGTCTCCATACCGCTTATATTGGTTCCTCCAATCTGACGAAGTCGGCGATGACAGGACTGGAATGGAATATTCGTGTGACGTCACAGGAGAACCCACAGATCATCAAAGCCGCCTTGGCAACGTTTGATACCTATTGGAACCGTCATGACTTTGAACCCTATGACGAGGAGCGCTTCCGACGTGCCATTTATGCCGAACAGCATAAGAACGACAGTGAGCACCCCACTGTGTTGGCAAGATATATGATTCGTCCGGAACAGAAAGAGATTCTCGACAAACTTTCTGTTGCCCGTGAGGTCCATAACAGCTTCCGCAACCTCGTCGTGGCAGCCACCGGAACAGGAAAGACGGTCATCGCCGCCTTCGACTACAAGCGGTTCCATGATGCTCATCCCGGTCACCATAACCTTTTGTTTATCGTCCACCGCAAAGAGATCCTCGAACAGAGTATCCGAACATTCCGTTCCGTGCTCAATGATCCTACTTTCGGAGAATTATGGGTGGGAGAATATCAGCCGTCAGCGACGGGCAACCTGAATCATCTCTTTATCTCTATCCAGACGTTCAACAGCAATAGGGAGCTGTTCAGGAGGATGAGGCATGATTTTTACGACTATATCATTGTCGATGAGGCTCATCATAGCACGGCAAACAGTTATCGCATTCTCTTTCAGCAATTCAATCCTTCTGTTCTCCTCGGACTGACAGCTACGCCGGAGCGTGCCGACGGACAGAGTCTGCTGTCTGATTTTGACAACCGGATAGCCGCGGAGATCCGTCTGCCGGAAGCCATCAACCGCATGTTGCTGTGCCCGTTCCAGTATTTCTGTATAGGCGACGACACGGCTAACCTATTGAATGTGAGATGGACGGCTGCTGGTTACGACGAGACAGAGCTTGCGGCAAAACTCAATACGCGCAACCGCCTCAATCTCATCACCGCCACGATTCCTAAATACCTCGCTGACGAGATGAACTGTCGGGCGCTCTGCTTCTGTGTCAACATTGAGCATGCGCGAACAACAGCCGAAGGACTTCGGGAGGCAGGCTATCGCGCCGACACCCTCACGGGACAAGATTCCGAAGAGCGCCGCCGCAGGGTGTTGGAGCGTTTTGAGACGGGGAAAATAAACTATCTCTGTGTGGTAGATATTCTCAATGAGGGTGTTGATTTTCCTGAGATTGACACGGTCCTCTTCCTCCGTCCAACCAAGAGCCTTACGATTTTCCTTCAACAGCTCGGTCGTGGTCTTCGTTTGGCACCGGACAAGGATTGTCTTACGGTCCTCGACTTCGTGCTGCAAGCTCACCACAACTATAGCTTTGAGAGCCGTCTCCGTCCGTTGCTCAGTCCCTCCGACAAGTCCTTAGCTTCTCAAATAAAAGAAGGATTTCCAATGCTTCCACGTGGGTGCGCTATCACGATGGATAAGATTGCCCAAAGATATATCCTTGACAATATCCGTTCAGCCATTTTCAATCAGCGCCGTATCGTCAATGAGATGCAATTGTTCCAGACAAACACAGGACGGGAACTGACGCTCAGCCATTTTCTGGAGCAGTTTGACCTTGACATCCGACAGATCTATAAGAACAATAAGTGCTGGTCGCTCTTTATGAAACTGGCCAACCAGGTACATTACGAAGAAGACAAGTATACAAGCGCTTACGAGCGTAACCTCAGTAAACTCTTGCATGTCAACTCCATAGGCTATATCAACTTCATTCAGCGGCTCATAGCAAATAATTTCGAGTATGATCATGTGGGTAAAGCGGCAAAATGGGCGTTGATGTTCTACTATGCGTTGTACAATGCACCCATCGGGAAAATGGGATTCTCAACGATCGACGAGGGATTCCGCACCTTCGCCGCCCATCCGCTGTTTGTAGAAGAGGTAAAGGAAATAATGTCCTGGCTCAAGGAGCATGTCGACTTAGCGACGCGGCTTATTGGCAGTCTGCCCAATGATGTACCCCTCGAACTCTATGGCTGCTATTCCCGGGAGGAACAACTTATTCTCTTCGGACGTGTCACAGCCGAGAAGAGCCTCAGCGCACAGAGTGGTATCTATAAGGTGGACGAAAACACAGAACTGTTATGGGTCACCCTCAATAAGAGTGATAGGGATTTTTCGCCGAGTACACAGTATGAAGATTATGCGATCAGTGAAACCCTTTTCCAATGGCAGAGTCAGAATACTGCCAGCCACGACAATGCCGGCAGACGGTATGTGGAACAAGCGCAGACACATCAACAGTTTTTGCTTTTCGTCAGAGAACAAAAGAAGGATGCTTATGGCTTGACAGAGTCCTATTATTGTCTTGGACCCGTCAAATATTTATCATCCCGTGGTGACCGTCCGATGACAATCACATGGCGAATGGAGAATGAAATACCAGGAAAGATCCTTGAGAAGGCTGAAAAATTGAGGGTGGGATAAGACCATAAGATTGATAAACATGAAGAGATTTTTGAAAGAAATGCTATTGTCAGTCGCTTTTGCAACGACAGTACTGACGGGCTTTGCCCAGCACAAAGCACCGGTATTCACAACCATCAAAGCCAACGCGATAACGTCGGTGAAGGATCAGAACAGAAGTGGGACGTGCTGGGACTATGCCACCTGCGGTTTCTTGGAGAGTGAGATTCTGCGCAAGACCGGCAAGACGGTGGACCTCGCCGAGATGTACGTGGCGTATCAGGATTATCTCGACTGTGCCGACTACCATATCCGCATGCATGGGAGCAGCCGGTTCTCGGAGGGCGGCTCCTGCGACGACGTGGTGAGTGTCATCAAGCGCTTCGGTATCGTGCCGGAAGAGGCAATGACAAGACCCGGGGCGATGGTGGGCGACAGCCTCGTCAACTTCAACGAGTTCTTCCCTGCCTTGGAAGCGTATGTCAACAACTATGCTGACAGCAAGCAGACTTCCATCACGACGCAGTGGCGCCAGGGCATGACAGGAATCCTGGATGCTTATCTCGGCACTTATCAGAAGAAGTTTAGCTATGGGGGCAAGCGCTTTACCCCGCAGACGTTTGCAGCGAGTCTCGGGCTCAACTGGGACGACTATGTCAGCGTGACCAGTTACACCCATCATCCTTTCGATGAATGGATGGTGATAGAGGCTCCTTACAAATGGCGCCCGCGTCCGAGTTTCAACATTCCGCTGAACCGGATGATGGCGGTCATCGACAATGCGCTTGCCCATGGCTACTGCGTGGCATGGGGCGGAGATGTGAGTGGAGACAACTTCTCACGGAGCGGCATCGGCCTGGCCCTGGACAAACAGAAAGCGTACTCACTGGCGGGGAGCGACGCGGAGCGGTGGCCCAAACTGCCGAAGGCGCAGCAGAAGAGCAAGCTCGACAGTCTCGGTGTAGATGCACCGGAGGTGACGCCGACACAGGCATTGAGACAGAAATATTTCGATACGTGGGAGGCTACCTACGACCACGTGATGCTGATCTTCGGGACGGCGAAGGACAAGAACGGCAAGGAATACTATATGGTGAAGAACTCGTGGGGAGACTACGGCAACTACCATGGCATCTGGTATCTCAGCAAGAGTTTCGTGGCGATGTACACCACCTATATTTTCCTGAACAAGCATGCGCTTGACAAGAGTCTGCTGGATAAAATGGCGGTAAAGTTCTGAACCGGTAATACGGGAAAGTTATCACGGTATTACCCATATTACCCATCTTACCGCCCTCTCTGCCGCTTCTTTCCGCGCGGTCGCATCATGGCTACGGAGCGGGCGAGGCAGCGTCGCCACCACTGCTCATCGTCCTCTTCCTTGTCACGTTTCCATCATCGGGTTGGGATTGTGAGGCACCTGCAAGATCTTTTTTCGTGGTGCCTCGCAACGGTTGGGCGAAGCGGCAAGCCAAAACTTACGGAGATGCGGTTGATGACTGGAAAGAAAACGGAGATTGCGTAGTCTTCACTCCAGTCATGGACCAGCATCAAAGAAAGGACGGCCACCGTCCTGCTGCAAGCGTTTGACATGCGGTGTCTATAAATGTAGTGAAGTAGGAACCGCCACCTTTTTCGCTAATATCTTAATATTCAATTGCTTATAGTTCAAGGAAATCTTTCTGTACCGTATCTGTACCGCTTTTTAGACCATCTACAGACCCTATAGAAACCACTTCCTAAACCTGCAAGACTTGACTGAACCACCCGAAAGCAGTTTTTTAAGCCGAATTTAAAGATCTTTTTTTATTTGGGTTCATAGTTAGCAAAAAATGAACTAACCACTAAATATTTGAGAAACAATTTTTTTATCTTGTGTACCAGGGCAAGCCCGTGGCTTGACTTGTTCTTCATCCTCAATGTTTTAAAAAGATGAGTAATACACCTCAAGATAATAAATGAGCATCCTTAGGGAAATTCAGAAGGTCAAGCTTACGGGAGAAAAGCTCTACCTGATAGGGGAAGGACAGGTTCTCCGGCCTCATGAACCTGTAATACTCGTGTCGCGGCTGTTCTCCTTCTACCGTACCCTTATGCCGTTGCTGGTATCTGCCATTCTTGACAAACTCCCAGAATCTGTAGACAAAGCTGTCTGTCAGTGCCTCGACAACAAGTATGATATCAATGTCCTTCGTCGCCCTCGGTGTTTGTGCGAAGGCTTCCTCGTGTATTTCACAAGCAGTGCCGCCAATGATGATGTAATTGTCTGCGAAATCCTTGAAGAAATCCTTGAACTTTTCTATACCTCTAACCATTGCATGTTATCAATTAAATGTTCCAATTCTATTTGTATACGCTCATCTTTACTGTCCTTGAGAGAAAGGTAGAGTGACAGCCTATCGACAACACCGTCCTTTGCCAAAAGTTCAGGGGCATATTTCCAGATTTCAATGGTGTTCTCTCCATATTCTTCATATGAATGCTTGCCGATATCATCATAAGCATCACGGCTGATAGCATAGCAGCCACCCTGCGACGGATTGATCATGGTGAACTCAGACAAGGCGTTGACACCACAGACAAGCCCTCCTTTGGGTTTGATGTTCGTCTTTATTGTTTTCATGACAGGGGAAACAAGATGAGGGAGAGCATTCTGCCAAAGAGCTTGACCATGAAGTATAAATGACAATCTTTTTTCTTTGCCCTTTGTGGTTGTCGCCAATTCTTTTTCCGTAAGCCATCTTACAGCACGGTTGGCTGTGGCGTAGGAGACATTGAACCTCTGGCTAACTTCTTTGGCTGTAAGTCCATCCAAACATTCTGCCTCAAGATGGAAGAGCAGCAGCATTTGGGTGAAAGGATATATATCCACAGTGTCTGTTCCAGATATTACTGGCTTTTTGATGTCAATCAACAAAGAGGGCATGAACATTTGCTTCCCAGGAACGATGAAGTTAACATGATGACTTGACAGTCTGTTTGCATTGTAAGAAAGCATATCTTCTGTTACATAAACAGCATGGTGTCCTGTAGAATGCTTAATAATGTCCATATGCTTGCCAATCTGAGACGGTGTCAAGTGATTACCATCTTTTTCCCTGGCAAACACCACGGGCACGCCCATAATCATTCCTCCATGAAGGTCATATACGCCAGTCACAAGAAGAGGAAGCTTGTCTTTCTCTTTAGTGGCAAGCGGATACACTTCGGTTTGAATACCGGTTATATCTGTGATATAATCTGTGAGATTTCTAACGTAATCATTGTTGTTGCTCATAATCATTAACCTATGATTTTGTGCAAAATTAATGATTATATTCTGATTCCACAAATATTTTATGAAGAAAGTGCAAATAGTTTTGGATGATTCTCTTGCTATCAGGCAATGCCATTAAATTTGCGATTTTTTAACTGCATATTATATTTGAGAATGGAAAGTTGTTACGTCGGATAATAGGATTTGTGTATATCGTGACGGAAAGAGAGGCTATGATGTTCAGGAGACCATTGATGAAGTCATGCAAGACATCAAGGGGGTGCACCGCCTTGACAAGTCGACCATCACCATAGACGCTACCGCCATTCCCGACGAGATTGTCACATTGGAACCAGCGCAATAAGCAACCATTGACAAACACGCACGTGCAATACTTGCGCAGCACAATATCCGGATGGCCTGGTAACCTTGGATTGTTCAACCGATATCTGAATCCTTGCTTCCACAGATATTTGCGAACAAAAAGACCGTGAACAAGCTGCAGAAGCATTAGGAGAAGCTGAAGGAATATGAAGACAAGCTGGACACGATGGGCTTCCGCAACAGCTACTCCTTATGGATTGACACCTACAGGGTGCAGCGGTGCGAGGGATGTCCATTACGCGGCCAATGCTTTAAGGGAAAAGGCAACAGGACAATCAATGTCAACCACCAGTGGAAGAGGTACAAGAAAAAGGCATTTGAAAAGCTTACCTCAGAGCGAGGTCTCTTCCACAGGAGCAAGCGGCCAGTAGAACCAGAGGTAGTATTCGGACAAATCAAGACGGACAAACAGTACAAGAGATTCCGCCACAGGGGC
>URCI01000030.1 GCA_900546345.1 uncultured Prevotella sp. | reverse complement strand
TCTCGGACACATATAAAATTTTAAATTGCCACTTTTTAAAGTGGACTCATGAATAAGAATATTGCTGTCAAGCAGTACCATATTCTTTGATGCATTCTCGCTCATATCCCTTCAAAGCTAATCGGTTCGCGTGATGATGCATTTTCCTTAATGAGATGCATGATTTCTTCAGGCGTCTCATTGCCTTCCCATTTGCCATAAAACTTATCGAGCATTTTGTCGGTATATTCTTTGTCGGAAATATCTTTGTGCTCCTCCTCCAAAACCGAATTCGTTAGTTTCACGGCAAGCGCCAAACGAACTGTTTTGCTTAAGGAACGTAATGCATTCCAATACATCCCGATGGTATTACTCTCATTCAATGACATCATCGATGTGCTCATATCGTGCCTCCTTATCTTTTTGATTGATGAATTTCTGGGCAAAGATAATGTATTCTGCTTGATTTTCCAAAAAAATACGTTGCTTTTTTTACTCATTCAGAGGTTACAGTCCCAGTCCTTTCAGTGCCTTTCCGGCTGCCTTGTTGACGGCGTCGTTGGCTTTGCTGGCAGCTTTGTTGACCTTTTCAGCAGCCTTGTTCTGGGCCTTGGTCACGGCTTCGTTGGCCTTGGTGGCTGCTTTGTTGGTCTCTTCATTGATCTTGTTCTCAGCAGCAGTCTTCACGTTGTTGACCGCCTGGTTGGCAGCCTGCTCGGCAGCGGCCTTGGCTGTTGCAGGAGCTGCGTCGATGGCGGCTTTTGCAGCAGCGGGTGCATTCTTCAATACTGCGGCGGCAGCTTCTGCAGTGGCAGCAGCGGCGGCACCCTTCTGCAAGTAAGGAGAGGCAAGGTTCACGACATCTTGTGCCACTGCCTTCTTAGCCTCGTCGGCGGTGGTGGCGGCTGTTGTGGGCAGATTTTCGATGCTTGTAATCAGGTCGGCGATGGTGGTGTTGCTTGTGGCCACGCCTTTGAGAGCCTCCTCATTGTCTTTGACAAACTTCTTGATAGCGGCGCCATAGGTTTTGGCCTCATCGAGTTTACCGGCATTGACAAGCGTTTTATAAGTGGTAGCAAGGTCAGCCAATGCGGTCGTCACCTGCTTAGGATCTTTCTTTTGCAATGCGCTGGTGGCTTGTGCGGTCAATGCACTGAAGGCAGACTTGGTTTCGGGTGCGAGTGCCGTGGTGTCTACCTGTTCTGTACTGTCGGCAGTAGCTGTTGAGTCTGTTGCCTCGGCTGCTGATTTTGTCTTGCTTCCTCCACAGCTGGCGAATAAGAGCGCAGCCACGGACATCACTAATAAAATGTTCTTTTTCATGTTGATTGAAATGATAGTGAATAGAGTTTTGGATTAATCTTTCTTTTCTTTATACGTATAGGTCTATGACTCATACTCGTCGAGTACCCTTTTCATGCGTGCCCGTCCTAAGGCGATGAGTCTTTCCGATTTGTCATAGTCTGATCCGCTAAACCGTCGCATGGGGAGGTCAAGGAGGATATCCGGCGGACAAATCCTCATCATCAGCTGAGCATTTTGGTGGATCATGATGCTCGCTGTGCGGTTGAGCAATGTATAATAATTGAAATCCAACTTGAAAGCCTCCGGCATGATCTTGTTGAGCAACTGCAGTGTGCGTGAGGAGGCGATATGCTGTCGCTCTGCTGTGCGTTTCAACTTCAGTTCTCCTTCGTAGTCGTGTCCGCAGACATTGATGGCAACAAGCAGATCGCCTTTTTTCCTCTCCACCCTATTGAGGGGTAGAGGATTGGTCGTACCCCCGTCGATGAGCACTTTGCTGCCGATGTGCATGGGTTCGAGATAGGCTGGTAATGAGATGCTGGCACGGATGGCTTGATAGAGCGATCCGTGGCGGAAGACGACCTCGTGACCGCTTTCCCAATCTGTGGAGATAGCGGCATAGGGTATCGGCAGTTCGTCGATGTCGACATCGGGCACGATGTGCATCAAGGCTTCTATGATTCGTTTGCCTTTGACCAAGTGGTTGAGGCTGGGAGAATAGTCGGTCAGCTCGCGGATCTTGCGTTTGTCGATGGTCTTCATCCATTCGCGGAAGGTCTCCAGATGGCCGGATGCATACATGCCGCCCACAAGCGCACCCATCGAAGTGCCTGCGATGGACTGGATGTGATAGCCGCGGTCGAGCAACTCCTCGATGGCTCCTATGTGTGCCAAACCGCGAGCCCCACCACTGGAAAGCACGAGCGCAACTTCCTTCTTCCGCCCGCGTATGCGACGGATGACGGTGTCCTTGACCTCTGTGAATAGGTTGAGCAGATTGTTATTGTCTCTATTCTCTGTCATGGTGGGTGTATTCTTTTTTCTGTTTGGTGTTCTTATTGTGTAGGACGACTTTTCAAAGTCCTATATTCCTACGGGACATTTTCTGGATCGGAATGACGTCTCAAGGTGATTCTTCTTATCTTCCTTGCAAAGCTACAAAAAATATTTTATCCATCAAACAATTTATTACCCTTTTGATGATTAATAACGTAATTGTGTAATAGGTTGTTGATGCATAGTAAAAAATAAAAAAGCATGAGGCACAGCCGTTGACCGGCAATAGTGTCTCATGCTTTCTATTTGAGTTTGTTTGACGCTGTAAGGAGTCAGCTCGTGTGTTTATTTCTTGATATTGGCGTCCTGAAGTCCGTAGTGCTTTTTCTTGTCCACGGCGATGAGCAGGAGAGAGATCACGACAGCGGCTACGCCAAAGCCACAGAAGATGCTCATGCTTGTAGTGTAGCTGGGATCCGCGCCGTTGACTTTACCGATGAACATTGGCACCAATGCCAATCCGATATTCTGAATGTAGAAGATGATGGCATAGGCAGAGCCCAAAAGCTTCATCGGGATGATCTTTGGCACGCTCGGCCACATGGCTGATGGCACCAGGGAGAAGGCGACACCCAAGATGATCATGATGATCACGGCAAACCAACCGTAGGGAAGGATGTGGATAGCAAAGATGAAGTGCACGGCAGCCAACATGGCCGAGCCGATGAGCATCAGCGTTGCGCCCTTGCCGATACGGTCGTAGAGTGAGCCGAAGAGCGGTGTAAGCAAGAGAGTACCGAAGGGAATCAGACTCGGGATACTACCAGCCATATCCTCAGAAACACCATAGTTGGCAATCATCAGTTTGGTTGCGAACTTCAAGAAAGGGAAGACACCACTATAGAACAACAGGCAGAGCAGACAGATGCACCAGAATCCTGGATTGGAGAAAATATACTTCAGATCGCGGAAGTGGAAGTCATCGTCAGACTCTTCGTCCAGTGTCTCTTTTTCCTTCTCAAACTCCTGTTCGCCTTTCGCAGCTTCTACGCTCTTGTCGAGCTTCTTGTCCATCACCGTGTAGACGATGAAGGACAGGAAGCCGATCACCAACAGCACCAGGCCGAGGAGCACCGGAGCACCAACCTTACCGCCGAAGGCTTTGGCAAAAGGAAGGGATCCCATCATGGCACCCGCCGTTCCCAATCGGGCGAGGGCTACCTGAATGCCCATGGCGAGCGCCAACTCGTGACCCGTAAACCACTTGGTGATGATCTTCGAGACGGTGATACCACAGATCTCGCAGCCTACGCCGAAGATGGCAAAGCCCAGAGATGCTACCGCCGCAGACATGGGCAGTGAGAAGTGGACAAAGCTCAGCGTGAAACGACTGCCGCCGAAATCACCTGTCACACCATAGTATTTGATGAAGACACCAATCACCATCAGTGCACAAGCCATGATGCCTGTGAAGCGGATGCCCATTTTGTCGAGGATGATGCCGCCAAAGAAGAGCATGAGCAGAAATACGTTGATGAGACCATAACTACCGGCGAAGAACCCATAGTCGTCTGATGTCCAACCCAGCCCACCGGCTGCTACCGGCTTGTCGAGGAGTACTTCGAGTGGAGACATCACGTCGGTGATGAAGTAGCCGGTCATCATTGTGAAGGCGACAATGAAAAGGGCTGTCCAGCGGGCACCCTTGCTGTCGCTTAAGATACGTTGCAGTTTTTCTGTCATAATAAAATTCTCTCTTTTTTCAAGTTCCGTGAAAGAGTCTTGAAACTCTTTCACGGATCATATGAATGGATATAATTGTATGAATGCGATTTATTTCTTGTCTTTCAACCAGCGGTCGAGCCAGTTGAAGAACGTACGTTGCCACAGGATACCATTCTGTGGTTTGAGTACCCAGTGGTTCTCATCCGGGAAGATGAGCAACTCGGCGGGAATGCCACGCATGCGTGCTGCATTGAAGGCTCCCATGCCTTGGTTGGCGTTGATGCGGTAGTCCTTCTCGCCATGGATGCAGAGAATCGGTGTGTCCCACTTGTCTACAAACTTGTGGGGACTGTTGTCGTAGGTGCGCTTTGCGTTCGCAGTCATATCCTTGTTCCAGTAGGCATCATCATACTCCCAATTTGAGAACCAGTCTTCTTCGGTGTCGGTGTACATCGACTCTAAGTTAAATGCACCATCGTGAGCGATGAAACATTTGAATCGTTTGTCGTGATGGCCGGCAAGATAATAGACAGAGAAACCTCCGAACGAAGCACCCACACAGCCCAAGCGGTCTTTGTCGACATAGGGCAGGTTGGCTGTTGCGTCGTCGATAGCACTGAGATAGTCCTTCATGCACTGTCCTGTCCAATCGCCACTGATCTCTTCGTTCCACTTAGAACCAAAGCCGGGCAGGCCACGTCGGTTAGGCGCTACGATGACATAGCCGTGTGCGGCCATGATGGAGAAATTCCAGCGGTAGCTCCAGAACTGTGAGACGGGACTCTGAGGACCGCCTTCGCAGTAGAGCAGGGTAGGATATTTCTTGGTAGCGTCGAAGTGAGGGGGCAGGATGATCCATACGAGTTCCTGTTTGCCGTCGGTTGTCTTTACCCAACGTTGTTGTACGGTGGGCTTGGCAAGCTGGTCGAGAATGTGGTCGTTCTCGGCAGTGAGGCGCACAGCAACGCTTTTCTTTTCCGTCTTGTTGATGTTGACCTGATAGATGTCGTCAGGCTCTGTCATGGAGTGGCGTGTGGCGATGAGTTTGCCAGGTGCCAGGAGCTTGAGTGACCCGAAGTCGTGCCAGCCGTCAGTGAGCTGCTTGACGCTGCCGTTGAGATCGGTCGAGTAGATATTCACGCAAGCGTGCCAGCAGCCAAGGAAGTAAAGCGTGCGACTGTCACTGTTCCATATATAGTCATCGACATTGGAGTCGAACTTCTCGGTGACATAGCTCTTCTTGCCTGTGGCAAGGTCCATGATACAAAGCCGGTTGCGGTCGCTCTCATAGCCGTCGTTCTTCATGCTCTGCCAGGCAATGTATTTGCCGTCGGGCGAGAACTTAGGATTGACATCGTATCCTACCTGCATGTCGCCAGCCTGATGGTTGACGGCTTGATCACGCATAGTCTTTGTCGGATCGATCTTCGGCTCTTTGTAGCCTTCGGGCTTGCAGAGGTTGCGAGTCGCGCGCGTAGCTACATTATATAAATAGATATCGGCATCGGTGGAAATGGCGTATGCGACCCCTTCTTTCTTGCGGCAAGTATAAGCGATCTGTTTGGAATCTGGACTCCAGGCCAACTGTTCGATACCACCGAAAGGCGCCATAGGACACTCGTAGGGTTGCTTGTCGAGGATGTCAACTCCGTCATCTGCCTTGTCGCCGTTGACGTTGGCTACGAAAGGATGTGGTATGGTTTCAACATAGTGATCCCAGTGTCTGTAGTTTAGATCCGTGACCAGGCGCCCCGTAGCCTTTGGCAGGTCATCGGGATTCTTTTGTATGCTGCCGTGATAAGGGAGACTCTTGATGAGAATCACCTTGCTGCCGTCTGGCGAGAAAAGGAAACCCTCGATGTCGATCTTGCTGTCTGTGACCTTCACACGGTTTGTTCCGTCGGCATTCATCTTCCAGACCTGGCCGTCACGAAGGAAGGCGATTTTCTTGCCGCCCTCGATCCATGCGGGATCACTCTCGCTTTTGCTGTCCTGAGTCAGTGCGACAGCCTTGGCGATCGTCTTGCCGGCTTTCAACGGCTGGACGTAGAGCATCGTGTGACTCTTGTTTTCTTTGACACTATAGTAACTCACCTGATAGACCAACGTCTTACCGTCGGGTGCGACAGCATACGAGCCAATGCGTCCCATGGCCCAAAGCGCCTCGGGAGTCATCTGGTCACTGGCGAGCGTGATATTGTTTTTTTCAATCATCGTTTGTGCTTGTATAGAGGGGGTGCCCAAAAGCATGGCACCCAGCACCATTGCTATTGCTTTATTCATGGAAGTAAATTGTGTTTGAAAAATGAGTAATGATGACGGATGCTGACATTAAGCCGCGCCCCACATCATTACTCATTCACGTATTGTCGTCTACTATTTCTTACCGTTTCTCTTCTTTTTCAGCTCTTCCTGACGGCGGCGATTTTCCTCCATCTGCTTTTGCTGCATCTCCTGAAGAGCCTGCATACGTGCCATCATCCCCTTCATCTTCCTCTGCGGGTTGGCCTGGTTCTCTTTATAGCGAGCCTCCAGGATCGCCAGCAATTTCTCGTCGTTGGTGGTCTTGCGCAGCATGAACATGATGCCGGCTGACATGATCAGTGAGACGAAATAGTAGAAGTTCAGACCTGAAGAGTAGTCGTTGAACATAAAGAAGAACATCAGTGGCATGAGGTACATCATCCATTGCATGGCCTTCATCTGTTCTGCCTGCTGACCAACCATCTGATCTTTCTGCAACTGCATGGTGAACCATGAGTAGATGATCTGTGCACCGCAGAAGAGAATACAGGTCAGACTCAGGTGGTCGCCAATGAGCCATATGTTCTTGTGCCATTCGATGATCGGATCGTAAGTGGAGAGATCGTGCATCCACAGGAAGCTCTGTCCACGCAACTCAATGGCGTTAGGCACAAAGTTGAACATGGCGATCCAGATCGGCATCTGTATCAGCATCGGCAAGCAGCCTGAGAGCGGAGACACTCCATACTTGGCGTATTCGGCCATCATTGCCTGCTGCTTCTGCATGGCATCCTCGGGCTTGTCATACTGCTTGGTGGCCTCATCGAGTTTTGGTTTGAGCACGCGCATCTTTGCGGAGCTCATATAGCTCTTCTTCACCATCGGGTAAGTGATCACCTTCAAAAGCAGCGTGATGAGGATCAGCACGACGCCCATTGGGAACCATTCACTCAACCAACTAAACACATAGATAGTGAACCAGCGGTTGATAAGACGGAACAGAGGCCAGCCTAAGTAGACAAGGCGTTGCATCTCCAAATCATGACCAAACGTACTTTCCTTTTCCACCTTTTGCAGCAGACGGAAGTCATTAGGACCGTAGTAGAAGTCAAACTCCGAAGGTGTTCTACCGGAAGGATCAAAGAAGGTCTTCATCTTAGCCTGGTATTGCTTCAGATAGCCTGAGCCTTTTTCCTGCGGAACGGACGTCATGAGTGAATGGCTCTGGAAGTTGTTCTTTGCAATCATCACGGCAGAGAAGAACTGGTTCTTAAAGGCCACCCAGTCAATGCTGTCTTCGATGTCCTCATCAATTTTCTGAGATGTCTCGCTCAGGTGATCCGTACCACCATCAACGTTATGGTAGGTGAGGGTTGCATAGCGGTTTTCGAAGTTGAAGCCCTTTTCCTGCTGACGGCACTTGTCTTTCCAGTCTACATCCATCGTGTTGGTTCCTGGTGCGAAGAGTCCGTCCATGCCATTGACAAGCAGCTGCATGTGGAGCATATAGTCCTTGCCGAGTCGGTAGGCCAGTGTGACGGTCTTGCCCGGAGCGGCCGTGGCGGTGAAGGTCACAGTTGTGTCTGTTACCTGTGAGGGCTGGAAGTACAGGTCGGCCGTGGAGATGTTGATCTCCTTGGCAGCCATTGTGTAATTGAGGCTCTGGTCATTGCCTTTGAAGAGAGTGACGTAGTTGGCCTCGGTGATGTTGTCCTTGTAGTTGTTAATGATCGCCTTGGTGACCGTAGCACCTTTGGTAGACAGTGTGATGGCTACCTTTTTGTTTTTCAGCACGATCTCTTTGGCCTGTCCGGTCAAAGCAGAGTGGAAGAGAGCGGTCGTGTCTGCTGCGATCTTCTGTTTGGCAGCCTGTTGACGGTTAAAGGCGGCTGTCTTGGCGTCTTGCTCAGCCTGTTGGCGTTTCGCCTGGGCAATGGAGTCTTGCACAAACTGTGCACGCTCTTGCTCTTTAGAAGGTTTGGCGTACCAGCTGTAGCCAATGAGCACAAGCGCTATGAGCACGAAGCCGATAATGTTGTTTTTATCCATAAATGTTATCTTTCGGGTTCAGCCCCGAATCATGTTTAGTTCAAAAGTATCCCTTATTTCTTCTTTTGGTTGGCAATAGCCGTTTTGACGAAGTCAACAAAGAGTGGATGCGGTTTGAGCACAGTACTTTGGTATTCGGGATGGAATTGTGTGCCGATGTACCATTTGAGTTTCGGAATCTCGACGATCTCGACGAGATCACTGTCGGGGTTCCGTCCGACACACATCATTCCATGGTCTTCATATTCCTTCTGATAGTCGTTGTTGAACTCGTAGCGATGGCGATGACGCTCACGGATGTTCTCCTGCTTGTAGATCGAGTAGACCTTAGAGTCCTTACGGAGCACGCAGTCATAAGCACCGAGACGCATGGTACCACCCATGTTCGTGATGTTTTTCTGCTCCTCCATGATGTCGATGACGTTGTGTGGCGTCTTTTCGTCCATCTCACGTGAGTTGGCATCGGCATAGCCGAGTACGTTGCGGGCAAACTCGATGACCATCATCTGCATGCCCAGACAGATGCCGAATGTCGGGATATCATGTGTGCGGCAGTATTTCGCAGCCACGATCTTACCCTCAATGCCGCGTTGTCCAAATCCCGGGCAAATGACGATGCCGTCTTGTCCGGCCAGTTTTTCGGCGACATTGTCGGAAGTGATATACTCCGAATTGATGAAAGTGATGACCGTCTTATGGTCGTTGTAGGTACCAGCTTGTGAGAGGCTCTCACGAATGCTCTTGTAAGCATCCTGCAGATCATACTTTCCAACGAGACCGATGTGCACTTCCTCTTTGGCATTCTTGCGACGCTCAAGGAAGGAACGCCAAGGCCCGAGCCCCGGTTTCTCGCCGATGGGCTCTCCAACCTTCTTCAGGATGGCTGTGTCGAGTCCCTGGTTCTGCATGTTGACCGGTACCTCATAGATGCTGGGCAGATCCTCGCTTTGGATGACACAATCGAGATCGACGTTACAGAAGGCAGCCACCTTCTTGCGAACTTGGTCCGGCAGGTGTTTCTCGGTACGGAGCACGAGGATGTCGGGCTGTATGCCGACGCTCTGCAACTCCTTGACAGAGTGCTGTGTCGGCTTTGTCTTCAACTCGCCGGCAGCCTTGAGATAGGGCACGTAAGTAAGGTGCACGCAGACAGCGCGTTTGCCCAGTTCCCATTTCAGCTGTCGGATGGCCTCCATAAACGGTGCACTCTCGATGTCACCGATGGTACCGCCGATCTCTGTGATGACGAAGTCGTAGTGGTTTTTCTGTCCGAGCAGTTTCACATTGCGTTTGATCTCATCGGTGATATGAGGCACCACTTGAATCGTTTTGCCAAGATAGTCACCGCGACGCTCCTTGTCGATGACGCTCTTATAGATGCGTCCTGTGGTAAGGGAGTTGGCCTTGGTAGTCTGAATACCCGTAAATCGCTCGTAATGTCCAAGGTCGAGGTCTGTCTCCATACCGTCGACGGTCACATAGCATTCGCCGTGCTCGTAAGGATTGAGCGTGCCTGGGTCAATGTTGATGTAAGGATCGAATTTCTGGATGGTGATGTTGTAGCCTCTTGCTTGTAGAAGCTTACCTATTGAAGACGAGATGATGCCTTTTCCTAAAGAGGAAACCACACCGCCTGTGACGAAGATGTACTTTGTTTCTGCCACCATTGTCAATATTTTGTTGGATTAATTGTTGAATACGAAAGAGTTACTCTATCTATAAAAGATGTTGCAAAGTTAGCATATTTTTATGAGATGTACAACAAAAATAAAAATTATTGTTATCTTTGCAACGTTAAGACAATATAACGAATCATTAAGAAAAATAAGGCTAAGGCAAAACAATGTTGCATCAAGAAGGTAAATCCCTGACTCGTTGGGGTGTGCGTTGGGCGATGATCGCTGTGTTGCTGCTGTCGACGCTTTCGTCGGTGGCTCATCCTGTCAACTATCGCCATATGTTGTCTATCGGTCGTAACAATCTGGTAACGGCTTATATGGACTCTTTACGATTGTTTTCTGATCACCTCTATCGTGACAGTGTGGTGGTTGACCGGCCCCAAGATGAGGTCTCCACTGCGCCATTGTTTCTTCCGATGACCTTTTATCGTGACATCGCCCACCGGGCTTTGTCGCTCGACGGCTCGTTGTCGGCTACCGACCGCGCGCTGCTCTGGGTCTATCTCAACCGTCCCGGTACTGTGAAGACGACGCAGCGTGCTTTGGAGCAGACAGGTCCCGTGCTCAAGCCCACCACGATTACGGAGCATCCAACGACCGTCGTCAAGCCGACGAAACCTGTTGAACCGGAGTATGTGCCCATGGACATGGTGGTGTTTAAACCTAATTTTTGGACCTTCGGGGGCGATTATTACTTACAGTTTCTTCAGAGCTATATCTCTCCCAACTGGTATAAAGGAGGGGAAGGAAGTTATTCCGCGGTGGGTTCACTGACGTTGGAGGCTCATTACGACAACAAGCAAAAGCTGCGTTGGGACAATAAGTTAGAGATGAAGCTGGGCGTGCAGACGACCAAAGGCGACTCGCTCCATAAGGCCAAGAGCACCGAGGACCTCCTCCGATATACGGGTAAACTGGGCTTGCAGGCTACGAAGCGCTGGTACTATACTTTTCAGGTGATCGCCACGACACAGTTTTTAAGGAAATACGACACCAATTCTCCCAAAGTGAAATCCGACTTTATGAGTCCTTTCAACTTCAATGTCTCACTGGGTATGGACTATAATGTCAGTTGGTTGAAAAACCGCCTCACCGGCTCCATCCACTTGGCTCCTATTGCTTACAACCTCAAGTATGTGGGTCGACAAAGTCTTGCGCAAGCCAATGGCTTGGAAGAGGGGCACCACACTCTCCACGACTATGGTTCGCAGTTTACGTGCGACTTGAAGTGGAAGATCCTTGACAACCTCATGTGGCAGACGCGCCTTTACGGCTACACCACCTATGAGCGCTCTGAGCTGGAGTGGGAGAACACGTTCACGTTCTCCTTCAACCGCTACATCTCCGCCAAGGTCTATGCCTATCCCCGCTTCGATGACGGTGTGAGCCGACACAAGAGCTTTGGCTACTGGATGCTCAACGAGTTCGTGTCGTTTGGCTTCTCCTATGATTTCTAAGACCTCTTTCTCAATACCGGCAATGGGTGGGCTGCATACGAAGCAGTCCACCCGTTGTCGTCTCTATGCTTGGGAGTTTCGAGTTTAGAATCTGTAGAGCAGTCCCAGTCTGGTTTCGAATGTGTGCGCTCTGACGTTGGGATGATACTTATAATGGGTCAGTCGCCCGTAGTAGGCCCCTTGCCACTCGATGCCGAAGTCGTTTTTCAGTTGGAAAACAAACCGTGGGTTGAAGACCAGCAGCTGTGCGTCGCCCTTGTCGCCTTGGGCGTTGAGGTAGAGCGGGTCGGTGTGTTCGAGATCTTTACCCTCATAACCTTTCCATGTATAAATATGGTAGTAGTCCACG
Organism: uncultured Prevotella sp.; assembly: GCA_900546345.1. Lineage (GTDB taxonomy): Bacteria > Bacteroidota > Bacteroidia > Bacteroidales > Bacteroidaceae > Prevotella. Next base: position 23,605 of record URCI01000030.1, on the reverse strand, counting down.
AGCAGAGAGAAGAATCCCAGTCGCGGGAAGACCATCTGTGTCTTGGACTTGAGGCTGAAGCCCGATCCCATGTTGTAGTCACGGTCAATGACATTGTAGTAGTCGCTCTTCGTACCACCCAGTAGGATGAGATCAGCGTAGACAGCCTGTTCGAGTCGCTTGAGATTGCCCACTTGCGGAAATTGCCACATCATACCCGGGCCGAAGGAGGCTGCCTCCGAGATGCGGTAAGGTGTCTTGTCGCTGCCGTCTTTCACGGGTTTGGAATCATAGTAGTTGAAGTGCTGGAAGATGCCGACGATCGTCTTGCCTTGTTTCCCCTCGTAGACAGTGTGACTCCAGAGTTTGCCGAGCAAATGTAGATTGTTGATGAGCGGCTGGTTGCCTGTGAATCCTGCACAGAAGTTCAGCGTGAAGTAGTCATAGGGCTGTGTGTTATTGTCGTCGAAGGCGTCGCCATAATACAGGTTGAACGTCAGGTAAGGCTGGTTTTCTCCTCGGAAGATACCGCCTTGGTCGGCCAGATAGCGGTCGCCTACGGTCATGGTAAACTCCACGGGGATACGGCTGAAGTCATGGTACATGTATCGGTCTTGTCGCACGTTCCATGCATCGCCGTCGATGATGCGGTTCAGCCCCTGCATCGGATTGGTGACAAAGGCCGCTGCCTCACGCAGGAAGCGGCGGAAGCCGTGGCTGCGATCGTTCAGCACGAGGGCAGAGACACGGTGCATGACTTCACCGATGCAGATACCGCCGAAGGTTGTGGCCAGCACGTCGTTGATGGCGGGAGGCTCCACTTCCCCACAGAACTCCCACATCAAACTGCCGCCGAGCGCGTAAGGTGTACTCTGCCAGAAGTTCAGTCCATTGCTGCGTGCCGAGTTGAAATAGAGATTGCCATGATAAGGATGGGCGAAGAGATTGGTGGAGAACTGATCATTGTCCCACACAAAAGCGTGGTGCCAGTTATGTGCGATGCTTTTGAAGGTCACTTGTGCGAAGTCCTCATTCATCACGAAACGGTCGAAGCAGTGCACGAAGACGTTGATGCCCGTGGCCTCCAAGGCAGCGCGAAACCACCGTTTCTTGGTATATGTGGGATCGCTCCATCGGTAGAGACTGTCTTCCGGCGTCAATGCCAGCTTGCCGAGCATGAACTCATGGTCACGCTGCCGTTCCTCTTCCCATTGTGTCTGGCGGTCAGGATCGTGCTGATAGCGCAGGGTCAGTCCGGCTTCGACAAGCGGACGCGAACGGAAGTTGGTGTGCGATCCGTAGCGTCTTGTCGTTCCGTATCCGGCAGCTACGAAGGCGCCAAGATGGTCGTTGATGGCATAGTCGGCTGTCATGCGGGCTTGTAAAGAATACATTCTTCGCGGCGTGTCGGCTTTGTCCTGGAAAGTCTCCACGTGTCCGAAGCCCAGATCTCCGCCGAGTGTCCACTTCGGCGCGATGGTCCAGTAGCGTCCCATGCGGTAGAAGAGCTCGCCCGAGAAGTCTTCGTCGAGTCCCAGAAAATGCGAGCCGACGCCAAACATCGTGTAGGTTTGGGCGTTGCGGAAGCGCAGAGCCAGGTTCAGCCGGGTGGACGAGCCGACATAGGGCAGTATGTCGATGCGGGTCTGTGGGTTGATGTTGACGAGTCCGATCTTGCGAGCCTCCGGGTCTCGCGTGTAGTTGACCACACCGATCTGCACGCCGCGTGGGTGGCTCTGCGCCACGTTGATGATACCGATCTGCGTTCCACGCATCGTGTCGGCATAGTTATAGGTGCTGAGTTGCAGTCCCCTCATGCGTCCGGAACTGATGTTGGCGATGGTGGAGAACTGCATTCCTTGCCTCACGCCCATGGCGATGTTGGTGATCGGACTGATCTGTATGCCTTTCATCGGCGTGAAGACGATGTTGTTGAATCCGCTGATCTGCACGCCTTTAAAGCCATGAGCCGCATTGGTGATGGTGGAGAGCATCAGACCGTCGGCGTTGCCGCGCGCAGCTCCCAGCAGCAGACCATATTGAAAACCGTGCAGGGTGTCCACCTCGCTGATCAGTCCGATGTTCAAAGGAGAACAGAGCGTAGTGTCGGGGTGGTGATGATGGATGCCAACAGCGATATTGGGCAGGCGATGGCCTTTTGTCGTTTGAGCCATAGCGGGCATGACGGCGATCCAGCCGAAAGCTGCCATCAGCATCCATACCATGTGCCGGACAAGGCGTTTTTTCTTTTCTCTGCAGTCCATGTCAGTTGTCTTTTATCTTACAGAATGAAGTACGATTCGTTTAAATCCTATTTTCATCAATATGAAAACTATTGCAAAGATACGTTTTTTTATCGTAAACGACAGGCATTCCCTGCGTTTTCTCGATTAAATTTTGCCGTGCGCATTTTTTTTTGTACTTTTGCCCCAAATAAGGAAATATAATCAATAAACAGCGATATGCTTACACTAAAACTCATCAGTGAGGAAACTGAACGTGTGATCAAGGGCTTGGAAAAGAAGCATTTCAATGGAGCCCGTGAAGCGATTGAAAAAGTATTGGAATATGACAAGCTGCGCCGTGAGAGCCAGCAGAAGCTGGATAGCAACAAACAGCACCAGAATCAGTTGTCAAAGCAGATTGGCGCCCTGATGAAGGACGGCAAGAAGGACGAGGCCGAGAAGGTCAAGGCTGAGGTTGCTGAGCTGAAGGCTGCCGACAAGGCTTTGCAGGAGATCATGGACAAGGCTCAGACCGACATGACCAACGAACTGCTGCAAATCCCCAATATCCCCAACGATCTCGTACCAGAAGGCAAGGATGCCAACGACAACGTTGTTGTCAAGGAGGGTGGTCCTATGCCCAATCTCGGTGAGGACGCTCTTTGCCATTGGGATCTGCTCAAGAAGTTCCATCTCGTAGACTTCGACATGGGTGTGAAGATCACCGGTGCCGGTTTCCCCATCTATGTGGGCAAGATGGCTCGCTTCCAGCGTGCACTGGAGGCTTTCTTCCTCGATGAGGCGCGCAAGGCCGGTTATCTCGAGGTGCAGCCGCCGTATGTTGTCAACGAGGCTTCGGGCTATGGCACGGGTCAGCTGCCTGACAAGGAGGGACAGATGTACCACTGCAATCTCGACAATCTTTATCTGATTCCGACAGCCGAGGTGCCTGTGACCAATATCTTCCGCGACGAAATCCTTGATGAAAAGGATCTGCCTATCAAGCGCTGTGCTTATTCAGCTTGCTTCCGCCGTGAGGCTGGCTCTTACGGCAAGGATGTCCGTGGCTTGAACCGCCTGCATCAGTTCGATAAAGTTGAGATCGTTCGCATCGACACGCCGGAGCACTCTTACAAGAGTCTCGATGAGATGCTCGCACATGTCGAGGGACTTGTGCAGAAGCTCGAACTGCCTTATCACATCCTGCGCCTCTGCGGTGGCGACATGAGCTTTACGTCTTCCATCTGCTATGATTTTGAGGTGTGGAGTGGTGCACAGAAGCGTTGGCTCGAGGTCAGTTCTGTTTCTAACTTCGAGAGCTATCAGGCCAACCGTCTGCACTGCCGTTTCCGTCGAGCAGACACCAAGAAGACCGAGCTCTGCCACACCCTCAACGGTTCTGCTCTCGCCTTGCCGCGTATCGTCGCCGCCATTATCGAGAACAACCAAACACCTGAAGGCATCCGCGTGCCGAAGGTGCTCGTGCCTTACTGCGGCTTTGAGATGCTCGACGATAAGAACTTTGAGTAAAAAAAGGCTCACCTCCCCTTACAGCCTCACCCCTTAATCCCCTCTCCAAGGGGAGAGGGGAGTGAAATGCTGAGGCCTTACCCCTTAATCCCCTCTCCAAGGGGAGAGGGGAGTGAAATGCTGGATAAACAATTCCATTACAGCCGTTTGTAATGGTTGAAACTCTTCTTGCAAGGGTGACAATGTTGGGTATGTATTAATACAACATTGTCACCCTTTCTTTGTCTCTAAAGGCCAGCAAGAGAGAATTTTCATGTTTTACTATCTAAAAAATGCCTTTTGTCTTTAGAAAGATATGTTTTTTATGTCTTTCTGTCTAAAAAAGTTTTTGTCTTTAGAAAAATCTGTCTTTATGTCTTTCTGTCTAAAAAAGCGTCTTCTGTCTAAAGTCTATTGTCTTTCTGTCTCCTCGCTTTGTGTCTCATCTGTCAACTCCTCCATTTCTCGGTCCAGTCGTCCCCGCCACAGATACTTGCGTGTCTCGTGCACGATGACACCGCTGAGGAAGAGCAGAGAGAGGAGGTTAGGTATCGCCATCAGAGCATTCATGCAGTCGGCGATGTTCCAAACCAGTTCGAGAGAGATCACACTGCCGATGAACACACACACAATGTAGAGCAGACGGTAGCACAGCATCCAGCGGCGGCCGCCTAAGTATTCCACACAGCGCTCGCCATAGTAGCTCCATCCCAGGATCGTACTGAAGGCGAAAGTCAGAAGACCAAATGTCAGCAGCGGCTTACCGACGTAGGGGATCTTGCTGAAAGCGACCTTTGTCAGTTGTGCGCCGTCGTTGTAGGTGATATCAGGATAGGCGATGATACTGCTCACGATGACGAGTCCGGTGAGCGCGCAGATCACGACGGTGTCCCAAAACGTGGCCGTACTCGACACCAGCGCCTGCCTGACCGGGTTGCGCGTCTGTGCGGCTGCGGCCACGATCGGTGCCGAGCCCAGTCCCGACTCATTGGAGAACAGGCCGCGTGCAATGCCGTAGCGTGCCGCCATGATCACCGTGCCACCCACAAAACCGCCGCCCGCTGCCTGGGGCGTGAAGGCCGAGCGCACTATCAACTGTATGGCTGGCCACAGTGCGACATGGTTGACACAGAGAATGTAGATGCAGCCCAAGACATAGAAAATCGCCATGAACGGCACCAACATGCTGCATACCTTCGAGATACTTCTCACACCACCGATGACGACCGCTGCGGTGAGCAGTGTGATCACCGCTCCGACGACTGCCGGACTGACGCCGTAGCTCTCGTGGGCAATCGTGGCGATGGCATTGGCCTGGACGGTGTTGCCGATACCAAACGAGGCGCAGGCGGCAAAGACAGCAAAGAGCACGGCCAGCCACTTCCATCCCAGTCCTTTCTCCAGCGCATACATCGGGCCACCCAACATGCGCCCGTCGGCTGTCTTCTCGCGGTATTTGATGGCCAGCAAGCCCTCGGAGTATTTGGTGGCAATGCCGAAGACACCCGTCAGCCAGCACCAGAGCACCGCACCGGGACCGCCGAGCGAGATGGCGGTTGCCACGCCGACGATGTTGCCCGTGCCGATCGTGGCGGCCAGCGCCGTGGCCAGTGCGCCAAACTGCGATACGTCGCCCGTTGCTCCAGGGTCGCGTCTGACCGACAACTTGATGGCCGTCCACAGATGCCGTTGCGGTATGTGCAGTCGGATCGTGAGGAAGATATGCGTGCCCAACAATAGGATGATCATTGGCCAGCCCCACAGCAGCCCGCTGAGAGTAGTGAAGAATTCGTTGACTTGACTCATGGTGTCGATTCTTTATTGATTATTCTATCCTGACATGCTTGAAGCCCAGGGCGCGAAACATCGTCCACAGCTGTGCCCGGGCGTTTTTTCTTGCTGATTGCAGATTGCTTGCACTCAGGCATCGCTGCCGCATCTTGGCCTTGGCGCGCTCGGCCAGCACAGCGCGATCCTGCTCAGTCCATTTGCCGCTCTCATAAAACGATTGGCTACGCGCCTCGTCGAGGAAGTCGTCGCTGACCAGCCCGATGGGTGGCAGCGTGGCGATGAGTGTGTCGCCGCTGACGCGGAGCCACTCTACTTTATATTGTTGCATGTCGAAGCCCAGTCTTAGTGTGCCGTAGTAGACACGTGCCAGCTCATCGTCGCCAAAGAAGCCATGCCGCACCGTGTCGACGAGTTCTTCGTCAGCGACTTCCAGAAACACCCACTGGCCTGTGTTGCGGATGCTCTCCATGACGACCGGCGTGACGCTGATCTCCTTGTTGTGCGTCATGCCGATGTGCTGGTCTGACAGTGCCCGCTTGACGAGCACCACGGCAGCGATGACGAGCACGAGGGTGACCGTAGCCGATACCAGCACCAGCCGCAGGTCGGAACCGGCGCGTGCCAGCAGTCGTGAGAGGAGAGAATGTTTTTCTGTCATCGTTTAGTTGGTTTTGCGGATCAGAGCGTCAAAGGGGCTGTTGCCTAGATCATCACGGAAGGTGATCACCACGTCCTCATCGCGCCAGCCCATCTGTCGCAGCATGGGCATGAGCTGCTGTACGGCACTCTGTCGTGCACTCTCGGTGAGGTTCATCTTTTTCAGTGACTGGATGATGTCAGCCCGTCCCTGTTGTTCGATGCGTGTCCGCTCCTCGTCAGAGAAGCGTGTGCGCAGGAGTGACACTTTCTCCTTGACCTGCTCATGGTCGATGGTGGTGGCGGTGAGCGTCACTTGAGGGTCGGGCAGGATGATCTCCAGCCGCTGGCCGTTGCGTCGCACTTGTGAGGCGGAGAAGTGACTGAAGTCGATCGAGGCCTGTGCTGTGGCTGTCATGGGGATGGCGATGCGTCGCTTGCCCAGTGGCAGATTCATTTTGAACGACTGCCCCAGCACACGTCCGGTGAGGGCGGCCGTGTCGTCATAGACGACGATTTTGCGAAGCTTATACGTTTGTGTGTAAAGTTTCGCACAATGTTGTATCTGATAGACCATCATGGCCGTCGTGTCAGCGGCGGTCTCCTGTGGCTTGTTGACACTTTGATGTCGGCAGCCAGCGAGTATAAGGACAAAAAGAAACAGTGCAATGACTTTTCGTATCATCAGTTCTCTGTTTGTTGATGGTTTGTTACGTGATTGTAATGCAAAGTTAGTGTAAACGAGTGGAATATCAAAGAAAAAGCGTCTTTTTCTTTGCTTTCTTATGTGCAATCTGTCGCTTTTTCATAGTTTTTTTCTACCTTTGCACCGGAAAATACACGAAAAACGATGAAAATATACACTTCATTGGCTTTGATGCTCCTGGCGGTCGTGCTATTCTTGGGCTGCAAGGAGAACAAGACGGAGCAGGGCGCTCGCCCCGCACGCAAGGTCGTCGTTCCGAAGGGACCCCGCGAGATGGGTGACAACACTGTGTCGCGCAAAGTCGGATGGGTAGGTGGCATCTACACGGTCGAGGTCAAGCGGCATGCCGACAAGAGTCTGTCCATGGCCTCGGACGGCAGTCATGACTATTACGACAACACGATCTCGGTGCGCATTCTGCGGGAGAACGGCACAGAGTTTTTCAGCCGTAACTTCACGAAAGCCGACTTCAAGGCCAAGGTCGATGACCAGTACTACGATAAAGGAGCGCTCCTGGGGATTGTCTTTGTGCGCCCCGAAGGCTCTGACCTGGTCTTTGCCGCCAGTGTGGGCAATCCCGACAAGTCGAGTGACGAGTATGTGCCGCTGTTGCTGAAAATCAACAAACTGGGCACTGTGACGGTCACGCAGGACGAGGACCTGGAGTAGGAGGGGCGTTTTTTGGATCTTCCGCCCATAGGTTATTGCCGGTTTCGCCGTAGGGGCGGGCTTTATGCCCGCCCTAACCCTCGAATGGCAGTCATGGCCTTTCAAGGATTTAGCTTTGTAGGAGTTAGATTTCAGTCAAAGATGCGATGGCGAATTACTTCCATGAGGTTTAGGGCAGGCATAAAGCCCGCCCCTACGTCGAAATGCTTGATTAGTGATTTATGTTCGATGATTCTTTGTTCCGCCCATAGGTTATTGCCGGTTTTGATGTAGGGGCGGGGTTTATCCCCGCCCTAACCCTCGAATGGCAGTCATGGCCTTTCAAGGATTTAGCTTTGTAGGAGTTAGATTTCAGTCAAAGATGCGATGGCGAATTACTTCCATGAGGTTTAGGGCAGGCATAAAGCCCGCCCCTACGTCGAAATGCTTGATTAGTGATTTATGTTCGATGATTCTTTGTTCCGCCCATAGGTTATTGCCGGTTTTGATGTAGGGGCGGGGTTTATCCCCGCCCTAACCCTCGAATGGCAGTCATGGCCTTTCAAGGATTTAGCTTTGTAGGAGCTAAATTTCAGTCAAAGATGCGGTGGCGAATTACTTCCATGAGGTTTAGGGCGGGCATAAAGCCCGCCCCTACGGCGAAATCCTTGAATGTTGAATAAACTGACATTTTTCCGCCCTTCTCCTTGCGATTTTCAGCGCCAAGGTGTACTTTGCACTGAAAATCGCCAAAAATGGAACGGTTTTCATAAGTCGTTGATAGCGTGACGATTGCATGTTTTGTGAGGCAAAAAACTGTCGGCTGATGATTGCCAGCCTTGGTTTTTCTCCATAAAAAAACAGAGTGCTTTCCTTTAAAACGGTTGTTTTTCGTACAGATACCTTTGAAATGATGTTGAGAAACAACCGAGATGAGCCTGAGAAACAACCGAGATGACCGACTCATCTCAGTCGTTTTGTCGATAAAAACCACTGAGATGATCATCACACCCTCATTTCCCACGGTTTCCTTCTTTCTGGAATGAAAGTGTGCGCGAACCTGTTTTTGTCGGAAAATATGATGCTCTTGTGACTTTCTCGCTGATGAAGATCAGAAAATCCTTGCCGTTTCCACGGAAATTGCGTAATTTTGTAGCAACGACACATTTTCTTGATCGCGATGAGATACTATGCTTTGGTAGATGTCGACAACTGCTATGTGAGTTGTGAGCGCTCGTTCCGTCCCGACTTAAATGGCAAACCCGTGGTGGTGCTCAGCAACAACGACGGGTGCGTGGTGGCACGCAGCAACGAGGCCAAGGCATTGGGTGTGAAGGCCGGTACACCCGCCTTTCAGTTGCCCCAGCTCTTTCCGGGAGTGGAGCTCTACGCCTTTTCGAGCAACTACGAACTTTATGCCGACATGACCCGGCGGTTGATGAACATCGTGCGCAACGAGGCCCCTGAGTTCCATCGTTATTCGATCGACGAGGGCTTCTGTGTCCTTGACGGCATGGATCACCTCGACTTGAAGTCCTGGGGCGAGCAGCTCCACCGCAAGATCCTCCATGGTCTCGGCATGCCCGTGAGCATCGGCATCGCACCGACCAAGACGCTGGCCAAGATGGCCAGTAAGTTTGCCAAGAAGTATGCCGGCTATCACCACTGCTGTCTCATCGACGACGACGAGAAGCGCCTCAAGGCCGAGCAGCTCTTCCCCATTGAGGACGTGTGGGGCATCGGCCGCCGCTGGACAGACAAGTTGCGCCGGGCGCAGATCACCACGGCCTATGACTTCGCCCGCCAGCCTGCCTCGTGGGTGCACACCTTATTTAATATAGTAGGCCAGCGCACGTGGCGTGAGCTCAACGGCGAGGACTGCATCCCCATCGACGACATGGAGATGGCCACGAAAAAGAGCATCTGCACCTCACGCTCCTTTCCCAACATGCTCACCGCCAAGCATGACATCCGCACCCACGTGGCCAATTACGCCGCGCTGTGCGCCGAGAAGCTCCGCCGCTATCACGAGGTAGCCGGTGTCGTGGGCGTTTTTGTCGACACCAATCACTTCCGCGACGACTTGCCACAGTATGGCATGTTCCGCACACTGGAACTGCCCACGCCCACCAGTTCCACCATGCGCATCGTCGCAGCCGCCACTGAACTTCTTGACCGCGTATACTTTCAAGGCTTTCACTACAAGCGTGCCGGTGTGATGATGCTCGACTTGCAGTCCGAGCACGCCGTGCAGACCGATCTCACCGACTATGATGCAGACCGCTATCAGAAACTGCGCCGTCTCGACAAGGTCGCCGACCGCATCAACCGATCCCAGGGCAAGGAGACCCTTGTCCTGGGCTCCCAGCAATATACCCGGCCAAGAGAGAAGGGCAAAGCCGCCCATTTTGCCGATGCCATCCGCCGTGATCGTAAGAGTCCCAATTACACGACACGATGGGAAGATATCATTCAAGTGAGGTAAGAATCAGTTATACCAAGTTTCTTTTTTATTTCTTTTTCTTTCAATGGTATAAAATATAAAGTGTTTGTAACATGTTACAAACTCTGTGTACCTTTTATGTACTATCTTTGCACCGCGTTCGGCTAATTTTCATTAAAGTTAACACGAACAGCGATATAGCGATCCTAATAATAAAAGCTTAAATAATGAATAGAACATGGACAAACTATTGTTAAGAACAAAGCGAGTGGCAGCTACGCTGACATTGGCTTCACTTTTTGTCGTGGGCGCGGGCGCCCAACAAAAGGTGACGGTCAAAGGCAGTGTGGTAGATGAGGCGGGTGAGCCGATCATCGGTGCTACCGTGATGGAAGGTTCCTCTTCCAATGGTACCATCACAGACTTGGACGGTAACTTTGTCATTAATGTGACAGGAGGCAACGCCACGCTGAAGGTGTCGTACATCGGTATGTCGACACAGACGGTGAAGCTCTCCGGGGCAAAGAAGACGTTGAAGGTCGTCATGCGCAATGATGATCACAACCTCAACGAGGTTGTCGTCGTCGGTTATGGTCAGCAAAAGAAGGCTTCTGTGGTCGGCGCTATCACGCAGACCACGGGTAAGGCCCTGGAGCGCGCCGGTGGTGTGACAAGCATAGGCGCCGCCCTGACAGGTAATGTGCCGGGTGTTGTGACCATGAGCTCTACAGGTATGCCGGGTGAGGAGGATCCAAAGATCGTCATCCGTGGCGTGAGCTCGTGGAACAATAGCGACCCGCTGATCCTCGTCGACGGCATCGAGCGTCCGATGAACAGTATCGACATCTCTTCAGTGCAGAGCATTTCTGTGTTGAAGGATGCTTCGGCTACGGCTGTGTATGGTGTGCGTGGCGCCAACGGCGTCATTCTGATCACTACCAAGCGTGGTCAGGAAGGACAGGCAAAGATCGAGATCGGCATGAACGCCACACTGAAGTTCGCCAGCAAACTGCCGGGATCGCTCGGCAGTGCCGATGCGCTCTCCATCCGCAACCAGGCCGCTGAGCAAGAGCTCGGTTTGAAACCTGAGTCATGGAGCAGGGTGCTGCCCATCGATATCATTGAGAAATATCGTCATCCCGCCAATCTCGAGGAGGCAGAGCGCTATCCCGATGTAGACTGGCAGAGTGAGGTGTTTAAGAACCACGCTATGGCCTACAACCCACACGTCAATGTCAGTGGTGGTACGAAGTTCGTGAAGTACTTCGCTGCCATCGACTACCTGCACGAGGGCGACCTCTTCCGGCAGTGGGACAACAACCGCGGCTACAAGGCTGGCTATGGTTTCGATCGTATTAACGCCCGTACCAACCTCGATTTTGCCTTGACGCGCACCACCACATTGAAGGTCAACCTCTTCGGTAGCCACGGCGAGCGCAAAGGCCCGTGGGGCACTGCCACCGGATCCTTTGGTGAGAGCCAGCTTTGGCAGGCAGCCTACAGCGCACCACACGATGCCTTTATCCCAAGATACAGTGATGGCACATGGGGCTACTATCCTGCTGACCCGCAGGGAGCGCCCAACTCTGTGATGAATTTGGCACTCGCCGGTGCTGAGAAGCATACCACCACACGTATCAACACCGACTTCACGCTGACGCAGAAACTCGACTTCATCACACCGGGTCTCTCGGCCAGCGCACTGGTCAGTTGGGATAATGTCTTCCAAGAGGACGGACGAGGCATCAACGATCTCTATCACAACGCACAGCAAAAATGGATTGATCCGTCAACGGGCAAGGCCGTCTATTCCCAAGCACTCCAAGGCAACACCAACTTCGACTTCCAGGAAGGTATCCTCTGGAGCGTTGCCGGAGGTAATGTCAACAACGGCGCCACCGTGCGCAACCTCTTCTATCAGGCACAGTTGAACTATGCCCGCAAGTTCGGCAAGCACGACGTCACGGCCATGGGCGTGTTCAACCGCACGGAGAATGCCTATGGAAGCGACTTCTCGCACTATCGTGAGGACTGGGCTTTCCGTGCCACCTATAGCTACGATGGCCGTTACTTCGCCGAGTACAATGGTGCTTACAACGGTTCTGAGCAGTTCGGTCCCGACTACCGCTTCGACTGGTTCCACTCAGGTGCTGTGGGCTATACCATCAGTGAGGAGAAGTTCTTCAAGCCGCTGCGTAAGTATGTCGACCTGCTGAAGATACGCTATAGTATCGGTCAGGTCGGTGACGACGGTGCCAATCTCGGTCGCTGGCTCTATGCTACACAGTGGGCTTACGGCGGCAATATAGTTCAGGGCTTAAACTCTGACGCCAGTCCTTATACATGGTATAAAGAGTCGAGGATCGGAAACCCAAATATCCATTGGGAAAAGTCGACCAAGCAGAATCTTGGTGTGGACTTTGGTTTCCTCGGAGGTCTCATCACCGGTAACGTTGACTTCTTCGTCGACAACCGCCGCGATGTGCTGATTGCCGGTGGCAACCGTGCCATTCCTTCCTACTTTGGCGCTACGGCTCCTTCGGCCAACCTCGGTAAGGTGCGCACAAAGGGTTATGAGTTGGAGTTGCGTCTCAACAAGACCTTCAACGGCCACCACTTCTGGGGCAACTTCTCCATGACCCATGCGACAAACAAAATTCTGAAATACGACGACCCGTCCCTGCTGCCTGCTTATCAGAAGAGGGAGGGATTCGCCATCGGACAGGATCATGCCAACCTGACCAGTGGCTTCGCCAACACCTGGGATGATGTCATCGGTATCACACGCTACGATACCAACGACGACCAAAAGATGCCGGGCATGTACGACGTCATTGACTATAACGGCGACGGCGTTATCGACAGCAACGACAGCGCACCCTATGGCTACACCGGCACGCCGGAGAACACCTACAATGCCACCATCGGATGGGATTGGAAAGGCTTCTCGGTCTATGTGCAGTTCTATGGCGTGACGAATGTCAACCGTTATGTGGGCTTCAACTCACTGGGTAAGAACCTCGACACCGTCTTTGACGAGGGCACCTTCTGGACAAAGTACACGCAAAATGCCGATGCGCCCATGCCACGTATCAACTCGCAGCCCTCTTACTACGAGGGTACCCGCTTCCACTACGACGGCAGCTTCATCCGTTTGAAAAACGCTGAGGTGAGCTACACCTTCACACAGCCGTGGGTGCGCCACATCGGTCTCAACAGTCTGCAAGTCTTTGTCAACGGCAACAACCTCTGGGTGTGGAGCCGTATGCCCGATGACCGTGAGAGCAACTACGCCGGTACCGGACTGGCATCGCAGGGTGCTTATCCTACCGTCAAGCGTGTCAACATGGGTATTAAAATCAATCTCTAACGCTATCGTAAATCATGAAAAAGATAAAACTATATATCGGAGCGGTGTGTGCCATGTTTGCGCTGACACTCGCACAGACCAGCTGCACCGACTATCTCGACAAGGCGCCCGACAGCGATGTGTCGGACAAAGATGCCTTCAAGGACTTCCAAAACTTCCAGGGATTTACCGAGGAACTCTATAACTGCATTCCGGAGTTTGACAAAGGCTATTATACCAACTCCTGGAACTGGGGCGAGGACGAGCTGCAAAATGTCGGCATCAACTATCACATGGTCTACAAGATCGACCAAGGCGACTTCTGGGGCTGGCAGAGCAGCCACGACGGTTGGCAGAGTGGATGGATGGATCGCAACAGATTCGACCTGGGTGGCGACCGCTTCGCTCATTCACTTGTGCCCGGATGCTGGTACGGCATTCGCAAGGCCAACCTCGGTATTGCCAATGCCGACAACTTCGTAGGTACAACCGAAGAGAAGAATCTGATCCTCGGCCAGCTCTATTTCTTCCGTGGTTGGTTCCACTTTGAGCTCATGCAGTACTTCGGTGGTCTGCCTTATATAGATAAGGTGTTGCCTTCCGACCAGGAGCTGCGCGAGCCACGGCTGAGCTATCAGGAGTGTGCCGAGAAGGCCGCCGAAGACTTCCGCAAGGCTGCCGACCTGCTGCCCATTAACTGGGACAACACTACTGTCGGAAAGAACACGCTGGGCAAGAACCAGATGCGTATCAACAAGATTACGGCACTGGCCTACCTCGGCAAGGATCTCCTCTGGGCCGGCTCGCCACTGATGAACAAGGTGAGCACAGGCAATGCCAGCTATAACAAGGAACTGTGCAAACGTGCTGCCGAGGCTTTTGGCGAACTGCTCGCCATGGTCGAGGGCGGACAGACACAGTATGGTCTGCTGCCGATGAAAGAGTACAGCAACAACTTCTATACGATCGACGACAACGGTAAGATTCCGGGTCAGAGCAAGGATGGCTCTGTCACCGAGGCCATTTTGCGTGGCCCTCTCTTTAATGGCGACTGGAACGGAACCAACTGGGGACTCTCCAAACAGTTCTGTGCTGTGAACAGCGCCCTTGACGAAGGTGGCGTGTTCACTCTTCCCACTGCCAACTACGTCAACTATTATGGCATGGCCAACGGCCTGCCTCTCGATGATCCCGAGAGTGGTTTCGATCCCACACATCCCTGGAAAGGCCGTGACCCGCGTTTCTACAATGATATCCGCTTCGACGGCGAGAAGATCTTCAAGAGCGACGACGTTGCCAAGAACGAAGTGCACACCGAGGCTGAGATCAAGGCCGATCCTGCCAAGTCGATCCGCTACGCTGACCTCGAAACAGGCGGCATGTACCGCAACGCCGAGAAAGGCAGCCGCACAGGCTATCTGCTCTATAAGTTCATTGACAACAGCTGCAACAAGCTCGACAAAGGCTATGACTGGAGCCACCACTTCCTCATCCACCTGCCCTGGATGCGCCTGAGCGACGTCTACCTGATGTATGCCGAGGCAGCTGCCGAGGCCATGGGATCCTCCAATGCTAAGGTGGGACAGTGCCCGCTGACAGCCCTTGAGGCCATCAATAAGGTGCGTGCCCGTGCCGGCGTCGCTCCTGTCGCAGCCAAGTATGCTTCTTCACTCGATGGTTTCATGAGTGAGTTGCGCCGTGAGCGCGCCGTGGAGCTGGCCTATGAGGGTCACCGCTTCAATGACCTGCGCCGCTGGCTCCTCCTTGATAAGTATCCCTACAACATCAAGACTTCACAGGAGTTCAAGCGCGTGAAGTGCGATCTCAAGAACCCGGAGAACAACGAGGTGTCGGGCTTCACACAGAAACTCATCCTCACACGCAACTTCTCGGAGAAGCACTACTGGCTGCCGCTGAAGAAGAGCGACGTGAGCATCTATCCCGAGTTTAAGCAGAATCCGGGGTGGTAAAATCCTTGGAAAGGTAGAAAACTAAAAAGGTAAAAAAGTAAAACTTCAAACCTTAGCGTTCACAATGAATAATCGAAAAATATATAAAAAGAAAGCTCTGACGCTCGGCATGCTCGCCTTGTCGGCCTCGGCATTCGGACAGACAGTGGCCGACTCCACGCAAGTCAACGTGGCCTTTGGCTCCAAAGCAAAGTCAGAGCTGCTTGGAGGTGTCTCCGCCATTGACATGGAGAACCTGACACGCAAGAACTATAACACCTACAGCCTCGATGCACTCCAGGCTTACGCCGGAGGCTACACGGGTCAGCTGTGGAACATGGGCGACGCGCTCATCCTCGTGGATGGTGTGCCACGTGATGCCAACAATGTGCTGCCCACTGAGATCCAGCAGATCACCTTCCTGAAGTCGGCCAGTGCCGTGGCGCTCTACGGCTCCCGTGCTGCCAAGGGCGCGGTGCTCATCACCACCAAACGTGGCCAGACCGACGGTCTCCATGTCAGTGTTCGTGGCAATGCCGGACTGTTCACACCCAAAGAGTATCCGACGTATCTCGGTGCCGCACAGTACATGAGTCTCTACAATGAGGCGCTGGCCAATGATGGAAAGTCCCCGGTGTATAACGAGACAGATATTTATAACTATGCCAGCGGACGCAACTCCTATCGCTATCCCAGCATCGACTTCTTCTCCAAGGACTATCTGCGCAAGGCCTATACACGCTATGACGGCAACGCAGAGTTTGAGGGAGGCGGCAAATACGCCCATTTCTATGCCAATATCGGCCTTTATCATGTGGGCGACCTCGTCAAGTTCGGTGAGGGCAAGCACAACCATACCAACCGTCTGAACGTGCGTGGCAACATCGATCTGCGCCTCAATGACTGGATCACCGGTTGGGTCGACGCCAACGCCACCTTCTATGACCAGCGCGGCGACCGCAGCAACTACTGGGCTCAGAGTGCAACGTTGCGCCCCACAACCCAGTATCCGCTGACTCCCCTGGTTCCTATTGACATGATGAACCCCGATGTGCTCGAGATGCAGAAGATGATTGCCAACAGCAACTATGTGGTTGACGGCAAGTATATGCTCGGCGGCACACAGAGTCTGCAGACCAATCCCTTTGCAAGCATGTATGCGGCTGGGTACAATACCTATACGAGCCGTCAGTTGCAGTTTGATGCAGGCATCAACTTCGACCTCGACAAGGTGCTCAAGGGACTGAGCTTTAAGACCCACGCTGCCATCGACTACGCTACCTCTTATAGCAGCAGCATTCAGAACGACTACTCCTCCTATGAGCCTGTCTGGTCCAACATGAACGGAAAGGATGAGATCATCGGCCTGAAGAAATATGGCACTGACAAGCACACGGGTGTTAAGAACGTGAGTGGCTCGAAGACGGTGCAGACCGTCTTCTTCTCCGGGCAGTTCGACTATAACCGCCAGTTCGGTCTTCACGCCGTCGATGCGACCTTGTTGGCCCATGGCTATCAGGTGACCACCACCGGTGAGTATCACCGTACGAGCAATGCTAACCTCGGTCTGAACATCGATTACAACTACGACCGTCGGTACTACGCCAACCTGGCCATGGCGGCTATCCACTCAGCCAAGCTCGCTGAAGGACACCGTGAGGCCGTCTCGCCCGTAGGTACCATCGCATGGCGCATCAGCCGCGAGAAATGGATGGCACCGACAGCATCGTGGCTCGATGATCTGAAGATCAATGCTTCGTATGGTGTCATCAACGAGGATCTCGACATCGAGAAGTACTATATGTACGACGACATCTTCACGGCTACTGGTACATGGTGGGGATGGAGCGAGAGCGCCAATGCTATGCAGACTTCAGATAGCCAGCGAGGTGGCAACAAGAACTTGGGATTTATCAAGCGCAAGGAGCTGCGCTTCGGACTCGATGCCTCTTTTGGCAAGGGACTCGTAAGACTGAATGCCAACTACTTCAATGTGAAGTTTGATGGCCTCCTCGTCACACCGGAAGCCAACTACCCCAGTTACTTCCATACCTACTGGCCGGTGTCGACGCTCCTGCCTTACATCAACTACAATGCTCAGCGCCGTTCGGGCTTCGACTTCACTGTCGATGTGCACAAACAGCTCGGCGATGTTGACCTCATGGGCGGCATCACAGGCATGCAATACACCTCGAAGAACACCAAGATCAGCGAGAATGTGGAGTATGACTGGCAGAAGAGCGAGGGCGCGCGTATCGATGCCCTGCGCGGATACCGTTGTCTCGGATTCTTCCAAAATGAGGATGAGATCAAGAACAGCGCCGTCATCAACAGCAATACCAAGCCCGGTGATCTGAAATACCAGGACATGAACGGTGACGGCATTATCGACAGCCGCGACCAAGTAGTGCTCGGACACTGGACACCGAACTTCTATCTCGGCTTCCACTTCACCGCCAAGTACAAAGGCTTCACCTTCTTCATGAACTGGACCGGTAACTTCGGGGGCATGGGCGTGAAGGACAACAGCTATGAATGGTGCTACGGCGACCGTAAGTACAGTGATGTCGTGCTGGGACGCTGGACACCTGAGACGGCTGCCACAGCCACTTATCCCCGTCTGACCACTGAGGGTGGCGATCTGAACTTCGTGACTTCTGACTTCTGGACCTACAAGACAGATGCCGTCAGACTGAACAAAGTGCAACTGACTTATGACCTGCCGGAGAACCTCTTCCAGGGCAAGTGGGTCAAAGGACTGAGCGTCTATCTCAGTGGCAGCAATCTGCTCACCATTGCCGGCGAGCGGAAATACATGGAGACCAATGTGGGCTCGTTCCCACAGACGCGCTACTACAATCTCGGCGCCAAGGTTAACTTCTAATGCATAACAGATTATGAAAACAAGAAAATTGAAATATCTCTTCCTTGTTGCGGCTCTGGGACTGACGTTCACTTCCTGTGACGACCTCTTTGAGCCTGCCAAGGAAAACAACCTCGGCTTGGACTATATGGACAAGAACGCCTCTTATGCCGAGGGCGTGCTCGGCAATGCCTACACGCGCATCCCCTGTGGCAGCTTCCCTTTCAGCGAGGTAGGCACTGATGATGCTGTGAGCAACGACGCCACCAACAGCTGGCGCAAGCTCGCCGGCGGCACGTGGACGTCCAACAACAATCCTACTGAGCGCTGGCGCGACTGCCGTGCGGCCATCACTTATCTCAACCTCTTCCTTAGTCGGGTGGATGGTGTCCACTGGGCCGACGACAATGTGGCACGCCAACTCTATGCCCATCGCGAGAAAGGCGAGGCTTTCGGCATGAGAGCCATGTTTATGTATTATCTGCTCCAGGCTCATGGAGGCTATGACGAGAGCGGACAGTTGCTTGGTGTGCCTATTGTCACAACACCGGAGGATGCTTCCAGCAATTTCAACTTGCCGCGTAACACCTTCGCCGAGTGCATGAAAGCCATCTACGATGACTGTGACAGTGCACTGGCTCTGCTGCCCGACAAGTACAAGGACATCAGCTCTGACGCCGAGATACCGGCAACCTATAAGCAGATGGGGGCTGATGTGGACCGAATGAACCGCGTCTTTGGTGCCAAGTTCAACGGTCGCATGGATGCCTCCATCGTCAAGGCCTTCCGCTCCAAGGCTGCCTTGTTGGCTGCCAGCCCGGCCTTTGCCGACAAGTCGGGCACGACCTATCAGCAGGCTGCCGATTATGCTGCACAGGTGCTTGACGCCATAGGGGGTGTCAGTGGTATGGATCCTACAGGATGGACATGGTATGCCAACACACAGGAGATAGAAGCTCTCACCAATGGCGCTAACCCGAAGGAAATCATGTGGCGTGGTGAGAAGGCAAGCAACAACGACTGGGAGGCCGCCAACTTTCCTCCCTCGCTCTATGGCAAGGGGCGCATCAATCCGACACAGAACTTTGTCGATGCCTTCCCCGCTGCCAACGGCTATCCTATCACTGACCCGCGCAGTGGCTACGACGCCAAGAATCCTTATGCCAACCGTGACCCGCGTCTGACGGCCTATGTGGTTGTTGACGGTGGACAGGTCGGTGTGAACAACACGAAGATCAATACTGAGGTGGGATCCGGTAAGGATGGTATCAACACCGAGGTCGGTAGCTCCACACGCACCGGTTACTATCTGCGCAAACTGCTTCGCCAGGATGTTAACCTCGACCCGAAGAACATCAGCAAGCAGTTTCACTACACACCGCGAATCCGCTACACCGAGATCTTCCTCAACTATGCCGAGGCTGCCAATGAGGCTTTCGGACCCAAGGGAACGGGCACGCATAGCTATTCGGCTTATGATGTGATCAAGGCCATCCGCCATCGTGCCGGCATTACCGACGACAGCTATCTCGATGAGTGTGCTGAGTCGAAGGACAAAATGCGGGAGCTGATCCGTAACGAGCGGCGCATCGAACTCTCCTTCGAGGGTTTCCGCTTCTGGGATCTCAGACGTTGGAAAGCTCCGCTCACCACTGAGGCTAAGGGCATGAGCATCACCGCCGACAAGGAAGGCAACAAGGTTTATACTCCCGTCGACGTGGAGGCTCGCGACTATAAGGATTATATGTTCTATGGTCCGATACCTTATTCTGAAATACTGAAATTTAGTGAGTTGAAACAAAACAAGGGCTGGTAATGTCCTATACGCTTGCTCCTACTTATTCCTGCATCACGGGAGTAAGAAGGAGTAGCGTAAAAAACGATTACCATCAACGATTATAGAAAACGACTATGAACAAGACTTTCAAAAAGCTGGCGCTGCTCGCCTTACCTTTCTCTCTCTTGCTGGGCTTTGCTTCTTGCGAGAACGGTGACAAAGAGTTCGACGATTATGACTTCCAGACAGTCTACTTCGCCCAGCAGACCCCTATACGCACCATCACACTCGGAACGGATGATGATTTCCCCAACGATCTGGACAATGAGCATAAATGCCAATTACAAGTGGTTGTGGGTGGCGTTTGGAAAAACCGCCAGGAACGGCATGTCAAGATCGCCGTGGATAATAACCTGGTCAACAATCTCACCTTTAATGCCATCAACGGCGTGGCTTTCGCCAACACGGGTAAACCTGTCATGGCTCTGCCGCAGAACTATTATGAACTGGAGAGCAACGAGGTGACCATTCCGGCTGGCCAGGTCCGTGGAAAGGTCAACGTGCATCTGACAGATGCATTCTTTGCTGATCCCAAGTCTGCCCAGGTGACCTATGTGTTGCCGGTGCGGATTATCTCTGCTGAGGACTCTATCCTGAAGGGACAGGACTACACGCTCTATGCCATCACGTATAAGAATCCATATGCCGGCAGCTGGATTGTCACCAATGACGGTAGCATCGTGTCACTTTCTACTTTGTCGATGAGTCAGGTGGCTTATCCTCATTCTGAAGTCGTAAAGGTGGACGGTAAGGAGAAAACACTCGATGGCACTGTCATCATGACGGTGGCTGACGATGGGACCGTTACGTTCTCTACGTCTTCACAAGACTGCACGGTGACAGGAAGCGGTAAATGGACGGCTCTCGGCGCCAAGAAAGACACTTCCAAGAAATGGGGTGACAAGGACCGCGATCTCTTCCAAGTGAAGTACACCATTACTTATAAGTATACCGATGGCGGCGAGACCAAGACGCTTGTCAAAGATTACGATGAGAGCCTGGTGATGCAGACGCGCGCCAATAAGATGCAGACTTTCTCAACGAAATAATAACTCAACTGAATATGAACAAATCTATTTTCTATATAGCCACGGCAGCTCTGCTGCTCGCAGGCTGTGCCGATGACAACGTACCGGGCTTCAGCGTCGATGAGCCCGCCAGTGCATTGACACAGGACAGCCTGAACGCCTATGCGCCACTGAAGGAGTATCTGGCAGCGAGCAAGAATCCAAATATGCATCTTGGCGTGGGGACAAGTGCCCCTGACTACCTTAACAAGGGTGTTGTCTACGCCTTGACCAACAGCAACTTCACAGAAACGGAGCCCGGCAATGCCATGAAGATGGCATCATGCGTGAACGACAACGGTGAGATGGACTTCACGACCGTCACCAACTATGTCAATGCAGCTACCGAGGCAGGACTCTCTGTCTATGGGCATACCTTGGCGTGGCACTCGCAGCAGCCTGTTGCTTACCTCAATAAATGCATTGCAGATAAGATTACCACCGGTGGACCTGCTGTCGTGGGTTGGACTGACGTGAAAAAGACAACCTATAAGGATGGCAAATTCCCTTACTATCCTATGGGATGCGAACCGCCTGTCATCGACGGATCTATCCATTTCGTTGGAACAGGCAATTGGTCTCAGTTCTTCTGTTCCCAAGGCAATAGTTTGGAAGCAGGGGACTATAGAGCGGTCATCCATGTGAAGTCGTCTGCACAGGTGAATGCGAACTTTGTCGTGCAAAACGGATGGGGCTCGGACGCTGATAAGAAAGCAGGTTCAATCACGCTGAAAGAAGGATGGAGTGACGTTGTATTTGATATGTCGGGAATCAAAGGCGGCAAGTATGATATGATCATGCAGCCTGGTACATCTACAGCTACCATTGATCTGAATTCTATTACTATCCAGCAAAAAGTATTGCTCAATGTAAAACCTCAGACTCCAGAAGAGAAAAAGGATACGTTGACAAAGGCGATGGACCGATGGATTAAAGGCATGATGGAAGCCTGCCAGGGTAAGGTCAAGGCTTGGGATGTCGTCAACGAAGCTATCTCCGGCCAGGACAAGGATGGCGACGGATACTACGACCTGCAGTCTGCCTCACGGGGCACTGTCAGCAAGGAGGACGCCAAGGCCAACTTCTATTGGCAGGACTATCTCGGCGACCTGGACTACGTACGCACGGCTGTGCGACTGGCACGTCAGTATGGCCCTAAAGACGTGAAACTCTTCATCAACGATTATAATTTGGAGAGCGACTGGGACAACAACATGAAACTCAAGAGTCTGATCCACTGGATTCAGCAGTGGGAAGCTGATGGTGTGACAAAGATCGATGGCATCGGCTCGCAGATGCATATCACTTGCTACATGAACAAGCAGGTGGAGGAAAGCAAGAAAAACGCAATCGTCAACATGCTCAAGCTGTTGGCACAGTCTGGTAAGCTCGTCCGCATTTCTGAGCTGGACATGTGCTTGGTTGACGAGAATGGGAATAACGTGCATACGCCTGACGTCACCGAAGAGCAGCACCATGCGATGGCAGATCTCTATAAGTTCGTTGTCAGCAAGTATCTCGAGATTATCCCGGTTGCTCAGCAGTGGGGCATCTGCCAATGGTGTGCTACGGACAGTCCGGCAAACAGTGGTTGGCTGGCAAACAGTCCGATGGGCTTGTGGGACCTGAACTATAACCGCAAATACACCTACGCCGGTTTTGCTGATGGACTGCAAGGCAAGTAAAAGGTAGGAGGACATACCTCTTCGTGTTTAGTGATTTCTCTTCCTCCTCTTTCTTTTATAAAGGGAGAGGAGGAAGGGTTCTTCTTTTTTATCGCTTATAGCGTGCTTTTTTTATATCAGCCTAATATTAACTAATATAAACATCTATTTTATGAAAAAGATCTACTATTTTTGTTTGATGGCTTTTGCGATGCTCTTTGCCTCGGAAGCCAATGCCACAGAAGTGGAAGACTACTCTATTGACTGGAGCAAGCAGAGTGCTTTCAGTTTTTGGGCTGCTGATGACGTGAAGTCTCACCTGTCTGTAACTGCCGATGGCTTGCAGGCTGAGAACAGCACGGCCATTGAGAACTATAAGTTCCAATACCAGGCTGCCAGCAACATCGGGCTGAAAGCTGGTACGGACTACACGATGAAGATCGTCATGAAAGGTTCTGCCGAGGGCACGATGCATGTGGCCATTGGCGATTGGGGCAAGTTGGCTGAGAAGGACATCAACTTCTCCACGGAGGAGAAGGCGTATACGGTGAACTTCAACGCGGCTGCCGACGGCGGCTTCGTGCTTTGTCAGAGTGGTGCCTTCGTCGGAACGACAACCATCAAGTCGATTACGATCTCGCACGAGGAAGGCTCCTTCAATGGAAATATGTTTATCGAGTACACAAGCAAGGGCGGTAAAAACATCTGGGACCAGCAGGCTGTCTATGACCTGCCGATGGCCATGGAGAAAGATGCCACTTACACGCTGTCGATGAAGGTGAAGGCTTCTGCCGATTTGGACGAACTCGCCTTCTGGCCGATATGGAATGCCAGTGACAACAAGAATGAGTGGGGTGGAAGCAATGACGTGCAGTACTTAGAAAGTAGGGTGTCAAGTTTGTGTATAACTTCATAGCCACTTTAAGGGGCTAATTTATA
>URCI01000029.1 GCA_900546345.1 uncultured Prevotella sp. | reverse complement strand
TTTCCTTGTGTTTTAAGGCTTTAAGTTCGATTTATTTGCAAGTGGGAAACTTTAGCAGTATAATTCGTCGGCTATTTCCGGCACGGGAACGCAGTATGACTACAATCCTCAGACGGGAGAAAAGGAATTTCAGCGTGACTTCACTTGGTATATCGACCCGAAGACAGGTGACATCTATCTCACTTACAAAGAAGTTCACGAGGGCGGCACCACAAGCGACTATGTCATGCGCATCGCCTATGATGATCTGAACCTCAACAACCGTTCGTTTACGGGTTATCTGTGGTCTTCTGATGGCAAAGAGGTCAATGACTTCTGGTTCGACCGCTACACGGGCAGCAGTGCGAAGGCGGCCACGCGGGCTACGGCCATAGGCAAGACCCATTGGAAGGTGGTGATGACCGCAAAGAAATAGAAGGTGAAGCGGTCATCTGTGATCGCTATAGGATCAAGCATTTGGGAATGAAGACTCGTCCGGCGAAGAGAAAGAGAGGGATCTGCTTTTGCTCCGGCAAAACAATATTCATCTTGTTTCTCTTCGACAGGTTTGATGAGAAAAACTTCTTCATCTCAAATGCTTGATCTTTTGTTTTGTTTAAAAGCTCTCGGCTTATTCCAGTCCCCACAGCGCATCGTTGGGTTCGGCCGCCTCAATGACACGCTCCCGGTCATCAGGCAGATTGCAGAAGAAGTCGATGCCAGTCTTTTTCTCTAACTCATCGATGCTGCATGCATAGGCCTTGAGGCTTGTGCTGTGATCATTCTTATGTTCAAACCACAGACCCAGAGCATTGTACTGTCCGTTTTTGATGCGGAGGATGGCGGCGAAGAAATATTTTGGAATGACCAGTCCGGTATTGGAGCGAGTATAGTTGTTGTTGTCGATCGTTCCTCCCTTACATATATATAAGGTGTCGCGGAAAGCCGGTCGGTTCCATGCCGTGATGCCTTCGTAGGAGTTGCCGTGGATTTTATTCTCCATATATAGCCACACACCCGTATTGAATCCGTTGAGCTGAGGCTGGATATTGCCGAGCAGATAAGTCTGTTGGTTGGCCTCTTTGGAATTGAGCCTGTCGGCCGAAGGGCAGATATGTCCCCGGTCGTAATGCGGAGTGGTTTGGCTGTAGTCGGCCAGTGTTGTGCGATAGTCAGCAGGGATCAGTTCGTCTTCGGCAAAAGGATCCTTGCCGTGCCACCATCCGCTGCGACTGCCATTTTTTACGCTGTTGTCCGGATCGAGTCGATAGCAGGTCCATCGTTGCGCACGCAGACCATCATCCCATTCCACTATGTAGTTGATGCCATACTGGTCGGTCTTGTGGATGATAATACGGCTGCCGTCCTTGATGCGCGGCATCTCCATGCGCCCATATTCGGGGTAGAGTGTTGTGCTGTTGGCATTTTCGTTGGCAGCATTCTTTGTGCTGTCATTGTTGTCATCGCCGGAACACGATGATAGGGCGGGTGCCACTGCTGCCAGGATACCTATCAGAAGCCATGACCATGCAGTGTTTTTCATTTTTCGCATGCCACTCTTGTTGTGTGATAAAACTTCTCTCTCTCTCATATTACAGTTTGTGATTTTCTTACAAAAAGAAAGCGCGAGCGGACGCATATGCAACTACGTCCGATCGCGCTTCTATTTTGTTGGCTTTGGTATTTACTTCTTCAGCTTGCCGTAGCGGCTCATGAAGCGGTCCACACGACCGGCAGAGTCGACGAGCTTGCTCTTGCCCGTGTAGAACGGATGCGAAGTGCTGGAAATTTCTACCTTTACCACCGGGTAAGTCTCGCCCTCAAATTCTACAGTGTCATTGGTCTTGCATGTAGACTGAGTGAGGAACATATCGCCGTTGGACATGTCCTTGAACACGACGGGGCGATAGTTTTCTGGATGAATACCTTTTTTCATTTCTTTAATTATTCGTTTTGTTATAGAATTCTATTATCACGTTGCGAGTCTTTCTCGACCCTTGGAGCGTAATTGCCTGCAAAGTTACTACTTTTCCTTGTTTCCACCAAATTTCTTCTTGGTTTTGTTGTCCTCTCACCAGGAAAATCATGTGGTTTTGAGAAATTTGTTCTTTGTGTCTTTCTGTCGATCAAAAGATCAAGGATAATCTGTCCTTTGTGTCTTTCTGTCGATCAAAAGATCAAGGTATAATCTGTTCTTTGTGTCTTTCTGTCGATCAAAAGATCAAGGTATAATCTGTTCTTTGTGTCTTCCTGTCTTAGTCTATCTGTCCATTCTGTCCTTAAAACACTTTGCCGAAGGCGATGTTGATGAAAGTCTTTACGAGTATCTTTGCGTCGAACCACCACGAGCGATGTTCCAGATAGTAGAGGTCCAGGTCAAGCCTCCTAAGCATCTTCTCCATTGTATCGGTGTAGCCATTGTAGAGCGTGGCATAGGAGGTTACCCCTGGCCTTATCTGATAGAGATAGACGTATCGTGGGTCGTGCTGAATAATCTGATCGATATAGTATTTCCGTTCCGGTCTTGGGCCGATAAAAGCCATGTCGCCCTTAAGGACATTATATAGTTGAGGCAGTTCGTCGAGATGGTGGCGACGCAACATACTACCTACTTTGGTAAGTCTCGGGTCGTCCTGCTTCTCCAACAGTTTAGGAACTCCATCTTCCTCCGCGTCAAAACGCATCGTTCGGAATTTATATATCATAAACGGCTTCCCATGTAATCCTATACGTTCCTGGCTATAGATGACAGGTAGACCGTCCTCCAAGCGGATAGCAAGAGCACAGACCAGCATGAGGGGGCTAAACACAAGAAGAGAGATAGCTGAGAGAATGATGTCTATAAATCTTTTCATGCTATCTCTCCAATTTGCTGATAAACACTTCCTTTCTCGCTGCTATCTTGTCCGTCATGATTACAAATGCGAGATAGATAGCAATGTCAATACATAATATGACGGTCAAGGAGGTTAGGCCATATAATAATAGCACATTGATGCCTATGATGAAGAGTTGGAGCAGTAGGATTGCGACAAGAGCCTTATGCTGATTCAACCCACATGCCAACAGTTTGTGATGGATATGGTTCTTGTCTGGGTGAAATGGCGACCGATGATGGCAAATCCTATAGAAGAACACACGGACGACATCGAAGCAAGGTACTGCAAGAAGTGTCCATGACCACATGACATGGATAGGATTATAAGGAGTTTTGGGTGTATCCATGCAAAGTTTCACGGCAAGAAAGCCAAGGACAAAACCAAGGCTCAGACTGCCTGAGTCTCCCATGAATATCTTCTGCTTCTTCTCAATACTACCAAACATGTTATAATGCAGGAAAGGTATGAGTACGCCCATGAGCGAGGCGATGAGAATCCCATAGAATATCAACCCCTCAGCATCGAAGACGATAATGAAGCCCACCAGCGCAATCACCGTTAATGATGCCGACAGTCCATCAATGCCATCAATGAGGTTGATGGCATTGCAAGTGAAGACCATCACAAGGACTGTAAGTGGAGCCCCTACCCAAAAGGGAATCGTGTAGATGCCAAACAGACCATACAGATTGTTGATATACAGCCCGGAAATTGGCAAGATGATGGTTGCGGCAATCTGAACAAGGAACTTCGGAGATGCCTTTACCCCTACAAAATCATCAATGATGCCCGTGAAATAGATGATAAGGAGGCTAATGCAGAAATAAAGTGACGATAGGCTGAAGTTAAGTCCTGTATCCGACTGGTAGTTCATTGCGAACAGAACCAACACGCAAGCCAGCAACATGCTTGGCACGAAAGCCATACCACCCAATCTCGGGATGGGGGTCTTATGCACCTTCCTAGCATCAGGGATATCAAAGAATTCCCTCTTTTGGCAATATCGCGTAATAAGTGGAATATAGATAAATCCGCTCATCATGCTCAACAGCAATGCTCCTAGATATATAAGTAGATGTTGCATAAATATTATTTTGTATCTAAACGCTGTCCTTTAGATAATGTTGTATGGGGGCTGGCAAAAACTCAAAAAAAAATGATAATGATGCAACATTACAACACACGATTCGTTATACATAAAAACATTACGGCTAATATTAAAATAACGATGGCTAATAAGAATGTCCGAATGCTTTTCTGCGACAACACATTGTGGGGCCTACTCAACTTCCGTGGTGAAGTTCTTAATCATATGAAGGATATGGGCTATGACATTTATATCTGTGCTCCCAATGACGGGGACGAGCAAATGAAAGCTCGAATTCCTGATTGCTACCATTATATCCCGGTGAAAATGGCAAAGAATTCTACAAATCCATTTGGAGATATAAAGTATTTCGCCCAGTTACTCCGGATATTCAGAAGCATTCGTCCAAGATATGTCTTCACCTATACCATCAAGCCAAACATATATGGTGCCTTTGCCGGCAAATTGCTCCATGTTAAAGTAAACGCAATGATGGCTGGAATGGGATATGTGTTCATCCAAAACAGTCTGATAGCACACTTGGTAAGGGAATACTATAGCCTTGCCTTGCGCAACGTCCGGCACTTGCTGGTGTTGAATGAAGGAAATGTACAATACCTTAAAGAGCATCATTTTATCGATTCATCTAAAATTGTATGGCTAAAAGGTGGTGAAGGCGTGAATTTAGAAAAGTTTCCTTATTTCGACAACTTTTCTGAACAGACAACATTCTTGTTTATAGGAAGAATCTTAAAAGACAAAGGCTACCGAGAATTTGTGGAAGCAGCCGCTCTCATAAAACACAGGCATCCAAATGTCTCGTTTGAGGTGTTAGGTGCTTTTGACGCAGCTTACCCCAACAGTATTCCATTAGAGGAAATAAGGAAGAATGTGGCAGATGGAATAATAAAATACGACGGATTCACAAGTAACATGTTCGAAGTCTTTAAGAGACGCGGAGTTGTTGTAGTATTACCATCCTACAGTGAGGGAATGAGCCGCTCTCTGATGGAAGCATGTGCTGTCGGTAAACCTATAATTACCTCCGACATATTCGGATGTAAGGAGTTGGTTGACAACGGAAAAAATGGATTCTTAGTACCTCCTAAAAACGCGCCAGCACTTGCAGAAGCTATGGAAAGGTATCTGAATTTGTCTTCTGAAGAAAAAAATGCTTATTCCTTGGCAAGCAGACAAAAAGCGGAACAAGTATTTGATGTGAAAAAGGTCCTTGAGATTTACGACAAAATTATCAATGATTAGTCACTTCTTCATAAGTAAATGATAGTAAGATAAATAATGATTTACCGTCTTACTGATGTCGAACTTTTGAGCTTGTAGATAGCAATATTCGGATAGAGACTTATACTTATCCGGATTTGCCATGAGTTGCCGTACTTTTTGGGCAAGCGACTTAGCATCCCCTACTGGAAAGCAAAGCTCTTCATTGCCAACGACCTCACTCAGCCCCTCAACATTGGATACTAAAATCGGCTTGCCAGACGCCATGCATTCGACGGCAGAAAGTCCGAACCCCTCCCAATGCGATGACATGACGCCGATATCGGCACTAGACCATAGGTTAGGAATGTCTGTACGGTTGCCAAGGAACCGACATCTGTTGATTACGTTTAGTTGACTGGCCAGTTGTTGGCAGACTTTAAGTCTGTCACCATCTCCAGCAAAAACAGCAACGTAATTATCTGGTAAATAAAGTAAGGCTCTTATTAAACAATCTTGGTCTTTCTGCTCACCGAAACGTGCAACCTGAAGAATAAAAACATCTTTGTCTGTCAAGTTAAGTTCTTTTCTTGATATAGGTTCGGCTGACACAAACCGTTTTGTATCTATTCCGTTAGGGACAACCACAAGAGCTTTATTTTGTTTTCCATTGAGATGCGCTTCCATCGCCCTTCTTACGCCTTCAGAAATACAGAAGATATATTGATACTGTTTGTAAATGCATCTGTCAATCATCATAGTCCACCTATGGTTGAAGCGTTTGTTAGATGTACTATGTTCAGTAGTCACTATTTGAGCCCTTCCTCCAAAAAGAAATTTAGCAATTGAAACCCAATATTGTGATGGAAACAGATGAACATGAATGATATCAAACTGCTTGATATATTTTCTAAGATAGAAGATATTAACAGGATTATAAATGCCACCCCAAGTATTTATTTCATTTATTAAAATGCCTTGCTTTTTTATCTTCTCCATAAATGGAGAGTTTTTGCCATTGAGTACAAGCAGTTCTATGTGTTCTTGTCGTGCCATAATAGGCAACTCATCAACAAGAAGTTTTTCTGCGCCACCTATCAAAAGGCTGTTAATAACGTGGAGAATTTTCATTTACTCGAATGGTCTTGTCAAGATTTTAATTGCTAAAATCCATCTACTCCCTATTACCTTATAGTTTTTAATAAGTACGTGTACAACACATTGTACCCTATTATATTTTCTCATCTTTAAAAGGTCTTCAAAGATAGATTTTCTGCTTTGGGGAATAATATCATTATATTTTCGATAAAAACTTATAATAGCTTTCAGATGAGAAGAATCCAACACAGTCTTTCCTTTCATCCAAAATTTTTTAGCCTTCTGCCTTTTGGAGCCGTCTATAAGATCAGTAACTGTATTTTTATGTCGACGATATAACATTAATCTTTGGTCTATTCTTCTAAAATCTCCAAAAGTGAGAGCTGCCAATGTCAATAAGTGATCATGCATAGCAATATAGTTAGGCATATTGAGACAAATATCTCGCAATGTTTTATTGAACATAATAGCACAGCCCTGAATTCCACCATTCATAAATAAGGCCTCTTTCAAACTTGACGGAAAACTGAGAGTCACCTTTCCCTCAATTAATTCCTGATCTTCAAAATACATATACGAATTACAGGCAACAGCAGTAGGCACTTTGTCATTCACATTCTTAAATGCATTAAGCAATACCTCAAGTTTATGCTCTAACCAAATATCATCTTGATCACAAAAGATACTGTAAGGAGCAGTAGAATAACTAAGCGTGTGCATAAAATTGAGTCCGGAATTATGGAGACATTTGCCATCCTCTATCAACCGAATTCTATTATCTTCCCGTGCAAGGGCCTTAATGATAGAAACTGTATCGTCTGTAGATCCATCGTCGTGGATAAGCAAAAGCCAGTCTTTTATTGTTTGATTTTGCAAAGATCGAATTTGCTGAGAGATATACGCCGCACCATTATAGGTTGCCATAACAATGTCAATTCTGTTTTGCATAAGAAATTTTCTTGTTTAATACGAAAGGCAAACAAGTCCAGAATATATATTGAAGTTGAAGTGAGAAATTAGTAAAAATAAACTCGCCTATAAAATTAACTAATATTGCATTTATAAAAATAATGTAAGCAGCGATTGCTAATTCACCATTTGTTTTACTCTTTTTATACAAAAATCCAAAGAAAACACCATAGACAACAGAGAAAATCAATATCCCTAATTGTCCAAAATCCGTGTAGAATGGATATAAGCAGGTATAAGTATTAGTAAAAGAAGGAATTCCGACAAAGGGTAAAATATTCTGGACTGGTTCAATATCTCCACCTAATGCATATGCTATTGCATACAAAAAGCGCAAAGTGTTCTCTCCGAAATGAGTCGATGAACATGCTACCACATTATAATCAAAAGCCCCCATGCTAGAAAGTAAATACATAACAAGGAAATCAGAAACATCGAAATTACTAGTATCCTTAGCTCCCGAGCGGATGATTTGTAAACCTATACAAAAGACAACGAATACGGCTCCACCTATGATAAAATGCCTAATTTGAATTTTGCGCTGTGCATACAGTACATATAAAAGCGTAAAGAATATGCTGAGAAAATTAAGTTTAGATACTGACACTACCGCAGTCAGTAAATTAACAAGTAGAAGCCAAAATGTAAGATATTTGTTTTTAATATATATCTGACTTAAAAATAAACTTACAAAGCATAGAGGAATAAAGTAAGATACTATCTTCATGAAAACTGGAGGTTGAATGTTTGGGTCTAACCCAGTGTTCATGATTCGTAGATAACGAAACATAGTTTCTGGTTCGGTGGTATAAGCTTTGTATATCAGTGCTATACTCATCAAAGGAATAGCAATACTCACAACTAGGGCATAGGCATATATCGCTTTCTTATTAGGCTCAAAAGCCTGAGCACTTTGTGAAGCAGTATGTGTTGTACAAGAAACGATAAAAGAGGATAAAGAGAAGCCTAATATCCAAATGACAAAGCATGATGGAAAAATATGGCTTATTTTAAAGGTATACTGTTCAGTAAGAAGATAAAGAAAAATGATGAACCACCAGGATAATGGTGATATAACAAAAGGTGCAAATATATCTTTGGAATAATAATACCCTAGTATAACGATGAGTGTAAGTAATATGAATATACCTAACATCATGCTTTCTGATATTTTTTGTAGCCCAAGTACATCAGCAATGCAACTAATAATTCACTGAGAGAAGCTAAGGCACAGATGCCTACAGAACTAAACAATGGTGCCACGACAAGTGATATCACAATAGAGAAGGCAGCCACGACAACATAAACATTGCGAAAGGTTCTTATTGTCTGATTATTTCCAAGGGCTACCAATCCCATTTGGCCATAAACGCCTCCAAGTCCGATAAATAGAGGAATCATACTCAATATTCTGACATATATGATAGCACCATTGTATTTCACACCGAAAACAAGGGGCAATAGTGGCGCTCCTACAAAGATACATATTGACAAAACAAGCATCAGCGTAAATATCCAGTTGCGCAGTCGATTAAACACTTGTACGGCTTGCTGTCTATTAGAAAGGGAAAGAGAGCTGATTTTGGGGAAGAAAACTTGGTTGATGGGGACGTAGAATAAAAAGACGAGAGCTCTCACGATTCTATCTGCTGACGTATAGTAACCAATTGTTGCAGTCGTGCAATAAAAGCCCAAGATGATGACAAACAATTGCGTGTAGACACTTGTTGATGCCGTGGAAAGGAAGAGCGGAAAACTATCACGAATTTCATCTCTAACTCCAAGCCATGAAGGCTTTCTTAGTGTTGCCAAATCTTTCTTAAAAATGAATGCTAAAGAGATTATCGCTGCAAAAATGAATACCATGGACTGGAGAAAGGCTGCTTCTACATAGTCATCCTCATTCTTGACCAATAAAAAGATTAATGGCAAACAGATAATTTTTGCTATCGTATTGATAATAGAGAAAATTCTAATTTTTCCAGTACCCTGAAATAAAAACATATAAGTTAATGCTGAACCGACAATCATCGGCCACGTCGCCCAAATCGTAGTTCGATAAGCTTTGAAATCTTCTACCGTAAAAAGAAGAATTATCATAAGAACCGTCGAAGCCAACAACAGCAAAATCTTTGCTGTCGCTATATCGGAAAAAATAATGTCACGACTTTCACGATCCTTAGCTTGAGCTATTTTTTTCGTTCCGGATAAGTTAAAACCAAAGTCTACAAATAGGGTAAAATATTGTATGAAAGAATAAGAGAAACCAACATATCCATATCCCCTAGGCTGTAAGACATACAATAAATATGGCATTACAACAAGAGGAAGAATATAGTTTACCCCTTGTAGTATGATTAAGAAAAAAGTATCTGTAAGTTCGGGTCTACTGTTTTTCATTAGCCGAAGCCGAATTACTCGTACTCTCCCTTTTATATTCAACAATAGACTCTTTTAGCAAAATGACACAAATGGAAAAGAATACTGATATAATAAAAGCTATCACTGTGCCAAACATTCTTTTGGGTGCCGAAGGTTTGAGTGGAATCGTCGCGGGCTGAATGGTCGTAAACACTGGAGTCTTCTCTTGCAGCTTTGCCTTTGCTTGTTCCAGCTGCGTCATCATTTGGGTATAGATATTATATTTCAGCTGCATGTCATTCTCTAAATCCTCCGTCTTGGAGCGATAAGATTGAAGAACAAGATCCTCGTTGGTATCAGAATAGGCTCCATAGAGTCTGCGAGCTTTCTCGTACTGACTTTTGCTTTGATTGTATAGCCCTTGATAATACTTAACATCGTTACGGGCCTTAGAAGTCCTATAATCAACAATATAAGCTTTCAGCCGTTGCATAACTATATTTGCAATCTGCTGAGCTACAGTCGGATCCTGACATTCACAGCTTATAGTGATCATGTCCGTTTTCTGATCTACTATACAAGAGATACTTCCACTAATAGCCTGAGCTATTTTTTCCTCCCCTTTATTAAATTTGGAGGGATTCAAATGTGAGAGGTCTACTTGAATATACTTTTTCTTTTTACTCCACCACGGCCCCTTTTGAAAATTAGCAAAATAATCAGAGATTGTTATAACCCGATTCCCAACTCTAATCTTCTGTTTCATCATTTCTGCCTTAAAGACAGAAGTAGAAATGACCTTTGGATATAGCTCCGGACTAATAGCATCCTCCTCGTTATTGCTTTTTATGCCCACCAAATTAGATATACTTCCAAGATTGCCAGGAAGAGCACTCCCACTACTTTCTGGCAATAAGATTGCTGTCGACGTATAATCTCTTGGCAAACTAAAAAGATAAATAATGGTCAAACCAGTTATCAAGATTACAATCAATGAGAATATTAACCAGTTGGTCCGTAAAGAATGTAATAGTTTAAATAAGCTACCAACAGATAAAATGGTTTGGTTGTCTTTCATTATGTTGTTTTATTAATTTGCGTTATGTATAATGTTTTAGTGTACCTCTTCGAGGCGCGGTGTTAGGGCATCTGTCGTGACATCACCCCCATTCTGCACACGCTGTGCTCGCTTAGACAGAGGTTACTGCTAGTCAGCCTTCCCGAGACTGGTGCCACACATAATATCATGTATGCTTCATGCACGAACATGTTTATTAAGATAAGGAACAAACACCGACGTGCATTGTTCGTACATACTTGTTAGTGGGGTCGCTGCCCCCAGCGACCGACGGCGCCAGGCAATGAATAGAGGATAGCCGACGGAGGCATTGTTCATGCGAATTATATTTGCTTGTACCCCACGTGCGACCTCTCCGAGGTCAAA
Source organism: uncultured Prevotella sp. (assembly GCA_900546345.1). GTDB lineage: Bacteria > Bacteroidota > Bacteroidia > Bacteroidales > Bacteroidaceae > Prevotella. The sequence goes on along the minus strand of URCI01000029.1, from coordinate 24,666 downwards.
TGACGAATGAGCTATTCTCTGCAGCATGATGGACATAGAAATTACTTATTTCTTCCTCCGAGGTCGAACACACAACCTCATAATTAGACAACACTCTCCCTCCCCTCACCATTTGGCAAGGGCGTCTGCCGCCGAAGCGGAGCGAGGGAGAAGAGTCCACATAGGGTCTTCATGAGAAGGCCGCAGAGCCATCTACCTGGCTGGGCACGTTATTGGCTGCGCCCGTATATTTGTTTTTTCTCATCCAAGCACACTGTCTGGAGAGATGCTATTCCACTAAAGGACAATCACATTGCCTGGCGGATTATTTCGACATGTTGGCGATGGTGGCAATCATGGCAGCAATACTCGACATGCTGGAGCCGAGGCTCATCGTCTCAGCCACGCTCATCTTGCGGGTGAGCTTTGAGGGCACGACAATCTCGCAGCCGGGCTCTACCTTGGCGCCACGGCTGACCTTGCCGACCATGCCGTTCATATATATAATGTATACCCCACTCTTACGGGCATTCTGTGCGAAGCCGCCGGCGGCGTCGAGATAGTGGCGGACGCTCTCCCCACGCTCATAGCTGACGGTGTTGGGATACATCACAGCACCGTTGATCTTCACTGTTGCGGTGTATGACGGGATGAGCAGCCGGTCACCGGCACGCAGGATGATGTTGGCATCGCTCTTAGGATTTTTCAAAGCTTTGTCCAGTTCGATACCTACAGGGTAGGTGTTAGGCACCTGGAACTTCTCAAGTTGCTTTTGCAGCGTCTCGTCGGAGTTTTGCAGCACATTATTGTTATTGTTGTTGACAGCTAATTGCATGAGTTGCTGGCGCAGTTGTTCCTGTTGCATCTTGAAGGCTGCCTCCATGCGTGTGCGCTCTGCTTCGGTGGGTACGCGCATGATGCGGGCTCCCTTGACATAAGCGTCGGGAGCGACACCGCCTGCCATCTTCACCAGGTCGGTCAACCGCATGTCGCGGTAGGCCATGGTATAGGATCCTGGGAACATCACCTTGCCGTCGACCTCTACATTCTGCTGCTCTGAGTAGGCAGGGCTCTTGCGCACATACACCTCGTCGAAAGGCTTGAGCACGAATCCCGGCTGTCCGTCGACGACGAAGCCGTCCTTCAGCGCAAAGCTGTAGGTCTGGGCGATGATGCTGTCGGTGGCTAAAGCCTTCGGATCAGAAACACGGCGTGCCACGTCGACCTTCACCGTGGAAGCGGTCTCCTTGAGTCCTCCTGCCTGTAGCACGAAGTCCTCAAGCGTTTCGTTGTCAGCATATTTATAAATGCCGGGGTAGTGGACCTCGCCGTTGATGGTGATGGTGCGCTCGGTCATGGCTTCTTCCTTGGAAGGGATGAAGAGCACGTCATTTTCTTTCAGAGGAATGTCGGCCACACGGCCTTTCATGATACCGTCGACGTCGACGCTGATCACGCGCAGCGTGCGGTCGGCGTTCATCCGGTGCATGACAGCACGGGCGGTGAAGGCTTGTTCGGTGAGTCCCTCGGCATGCTGTATGAGTGTGCGCACGCTGTTGATGCCGGCACCCAGTTGATACATGCCCGGACGGAACACGGCGCCCTTGATCTCCACCGTGTTTTGATAGCGGGGCAGGATAGAGTCTACGCTGACACTGTCGCCATCGGCCACACGGAAAGAGCTCATGTCGAACTCCTCGACATTGTACACGGCATACTCGCGGCCTGTCTTGCGGTTGACTCTCACGGCCTTGGTATAGGCGTCGCCCGTGAATCCGCCGGCATAGCGCAGCAAGGTCTCTACGCTTTCGTTGCGCTTCATCTCGTAGTACATCGGCCGTTTGACTTTACCCGTGATGTTGACCAGGCAGTCATAGGGGCCGACGATGATGACATCGCCGTCGTTGAGGCGCACGTTGCCCGTCATCTTGCCATTGAGGATATAGTCGTAGATGTCGCAGACGCTGATGAGGCGGTTGTGACGATAGATCTTGATGTTGCGCAGTGTACCGAGGTCGTTGGTGCCGCCTGCCATGTATAGGGCATTGAACACGCTGGCGAAGGCCGATAGGGTATAGGTGCCCGGTGTCTTGACCTCACCCATGACGTTGACGGTCACGGTGCGCGTCTGTCCCAAAGACAGCTTGATGCGGCTGCTCTGGTAGCGTGCCCCGAGCTGTGAGCGAATGCGTGCGGTGGCCTGAGCCACGGAGAGTCCGCCGACGTGGATGGGTCCGAAATTCTCCACGACGATGTCGCCGTCGGGACTGACCGTGGCGGTGATGCTGCGCTGCGAAGCTCCGTAGACATCGATATTGACGGCGTCGCCCGGTCCGAGACGGTAGTTCTGCGGCGTGGCAATGTTCATGATCGGCTCAAAGCTGAGGTTTTGATTCGAGAAGATGTCGCGACCAAAGACCTTGTGCTTGTCTTTTCGCTGTTGTTCCAGCAGTTGCTTGAGCAGTGCCGTGGAGTCGATCGGCATCATGTCGCCGATCTCCTGCTGCATCTGTTGGAAGTCCTGGTCGTTTTCGTCGTATTGGTTCTGCCACTGCGTATTGCTCTGTATGCGTCCCGTTGTCGAAGCGTTGCGCTGCGCATTGTATTTCTCAGTTTGGGTGCGTGTGTTGCGGGTCTTGCCGTTGGGCATTCGCAGTCGTGAGTTCTCGGTTCCGGTGGTGTTAGCCGTACCGAATCCACTGTTCTTGGCTTGTCGCTCATAGGCGCGTCTGACGCGTCTGATCTGCGAGATGTCCACGCCATTCTGCATGAGGTGGGTGACGATTTGCGCTTGCGAGGTGCCGCGTGCTGATTCACGCTGTACGTATTCGGCGATCTGCGAATCTGTCATCGACGACTGTGCACTGATGGTGAGTGGAAGCATCAACATCAAGGCCAGTGCCCAAAGTATTTTTTTCATTGTTGTGTGTTCTGACATTTATTTAAGTTAATAAACTCGTTTATGGCGAGAATATTGTGTTTGTTGATGAAAGTTCTAGAATATATAAACTTTTCGGCACAAAGTTACAAAAAAAGGTCCGTAAACACAATTATTTCAGTCCTTATCTTGCCATCGTCCTCTGTTGCGCTTTCCCCAAATAATACGAGGCTCGCACGAACTTCATCCGGTCTGTGCTGAGCAACGATGTACGGCATTCTGTGCTGTCACACATGCTGACAAGCTTTTTGAAACGTCTATGTTAGGAGTTGCGTGTTAATTATCATTAATATACAGAACACTTAAAAGAAATATTTCGTAACTTTGCCGCTACTATCATTTGGGGTTGACTGGATTTGACAGCAGGCTGAGATGGTACGTAAGCACGCAGAGCCTCGTTGGCTAGCTCTTTAATCTGAGTGAACAAAAATTTAATTGGCGAAAACAACTACGCTCTCGCTGCCTAATCGAAGTACAGTAGATTACTGGCTTAATCCCGTCATTAGATGATGGGACGAGACATCGCTCCAAGGATGTTGTTCCGAATCTGAGGGTCAAGCGGTGCAGATAAATCGGAAATAGTCTTGCCGGGCCTCGACAGCAGGATGAAATTTTAGAGGCTAAGGCGCCGGTTGGTGGTCCAGGTCTTGCCGTCGCACGAAAATCAAAGGCTGGAATAAACGTGTAGAAAGCGTATGGTTTCCCTGTTTGGACGTGGGTTCGAATCCCACCAGCTCCACCTCACAAGGCAATGCCGCAAATCCCTTCGAGGGTTTGCGGCATTGCTGTTTTTTGTGTGGTCGGAAGGAGCGGACAATTGTTGACCCGGCTGATGTCTCTCTACCAAAGTATTTGACAAAAGTAGTGCACCGACTATTTCTATTCTAGAAAAATGCCACAAGGAGAATAAGCAAAAATGGGGTAGAGAAACACTAAGAATCGGAGTGAAATCACAAAACCATCGAAATGAACCGAAGAAACCATTGAAATGACCTGATGAAACAACCGAGATGACTGGATGAAACCACCGAGATGATGCGGTAAAACCACTGAGATGACAGGTACAGAGCAGTTGTTTCCTGTGTCTTTATGTCGGAAATCTGTCTTGAAAGCCTCGTTTTTTGTTTTTGAAAAATTCTATCGTGTGATATTGCTCTGAGTATCAATCTATTACGGAAATGTTTCTGAGAATCGCGAAATTCGGTGCCCACGAGGTGTTGTGTGGGAAAATCGCCGCCAAGCGAGCGGAAAAATGTCAGTTTATAAGACAAAGTAGACAGGCGGTGCAGACTGGGGGCTGATGTTGAAGACAAAAAGACGTAAAGGACAAACCGGGGCTTTTTTTGATGAACGGAAAAATCATTGTATTGTAAAATGTGATTAGCAAAAAAATGATTACCTTTGCAGAGACAGCAACAACTTAATGATGTTAGTGCGGTAGCCGCATCACTTTTGTCACATTTCGTCAACTCATACTTTTATTTATCAATTCATCAACTATGTCAAAATACACATACACCGTGAAAGTCGGTACCATTGAGGGTAGCCAGTCCGACTGCACCATCTTGGAAGGCGAGGACTACCCTTATATGAACATTCAGATCGTTTCCACTCCTGCCGACGCCCGCGAGAAGATTATAGAAACCCTGCGCAGAACCCATGTCGTGGCTGTCGTCGAGGGACGCAATGACTTCGTGGCGATACAGGCCGGAGGAGGTAAGAAGCCCATCGACATCAACCAACAGAACCATAAAGAGGTGATGGCCGCCCTCATGGACTGTCTGTGCTATGCCGCCGCATGGTGGGCGTCACCGGATGATCCGGAGAGCGTGCTGCCAAAGGTTCAAAGTCTGAGCATCTTTATGCCAGATGATCCACGGAGCATCTACTATCATCCACAACAGGCGAAGAAATAACGTTCACCTTTTCCAAAAGTTTCCGTAAGAAAAAACAGGCAAGCCCAAAGAGGAATGGACTTGCCTGTTCTCAATTATAGATTTTACTTTATGCTTGGCTTTCTTACCTTCTCACGATGACCTTCTGTACTTTGCACTTGGCACCCGGATGAGAGCTGACACGGATGTTGATGCCCTGACGGGGAGATTGCAGTTTGGTGCCCTGAAGGGAATAGTAGTATGCATCGCCAGCTTGCTCTGCTGTGGGATGCTCGATGCCACTGGCAACCTCTACGGTTGCTTCCGGTCCCAGTCCTCCCATGGTGTTGGCGGCACGGATGGTATATTTTGCAGCCTTGCCGTCAACGGCCATACTCGTGGCGGTGGTGAAGCTGACCAGCTTGCCGTCGGCAAAGACAGCGTAGGCGGTGGCGCCTTGGCTTGCATCCCATGAGAGAATGCCAGCGGAGAGCTTAGCACCTGTAACGGTCAACTGTGTGGCGAGTGTCTTCGGATCCCAGTTAGTGAACATCTTGCCGTAGTCATAAGCAGCAGCCTGCGTGGCGGAGAGGATGGTCTCGATGTTGCCGCCATAAGAGGCAATGACGTTGCTGGCGGGCGTGATGTTCTGTCCGGCTGTGTTCTTGGTGCCATATTCGCCAAAGACCTTCGGGTCGGTGTTGTTCATGCCCTTCTGTGTCCAGCGCGCGCTGACGATGGTCGCGGCGGCATCGTCGTCAAGTGTCGTGTTGAGGAACACGCAGACAGGTTTTCCCTGCCACGTGCGTCCATAGTTCCAGTCACCCTTGCCTTTGGCCAAGTCGACGATGTTGCAGTTGTCGAACACATAGCCGAAGTCGGTCGTTGTCGTGGGCGCAGTGATCGTACGGCCGCCAGTGCCACTCTCGCTGCGTGGTTCGAGCGAGATCGTCGTGTGCTGGAAGCGCACGTCGCCGCCACCACAGATGAAGTCGACGGTGCCGTGGATGTCACAGTCCTCGAAGTAGCTCTGCATGGCATTGTTCTGACTGTAGTAGGTGTCTTGGTAAGAGAGCATCTTGACGTTACGGAAGATGGTGCGGTCGCCACGGTCCTGCCACACAGCAGCGCGTCCGGCAGCACCGGCACCGTAGTAGTCGAGAGCATTCTTCAAAGTGAGGTCCTGAAGATAGAGATCTTTCTTGGTGTTGAGAAACAGGTCAGCTTTGCCGAGGCCTTCAATCGAAGCATCCGGAGTAGTGACGATGATGGTCTTGTCGGTGCTTTGTCCGATGAGAGAGAGATTGTCGACAGGCAACTCCTGTTCAGTGATCTTGCCCAGGTCATAGACGCCGTCGGGCAGGAACACCTTGGTGCGCTCGTCGGCTTCGCCGTAGTTGGCCACCACGTCAAACACGTTGAGCAGACTGCTGACACTGCCCGCGTCGACTACATAGTAGCCTTGGTCGTTCTTGGCAATGTCGCCACTGCCCATGTTGATCACAGTCAGAGCGTGGAGATAAACCTCGCCGTCGGGGAAGGACAGCGAGAGATCGTCGGCCTTGCCGGTGTAGCGGATGGCCGTGCGTGTGCCGTCGGTTGTCGGGATGTCAATGGTCCCAATCACGTTGCCTTTCGAGTCGGAGAGTGTCATCGCACTCTTGCTGTATTTGCAGGCTTCCACAATGACGATGGCATTGCCCATGACGGGCAGTGTGACCGAGCCCTCCTTGATGTCAAGACCATGCTGGCTACCATTGTAGTTGTAGGCCGATTGTGGCAGGAAGCCCTCGTGGTCCTCGACATAGAAGTACTTGTCCTTGAGGTTGTAGGCGTGGCGCTCGTTGGGCTCATCGTTCTCGATGTCCGTGACCAAAGCATAGAGGTTCAGCTCTTTTTTGTCTACAGTGGTCTTGACATTTGCCTTCTCCTCGCCATTGGCTTGGAAGAGCCAACCGCGGAACTTGCTGCCCGAGGGCACGGTGACGGTCTCGCCGTCGTTGAGTGTGGTGATGGCGTCGCCTTTCTCCACGGTCTGTGTGGCGATCACTTTGGCGTCGGTATCGTGGTAGATGACAGTGTAGTCAGGCTTCCACACGAAGTGGACGATGTAGGTCTTGGTGGTGCCGGAAGAGGCGAGCGTCACGGGGATGGTGACGTCGCATGCCGGCTTGCTGCCATTGACATTGCTGGTCACATCCTTATAGGTGATGGTGCCCACTGTGCCGTTGCCTACTGTGGTGGTGATGGCGTTGGAGGCGCTGACCATATCCGATTTCTTGCTCACCTCGATCGTGCCTTCGTAGTTGCCGTTGGCGTTTTCGGTGAAGAAGTCTTCAGCGGTGTATTCCTTGCCATAGGCGGTGAAGGAAGTGAGGGAAGGCTGGTTGCCTGTGCTCACATTGCCGTAGATGTCGAGTTGGAAGAGATAGGCATTTTGTGAGGCGTTGAGGTTGGTGAAGCGCAGCTGGCAGTTGGTGCGGTTGACCTCCACATCGACATCAGTACCAGTCGATGTAGTGGCCACTGCATCGCTCAGCACCACCCAGTCGGCATCGCCGTCGCCTTTGGCCTCTAATTTCCATCCTCGTTTGCTGCCAGTAGCGCCGTGGAGGAAGTGTACACGGGTGATGCTGGCCAGAGGGGAAGTGACGACATAGGGGTCGGCACTCTTGCTGCACATCAGATAGCCGCCCGTCCAGTTGGGAAACTTTGCTGTGTTTTTGTTGGTGGAACTGATCTGTGTGTCGAAGATCGAAAAGGTGAGCGTCTCGTGGCTGTATTTCGTCGTCTGTGTCACGGTGCTCTCCGTTGTACTGGCTGCGGCATCGCTCCAGTCAGTGAAGGTTGTGGAGTAGATCGCCTTTTCGGTTTTTTGGTCAGAGGGTGTCGTGGGGTCCGATGGTTTTACCCTTTCCACGATTCTCCCGGAGTAATAGTCGAGGCCATCGGCTTTCGTGCACGTGGGATAATATTCGGCGACAGTGGTGATTGCATCCTTGTTCTCTGCTTTCATGATGTCCTCAACCAAAGAGTTGGCGTAGACTTCCAGATTGGTGTAATAGCCCTTTGTGTCGAGGGTGAAGGTCGTGGCGTCAGTGGCATCGTTGGGGTTGAGTCCGTTGGCTTTCTCCCACACGTCGGGCATACCGTCGCCGTCGGTGTCGAAGTCAGCGGCGCGCTGTCCGGTGGGGAAGTCCTTCTCCGTGTAACCGTCCACGTCGCTGACCTTGTCGACAAGTCCTTTGATGCCCGTCACAGATCCGGTGTAGGTCGATTCGCCTTTCTTGGCCTCGGTCATGTAGCGGTTGTCCACGTCATCGCGGAAGAGCGAGGCACCGCCATAAGCCATGATCTTGCTGTAGGCGTTCTCGGCTGAGTGAGTCGTCACCTCGCCGGTGGGAGCCACGGGGCTGTCGAGCTTGATGCGCACACAGGGGATACCTTGGGCGTTGTTGACGTGTTCCACATCCTTGCCGTAGGCGAAGAGCGAGTCCTTGGTGTATTCCTCGCCGTTGATGATCTGCACGCCATCGTCATACTTCACGCCTTTCCAGTCGTAGTTGGCGCCATAGACGTTGCCCTTGTTGTCCTTAGCGTCGACATAGTTGCCACTGATATAGTAGCGACTGGTCATGTCGAGGTAGGTCTTTTCGTCGGAAGAAGTCGTGCTGTTGGCGATGGACACGGTGGTCACGCGGTTTTTGTTCTTCACTTCAGGTGTGGCCTTGTAGTAGTTGTTCACCATATTTATATAGCCACCGCCGGGGCCGCCATAGCATCCACCGGTGCCCCAGTCAAAGATGAGACAGTTGCGGAAGTCGACATTCTCGGCTTGCACAGCATTGGCCCATTTATACTGTGAGTAGAGGCTGTTGGCAGTGTAACCCGTCCAGTTGTAGCGTGCTCCGTTGAAACGGGGTGCGCGGTTGGCCACGTGCGCGATCATGTTATGATGGAAACTGGCGAGTTTGCCGCCCCAGATGCCGCCGTAGCCGTGAGCACCTTTGTCGTGTCCGGCATTGTTGAGGCTTTCACCGAGGGTGCACCACTGCATGGTGAAGTTGTTGTTGTCGTAGAACGAACCTACCTCGTCGATGCTCCATGACAGTGAGCAGTGGTCGAGGATGAGTCCGTTGAGGTTCTTGCCCCAGCAGGCGTCGGCTGCATCGTCGAACTCCTTTTCCTGTCCGCGTCTGACGCGAATGAACCGGATGATATTATTGTTGCCCGGTCTGACTGTGTAATACCTGAGTGTAATGCCAGGGTAGGGCGCTGTCTGCCCGAGGATGGTGGTGTTGGCACCAATTTTCAGTTCCGATGCCAATGGGATCACGCCACCCACGTCGAAGACGATGATCTTCTTGTCCGTGCCATTGACGGCTGCACGCAAAGAGCCCGCGCCGGAATCGTTGAGATTGGTCACATGTATGACCTTACCTCCCCGTCCGCCAGTGACGTAGCGGCCGTTGCCTTCCGCACCAGGGAAAGCCGGTGCCTGCGCCCATGTAGTGGCGCAGATGCCTAAAGCCGCAATTGTTAGTAATGGCTTCATTTTCATAGAGTAATAGTGGATTGTATAAGAATTGTTTAAGATGATTATTTTCGTTGTGCTGTTGCAAAAATAAACGAAAAAGTTGAAACATGTGGTTCGTATTTTCCACTTTCTTTCGTATGGTTACTTTTCTTCCTCCATTTCTGAACGAATATACACCCTGTGAGGGAAGAAGTCCGTTCTCTTTTTCTGGGATACTTGTCTTATTGATGCACAAACTTTGTAGAGCGTATTCCCTCCGGAAGTATGGACAAAAAAATCCGCTACCCTTCTAAGAAGTTCTTAGCGGATAGCGGATCAAAGTTTTATGTAGGGTTACACCTTATTTAATATAAGGCATACATTTTTTTTCGATAGGTCTTGTTTACAGTGCAGCCAGTTTGAGGACCATGTCCACGGCAGCCGAAAGACCATCAACGTTCTTGCCACCGGCCTGAGCGTAGTGGGGTTGGCCACCGCCACCACCCTGGATGAGCTTAGCAGCCTCGCGGATGAGTTTGCCTGCATTGAGATTGTGATCCTTGACCATGTCGTCGGAGAACATCACCGACAGGAGTGGGCGGTCGTCGTGACGGGATCCCAGCACACAGACGAGGTTCTCGGGAATCAGCTCGCGCACTTTGAACACGATATCCTTGGCTGAGGCGGGGTCGACGGGCAATACAGCCTTCACGACCTTCACGCCGTTGACCTCCTGAGCGCGCTCTGCGAGTGTCTTGGCTGTGCGGTCTACAGTCTGCTGGCGGAAGCCTTCCACCTGCTTCTTCAGAGCGCTGTTTTCCGAGATACTCTTCTCGATGGTAGCCTTGAGATCCTTGGCATTATTGAAGAGTGCCTGGATAGCCTTCATCGTGTCTTCCACCTCGTAGATGGCATCTTCGCAGGCTTTGCCCGTCAGTGCCTCGATACGGCGCACGCCGGCAGCCACGCTGCTCTCTGAGATGATCTTGAAGAAACCGATGTGACCAGTGCTCTTGACGTGGATACCACCGCAGAACTCACAGCTCGGACCGAAGCGCACCACACGCACCTTGTCGCCGTACTTCTCACCGAAGAGGGCGACAGCGCCCAGCTCTTTGGCTTCTGCGAGCGGCATATTGCGGTGTTCCTCCAAAGGAATGTCCTGACGGATCATATCGTTGACGATGCGTTCCACCTTGCGCAACTCTTCCGGTGTGACCTTCTGGAAGTGGGAGAAGTCGAAACGCAGTGTGTCGGCATCGACATACGAACCTTTCTGCTCCACGTGGTCGCCGAGAACCTGCTTCAGTGCATAGTCGAGCAGGTGCGTAGCGGAGTGGTTGGCTGCTGAGCCGTTGCGCTTGTCGATGTCGACGCAGGCCATGAAGTCGGCCTCAGGGTTCTTCGGCATCTGCTTGACGATATGTATGCTCTGGTTGTTCTCACGCTTGGTGTCGATGACGCTGATGGTCTCGTCCTCAGAGACGAGTACGCCCTGGTCGCCGACCTGACCGCCCATTTCGCCATAGAAAGGTGTGTGGTCGAGGACGACCTCGTAGAAGGTGTTCTTCTTCTGCGTCACCTTGCGGTAGCGCAGGATGTGGCACTCATATTCAGAATAGTCATATCCGACAAATTCCTGTTCGCCCTGGCGCAGCTCCACCCAGTCGCCGTTCTCCACGACGGCTGCGTTGCGGGCACGAGCCTTTTGCTTTTCCATTTCCACGTCGAAGCCCTTCTCATCGACGGTGTATCCGTTTTCGCGGCAGATCAGTTCGGTGAGGTCGAGTGGGAAACCGTAGGTGTCAAAGAGGCGGAAAGCGCTCTCGCCGTCGAGCTCGGTCTTGCCGTGAGCGCGCAGTTCGTCCATGTCGCCATTGAGCAGCTGTATGCCCTTGTCGAGGGTGCGCAGGAAACTGTCTTCCTCTTCTTTCATCACACGGCTGATCAGTTCTTGCTGAGCTGGCAACTCGGGATAGGCTTCACCCATTTCCTGCACGAGCACAGGCACAAGCTTATAGAGGAAAGCGCTCTTCTGATCGAGGAACGTGTAGGCATAGCGGACGGCACGGCGCAAGATGCGGCGGATGACATATCCGGCTTTGGCGTTGCTGGGCAACTGACCGTCAGCGATGGAGAAGGCGACGGCGCGCAGGTGGTCGGCCACCACGCGCATGGCGATATCTATCTTTTCCTGTTCGTTGGCACCCTCGCCGTTCTCGCCCGTTGGCGTGGTGAAGCCATATTTCTTACCTGAGAGCACTTCGATCTCCTTGATGATAGGCTGGAAGATGTCGGTGTCGTAGTTGGAGCTCTTGCCTTGAAGCATGCGCACCAGACGCTCAAAGCCCATACCCGTATCAATGACATGCATGGGCAGCGGTTCCAGACTGCCGTCGGCTTTGCGATTGAACTGCATGAAGACGATGTTCCAAATCTCGATGACCTGTGGGTTGTCTTTGTTGACAAGTTCGCGTCCGGGCACTTTTGCCTTTTCGCTTTCCGGGCGTGAGTCAACGTGGATCTCGGAGCAAGGACCGCACGGGCCGGTCTCGCCCATCTCCCAGAAATTGTCGTGCTTATTGCCGTTGATGATGTGATCGGCCGGTACGTGCTTAGCCCAGTATTTTGCAGCCTCGTCATCACGCTTCAGTCCTTCTGCGGGATCACCCTCAAAGACGGTCACATAAAGGTCGGCGGGGTTGAGGTGAAGCACGTCAACGAGATACTCCCAAGCGTAGTCGATGGCACCCTCCTTGAAGTAGTCACCGAAACTCCAGTTGCCGAGCATCTCGAACATGGTGTGGTGATAGGTGTCATGACCCACTTCCTCCAGGTCGTTGTGCTTACCGCTCACACGCAGACACTTCTGCGAGTCGCAACGGCGGCGTGGGTTGGGATCTTTTGTGCCAAGGATGATGTCCTTCCACTGGTTCATACCTGCATTTGTAAACATCAACGTCGGGTCGTCCTTGATAACCATCGGGGCTGACGGAACGATGACGTGTCCTTTCGACTCGAAGAATTTCTTGTAGGAGTCGCGGATTTCGTTTGCTGTCATCATGATGATATTATGTTTTATTGTTCTTTTATTCTTTTGACATACAGGTGCAAAGGTAATAAAAAGATTGCAGATATGATTCTTTTTTGTTATCTTTGCCCCAAAATAGTAAAATTATCAGGCTATGGTGCTGAAAACAGACAAGCCCAAAAGGCTTTATTACTCGATCAAAGAAGTAGCGGAGATGGTTGGCGTGGCCGAAAGCACGCTACGCTACTGGGAGAAGGAATTTCCCAATCTCCATCCCAAGACGGTGGCTGGAACCAAAGTCAGACAGTACACCGAAGAAGACATTAAAGAGGTGAAGGTGATTTACAACCTCATCAAAGTGCGCGGATTCAAGATTGCCAACGCACGGAAATATCTTCGTGAGAACAGAGAGGGGGCCGACCGCTCCCAAGAGCTCTTGACCACGCTCATCACCGTGCGCAATGAGTTGCAGCGGCTGAAGAGCAGTCTTGACACGCTGGTGTGATTACTGCTTCTTCAAGATCTTGATCATCTCTTCGGCGGCAGTGTCGGGCGCACTCTGCTGTCCTAATCGTCCGGCAACGAGATGATAGCCTTGCAGCATGGCTGTCCTGTCAGGCTGACCTGGACGGATGCGGTCGAGTTCATGACGGATATTCTCCACGCTGAAGCGGTCCGCGAAGAGTTCGGTGACCACTTCCCTGTCTGCGATCAGGTTGACCAGGCTGATGAAGCGGCACTGGATGATATGGTTGAAAGCCCACCGGATCAAGGGGCCGACCGGCGTTTTGTAGCAGACCACTTGTGGCACACCCAGCAAAGCCGTTTCGAGTGTGGCTGTGCCGCTGGTGACGAGCGCTGTCGTGGCATGTGTCAGCAGTTCGTAGGTTTCCTCGGTCAGCTTGGTGACATGCTGTCCTCTGAGGAAGGGACGATAATAGTCGTCCTCGATCGACGGGGCTCCTGCCAATACCATCTGATAACCATTGGCTTTCTGGCAATAGGGCTGTGCGGCCGCGATCATGGTTGGCAAGTTGTCTTTGATCTCTTGTTTACGGCTGCCGGCGAGGAGCGCCAGGATCGGCCGCTCTGGGTTAAGCCCATGACGAAAGCAGAAAGCATCCTTGGACTCGTGATAGTTGTTGCGGAAAGTTTGGATCTCCTCTGCCGTAGGATTGCCTACATAATGAATAGGGTAGTGGTGCTTCTTCTCATAGAAGTCCACTTCGAAAGGCAGAATGGAGAAGAGTTCGTCCACATCGCGCCGGATGGCTTTGATACGCCATTCTTTCCATGCCCATATCTTGGGTGAGATATAGTAGAAGACAGGGATGCCGACTTGGGTATGCACAAACTTGGCGATGCTCAGATTGAAGCCCGGATAATCGACGAGAATGACCACGTCTGGAGCCCAGCTGACGATGTCTTGTTTGCATTGTGCCATGTTGCGCAGAATGGTACGGGCGTGGAGGATCACCGGGACAAAGCCCATATAGGCCAATTCCTTGTAGTGACGGAAGGGCTTGCCTCCAACAGCGGCCATCATGTTGCCGCCAATGAATCGGAAGACAGCTTCGGGATCACGCTGTTTCAGGCTGATCATCAGTCGGCTGGCGTGGAGATCCCCGGAAGCCTCTCCTGCTATGAGATAATATTTCATTTGTCTTTGTATTGCTTACTGGCTTTTTTGTTATTGCCGGAATACCTTATTTTATCTGCCATCCACGCACGGTGTCGATGAAGTCATAGGCAGTAACGTCGATCGTTGTCGGTGTGATAGCCACATAGCCGTGGTTGAGTGCCCATTGATCGCTGTCTTCGGCCTGTGGCTCATCGTTGTGATATTTCCCTACTACCCAGAAATAGTCATAGCCTCTTGGGTGGTGCTCTTTAACGATCTCGCTGACCCAACTGCCTCGTGTCATGCGGCAGACCTTCACTCCCTTGAACGCCTCCGTGGCAGGAAAGTTGACATTGAGGCAGACACCTTTGGGCAGGCCCTCTGCCAACACTTTGCTGACGATTTGCTCGACATAAGGACGCAAGGGCTCCAAGTTGGCGTCTTCGTTGTAATAGCAGCTGGAGAAGGCCACGGAAGGAATGCCTTTGAGACATCCCTCTTTGGCGATACCCATGGTGCCGCTGTAATGATTATTGACAGAAGAGTTGTCACCATGGTTGATGCCGCCGAGTATGAGGTCGGGCATGCGTTGCTGGCAGAATTGGTCGATAGCGATCTTCACGCAGTCAACGGGTGTGCCAGTGCAGGACCATACGGTGGTGTCTCCCATATTGTGACGCGGTTTGAGTCGTAGATAATTGGTTGCTGAGAAGGCGCAGGAATATCCTGAGCGGGCACTTTCCGGAGCCACTACGAGGATGTCAGCCAGGGGCTTGACAATGTCTACAAGTTTCTTGATGCCCGGTGCGTGATAGCCGTCATCATTGGAAATTAATATCAGAGGTCGGTTGCTTTTCATCTGTTTATGATTAATTGTCTTGCAAAAATACGAAAAAACCTATAATAATTGGCATTTTCGTCTAAAATATGTATCTTTGCAATCATAATTCCATGTCTGCCCATGGGGAGGAAAGGGTAACGACATCCATCAGGGCAGACAATAAAGACGAATAGAAATGGCAAAAATTATAGCTTTGGCCAATCAGAAGGGTGGCGTGGGCAAAACCACGACGACCATCAACTTAGCGGCCTCTCTTGCTACATTGGAGAAATCAGTGCTTGTTGTGGATGCTGATCCCCAAGCTAATGCGTCCAGTGGACTGGGTGTGGACCTGAGTGAAGTGGACTGCTCGCTCTATGAGTGCATTATCGATCATGCTGATGTCAGAGATGCCATCTATACGACGGACATTGAGAAGCTGGATATCATTCCCAGTCACATTGATCTGGTAGGAGCAGAGATCGAAATGATCAACCTGAAGAACCGTGAAAAGGTAATTAAAGGCATACTGGATCCCCTTCGTGACGAATATGACTATATTCTCATTGACTGCTCGCCCTCGCTCGGCTTGATCACCGTCAATGCCCTGACAGCAGCAAACTCGGTCATCATTCCCGTGCAATGTGAATATTTTGCTTTGGAAGGTATCAGTAAGTTGCTCAATACCATCAAGATTGTCAAGAGCAGACTCAATCCTAAACTCGAGATCGAGGGCTTCCTGCTCACGATGTATGACAGCCGGTTGAGGCTTGCCAACCAAATCTATGATGAGGTCAAGCGTCATTTTCAGGAACTGGTGTTCAAGACGGTGATCCAGCGAAATGTGAAGTTGTCGGAAAGCCCGAGTCACGGTCTGCCCGTCATCCTTTATGATGCTGACTCCACGGGAGCAAAGAATCATCTTGCACTCGCCAAGGAGATTATTGAGAAAAACGAATGAAACGCTCGATAGAATGAAGCGCAGTGAATGAATGTTGGGGGTTGAAAGTTGGGTTCATCATTGAGATCATTCATCACTCAACATTTAGTCACTCAACATTCAACATAGAACATTCAACATTGAAAATATGGCTGTACATAAGAAATATAATGCTTTGGGCCGTGGCCTCGATGCACTCATCTCTACAGAGTCGGTGCGTACGCAAGGGTCATCGACGATCAGTGAAATACCTCTTGATCAGATCGAACCTAATGCAGACCAACCACGAAGCTTGTTTGACAGCGAAGCCCTGCAGGAACTGGCCAACAGCATTCGGGAGATCGGTATCATACAACCGATCACCTTGCGTCAGGTCGCAGAGAACCGCTTTCAGATCATTGCCGGCGAGCGTCGCTGGCGCGCATCTCAGTTGGCTGGGAAAACGACAATCCCTGCCTATATCCGCACCATCAAGGACGAGAATGTCATGGAGATGGCGCTTGTGGAGAATATCCAGCGTGAGGATCTCAATGCCATAGAGATCGCATTGGCTTATGAGCATCTGCTGGAGAATACTGGTATGACACAGGAAAAGGTGTCGGAACGTGTGGGCAAAAGCCGTACGGCCATCACCAACTATCTGCGACTGCTGAAACTTCCCGCACAGGTGCAGATGGCTTTGCAGAAGAAAGAAATAGATATGGGTCATGCCCGTGCCTTGCTGGCCCTTGACAGTCCTTCTTTGCAGTTGAGGGTCTTCAAGGAGATCCTCAAAAACGGATGGTCGGTCAGAAAAGTCGAAGAAATGGTGCAGCACCTCAAAAATGGTGAAGACATCGAGAGTGGCAAGAAGAAGATTGCCGCCAAAGCTCAGTTGCCTGAAACCTACACCCAGGCGCGTGACCGGCTCTCTGAGGTGCTGAATACAAAGGTGGCTGTGACATGCACGAATAAAGGTAAAGGTAAGATCAGCATCCCCTTTAATAATGAAGAGGATTTCCAAAAGCTGATGAGAATCTTGGATCAACTCAAGCAACAATAAATAGACGTGTGAAGACACTGAAACATATACTTATCAAGGCAGGAATTTCCGCTTGTTTGATGATGGCCGTGCTGCCTGCTATGGCCCAGCACAAAGAGAAGTCTCCCCAAAAAGTGATGGCAGAGCCCGACACGACGCTCATCGACAGCGCTCGCATCATGGGGGTGGCTAGTGACGGCCAGCCTCTGACGGTGCAAAGTGACAGCACACATCTGAGGAAGCACCGTGATTGGGCGACATGGAAGCCCGATGCCAAGCGTGCGCTGTGGTTGGCACTTGTCCTGCCCGGTGCTGGACAGATCTATAACCGCAAGTATTGGAAGTTGCCTATCTTCTATGGTGGCTTTGTTGGCTGTGCGTATGCGCTACGATGGAATAATATGATGTACAGAGACTATAGCCAGGCTTATCTCGACATCATGGACAACGACCCGACCACAGAAAGCTATAACAAGTTTCTGCACTTGGGGTCGACGATTACCGCAGAGAATGCCGACAAATGGAAGGATGTGTTCCGCAAGCGTAAAGACCGTTATCGTCGCTGGCGAGATATGAGCGTGTTCGTGATGATCGGCATCTACGGTCTTTCTGTCATAGATGCTTACGTTGACGCCTCTTTGTCGCAGTTTGATATCTCTCCTAATTTGAGTTTGCGCGTCTCCCCTGCGATCATCGGCAATGACGCCAATGGCTCTTTACTTGCCATGCGGCAGAGTGGCATCGGGCTGCAATGCGCCATTAATTTTTAAACATTATGAGAAAGAAATATATAATCGTCACACTGTTGCTGTTGGCTTTTGGCCCTTCTGTCAGGGCCCAGGTCAATCAGGAGAAAACAGTCACTGTCACCAATGCCAATGGTAAGGAGGAGAAAATCGACCTCCCTACCTCCATGACGGAAGAACTGGACAGTACGACACAAATCTATAAGGCGAAGAATTACCTCACGCCGGATCCGAACTGCAATATGCCGGATGTCAACCGGACATATACTGAGGAAGTGTATAAACAAAGGTTGCGGAAGTTGCCAACCATCATCGAGATGCCCTACAACGACATCGTGCAGAAGTTCATCGACCGCTACAGTGGTGAGCTTCGCCATTCGGTGGCCTACATGTTGGGAGCGCAGAACTTTTATATTCCCGTTTTTGAGGAGGCGTTGGAAGCTTATGACTTGCCACTCGAATTGAAATATCTGCCGGTCATAGAGTCCGCTCTCAATCCTGAGGCTGTCTCTCGTGTGGGAGCTGTCGGGCTTTGGCAGTTTATGCTCAGAACGGCCCGGCGTTATGATCTCACGGTCAACAGTCTTGTTGACGAGCGTCGCGATCTGTACAAGTCTTCCTACGCAGCCGCTCACTATCTGAGTGATCTCTATAAGAAGTTTGGTGACTGGAATCTTGTTATTGCGGCATACAACTGTGGAGCCGACAAGATCAACAAGGCCATCCGCCGTTCACGGGGTGAGCGGGATTATTGGAAGATCTATCCTCGTCTGCCCAAAGAGACGCGTGGATATGTGCCCGCTTTTATAGCAGCCAACTATATCATGAACTACTATTGCGATCACAACATCTGTCCACTGAAGACCAGTCTCCCGGAAAAGACTGACACGGTCATGGTCGACCGCGATGTTCATTTCGAACAGATTGCTCATGTGTTGGGAATGGATGTGGACGAGTTGCGTGACCTTAACCCTCAGTATCGACGCGACATCGTGAATGGCAACAGCGGACAGACTTCGATCAGACTGCCAGAAGCGATGATCAACAAGTTCATCGACAATGAGGACTCCATCTATGCTTATGTTCCTGATGGTTATCAACCCAAACGCACGGAGGTGTCTGCTGATGGCGGACGGTATGTGGTGAACAAAAATCAAGTCACATTGGTGTCAAGATCCTCCAGTAAGAAAAAAGCGGATGACAGCAAGTCCAACACGACAGCATCCGCCGCAACAAAGCCTCAAACCGATAACACACCTGATACCGAAGGACAGAAAACCGAAGCCAATGCCGACAAAAACTCAGATGGCGACGATGGTGAGAAGACTTCGAAAAAGCGAAACAGCCGTTCACGTAATAGCTCTGGCAGCAACAGAAAGAGCAGAAACAGTAAGAACAACAAAAAGAAAAGCAATAAGAAGAGACAACAGTCTAAGAGCGTGACCGTCAAGAGCGGTGACACCCTCAGTGAGATTGCCGAACGACATCATACGACGGTGAAGAAACTTCGTCAGTTGAATGGTATCTCGGGAAACACGATTCAGAAAGGAAAGAAGATAAAAGTCAAATAACCTTGCGACGTATGGACGAATTAGAGCAGAAGAACAAGGAGCGCGAAGCTGCTGACAACAAAATGATCAATGATGCCTTTCAGCATCTGTTGGACACTTATCTTGCTTCGCCCCATCGAAAAAAGGTGGACATCATCACGAAGGCATTTAATTTTGCCCGTCAAGCACACAAAGGTGTACGACGCCTGTCGGGTGAACCTTATATCATGCACCCTATTGCCGTCGCGCAAATCGCATGTGAGGAGATGGGGCTTGGCTCCACGAGCATCTGTGCTGCTTTGCTCCATGATGTCGTTGAGGACACAGACTACACGACAGAGGATATTGAGAACATCTTTGGAGAAAAGATCGCAAAGATCGTCGACGGATTGACAAAGATCAGTGGAGGTATCTTTGGTGATCACGCTTCGGCGCAAGCCGAAAACTTCAAGAAGCTGTTGCTCACCATGAGTGATGATATCCGTGTCATCCTCATCAAAATTTGTGACCGTCTGCACAACATGCGTACGCTGGCCTCGCAGCCGGCCAATAAGCAATACAAGATTGCGGGTGAAACCCTCTATATCTATGCGCCTATTGCCAACCGGTTGGGACTGAACAAGATCAAGACGGAACTTGAAGACTTGAGCTTCCGCTACGAGCATCCCGAAGAGTATGCATCCATTGTCAACAAGCTGTCTTTTACTGAGGTGCAGCGCAACAGAGTCTTTGACGACTTCACGGCACCTATCCGCAAGGCTCTTGATGACATGGGCATCGAATATACCATCAAGGCCAGGGTCAAGAGTCCTTACTCCATCTGGTCGAAGATGCAGAACAAGCATGTCACCTTTGACGAGATCTATGACATACTGGCCGTGCGTATCATCTTCAAGCCTTCTGATCCTAAAGACGAGATCAACGAGTGCTTTCGGATCTATGTGGCGCTGAATCAGATCTATAAGAGTCATCCCGACCGCCTGCGCGACTGGGTCAACCATCCCAAGGCCAACGGCTATCAGGCTCTGCACGCGACGATGATGTCGCGACAGGGACAGTGGATCGAGGTGCAGATACGCTCCCAGCGTATGGATGAGATTGCAGAGCAGGGATTCGCCGCTCATTGGAAATACAAAGAGGGGGAATACTCCCACGACGATGACGAGCTCAACAACTGGCTGAGCACGATCAAGGAGATCCTTGATGATCCTCAGCCCGATGCCATGGACTTCCTCGACTCTGTGAAGCTCAATCTGTTTTCTTCCGAGATCTTTGTGTTCACGCCCAAGGGTGAGGTGAAGACACTTCCGGCAGGATGTACCGTGCTCGACTTTGCTTTTCAGATCCATACTTTCTTAGGCAGTCATTGCATAGGAGCCAAGGTCAACCATAAGCTGGTGCCCTTGAGCCATAAACTGCAAAGTGGTGACCAGGTAGAGGTTCTGACTTCCAACTCTCAGCATGTGCAGCCGTCATGGATCAATTTTGTGTCCACGGCCAAGGCTAAGGGCAAGATTCAGGCGGTGCTCAGACGGGAGAGTAGGGAAGTGCAAAAGAAAGGCGAGGACACCCTCAACGACTGGCTTGCCAAAAACGGCATAGAACTCTCCACTGCTGTTGTCGACAAGCTCTCTGACTTTCATGATATTGCCAAACATGAAGATTTCTTTGAGGCGCTCGGTGAGCGGACGATAATCCTCAGTGACAAGGATCTGGATATACTTCATGGCAAGAAAAAAGACAGTGGTGCTTCTGGATGGAGGAAATATGTCCCCTTCCTGGGTAAGGGAAAGAAAAAGAAAGAAGATGAGACTCCACAGCTTCTTGTCGTCGGGAAAGACTTTAATAAGAAGAAGCCATGCATCATCACAGAGGAGACCATTGGCATGTATATCTTCCCCGATTGCTGTCACCCCATACCTGGTGATGATATTCTGGGATTTATCGATGGCAAAAATCGCATAGAGATCCATAAACGTTCCTGTCCTGTAGCCAGTAAGTTGAAGACAAGCTTCGGCCCGCGTATCCTCGATGCGAAGTGGGATATGCACAAGCAGATCTTCTTTGACGCCACCATCGAAGTGAACGGTATCGACCGTAAAGGCATGTTGCGGGATGTGTCAGAGGTGATCTCCAACAAGATGAACGTCAATATCCATAAAGTGGCCTTTACCGCCGATGAAGGAATCTTTAAGGGTTCTATCGAGATCCGTGTGCATGACAGGGAAGAGGTGAAGGTCGTGATGGGACGATTGAAAAAGATCCCTGATCTGCAAGAAGTGAAACAGATACTATAAATAAGGTGTAGGCATCTGTGGGCGTATTGCCTGAGAG
This sequence comes from uncultured Prevotella sp., assembly GCA_900546345.1. Lineage (GTDB taxonomy): Bacteria > Bacteroidota > Bacteroidia > Bacteroidales > Bacteroidaceae > Prevotella. The sequence goes on along the minus strand of URCI01000029.1, from coordinate 3,296 downwards.
GACACTACTTTTTTCCACACTTTATTTTTTTACATAACAAAAGATCATTCGCTACTTAGTTAATCGTCATTTGCTAAGTAACGAATGATCTTTTTCTATAAGGTTACAATAAGGATCAGATAGCTTCGTCCCCACAAGAACATAGTTTCGTCCCCATAAGAACATAGCTTCATGCCCACAAGAACATTGCTCCCTTTACAAACCGTGCATGGTTTTCACCCACAGCCCGATTGCCCCCGGATGATCAGCACACTGGTTTGTCAAGAGCAAAGTCCTATGCTTGTGTGTGCTTTATTCCATTTCGATCTCACCCGAGCCAAAGCACCGGTGATGCTGCTCATCGTAGACCACACAGAATTGACCGGGTGCGACACCATGGATCTTTTTATCAGCATGGATGATATACCGTCCTTCACCGGCATGCTCAACCGATCCGGTGAGGTATTCCGGTGTATGACGAATCTTAAACGTCACCCGTGGCTGGTCTACCTCAGTAGTCAGGAAGTGGAAGTCGTGAATGATGAAGTCTTGTTTGTAGGCTGTTTGAGGATCATAGCCATGGCTGACATAAAGAATATTCTGCTCTACATCCTTCTTTACGACAAACCAAGGGCCGCCGCCGAGCCCGAGACCTTTGCGTTGTCCAATCGTGTGGAACCAAAGTCCCCGATGCTCTCCGATTCTTTTTCCTGTTTCCAGTTCGATGATATCGCCCGGTTGCTCACCCAGATATCGGCGTACATATTCGTTGTAGTCGATATTCCCAAGGAAGCAAATGCCCTGCGAGTCTTTGCGTTTGGCATTGACCAGATGCTCACGTTCGGCAATTTCGCGCACCTCATCCTTGATGAAGTGTCCGATGGGGAAAATCGCTTTTTGCAATTGCCAGTTATAGATCTGTGCCAGGAAGTCGGTTTGGTCTTTGACAGGATCGGGGCTTGTCGTGAGCCATTTTCGCCCATTGATCCATTCGGTCTGAGCATAGTGTCCCGTAGCGATCAGGTCATAGTCATGTCCCATCTTCTCATCGAAGGCTCCAAACTTGATGAGTCGGTTGCACATCACGTCGGGGTTGGGAGTGAAACCGGCTTTTACCTTCTCCATGGTATAACGAGTCACTTGGCTCCAATATTCTTTGTGGCAGTCCACTACCTGTAATTTACAGTGGTAGCGGGCAGCCACGGCGGTAGCCATCTCCAGGTCTTCTTCAGAGTTGCAGTCCCATTCTTCTTTCTCCTCGGGACCAATCTTTATGTAGAAGCAGTCGGGGTGCAGGCCCATTTGGGCCAGCTCATACACCACGACGGAACTGTCTACGCCGCCGGAAAGCAGTACGGCGATCCGCTTGTCACGAATATCTTCTATCTTCAGCATTGCGTTATTGATTATCTTGTCTCGCACTCGCACAGATCGACAAACTTGCCTTTGGCTTTGCGCTCAGCGATCAACTGGTTGAGTTTCTGCTTGCGGTGTGGGGCAATCCATTTGCGTGCGAAGATATTGGGTATGGCGACACCCATAGCGATGACGATGATGACGAGAGACCCATTAATGGCATTGTGAGTGGCGAAGGTCACCTCACCCACGATGCCTTGCATGTCGATCAGTCCATAGAGGGCGCGATACATCAGCACACCGGGGATCATAGGGATGACAGCCGGGATGGAGATCACCTGATGAGGCGTGTGGAGTATGTGCACCATCTTGATGTTGATGACTGAAATCAGTGCTGAACCAACCAACGAACCGATCATCAGTCCTTGGCCCAAGCCGATATTGTGGTTGGCAGGACCGAGGTTGACAAAGTTGCGTGAGCACACAGCAATGACAGCCCCGCAGGCGATCCATGGCATAAGCCTTTTGGGCGTGTTATAGATCGTAGCGAATCCCATGCCCGACACAGCGGCGGCGATGGCGTAGGAGATGAAGCTGTTGTGTGGTGTCATGCTCAGGTCCTTGACAAAGTTATCCTGTCCGCATACTTTGATAGCCAAGGCGATACCGAAACTCATGGCCATAATCATCAACATCGTGTTGGTAGCTCGTACCAGTCCGTTTTGGATGTGGTTGTCAAGCATGTCGTTGACAAAGTTGATGAGGGGCACTCCTGGCACGATGTACAGTGCGCAGGCCATGAAAGGATGGTATGGCGTGTCGGAGTGGAGGACAGATGCCAGCCATTCCGGCAGGTGTGAGGCCACTGCCGGTGCAGAGAGGAAGGTTGTCAGCCATGCGATGAGTGTGGAGACAAATGCGGCTACACCAATATTGAAATAGGTGTTGCTGCCTTTCTTGTTGAGCCACATGCGCAACCGGTTGCCGAGGATGGCGGCAATCGAAGCGTAGAAAAAGGCGGTCCAGTCGCAGCCGAACTGGATACAGAATCCACCGCAGGCGAAACCGGCACAGATGGCAATGATCCACTCGCTGTAGTAGTGTGGGCCATGGGCGATCTTTTCGAGCTCGTCGCTGTATTGGTCGAGTGTATAGTCCTCTTTGATGGCACGCCAGGAAAGTTTGCTGATCTCTTGGATGGCATAGAAGTTAATGGCGTGCTTGTCGCAGCGGCGCATCTTGGAGTAAGAGTGGGTTTCATCGCTGAGATTGACCTGCAACATATAATAGTCCATCTGTATGTGCAGGTTTTCTTTCGGCAGACCGAGAAAAGCCGCCGTACGCTCCATGTTGCGTTTCACGCGGCTGGTGTCAGCACTGCTGTTCATCAAAATCTCACCGGTACGCAACAGTAAGTCGAGCTTGCGTGTTAACTCCTTTGTTGACGTACTGATTTCTGTAGTGTTCCCTTCCATGAATACTGTCTTAATAAATGATTGGTAACCTATTGACTAAACAAAAAATATGATTCTGCGTGCAAAGTTACTCAATTTTTATGAGATATTGTCATTTTCTCTTGTTCATCAACATACTTTTTCATAACTTTGCTATAAAGTTAACCAATCATTTAGAGCAATGGAACAAATAAAGAATTCGCAGCTGACAATAGAGGTTGCTGATCATGGTGCCGAGTTGGTCAGCGTCAAAGACGCCCATGGAAAGGAATATCTATGGCAGGCCGATGCCAACTATTGGGGGCGTCATTCACCGATACTCTTTCCGGTTGTGGGCAGTCTTTGGAACGGAGTCTATCATGTGGGAAATAAAGAATATGCTTTGTCCCGTCATGGTTTTGCACGCAACATGGATTTTCATCTCATAGCCAAAGGTGAGGATCAGGTGATCTTTGCTTTGCATGACAACGCTGAGACGCTGAAGAAATATCCTTTCCGATTCAATCT
>URCI01000028.1 GCA_900546345.1 uncultured Prevotella sp. | reverse complement strand
TTCTTCAAAAGCACCACGCCGACAGTAACCAATCCCACGAGTGAGATGAGCGCGCCCTGCACGACCCGCACGCCTCTGAAGCGGCTGTAGAGATTCTGCAGTGTGCGCTTGCTGACAAGCGAGATGGCAAAGATGTACAGAATGGTGATGCCACCGGCATAGATGGAGATCTGCGCTGCACCCAGATAGGTGTAGTCGAGCAGGAAATAGATGCCGGCAATGCCAAACAACACGAACAACAGGAACGTGGCGGCACGCATGATACTGCGGGTGAAAACCGACAGCACGGCTGAGCCAAGAATGACTACAGCCAAGATGCAAAACATTACGATATTAGCCATTGTCTTTACTTGGTTTTGGTGTTAAATTCTCCAATCTTCAAAGGTGCGCCACCGTCAATGAGGTTAGGCAGGCTTCCACCTTTATATACCTCTTTATCAAGGTGCATGACGAGCTTGCTGCGGTCAAAGACTGCGTTTTCGAAGTCATTGGTGAAGTGGATAGCATCGAAGTTGCAGGCGTTGACACAGAGCTCGCAGAACATGCAGTCACCCAGATCGTACTGATAGTCATCCAGCACCTTGTGCTTCTTCCCTGTTTCTGGGTCAGTCTCCATGTGCGCAGTGATCTTGATGGTGTCGTTAGGACATGCCTTCTCGCACATGGTGCATGCCGTGCACTTATAGTCACCCAATTTCAGACCGCGCTTCACGGCCTGCGGATCCTCAGGATCCTCCACACGCTTAAACACAAGACGTCCGCGGTGACGCGCAGACACATGGAGCGTGGTCTTGCGGTTCTCAGGATACTGCTCAGTAGACTTTGGGGTGAAGTATTCCTTCATGGTCACCTTCAGTCCCGTGGTCAATGTCTTGATAGCATCCTTGACACCGCCGAAATATGATTGATTTGACATTTCTATATATGATTATAAGGTAATTCCAAGAGCCACGCAAGCGGTCATCACCACAAGAGTGAGGAGCATCAGCGGCATCAAATATTTCCACTCCAGCTGTAGGATGTGGTCGATACGCAAACGAGGGAAAGTCCAACGGGCCCACATCAGCACCCAAATGACCACCAGCATCTTACCACCAAACCAGATGAAGCCGGGGATATAGTTCATCACATTGTCGAAACCGGAAACACCAATGTTCAGCGGTGCCCAGCCACCAAGGAAAACGGCGGTAGCGAGTCCGGCGATGACTACGAGGTTGAGGTACTCTGCCAAATAGAAATAGCCGAAGCCCATACCAGAATACTCTGTGTGATAACCGGCTGTCAACTCACTCTCTGCCTCCGCCAAGTCAAACGGACCACGGTTGGCCTCTGCGTTACCGGCAATGAGGAAGACGACAAACGCCACGATAGCAGGAATATGTCCCTGGATGATCAGCCACTTCCAAGGACCTGTCTGTGCCTCGATGATGCCGCTGAGCTGCATCGTACCGCAGAGAACCACGGCAGTGACCATGCACAGGCCGAGACTCATCTCATAAGAGATCATCTGCACGGCACCACGCATAGCTGAGATGACTGAATACTTGTTGTTGGATCCCCATCCCGAAAGGATGACACCAAGGACACCAATGCTGCTGATGGCCGTAACCATAAACACACCGACGTTGAAGTCGAGCACGGCGGCACCTTTATTCCAAGGAAGGAATGAGAAAGTTCCTACCGAGGCGATGATGGTCAGGAAGGGTGCCAGCGCATAGAGGAACTTATCAGAGCGGTCTACACCGAAGATCTCTTTGATAAGCATCTTCAGCACGTCGGCAACAACCTGCACAGATCCCCACGGTCCTACACGCATAGGGCCAAGACGACACTGGAAGAAGGCACAGACCTTACGCTCGAAATATATCATGAACATGGCGATGAGCGCATAGAGCGTCAGTACGATCAGGCCCACCACAACACATTCAATGAGGATTGTCCAAAAGTCCCCCAACCCGCATGTCTGTCGGAGGAGATTGTCAAACCATTGTGTTACTACTGTGAAATCAAACATATATTTAATAATTGGAGACCCTCCCGCCTCCCTAAAAGGGAGGAGTAGAGCAGTCGTTATTTTTATAGCCTTATATCATTATCCTTCATGGATGATAGCGTCGCATTCCTTCCCATCGCCGCGCACGTCCTTTCGGAGGCTGCATCTCCCTCCCTTTTAGGGAGGGCCGGGAAGGGTCTGCTCCTTCTTTTATCTGTCCAGATCCGGGATCACGAAGTCGATGGAAGCTCCGGTAGCAATGAGATCAGCGATCTTCTCACCACGCAGCATCTTATCGAAAGCTCCGGCGAGCGTCAAGCCCATAGGACGCATCTTCACACGATACGGACTCTTGTCGCCACGACTATCGAGATATACGCCAAATTCGCCGGCTCCACCTTCTACAGAGAACCACCATTGTCCCTCGGGCACCTTGATGATCGGCTTCTGCTTGATGTAGAAGTCGCCCTCAGGGATGTTGTCAATGAGTTGTTCAATGATGTTCAAACTCTGATAGATTTCGTTGATATGAATCATATAACGATCCATAGAGTCACAGTTGGTACCAAGGATTTGCTCGAAGTTCACCTTGTCATAGAGATCATAAGGATGATTCTTACGCACATCGTTCTTCCATCCGGCTGCACGACCGGCAGGACCTGTGACACCATAATTGATGCAGTCCTCCAAATTCATGTAGCCCACGCCTTCAAGACGCTGGTGTGTGATGATGTTGTCACCAAAGACATCGAGATACTCCTGCACGAAGGGACGGAGGTACTTGCAAAGTGTCTTGGTGTTCTCCACGAAGTGCGGGTCGATGTCGGCCTGCAGACCACCGATTCTATAATAGTTCTGAATGAGTCGTCCACCTGTTGTCTCCTCCATGACGTTGAGCACATGCTCACGGTCGCGCATGCAGTAAAGGAATGCCGTCAGGGCACTGAGGTCCTGTGCACAGGTTCCCAGGAAGAGCAAGTGGTTGTCAATACGCTGCAACTCATCCATGATGGTACGGATGTAATGGATGCGGTCACTGAGTTCTATGCCCATAGCCTCCTCTATTACACCGACCAAAGCGTGACGGTGATGCATGGCGCAAAGATAATTCAAGCGGTCAGTAAGCGCGAGCGTCTGAGGATAGGTCATGTTCTCCATCATCTTCTCCATGCCGCGATGGATATATCCGAGATGAGGATAGACGTGCTTAATGGTCTCACCGTCGACAACGGTTCTCAAACGCAGCACACCGTGGGTACTCGGATGGTTAGGACCGAAGTTAATGACAAAGTCGTCGTCATTGAGCAGGCGGTGCTTGGTCTCGACGAGATCACCGCAGTCATTGAGGTTCCACTCTGAGGTCCAGTCACTCTCCGGCTCGTCGGTCATTGGGAACTGGTTTTTCTCAGGGCTCATGTCAAAGTCCTTGCGAAGTGGCCAACCCTGGAAATCGCTACGCATAAACAGGCGGCGCATGTCGGGATGGCCAAGGAACTTGATACCAAAGAAGTCATATACTTCACGCTCAAGCAGGTCGGCGTCGTGCCATAGCTTCAGTACAGATGGAATGACGTAGTCTGTCTCTCCGATCTTCTTGGCGATCTGTTTGACAGAGACACGCTCATGTGTATCAGTATTCTCAAGGATATAGATACAGCCGAGTCCTTCTTCCGGTCCAAAATCTTCACCAATGATAGTGACCAGGTAATCGAAATGCTGATCATTCTTCAGCCTTGCCATCTCTGTGGCAAAGTTGTCAAATCCGAATTCTTTATTTTCTAACTTCATGACAATTCGCTTACCTTATTGTTGATTGTTATCACTTGCCGCAGCCTTCTCCTTGTCGGCAACGGGTTGCTTGTGCACTTCAAATTCTTTTCCCTCCTCTTTTAGCGCATCGAGCTCACGTCCGAGGGCTTCCAAATCTTCCTTGTTGGGAGAACCAGTGACCATGATCGGTGTCTTCTCGCCCAGTTTGGCAGCACTGAGATTCTCATTACTGATACCATGGAGTCCTCCGAGAGCCATGCTCTCCTCTTTTTCTTCGCGGGTCATCTTATGATTGGCACCACCGAAGAACTTCTCGACCTTCACCTTACGCTGCAATTGCATCATACCATAGAGGATAGCCTCCGGACGCGGAGGACAGCCAGGGATATAGACATCGACAGGTACGATCTGATCGATACCGCGCACGACGCTGTAGCTCTTCTTGAAAGGACCGCCACTGATGGTGCAGCCTCCAACGGCAACAACATACTTTGGCTCGGCCATCTCGTCATACAGACGCTTAAACACAGGAGCCATTTTGTTCGTGATCGTACCGGCGCACATGATCAAGTCGGCCTGGCGGGCAGAGTTACGTGTGACCTCAAAACCAAAGCGAGAAAAGTCATAACGGGCACAGCCGACAGCCATAAACTCAATACCGCAGCATGAAGTACCGAAGGTCAGAGACCATAGCGAGTTGCTGCGTCCCCAGTTGATCAGCTGGTCAAGACTGCCCAGCACCACATTCACACCTCCGTCGTTGAGCTCAGCGGCAATGTTTTCCAAGGTTTCATTGTCCTTGAATTCCTCGTAAGGAATACTCTTGATGTGTGGCTTTCTTATTTCCATTCCAATGCTCCTTTCCGCCAGGCGTAAGCCAAGCCTAATACCAATACCACCAGGAAAAAGCCGATGCTCACCAAAGCCAGTGAGCCAAACTGCTTCACGACAACAGCCCAAGGATAGAGCAACACGGTCTCAATGTCGAACATCAGGAAAAGGATGGCAAAGAGATAGTACCCTGCATGCAATGGCAACCAACTGCTGCCGCGCGTAGGGATACCGCACTCGAAGGGCTCACCCTTGACCGGATTGTAGGAACGGGGACCGATGAGCTTGGCAATAACATAAGCACCAAGCACCAACGTGACAGCCGTCAGCAAAACGGTGATGAATAAAATGAAGTTCATAAAAAAATGATAACGTTATTTTTTGAATATTCGCTTAAGTGATTGCAAAGTTACTAAATCTTTCTGTAACAAGAACATGATTTAACCAAAAATGTTATCTCTACTTTGCATATTTACGAGTCGCCGATAAAAGCCTTCTACACCTTATTATATATAGCAGTGTTGCGGGACACGTTAACGTTGCCGGGACATGTGTTCCAAATTCGTTTTACGATCACTCTACATCAGCTATATATAAATAGGTGGGAGCCTTCATCTGCATCAAACCTCGGTCTGACTCTTATATTTGCTTGGCGGTGTGCCGAAATGTTTCTTAAACACTGTGCTGAAATATTTGGAATTGGGGAATCCGCAGCGCGTAGCCACATCGAGTACAGGCACATCTTTCCTTAGCAGTGCAGCGGCCTGCTCCAGTCTGATGAGCCGCATGAACTCTTGGGGTGCCTTGCCAGTAAGGGTCTTCAGCCGACCATAGAACAAGGTGCGGCTCATGGCCATCTCACGGCAAAGATGGTTCACGTCAAAGTCCTCCTCGCCGAGATGATCAAGCACCATCTGCGTGGCCTTGTCAACAAAGGCCTGATCATCGACATTCAGCGCCACCTCTGTTTCTTCCGCCAGCTGGTTCTGAATATCAGCAGGAAGAGCTCGTCGGCTCGCAGCGGTATCATCTTTTGAGGTTGACGGCCGTGTCACGCGATTTTCTTCCTCAAAAGGTGCGCCCTGATGAACGAGTTGCAAGGCCCGCCGCAGATAATATTTACTGAGTCGGCGACGGTTGTCAATGACACTTCTGATCTTTTTCGCAAGGATATCGGTGTCGAAAGGCTTGGAGATGTAATCGTCAGCTCCCTTGTCCAGACCTTCGATCATGAAGTCTTTACCGGCCTTTGCCGTCAACAAAATGACAGGCAGCCAAGCCGTGTCGGCGTTTTCCTTCAGTCTTCGACACAGTTCATTGCCGTCCATTCCCCCCATCATCACATCAGAGACCACGATATCGCACGTGTCATCTTGCAGATAAGTCAGTGCGTCTTCAGCACTTTCCTTTGTGATGATACGGTAGTCTTTGGCAAAGGACATCCTTAGATATCCAAGCAGTTCAGTGTTGTCATCAACAAAGAGGATGGTATCCTTACCCGCATCATCGCTGTCTGCTGCCGGCAGGTACGCGGAATCGTCGTCAACAACGACAGATGAGAGAGCATCCAAAGAGTTATCTATTACTTGCGATTTGGCCTCTTCCTTTTCGGCCTCAGGGAAATAACGGCTACCATCTGCGGGCAGATGTACAAAGAACGTCGTTCCGACCCCCTCTTTGCTCGTAAACGTCAGTCTTCCATGATGTCCCTCTACGATTTTGCGGCAGAGCATCAGTCCGAGTCCGCTGCCCATTTGCTTGGAGTTGATGCCATTGGACGCGCGGTAGAAACTTCGGAAGATATGCCTTTGGTCGCCATCGGGGATTCCCATTCCATTGTCTGCCACACTGATGACCGTCTCACCATGTTGCTGCCAAGCCTTCACACAGACGAGTCCCTTCTCGCCCGTGTACTTGATGGCATTGGAAAGGAGATTGTCAAAGAGCTTGTCGGCCATTATCGGATCCAACCATACCCAGCAGTCCACCGGACAGTCATCGAGCGTAAGGGTGATTTTCTTCTCACGAGCCAGGAGGCTGAAACGTTCAATCTGCTGTTCAAGAAGAGGTCTGAGCATCATCTTTCTCGCCGCAGGCTCACTGCCCTGCAGATCCATCTTTTGGAAGTCGAGCAAGCCAGTGATCATCTTCAAGAGCTTGGCACCATTGCTTCGTGCGATGCTCAGATAGTGTGCTGTCGACGTACTGAGCTTGCTGTCTTTCGCCATGTCGTCCAAAGGCGCCAGCACGAGGCTCAGTGGTGTGCGGATGTCATGGGCGGTATTGATGAAAAACGATATTTTCTCGTTGTAGTATCTCGACTCCAACCTGTCACGGTATCTGCGCCATGCCAGATACACCAAAGCCAAGACGACCAGAAGATAGACCGTCCAAGCGAAGAAGGAATTCCACCACGGTCGCATGACAACAAGCGGGAGTGTCTTCGAGTCAATGATGCGGCCATCGGTGCGACTGAGTGCTCTGACGTGAAGTGTGTAGTTTCCCGAGGGCACGTTGGTGTATCTCAGCCGTTGCAGATGCTGCATAGAGATCCACTGTTTGTCGTATCCTTCTAGATAATACTCATAGCGAATGTCGTGTTGAAAACGATAGTTGATACATTCAAAATCCACACTAAAGGAGTTCTGAGCGTAAGGTAGTCTGACCTCCCCCGTTCGCAACATATCGAAGATGCGGCGACGCACACCACTGTCAGCGGCTTGCTTCGTGTCAAGCGGCAAGATCGAGGTAAGCCTCAGCCGTGCCGTATAGTGCGAGGGCAATACGGCGGAAGGTGACAGCAGCACACCGCCATCATTCCCGCCAAAAAGCAACATGCCGTTTGTCAACCGCCAGCATGCCATGCGGTTATATTCCTGATCAAGTCCTTCATATATGCTGAGTTGTCTGGCACGTCGCTCACGGGTGTCAAAAACACAAAGGCCACGGTCGGTGCTGATCATCAGCTGTCCTTTCACACTTTGGCAGACAGCCGACACGGAATTGGAGGGCAGTCCTTGGCGTGAGGAGATCTGCCAGTATTGGTGGGTATGTGTATCATAGTGATAGACACCGCCACCGTCTGTCCCTAACCAAAAGGCATGGGGGCCATCGGCAATGATGGAGTTGACAAAGCAACAAATGTCGTGATCACCAAAGTCGCCAGGATTGAAATAGCGTTGATAGTGTCCTGTCCTGACATCGATGACACAGAATCCGGCCGTTGTCCCGACAGCTATCCTTCCGTCAAGCGCTGTCAGGCACTCCACTTCCCTGATCGGCCATTCATGCACTTTGCCGTCAACGACACAGACGAGTGGCCCATCGATAGCACCTATCCATAACCGCCCCATACCATCCCTGACTAGACTGGTGATACACTCTGCGGACAAGTTACCACACGACCGGGCGAACATCGGTTGTGTCGAGCCTGCACCATCCACGGCAAAAACGCCATTGCCGTAAGTGCCCGCCCACACGCCGGAAGGGCCGGAAGGACACAGTGACAGCACTACTTTGCCCACAAGACTGTGAATCCAACGGCCGGAAGACGGCTGATAAGCCGACAGACCCAGGTTGGTTCCAAACCACAGCGTACCATCGTCAGTGGCACAGACTGCGTTCACACCATTGTCGAGCAACGAGCGATTTTCTTTATACTCATGCCGGAACACCCTGTATTCTCCCCATCGGGGCATAGCCACATCGACGCCTCCGGTGTAGCTGCCCATTCATATGTTTTGTTGCCGGTCCACGGCGATGGTATAGATGCCGTTGCCGGACAAGGCGTTGCGTGTATCGTCCGACACGCTGAACAACAGACTGCCCTTGCCTGTATGCTTGTCAACACAGTAGACACCTTCGCCGTCGACACCGAAGAGCATGGCATTCCTACCCAAAGGACGGATACTTCTTACCGGATGCTGTATGGAGAGCTGCGCAGAGAAGTGCTCAATGTGCCCGTCCGCTATATTGTAGACATAGACGCCCTGCACCAGCGACCCGACCCAAAGCCTGTGTGAAGCAGGATCGAAATAGAGTGTCTGCGCCTCCATACCTTTCAATCCTTCAAGCGACTTCCAGCGTTTGCCAGACTGAGCCAGCACCTCCGTGGCGGTAGCAGCATAGAGGCGCCCGCGGTTGTCGGCAGTGATGACATTGACTTCTTGCTGAGGTCCGGCCGAGATCACGTGCCCCGACTCATAACGAAAAAGGCCGTTGCGTGTGGCCAACCACAGTCGGTGCTGTCGGTCGATAAAGAGATCATTGAGCTTGAGATAGCCGCGAAACCAACGGCTGAGACTGACCACAGGCTCAAAATGGTCTAAGGCAGAGGAATACCTATAAATATTACCCTTGTTGTCGTAGGCATAGAGCACATCACCATCTTGCCGCAACGAAAAGATGCGGCCGGCGGCATTGCTGTAGACGCGGCCTGTGCTCAACTGATATGACTTCACCACACTGCCATTGAAGCGATTGACACCATTCTTAGTGGCAATCCACATCACATCATCGCGGTCCTGCAGGATGGAGAACACACGCATGTTGTCCAATCCGTCGGACAGATCGAGGTGGCGTACCTGATAGTCATGGTTCGACATCGGCACACCGAGCATCGTCAACGTCTGCAGTAATAGGTTGAGTAATAAAAATAGGTGTCGTAAATGTTTCATAGGGCAAATTTAGTAAATAAAACGCAAATCTTGAGCGACTTCCTTGAAGAAAATGTCAGAAAAGAAACTTTTTTTGTCAGTCTTGGGGTACACATCTGCTGGTTACCTTGTAACTTTGCCATGTGAAAACACGGTTTGGATCAACATCTCACTAATAATACACCTATGACAAAAAGAAAACGTATCATTTTATTACTGGCCGGATGGCTGTGTGCCGTCCTTATGCCCGCACCAGCTCATGCCACGGCAATGGCCGAAGAGATGGGCATCGACGCCAAGACATGGGCCTCGTCGGTCGTCCTCGGATGGAATCTGGGCAACAGTCTCGAAAGCAAAGGCGACGACGAGACGGCATGGGGCAACCCGATGACCACGCGCGACATGATCCGCGCCGTGAAGGCGCAGGGCTTCAACTGCGTCCGCATTCCCGTACAATGGGGTTGCCATCTCTCCGACAAAAAGACGATGACCATTGACAATAAATGGATGGACCGCGTGCAACAGGTGGTTGACTACTGCATCGACGAAAAGATGAAGGTCATCATCAACACGCACCATGAGGTGTGGCTGGAGCAGCATCCTACCTATGCACAGCAAAAAGAGAACAACGACAAGCTGGCCGCGCTATGGAAGCAGATCGCCACGCGATTCAAAGCCTACGGCCCCGACCTCGCCTTCGCCGGAATCAATGAGGTGCAAGTCGATTGGAAGGCGCCCACACAAGAGCAGGCTGATGTGGAAAACAGCTATAATCAGACGTTTGTCAACACCGTTCGCTCCACCGGCGGCAACAACAGTGACCGCGTGCTCATCGTGCAGACCTACTCCTGCAATCCCGATTACGGCTTCCAGCACTTTGTCGTTCCTGCCGATCCCGCCAAGGACAGACTGTGTGTGGAGTTCCACTACTACAATCCTTATAACTATTGCAGTGGCAAGCCCGACAGCTACTATTATTGGGGACAGGCTTTTAAGGAAAAAGGAAAAATAGCGCCGGAAGACGAAAGCCAACTCATCAAGACCTTTGACCGGGCCAAGACGCAGTGGGCCGACAAAGGTCTCGGCGTGATCATCGGCGAGTTGGGTGTCTCCACTCACTTCACCACCGACGACCGCGCTACGCAACTCGACAATGAGAAATACTATCTCCAGCAGCTCGTCAAGGAGGCGCGCAGCCGTGGCTTCGCCCCTATTGTTTGGGACAACAACCATTTTGGCAATGGCAGTGAGGTCTATGGCATCTTCAACCGCAATAATCATATGAGTGTCGACGCACCGTGGCTGTTGCAAGGCTTGCAGCTCGGTGCCGGACTGGAGCCCTATAAGGAAAAGGCAGAGAACGGCGTCTTCTGGGAAGGTGACGCGCTGCTCAACTGGGGCGAGGGCCTGCAACTGAAGATCCCGGCTAATAAGTTCAACAACTTCACTGCCAAAGGACGGCTGATGCTGACCATCGGGCAGGTGCCTTCTGCCGACTATGAGCAGTTGCAACTGATGTATGGCGACTGGAGTGGTAAGGTCAACTTCAAAATAAACGGCAAAAACTATAAGGGCAGTTATGATCCCAAAGCCGCTCAGGGCACCAATGACAGAACCTATTCGCTGAGCCTGAGCTTCGATGCTGCCACATTGGCAAAGCTACAAACCAAAGGCCTCATCATGCAGGGCTACGGCGTAAGACTGAAGAATGTGATCATCATGCCACAGGGCATGACCACCGCCATCTTTAATCTGGCAATGACCGGCAACGGTCAGCAGAGGTGCTACGACCTTACCGGCAGAACCGTTCCCGACAGCTTTGGCGGTTTGATCATCAAGGAGCGTCAGCTGTGTCTCAAAAGATAAGTATAGTTCGTCCAACAACTAATTATATATAATAGGCTTCATTTGTTCTCAGGATAACCATCATCCCTCCTGCTCACGCCATTGAGTCAGGAGGGATGTTTGCGCTGATCAGTATAAAAGACAATTGCGTTTACTCGCAAAATCCAAAGTTTCTTCTTATCTTTGCTATTGAAAGGAAACGTAACAAGTGTAAAATATGGAAAATACAGTAAGAACACGACCGGAAGCTATAGCAAGATTTAAAGCTGCTAAAGAAAGGAAAAGAATAGTGGTAGAAGAGCTTAAAAAGGAATTGAGCGAAAGTTTCGAAAAACGTACCGGCAAGAAACCTACCTCTTTCTTTGTGCTATGAAGGTGTTACATATCTTTTCAATCAAAAGCCAAAAAGATAAAAGACCACTTCAATAATACCATGCGAGAATGAGATGTTCTCGCTTTTTTTGTTTCTATTACATCTCCGCCGACATCGCTTTTGTCAGCTACGAAACCTTCATTGTCAGTATTCTAACCTCTGTAAGACATATAAAACCTAACTTTGCAACCAGCTAAACACCAAGGAATAAATAAAAACCTAACTATAAAAAGTAATGAAGAAAAGTAATCGGAATCTACTGTGCATGACCAGCGTCTGCGCCGCTCTTCTTGCTCTCCACGTCCAGCCCGCTTTCAGTGCTGTGACTCCGGGAGTGAGCACAACGCAGCAGAGCCATGCTATCCAGGGTACCGTCACCGACGGAAGCGAACCCATCATCGGCGCCAGCGTGATGGTAAAAGGCAAGAACCAGGGTACTGTCACCGACATGGACGGCCACTTCTCGCTCGACGTAGCGTCCGGCACCGAGCTTGTTATCTCTTATCTGGGTTACCAGCCCAAGACCGTGAAAGCTGCAGCAGGCATGAAGGTCATCCTCAGCGAGGACAGCAAAAACCTCAAGGAGGTTGTCGTCACGGCACTCGGCATCAAGCGCGACCGCAAGGCTCTGGGCTATGGCCTCAGCGAGATCAAAGGCGACGAACTCACCAAAGCCAAAGAGACCAATGTCATCAACTCGCTCGCTGGTAAGGTCGCCGGCCTCGTCGTGCAGAACACGGCTGGCGGTGCCAGTGGTTCCACGCGTGTGCTGCTCCGTGGCAACACCGAGATGACGGGCAACAACCAGCCACTCTACGTTGTCGACGGCGTGCCCTTGGACAACACCAACTTCGGCAGTGCCGGACAGGCCGGCGGCTATGACCTCGGCGACGGCATCTCGGCCATCAACCCCGACGACATCGAGACGATGACTGTCCTTAAGGGTCCTGCTGCCTCTGCCCTCTACGGCAGCCGCGCCTCACATGGCGTGATCCTCATCACCACGAAGAAAGCCGCCAAGGACAAGGTCAGCGTGGAATACAATGGCAGCATCACCATGGACAAGCAGTTGGCCAAATGGGACAACATCCAGCAGGTCTATGGTATGGGCAACGGCGGACAGTATCTCGAAACAACCACTTCCGGTACCAACATGAGCTGGGGACCCAAGGCCGACGATTATCTCGTGAAGTACTTCGACGGCCAGCAGCGTCCTTTCCAGATCTGGCCCAACAACACCTCGAACTTCTTCCGCACAGGTCTCACCGCACAAAACACGGCCGTGCTCTCCGTCAGTTCAGGCAAGACGGGCGTGCGCTTCTCCATGACCGACATGCGCAACAAGGACATCCTGCCCAACACCCACATGAGCCGCGACAACTTCAATCTGCGCGCCACTACCTCGGCCGGACCCGTTGACTTTGACTTCACTGCCAACTACACACGCGAGAACGTCAAGAACCGTCCCGCCCTCGGTGACTCGCAGAGCAATGTCGGTAAGAACCTGATGACGCTCGCCTCTACCTACAACCAGGCGTGGCTGCGCACCTATCAGAACGCCGACGGCACCTACGCCAACTGGAACGGTCTCGACCAATACAACAAGAACCCGTACTGGGACCTCTACAAAAACAAGAATACTTCCGCCAAGGATGTCTTCCGCTTCACCGGCAAGGCCATCTGGAACATTGGCGAAGGACTGAAACTCCAGGGAACTGTGGGTACCGACATCAACAACATGACCTTCGACGACTTTGTGGCAAAGACCACGCCGGGCCAGGCCGCCGGTTCACTGACCAACCAGGTGTTCCACAACCGCACGCTCAACGCCGAGCTCCTCATGCTCTACAACCACAGTTGGGGCGACTTTGACCTCAACGCCACCTTTGGCGGCAACATCTTCAAGGTCGACAACAAGACCTACACCATGAAGGGTCTCAACCAGCAGATGATGAACTTGGAGACGATCATGAACTACTCCGAGCAGCACGTGCAGCAAGATACATATAAGAAGCAGATCAACTCACTCTACGGCAGCGCCTCGCTGGGATACAAACACACCTATTATCTCGAGGGCACGCTGCGTGGTGACAAGAGCTCTACCCTGCCGCTGAACCACAACACCTATGTCTATCCTTCGGTGTCGGGCAGCTTTGTGTTCTCTGAGTTCATCAAGAACAAGCACATCATCAACTATGGCAAGCTGCGCGCCTCATGGGCAAAGGTCGGCAGCGACACCGATCCTTATCAACTCGCACTGAACTATGCCACGGCCAAATACACCTATCCCGGCTTTACCATCGGCATGATCAACAACGAGACGCAGCCCAACAAGGATCTCAAACCGACGATGACCTCCTCTTACGAACTCGGACTGGAGATGAAGTTCTTCAACAATCGGCTGGGACTGGACTTCACCTACTACGATCAGAACTCGCGCGACCAGATCATCCGACTGGCTTCTTCCTCCACCAGCGGCTATCCCTACCGGCTCATCAATGCCGGAGAGATCGAGAACCGGGGTGTGGAGATCGCTCTCAACGGACGTGTCATGCAGTACAAGGACTTTGCCTGGGACATGGGCGTCAACTTCTCTAAGAACAAAAACAAGGTGAAGAAGCTCGTAGACGGCATGGATTACTTCGAACTCGAGAAGGCCACCTGGTGCGGCGTGAGTGTCGGTGCCGAGGTCGGACAAAACTATGGTTCCATCGTCGGCAAGGACTTCAAGCGCACGGCCGACGGCCAGGTCATCATCAACTCTGAGACCGGTATGCCGATCGTCGACGACAAGACCCACGTGCTCGGCAATGCTTCTTGGGACTGGACAGGCGGTTGGTACACTACCTTCTCCTATAAGAATTTCCGTCTCTCGGCATCCTTCGACGTGAAGGTTGGCGCCGATCTCTTCTCCATGTCCATGCGCTCAGCCTACCAGACCGGTAAGGCCAAGGAGACACTCGCCGGACGCGAGGAGTGGTACCAATCCGAGGAAGCCCGTCTCGCCGCCGGAAAGACCATCGCGGAGTGGCGCGCTGAGGGCAAGGCCCGCGGCTATGTCGTCCCGGGCGTCATTGAGCAGCCCGACGGAACGTATAAGACCAACGACATCCCCGTCAATCCCGAGGCTTACTGGAAGAGTGCCGCCGACAACGCTCCTTCGATGTTTATCTATGACAACTCCTATGTCAAGTGCCGTGAGATTACCTTCGGCTACACCTTCCCCGAGAAGATGCTTGGCAACTTCGTCAAAGGACTGACCGTCAGCTTCGTGGCCCGCAACCCGTTTATCGTGTGGAAAAACATCCCCAACATCGACCCGGACTCCGGCTACAACACTTCCGGACTCGGACTGGAATATGGCTCGCTGCCTTCCCGCCGCAGCTATGGTCTCAACGTCAACGTGAAGTTCTAAACAAGGAAAAGATTGCGAAAGGCATCATTCATAATAATCATTACGATCATGAAGTCAATTATCAAGAAATATACCGGTAAAGGTCTGCTCTCTCTGGTCTGCGCGCTGCCGCTGGCCTGCGGCATGATGACCTCGTGCTCCGACGACCACATGGCCGAAGTCAACACCGACGACAGCAAGAGCGAGACCATCGACCCCAACAACCAGCTCACCACGGCACTGCTGCAGACCTATGGCGACTTCAGCCTCATGGACACCTACCGCAGCTATATCACCGGTTTCACACAGCACTTCGCCGGTGCATGGAACGTGACTAACTATGCCGGAAGCGTACACGCCAACGACGACCAGAGCCGCCTGCTCTGGGACCGCTACTACTCCGTGGCCATCAAGAACCTCGTCGACGCCATCAACGCCACGCAGGACAAGGAGCCCGCGCTCAACGCTGTGCTGCGCATCCATCGTGTCTACCTGATGTCGGTGCTCACCGACACCTATGGCGACATTCCCTGCTCCGAAGCCGGACTGGGATACATCAAGGGCATCTCCAACCCCGTCTATGACAAGCAGGAAGACATCTACGACGCGTTCTTCACAGAACTCAAGGCGTGCGTCGACCAGCTCGACAATGCCAACGACCGCATCACGGGCGACGTGACCAGTCTCAAAGGAGACCGCCAGGCTTGGCAACGCTATGCCAACAGTCTCAGACTGCGCTACGCCATGCGCATCTCCGATGTCAATCCCGAAAAGGCTCAGCACGAGTTCGAGGCTGCACTCAACGATCCGCACGGCTACATCACTGACGCTTCGCAAAACGCTTACGTCATCTATGCCAACGAGCCCTTCACGCTCTATAAGGGGGCTGAGGAGTATGACTTCCGCGTCAACGCGCTCGGCGAGATTCTCTACGGTCAGGATCCTACATCCCCGACATTCATCAGCTCAACTTTCTTCGACTTGATGCAGCAAACGGGCGACCCGCGCCTGTACCGCATTTGTCGTCACTACATCAACACGAAGCGTTCTGAGATCTCGCCCGACCGCGAGGGCAACCACGATCTCACCGACGAGGTGGTCGCTTATCTCAAGCGCAGCAACACCGCAGAGGCGCCCTGTGACCCGGGAGCCGCCTGGTGGAACAACTGGATCAACGCTCCGGCTAACTCCGAGATTCCTACGCTGGAAAAGATGGTCAAGGACGATCCTGCGGCCGGATACGACCAGAGCAACTTCAACGCACGCATGATGCGCCCGGCACTCAACATCGACTTCGAGATGCCTGACCGACCGGGCATACTCATCACGTCGGCCGAGGTGGACTTCCTCAAGGCTGAGGCAAAGACCAAAGGATGGAATGTCAGCGGTGACGCCGAACAGCTCTACGACGACGGCGTGCGCGCCTCGATGAAGATGCTCAACGATTACTATCTCACTGCATCGGAAAAGATCTCCGACGACGAAATCAACAAGTTCATCGCCGCCAATCCGCTCGGCGACAACCCGAAGGAAACCATCAACACGCAGGCCTGGATCCTGCACATGATGAACCCCGCCGAGGCTTGGGCCAACCTGCGCCGCAGCGACTATCCGGTACTCAAGGACCGCACAAAGCTGGCAAAGTTCGAGAGCGACTTCACCTACGACGACAAGAACCTCACCACGCCGGTGAGACTGAAGTACCCAATGCTCGAGTCGAAATACAATAGCACGAACTACTCCGAAGCGCTCAAGCGCATGGGAGGCGACGACGACTGGCACCACCGCCTATGGTGGGACACCAAGGACATCAACGTCAAGTAGAAAGCTAAACAACAACACTAAAAAAGGAAAGAAATGAAAACCATCAAGCATATCGCCTTGCGCGCCCTGGCGCTGTTGCTGACCATCAGCGCCGCCACAGCGTTCACGGCCTGCTCATCCGACGACGATCCGTTCTTCACCGCCGAGGAGACCGATGCCCCGCGTATTCTCAACACCAACATCCCGGAATGGAAAGACGGACAGCCGCAGGTGCTCATCACGCAAAGCCGCACGACTAACTTTAAGTTTAACATCATCGCCACACCACGCCATTACACGACGATCTCGTGGTACCTCGACGGACAGCTCATCCACGAAGGCGACTCCATCGACCAGCCCATGCTCGCCGGAGACCATGTGCTGAAGATTGTGGCCACGACAACACAAGGGCTCTCCACATCACGCACCACGCGGGTGGTGATCACGCCCGCTGATGGCGACCCCGTCCTCGGCACCAAGGCCAAAGACCTGTGGGTCGCTCCAGGCGCAACCACCACGATCCACGGCTGTTCCAACCTCGACAAGGTGGCAAAGGTGCTTATCGGTGGCAAAGAGGCCACCATCGTCAGTGCTGCCGACGGCAATCTGACGATCACCACGCCGGCCGATCTGTCAGCAGGCGACTATCCTATCGTTGTGCAGGACGCCGCCGGACAGCAGTATGGCTGTGGCACGATCAAGATCACCAACGAGCCTTATCCCGACAAGAGCGAGACGCTCTGGGAGGGCAGCTTCAATGTCACGTGGGGCACACCCTTCGACGCACTCAAGGACGACTTCATCAACCATGTCCACGCCGGCACCCTGCTGAAAGTCTATGTCAATGGCGACGGACAGGGCACCGCCACCACGGCCTGGTGGAACAACCTGCTCACGGGTAAAGGCGATCCCGAGCGTGGCGACATCACCATCAGCGGCAGCCAGGTGCTCGAATACGAGCTCACCGACCTCTCCATCCAGCTCCTTAAGGAACAGAATGGTTTCCTGATGGTCGGCAACGGTTACACCATCACCAAGGTGACCGTAGAATAAAAAAGCACTCTATATATCCTTTCCCTCACAGTCCACGCGGCTGTGAGGGATTTTTTTGCTCATATCTCTATAAGCATTCTTGACTTATAGACCGCAACAGAGGTCTTTTGCCACTGATTTGAGACAAAAAACATTAGATATTGCCACTGATTTACGACATTTTTGCTTAACTTTGCAACAATCAAAAAACATGGAACAGTCAGAAGCAATTCTTGTGCAGCAACTCAAGGCGGGCAATGACGCGGCCTATCAGACGCTCTACCGACTTCATTACGGGATTCTCTGTGCCTACGCCCGACAGCTTGTCGGCAACGATTTCGACGCAGAGGACATCGTCGACGACACGATTTTCCATCTGTGGGAAATCCGAGATCAACTGCACATCGACCGTTCCTTACGCAGTTTCCTCATCACAAGTGTACATAGGAGATGCCTCAATTGGATTCGTCAGCACAGCCACCAGCCCGCCACATGTGCGATCCCGAAGGATGGGTTCCTCAACTTTGAGACGTCTGCCCACCCCCTCAGTCATCTGCTGGAAAAGGAACTCGAAGAGAAGATCCGCACTGCCATCGAGGCTCTGCCCCATGAGACCCGACAGGTCTTCGAGCTCAGCCGCTACGACGACATGACCTATGACGAGATCGCCCAGCACTTAAGCATCTCTGTCAACACAGTAAAGTACCACATGAAAAGTGCGTTGCGGCAGCTGTACGACAAGCTCGAGCCCTACCTGTTCATGCTTCTGTTCATCGGATGAGGCAACGATTTTGGGCATAATCATATGAGTATAAGAAACTAAAATCGTGTAATAGGCCATGAAACACAAAAGTTCACTTGTCTAATTCAAGGATTATTCGTATCTTTGCATGACGACGATTCATAACGGAAAACTATGGAACAGACTAGAACAAGAGAAGAATTTCTTCAGAAATTTGAGAAGGCCAAGCAACGAAAGCGGGAAATGGTCGAGAAAATGAAGGAAGAGATGATGATCGAAGCGGAGGAACGTACAGGTAAGAAGCCAACCTCTTTCTTTGTATTATGAAGGAATTGGATATAGCAAAGATTAACGAGACTGCCCCGTATAAAGTATTTAATACGAGGCGGTATCACTATTATGGCTTTAAGACGAAGGCAGACGTTGTGCTTTTGGTAGGTTTTGAAGAAGATGATCTACTCTCCTCTGAATCTTATCAGTTTACCATTCTTAATGGTAACGGCAAGCCGTCACCAAGAGACAATGATGTAAAGAAGACAATCTTTTCCATCATTAAAGAATTTTTCCGTGTTAATAATGCTACGATGCTGTATATTTGTGAAACTGGTGATAACAAACAAGCCATGCGAAGCAGATTATTCTCACGATGGTTTTCTACATTCGCCGACAAGGGAAAGTACTCTATTCTTCAATCTTCTATTGTTGACCGAGAAGGCGTTGATAATTTCTTTGCTGTCATTCTAAGAAACGATAACCCCAATATAGCTCAGGTGATTGCGGAATTCACAAGTAACGTAAAGTTTTTCCGCCACAAGCCCAACGAATAAGCATAGAAGCCAACCGCTTCGCTAACTTTCAAGTAGACAAGATAAACATCTTATTTTCTTTACAAAATATCATCTGCTTTCTCCCACAATCTAGGAAGTTCCCGAACACACACGTGGGTTCAAAATCATCAAAAATTGATTTTTTCACTTGCTCTTTGGCAAGCCACGCATAGAAAACAATGGCTTAATCGCATCATCTCACCGAGATGACCCGATGAAATCACTGACGTGATGAGGTAAATACAGTGAGATGAGCGTGTCATCTCACTGATTTCATCGAAAATTCTCTAGAGAATTCTACTAAAAATAACTGATTTCTTCCTTTAAAATAATAAACACATAATTAACACGCTTATTATCAGCCAATTATAAAAACGCACCAACTTTGGCGAAAATCAGCCCAAGGTAAGTCTTCGTGCAAAAGAATCGATTCTCAAGGCCCGTTTTTTGTCAGAATACACAACAAAAGGCATAGATGGAAGAAAATCAATAAAAAAATCAATTTCTCACTACCCTCTTCTTCGTCATTGTTGTCTGCATGGTAAAAAACAATCACCATGCAGCTCGACCCACACATAGAAGATCTGATCATCGCATATCTCAGCGGGAACATTTCCGCTGAGGACAACCAGATGCTCAAAGCCTGGCTCTCGAAAGATCCAGCCAACCGCACCATACTGCGCCGTTGTCGCGAGATATGGATGACAACGCAAGCAGAGCACCAAGCAACAAACTATGACTGGAAAGCAGGCTTCGAGAAATTCTGTCTAAGAAAGGAACAAAAGCAACAACAGACACGAAGCCAGCGCAATTACCGCCTGGTCAAACTGCTCCGCTATGCCGCCTTGTTGGTCTTCGCCGTCTCCGTTGCCGCCGTGATCTGCTACCGCCAAGGAAGCCAATCATGGGAAGGACAGCTGGCTGACGTAGAGATGAAAGTTCCGATGGGCTCTACGCTATCACTCCGCTTGCCCGATGGCACACAAGTGAGCCTCAACGGTGGATCAACGCTCAGCTATCCTCAAAGCTTCGGGCTGAAAGATCGTAAGGTAAACTTGACGGGTGAGGCCTATTTTGCCATTGTCCACCACAGTGACAAACCCATAGAAATCCTTACCTCGAAAATGACCATCCGAGATGTCGGAACCAAGTTCAATGTGACCAACTACCCCGAAGACGACCAAGCAAGAGTGATTATTGACGAAGGCAGCGTGGAATTGAAAATCGGAAACAACACCCAACCAAGCTATCTCACTGCCGGGCAGGAAGCCATCATAGACAAGAAGTCGGGACAGATCACCATTGCCAAAAAACAAAGCGACGGCAACACATGGAGCCGGGGCGAGCTGGTCTTCCATAACGCTTCTGTTGCAGATATCGCAAAGAGACTGGAGCGCACCTACAACATCGACATCAGCATCCATCACACGGCCACAGCCCGTAAACGATTCTACGGTACTTTCTCCGTACACGAGCAAAACTATACCGACATACTGCAAGCTCTCCAAGAAACAGGAACGCTCAAGTACGTCATCAGAGGAAGGCATATCGACATCTACTAAGCCAGACTACCCTTCTCCCCCTACCGACCAAACCAAACATCAACATAATATCAATCTATTTATCTAACTAAAAAGCTATGACAACCTTCAACAAGAAGATCATGCTGGCTTCGCTCCTCTTATTAGGAACCAGCATCACTGGGCAGGCGCAAAAGGTGAGACTGAAGATGCATTCAGCCACCGTTGCCCAGGCCATGACAGCTTTGCGTCAACAAACAGGCTACTCATTTGTGTTCAATGCAGATGCCATTTCCACCAGCAAAAAGGTGAATGTACATGCCAACAGCCTTTCTCAGGCTATTGAGCAGATTATCAGTGGCAGCAATCTCGAATATGAGATCCATGACAAGAACATCATTCTGCACAAGAAAGAGTCACAGACGCCCGTGCAACAGCAGAGTGGATCACAAGCAAAAGGCCATGTCCTGAAAGGCCGCGTCACCGATGATAAGGGTGAGCCCATCATTGGCGCGACCATTATGGAAAAAGGAACCACCAACGGCACGGTGAGTGATCTCGACGGCAACTTCACAATCAACGTACCCGCTGGCAGCACGCTGCAGGTGTCATATATTGGATTTACAGGCAAAGACATTGTTGTCGGTAATAAGCGAAACGTACAGATCAGCCTTCAGGAGGACAACAAAGTGCTCAACGAAGTGGTTGTCATCGGCTACGGCACACAGCGCAAAGGCGACGTGACCAGTTCTGTGGGAAGCGTGAAAAGCGAAGACTTCACTGCCGGCGCCGTGAATGATGCCGGACAACTCATTCAGGGCAAGATAGCCGGTCTGTCGATTACCAATCCAACGGGCAACCCTGTTGGCAGTACAGAAGTGGCACTGCGTGGCAACACCACCATTTTGGGTGCCACAACCAAACCGCTGATTCTCATCGACGGCATACCGGGTGACTTCAATACTGTTGCGCCGGAGGATATCGAGAGCATTGATGTGCTCAAGGACGGATCAGCCGCGGCCATTTATGGTTCCCGCGGCACCAATGGTGTCGTGATGATTACAACGAAGAAAGCAAAAGGCGATGGCGTCAACGAAGTGCAGTACAGCGGATACCTCTCACTGTCAAACATCGTCAAGAAACCTGATTTCTGCACGGCTGATGACTACCGCCAGCAAATCAAGGACGGACTGCGTGGTGCCTCTTGGGATATGGGGTACAACACCAACTGGATCGATGAGATCCTGCGCACAGGCGTGAGCCACGTCCATAACCTCCAATTCAAGGGTGGGACAACCAAGACCAACTATGTCGTGAACATGAACTATCGCAAGCTACAGGGCATCTTCCACAAATCAGACAAGGAAGAATTCCAGGGCCGTGCAGAAGTCAACCACAGCATGCTCGACGATAAAGTCAACATCAAATTGCAACTCTTAGCCAACAAGACCGGTTACACCTCAACCACAGACGGCGGCAGCTATGACACCTACAGCTGGCGGCAAGCTATGATCCACAATCCCACAGAACCGATCAAAAACGCTGATGGCACCTGGTACGAGAACACGGGTATCTTCAATTACGACAATCCTCTGGCACGTATCTACGAGTCTGATGGTCAACAAGACTTGCAGCAGATCCGTATCAGCGGGAATGTGGCTTATCGTCCCATCAAAGACCTCACGCTCAACGCACTGCTTTCCTACGACCGCATCAGTCAGACCGGTGGATACTACGAGACGAAACATCACATCTCTACGGTACGTGATGGACGCAACGGCTATGCCAGTACAGGTTCGGCCAACAACATGACCAAGCTCATCGAGCTGACAGCCCAATACCACAAGACTTTCAATGGACATACCGTGCAGGCGCTGGCTGGATATAGCTATCAAGAGATGAATTATAACAGACAATACGAGCAGAACTACGACTTCCCTACCGATCTCTTCAGCTGGCATAATATCGGAGTGGGTCAAGCCTTGAAGAAAGGGCTCGCCACGGAATACAGCTACTGGCTCGACACGAATCTCATCGGATTCTTCGGACGTATCAACTATAACTATCGCGACCGCTATCTGTTGATGGCAGCCCTGCGCCATGAGGCTGCAAGCCAGTTGGAAGGTACCAAACACCCTTGGGGTAACTTCCCGTCCATCTCTGTGGGATGGCGTGTGACCAATGAGCCTTTTATGAGTAAACAAAAGGTGTTCAACGATCTGAAGTTACGTGCAGGATACGGTGTTACCGGTTCTCAGCCCAGCGATTCCTTCCTGGGCAAGTCATTGTTGGGCTATGGCGATTACTATCTATATAATGGTAAATGGATTCGTGCCCTGCAGCCGACACAAAACTCCAACAGTTCACTGAAATGGGAGGAAAAGCATGAAGTCGATGTCGGTGTGGACTTTAGCATCCTCAACTATCGCATCAATGGCACCATCGACTACTACTATCGTCTGATCAAGGGTCTGCTCTATGACTACTCGGTCCCTTCACCTCCCAATCTCTACACGACCACACGTGCCAATGTGGGTGAGATGAGCAACCGAGGCATAGAAGTAATGATCAACGCTATCCCCGTGAAGACCCACGACCTCACTTGGTCAAGTACGATCACCTTCTCGACCAATACCAACAAACTCAAGAGTTTGTCCAACGACCTTTACAAGACCTCTTCAGACTATTTCATGACAGGATGGATCGAAGAGCCTGTGAAGACCGAGTCACACATCGTCAGAATAGGCCACCGTGTAGGAGACATCTATGGTTTCAAGGTGGTGGGTGTCGACAATGATGGCAAGTGGATCTATCTCAACCATGAAGGCAAGAAGGTCGGCTATGACGACTTCACACATTCTTTCGAGGACAAGCAGATTCTCGGCAATGGCGTACCAAAGTGGTACTTAGGATTCAACAATCAGGTAAAATACAAGAACTGGGATCTCGCCGTGAACATGCGCGGTGCCTTCGGCTTCCAAATCATCAACGGCGTCAGAATGTTCTATGAAAATCGTAGTAGACAGGACTGGAACCGACTGCGCTCGGCTTATGACAAGGTTTTCGGAACTGCGGTACTCAACACACTTTGCTCTGAGGAATTCAACAGTTACTATGTCGAGGATGGTGATTACTGGAAGATCGACAACATCACATTGGGCTACAACTTCAAGAAAATCGGCAAGTATATCAAAGCCCTGAGACTCTATGCCACCGTCAACAACGCCATCACCATTACGGGCTACAAGGGTATCGACCCCGAGATCTCAACGGCAGGACTGAATCCTGGCTATGACAACCGCGACACCTATCCCCACACCCGCTCTTTTACGTTCGGCACGGTGGTTACCTTCTAATCGTCATCTTATAATACTATCATCATGAAATTCAATCTGATCAATATATGCGTGGCGGCTTTAGCTGCCTGCTCGATGATGTCTTCATGCACAGATCTCAAAGACACCAGTTACAACAGCGTAATTGCTGACGGATTCAAGCCCACAGATGAGGATGTGGCTTCACTGCTTTCCTCTGCCTATGTCTCTTGGCGTAAAACCATGCTTCTATGGAATGGCGTGGCCAGAGCCGAAATGCTCTGCACCGATGAGGATGTGATTCCTGCAAGACCCAATGGATGGGTTGACGGAGGAGTCTATAAGCGAATGCACCAACACAAATGGACCAGTGAGGACGAAATACCACTCAACAGCTGGGTGCGCACCTACGACGGCATCAATGCCTGCAACCGTGTACTCTATCAGATAGAGTCGGGACAGGTGGAGCTCGGTGACAGCAAGGAGAGCGTCATGGCTGAGCTGAAAGTGCTGCGTGCCTCGTATTACTATCTTCTTGATGATCTCTTTGGTAATGTGCCCATCATCACCAAGTTCGACGTACCGGAAGGTTTTCTGCCCGAACAAAGCACACGACAGCAAGTCTATGAGTTTATCGTGAAGGAACTGGAAGAGAATATTCCGCTGCTTTCCGATAAGGTGAATAGTGAATACTATGGTCGGTTCAACCAATGGGCCGGATACACATTGCTCGCCAAGATGTATCTCAACTCAGAAGTATTCTCCAATGGCACTCACAAAGACTATGACAAATGTATAGAGATGTGTGACAAGGTCATCAACAGCGGTCACTATTCTCTTGACGCCACCCGCAAAAATGTCTTTGCTACCAACAACGAAAACTCCAAAGAGATCATCTTCGCCCTGCCCTTCGATGAGACGTATGTGACGGACTGGAACGCTTTTGACTATCACATGTATACACTGCAGCCCGAGAACCAGGCTACTTATAACTTCCAAGCCACTCCTTGGGGCGGTGTGTGCGTCATGCCTCAGTATATCAACACCTTCGACCCTGATGACCAGCGACTGACCGATGACTTCATCTCAGGAACTCAGTACTCGGCCGATGGTGAGGTACTCAAATGCACGATGGGCGGAATGGTCGGTAAGCCATTGGTCTATGTCAACGAAGTCAATAGCATCGATGGATCAGAAGAGAACCAAGGCCTCCGCTGGGGCAAGTTTGAATATGCCAAGAACAGCACCAACCGCCTAAGCAACGACTTCCCTCTGTTGCGCTATGCCGACGTGCTGATGATGAAGGCTGAAGCTTTGCTGCGCACAGGGCACGCCGACGAGGCTGCGGCATTAGTCACGGAGGTGCGCCAGCGCAACTTCAAGACACATCCCGAGAAAGCCATTGTCACCGGACAACAACTCATGGGCAACAGTTGCTATGACTATGGACGACGCGACATCTACTCGACCACTCACGACAACGCAAACATCACCTACGGCAGAATGCTCGATGAACTTGGGTGGGAATTCTCGCAGGAAGGCCGACGCAGACAAGACATGATACGGTTTGGTGTGTTCACCACGCGCTCGTGGTTCTCGCACGATGCCAGCGACGAAACAAAGAATCTCTTCCCGATTCCCAACAAACAACTACTCACTAACGGCAACCTCCATCAAAATCCAGGTTACTAAAGGTATATATCTTCATCTGTGTTGACTTCAATGTAAATCAGATTTGTTCATCAGGATAAGGCAACGGTGAGCGGACAACAGGCTAAGCCTGATCCGCCGCCACTGCGTTTGAACTGATGTCCTCTGTTTTTTTACCAAGGGGAAGCCATCTCTTTGAGCCTGTGACTCAGTGCGAATCAGCCAGGAAAACAAAACAGGAACAAATGTATATCATTATCAGAACGGGGAAACAGGATGAGTTGCTTTTATCCTTGCATTTTCATGAAAATGCATTATCTTTGCAAATAAGAAACAATACCTAAGCAAATCAATGATATGACAAAACAAAAGACTATCTTGCTGGCACTGTTACTGGCACTGTTGCTGCCGCTCCATGCTGCCAAACGCAAAACCCTTACCGGCATCTGCCGTGTTGTTGACGGACACACCACCGAGTTGAGCTTCTGCTCACCATCGATCGTGCGTGTGAGAGTGTATCCCGGTACGGACACCAACATTCAGAAGAAGAGCTACTCCGTGCTACTGAAACCAGGACAGAACGTCACGGAGCCCATCACCGAAGAAGAACGTGACGGCAAGGTCACGCTGCGCTCCTCGGTGATCGCCGCTACGCTTGACTTGCAGACGGGCTACATCACCTTTGCCGACAACAACGGAAAGGAACTGCTGCAAGCCACGGACAACCACTTCATGCCGTGCACCCATGAGGTGGATCACGGTAAATATCAGATCCGACAAGGCTACAAGCTCGACGCCGACGAGGCCGTCTACGGACTCGGACAGTTGCGCGACTCGCTCATGAGCCACCGCGGACAGAAGGTGGAGATGTGGAATCACAATACCTACATCTCTATTCCATTCTTCCTCAGCAGTAAAGGCTACGGACTCTACTGGGACAACGCCGGACGATCGCTGTTCGATGACACAGCCACAGAGACCACGATGAGCAGTGAGGTGGCCCCGTTTGTCGACTATTACTTCCTCTATCGCGACGGGACGGCCGACGGCGTGATCGCTGACATCCGTGACCTCTCTGGACAAGCTACGCTGCCTCCACTCTGGGCCATGGGCTTCTGGCAGTGCCGCGAGCGCTACAAGACCAGTGACGAACTCGTCGGCGTGCTCGATAAATACCGTGAGTTGAAGATACCAGTAGACGCGATGGTGCAGGACTGGCAATACTGGGGATGCGACTCCAATTGGAACGCCATGCGCTTTATGAACCCCTATTATATCAATAAGGTGGGAGATCCTGCCTGGCAGCGCTACCTGCCCGGCGATATGAGAAACCTCAAGCCGCAGCAGCCGCGCATCAAGAGCCCGCAGGAGATGGTTGACTATGTCCACCGCAACAACGGCCATCTGATGATCTCCATCTGGGCCAACTTCGGACCGTGGACCCAGCAGTATCAGGAACTCAACGCTATCGGCGCCCTCTATCCTTTCGAAACTTGGCCGATGAAGCAGGGCGTGAAAGTCTATGATGCCTTCAACCCCAAGGCCCGCGACATCTATTGGAAATATCTCTCTCACCTGCAGAAGATGGGATTCGACGCGTGGTGGACCGACTCATCGGAGCCCGACCACTTCGAGAAGCCCGGCGACGATGACTGGCTGACGGCCGACGGATCGTGGCGAAGCGTGAAGAATGCCTTCCCGCTCGTGCATAACAAGGGCATCTATGAGCATCAGCGGGCCACCAAAGAGGGCAACGCCAAGCGTGCGCTGATGATGACGCGCAGTGCTTCCTTTGGCATTCAGCACTACGGCACATTCTCCTGGAGCGGTGACATCCTCGCCTCCTGGCAAGAGATGAAGCAGCAGATACCTTCCGGACTGAACTATTCTCTCTGCGGCATTCCCTACTGGAACACCGATCTCGGCGGTTTCTTCTACTGGGAGTTTGAGCAAGATCCCCACAACCCCGCTTTGCAGGAGTTGCAAACGCGATGGATGGAATGGGGGGCCTTCATGCCGCTGATGCGCAACCACTGCTCGTCGCCAATGGTCAGCGAGCTTTATCGTTTCGGTAAAGCCGGCGACTGGTGCTACGACGCTATCGTGAAGTACATCCGTCTGCGCTACCGTCTGCTACCCTATACCTACAGTTCAGCTGCCGATTGCGTGCTCCACAGCGGTACGATGATGCGCGCACTGGTCATGGACTTTGCCCACGACCCCAAGGCTATCAGGCTCAACAGCGAGTATCTCTTCGGCCGCAGTCTGCTCGTCAAACCGGTCACTGACCCAATGTACACGTGGAAGGACAGTCTGAAACGCGGACAACTGATCTATCCCGACGTGAGCAAGGCCGCCGCACCCACAGATGTCTATCTGCCAAAAGGCACACTGTGGTATGACTTCTGGAACGACCAGCCACTTGCCGGTGGTAAGACGATCCAGCGTCTGTGCCCGATCGACATCATGCCGGTATATGTCAAGGCCGGTGCCATCCTGCCTTTTGGTCCCGACGTACAATACAGTACAGAGAAGCCTTGGGATGATCTTGAAGTGAAAGTCTACTGCGGTGCCAACGGCCACTTTGAACTCTACGAGGACGAGGGCAACAACTACAACTATGAGCACGGCCGCTACACGCTCATCCCCTTTGACTATGACGAGGCTACGCACACGCTGACCATTGGCAACCGCAAGGGCGCCTACAAGGGCATGCTTGCCCGTCGCCGCTTCCGCATCACTGCTGTCGGCGGCAACGGCAAGAAGGCAGAGCAGACCGTAGAATACACGGGTAAGAAATGCGAGATAAAGCTCTGAATAGACAATAATCCCTCACGATCCTTTTTCCCCACCCCCACGGGGTGGGGATATAATACCACGCGATCGCATCTATTCCAGCCAAGACTTACATAGCAGTAGCCAATGTAGGAGGTAACGCGTCTCGCGTCACAATAGAGATTACCTTCAAAGGGTGAAGAGTGAATGAGCCACCACCTTTTATGTTACATGATGCAATTGGCGATGACCTAAAATTGATAAGATGCAACACTACTTTTTCCTGAAGACATTCAACCGCCTAAGCACCACAAGGCACCCGCAAAAGTAATCACTCCCCTCTCCCTCGGAGAGGGGGTATGGGGGTGAGGCTATTACTCTCTCCCTCGGAGAGGGGTACGGGGGTGAGGCTGTGGATTTTATAGGTGAGACTGTGGATTTTATAGGTGAGACTGTGGATTATGTGTGCGAGGCTTTTTCCACTCCTTCTGTCTCCTGCGTATATCGAGGAAGGTCTTGACGCCCCACCAAACCATGATGATGCTCAAGAGCAGCAGTACAGCGATGATAACATATAATTCTGTTTTCATGATGATATCAGTTTAGAATGTGTTTACAGAAACGTCGTTTTCGTTATTGTCGCTACAAAATTATAAAAGAATATCGACAAACGAGCCAGTTTCCACGGCCGTTTGTCGATATTTTTTGGTTTTCTTTGATTACTTTTTCAGTATGGGCTTGCCGTCCTCAAAGCGGATCGGAATCCACAGATGGCCGCTGTTGCCCAACTCTTTGGGTTTCCACACATCGGCCATGAACAGATATTCGGCACCACCAAAACGCCGGCGAAGCTTTGTGTCCACCACCTTATATATATAAGCGCCCTGTCCGCCAAAGGTCGTCTCCGCGCCCTCGCCGCGACAAGGATTGGGCAGCTGCGTCCACGGACCGAAGATGTTCTTGGCAGTAAAGAGGCGGGCCGCATTCGGCGCCCAGCCCGTACAGCCACTGGTGATCATCCAGTAAGTGCCATTGTGCTTGAAGATCGTCGGCGCCTCGTTTTGCCCTCCGGGAGCCACGCGCACGAACGAACCATTATGACGGAGGTAGTCATCGGTGAGTTGAGCAATGTTGAGCGTCATATTATCCTCGGACGAGAAGATGTGGTAAGCCTTCCCATCGTCATCGACAAACACGGTTTGGTCACGTGCCATCTGTCCGCCTTGCAGGTCACGCATGAAGAACATGCCACGCTCAATCTGTTTTCTCCATTCCGGCGTCCACCACGTCTGCAGCTCAGGGAAGAGCAGTTGGTGGCGCAGGTCGGTCGTGTCGGGCAGACAGAATCCGATCGGATAGCAACCCGCATTGACACGCTCCGAGCTGACGAGGCGGAACGGCCCCAGAGGACCGTCGCTGACAGCCACGGCTGCACGGGCCGCAGCATAGCCCTGCCCCTTGAGTTCAAGATGAAACCACATCACGAATTTCTTCGTTCGGGCGTTGTAGAGCACCTTGGGCCGCTCGATGATGCAGCCTTTCTGTATGTCGTTGCTGGTGTCGTCGACGGTCTGGAACACAAAGCCCCGTGGTGTCCAGTTCTGGAAGTTCTTGGAAGTGTAGCAGCTCACACCGAGCGAACTGACCGGTCCCCCATTGCTGCGCGTCTCGCCATACCAATAGTACGTGCCGCGATAGTTGATGATATTGCCTCCATGAGCGTTGATATGCTGTCCTTGCGTGTCTTTCCACCTATCCTCCTGCACCGTTTTCTGTCCCAGCGAGGCGAGCGCGAAAAGGAAGGACAGGCAGACAGCGAGGAAATATCGTTGTCGTCTGATCGTCATAACTCCTATGCTTTTTAAAAGAAGGGGGGTATGTCGTCATCAATCGACATACCCCCTACTCATCTACTTATTTATATGAATCGAACGATGGTAAATCCTTTATTGCTCAGCAGGCGCATCCGGGGTGGTCGGCCAATAAGGATTCTGATAGAGCGGGCTCTCAGAGATAGTGGCGTGATCGGTTGCTGTGAGCAGGAACTGACGGATCGGCAGGGGCTGAAGATAATGAGCCATGTGCCATGTCAGACCATTATAGAAGCTGTTGTTAGCCTTGATCTTCTCATGTGGACGCAGATAGGCGCTCAAAGCAGAGGAAGAGACGTTGGAACTGCTCGATCCGTCGGCCTTGAGATTGCTGTACCATTTCTCCATCGGCGTACCCCACAGATGGATACCCTCGGTATGTGCGGGCGTCTTGATCAACTGATCGTAGGCGCGCCAACGCTGCAGATCCATGCCACGAAGACCTTCGGCGATCAGCTCACAGCGGCGCTCACGACGGATGTTGTACAGCACCTTGTCGCTCAACAGCTGTCCGGCGGTGTAAGCTCCCCAGTCACCGGTCTCCTTGCTCATGTCGGTGGCATTGATCGTGGTCATAGGATCCACGGCCTCACCCGTGAAGCCTGCGGCACGGCGCACATCCTTCCAGTATTCCAAGATCTTGCCCGATAGACTATGCGTCAGCATGTATTCTGCCTCCATATAGTTGAGCAGTGCCTCGGTGGCGCGGAAGATCACGCACACATTATAGCTGCCGCCATTGGCGGTGAGGGCGCGGTCAAAAGTCATGCCCTTGCGGATTGTGTAGCCTGTCACGTAGCCATCCTCAGGGTTTGTATTGGTGATAGCCGGAATCGGCTCTATGCGGGTCCAGTGATCACCGGATACATCATCGACATTCTTGAAGCAGTTGACGTCACCGGGCGCCTTCAAGAGCACACTCAGACGCGGATCGCGGTTGGTGCGCACCTTGCTCAGACTGGTATCTACATATTCATACTGAGAAGCATAGATAGGCTTTCCGTCCTTCATCACATAGCTCTCGATGAGACTGCGTGTGAAGCCGGTGCCGATATTACCCTTTTCGACAGCGACCTCTACATCGTTGTTGACACCTAGAGACTTGCTGTATTGCCGCCAGAGGATCACGTCGGGCACCTTAGAATCGTCGGTAGAGCCCCAAATGTTCAGATAAGGATTGGCGGGATCATCAAGGCTCTGTGGCACCTTGCCAGTGTTGGTGGAGAGATTACCCTTGTATTTCTCAGCCACCTGCTCGGCAGCCTCGGCGGCCGTCGTGAAGAAATACTTCGCCTCGGCCTCTATGCTTCCGCTAGGATACTGATAGCCGGCGTTCTTGCTGGCACCGGGCCAACCAGTGCCATTGGGTACGAACGGCGTACCGGCAAAGTTGGTCAGCCATGATCCCTCGTAAAGTGCCACGCGACTCTTAAAGAGGTTGACAGCGTCATAGGTGACACGTGTGGTGGCGAAACCCGTCTTGGGCATATAGGTCAGTGCCGTATCCAGGTCGCTGATGATGAAGCGGGCCACCTCGTTACAAGGCTCACGCTTGTCAGCGGCCACCAGCACGGACTCCTCATCGGGGAGCGCTTTCGTGAGAATCGGCAGGTCGCCGAAGCGCTGCAGCAGCGTGAAGTAAGCATAGGCACGGAAGAAATACAGTTCACCGATATACTGCCGTAGGTTACCGTCGGATCCGCTGATCTGTCCCGCCTTGTATTTTTCCACGATCTGTCCAAGTTGATAATTGACATTGCGCACGTTGCCCCAACTCCAATCGTCGTTGGTGTTGCTGACCTTCCAAAGGCCCGTACCAAACTTGTCGTCGGGAGAGAGCGACATTTGGTTGTCGGTATTGTTGTCGGTCGTATAGGTTCCGTAGTCCCAGCCGCCGTGTCCGGGCAGTATATCTTGATAGAATCTGTTTGCAGCCGCCTGCACCTGGTCTTCCGACGTATAGAAGTTCTCGGGTGTCAAAGACGAAGGAGGTTCCTGCTCGAGATAATCATTGCATGAAGTCGCCCCCATGATTGGCAGAGCCAAAAGGAATAACTTATATAGTTTCATAATTGTAGGATTTAGAAAGTAAGGTTCATACCGAAGGAGAAAGTTTTGGAGAGTGGGTAGCCATTGGATGTGTAGGCCGAGGTACCGATCAGCTCTGGGTCGAACTGTTCAGGCATGTCAGTGATGGTGAACAGGTTTTCTGCCGAGAAGAAGACACGGAGATTCTGGATGTACCACTTCGAGGTGATCGAGCGCGGAATGGTGTAGCCCACTTGCAAGTTCTTCATACGCACGTATGCGGCATTCATCAGATAGCGCGTCTGGCATTTCTCGTTCTTGTCAGAGAAGGTAGCGCGTGGCAACCAGGCATTGGTGTTCTCGCTTTGATAGCCGTTGGCGACCGACCAGGTGTTGGCGTCGCGGTAGTAGTCATGCACAGCCGTGATACCTGCTGCCCACCACTGTCCTGAGTTGGTAGCACCGAACATATACTCCAGTGAGCCCCAGGAGCCACCGAGCCAAGCGTCGCGTTTGGCCACGCCCTGGAAGAAAGCGCGCACGTCAAAGCCTTTCCAGCTGGCATTGAGATCCAAGCCGAAGAGATAGCGGGGCGTGGAGTTACCGATCACCTTCAGGTCGCCGTGGTCGGCAAGTGTACGTGCTCCCTGTGTGATCTTCTTGTCGCCGTTGAGGTCGGCATACATGATGTCACCGGCTGCCCAGTTGTTGCCCAGTGAAGTCTGGTCAGCCACAGCGAGGTGCTTGTTCATCTCATCGTCACTCTTGGCAATGCCCACGGTCTCATAGCCCCATATCTCATTGAGATAGCGGCCGGAGATGTAGTTATCGATCGAGTTGGTCGGGTTGTTGGGATAGCGTGTGATCTTCGTGCGTGCATCGGAGAGGTTGAACGTGGCGCTGTAGCTCAGTCCGTTATGCAACTTGTCACGCCAGGAGATCTGAAGTTCCCAGCCATTAGTGCGCAAGTCGGTGTTGTTGGTCACAGGCACGCCAGTACCCAAGATAGCAGGCAGTTCGGGTGCGTTGCCCACCATGTCCTTGGTGTTGCGCACGTAGTAGTCAAATGATCCGGACAAGCGGTTGTTGAGGAAACCGAAATCGAGACCGACGTTATAGCTCTCTACCTTCTCCCAGGTCAGCAGTGCTGAGACGAGTCCGGGGGCGGTGGTGATGTTGGTCTTCTGTCCGTTTTGCAACCAGACACCTGCGACAGAGTTGTAGGCGATGGTCTGGTAGGTCTGATACCAGTTGTCGATGTTCTGGTTACCCAGTGAACCATAGGACAGACGCAGTTTCAGGTTGTCAAGCCATGAGCGTGTGTCTTTCATGAACGCCTCCTCAGAGATGCGCCATCCCAGTGAGACAGAGGGGAAGAACTTCCACATCTTGTCGGTGCGGAATTTCGACGTACCGTCATAGCGCATGTTGAACTCAGCGAGATAGCGCTCATTATAGTTATAGTTGATACGTCCGAAGAAGCCAGCCGTCTGCCATTGGTTGCGTGCTCCGTTCACGGATGGTGTGATCTGCTGACCCATATAGCTTAGGCCGTTGGTGAGGTCGACTTCCGGTTTGCTGGGATCGAGAATGCCGTCACGCTGCAAACCAAACTCCAGCCGCTTGAGCTGCTCGGTCTGGAAACCAGCCATCACGTGGAAGTTGTGCTTCTTGGCCAGTGACCAGGAATACTCGGTGTAGGCCTGGAAGTTGAGGTAGTTGTCCTTATACTCGTCCTCGTGCACATTGGAACCGGTGTTGTAGATGATCGCCTCGCCGGCCACGTTGTGGTTATAAGTGCGCTGCGAGTCCCAGTGACGGGTGCGGTTATCGGTCTTATAGTTGAAGTCGATGTGTGTCTGCCAGTTTTTGATGGGTTCGATGATGAAGCCGATCTGATGACTGGTAATGTCGCGCTGCGTCATGTCCTTACCGCCTGTGGCCAGTCCGAGGGCGGGCGACGGTGAACTGTAGTAGTATCCGTTGCGGTCATAGAGCGGCAGTGTCGGCCAGCCCTGACGCGCCATGTCGCTGTAGAGGCTGTTGGTCAGAGCTGCAGGACGCTCATAGTCGGTTCTCGTCCAGCGCATATTATAGGACATGCGGGCCCATGGGGTGATCTCTGCATTGATCTTTGCCGTGCCGTTGTAACGATTATACGTATCGGTGTTCAGCTTCATGAAGCCATTATTGTCGAGATAGTTGAACGACGTATAATAGTTGAACTTCTTGTTTCCTCCGCTGATGCTGGCATTATGCTCCATGGCAAAGGTGGTGTTCTTGTAGACCACGTCATACCAGTCGACGTCGTCGATACCCTCGGCATAGCCGTCGGCCCATACCGAAGGATTGTCGGACTTGATCGGGAGGGCATAGAGCAGGGTGCCGTCGGCAGCGCGGCGCACACCGGGAGACACGGGAGAGGCATTGTGGTAAGCCACGATGTCCTTCATCCGCTGGTCGTCGTAGAAGACACCAGAGCCGGAATTGGTGTTGGCATCGTTCATCCATGAGGCGAAGTCGACCGAGTTCATCATGTGTTTCTCACGGATCAGACTGCTCCAACGGAAGCTGTTGTTATAGTTGACGGTCACTTTTCCGTTGTTGTCACCGCCTTTGGTGGTCACGAGGATCACACCGAACGGCGCGCGGGATCCGTAGATCGAGGAGGCTGCGGCATCCTTCAGCACCGAGATGCTTTCGATGTCTTGCGGGTTGATGGTGTTCAGGTCACCCTCCACGCCGTCGATCAGTATCAGCGGCGAACCGCTGGAGCCCTGTCCGATGGTGCCGGTACCACGCACATTGATCGAGGATGTTGCCTCCAGACTACCGCCGGTAGCGGAGATCTGTAGTCCGGGAACCACGCCTTGGAGGGCTTGCGTCGCCGTCATGACGGGTCGCTGGGCCAGTTCGTCGCCGTTCACGACAGCCACGGCACCGGTCAGGTTGACCTTCTTCTGCGTACCGAAACCGACGACCACCACTTCGTTGAGTGTCTTGTTGTCCTCTTTCATCACGATATCGACGGAAGATTTACCCTTCGCCGACACGTGGGCTGTCTGGAAGCCAATATAGGAAATGGTGAGGTTTCCGGATGTGATATGACTGAGGGAAAAATGACCGTTGAGGTCTGTCACGGTGCCGTTCTGCGTACCATCTTCTGTGACGCTGGCGCCAATGATGGGTTCACCATTGGCATCCACCACTGTACCCTTTAACACCGAGACGTTTTGTTGCACGTTGTCTACCCGCTGTGTGGCTAAGGTCGTCTGTGGAACCATACCCAATAGAAAGGCCGCAATCATGGCGGAGTCTATCAGGACCGATCCTTTACATTTCTTAGGATTAGATTTCATACAGTTAAGTTTTAAGTTACTAAGTAAACGATAAAGTATAGGTTTCTTAATAGATACTTACGTATCTTCGGTTGCAAATGTAGTAACCAGATAAACACGTAAGGGGAAAAAATTAGCAAAATAGGGGTACAAAATGATATTTTTATATGATTTTAATCCTTTTTTTCTTACCTAAAGGAAGATAGGGGTACTTCTTTTCAGAAGATAGGCGGCACTCGGAAAAGAAAAATAAAATTCCATTCCATTCCATTTTATTTTGTCTTTTCGCTCGTTTGCACTTCTTTTCAGAAGATAGGCGGCACTCGGAAAAGAAAAATAAAATTCCATTCCA
>URCI01000027.1 GCA_900546345.1 uncultured Prevotella sp. | reverse complement strand
CGACTATCTTCGGATAATGAGGTTATCAATCCACGGACTATTGCAACTGAGCCCAAAGATAATGATTTATTTGATAATGACAACCAGATAACTAAATTATTAACATCAAAAGATAGAATTTGTTGTTTTCTACAGGGTAGAACCAATAATGAATATATAATGTGTTGATGAAAATAGGAATAAACATGGGCCTTGGCAACAAAGACCTAAATTTCCTCATAAGTAGGGATTGTGAATATCCGTGAAAAGCCGTAACTTTGCAGACGTAATTCTGAATCACACAACTAAATCATAAATAAGACTTTAAAGACAATGAAGAAACTTCTTTCCCTGATGCTGCTGCTCATGGCAGCCGTGATGACAACCGCTACTTTCACTTCTTGCGGCGATGATGATGACGACAAGACAGAGACACCAGCAGAAAAAGCAGCAGGCATCTACACTGGTACTGATCAAGTGACAGTTGGTGGCCAATGGACCTATACCAGCAGTGCCGACTACACTATCACCGCCAACGCTGACGGTTCCATCAACCTGACAATAGGTACGGAGACCTACGAGAATACCGTGATGGGCAACATTACGCAGGGAACATTTACAATTAAGAACATTCCCTACGATGCCAAGACGCTCTCCTTCACAAAAGACTATGCGGCTGATAATCTTTCCGCCCATGTAACAATGGTTAAAGGCGAAACCACCACAATGGATAAGGACTATTCCATTCCTTCCGGCACAATCACAGTAACACCACAAGCAGACGGGAGCATCAAAATCACCAACAAGCAATATACCTATGGCAGAATGCCATTTAAGATGGATGCTGAGTTCATCGGCACACGTAAGAAGTAATCCTTATCCGAATATTTAGTGAACCACATCAACCGACTTTTAATATATTTCCTCGCAGGGTGCTGCCTTTCCTTGGCGGCATCCTGCGACGGCGTCTTTGGCGGTATCTATGACGAGGACAAGGGTAGCTCGACCGAAGTGAAGGCCGGACAGCTCTACATCAACGCTACCAGTTGGAACGACTGGTACTACATTGACCTCGACTCGCTCGAAGAGCTAATCGACAAAGGCGATGCCGCGGCCTTGCAGCAGGCACAGACCACCTTCACGGCCTGGCCCATCCCACAGACCGAGGACAAAGAGGCCATGCGCGACAGCAGCGGCATCTACACCTATTGGTTCGACATCTTCGGCAAGGGCATGTCGAACTACGAACGGCGCGGCTACAAGCCCACGGCCCCACAGCCCGAGCCCGACCACTGGACCATCGCCATCCACCGCGACAACGTGCGCACGAACGGCGGCAGTGCCTACGAGACAGCCTACACGTCGATGGACGAGGTGCCGGACAGTGCCCAGGCCTTTGCCGACGCAACCTTCACTCCCGACACGTGGTCGGAGCGCGACGTGTGGGTGGACCGCACCAACATGCTCAACTGTCTCATGGGCAACCAGGGCATCCGCATCAATCAGGTGCTCTCCTCATGGCTGACGCTCAACATTCCACCCATTCCGCCCACCTACACGCTCAACAGCCATGTGTTCATCCTGCGCACCAAGGACGATGAGTACTTCGCCCTGCAACTGCAAGACTACATGAACAGTCAGGGCACCACCTGCTGGCTGAGAATCAACTACAAAAAAATCAAATAATGCGCCATACGTCACTCTTCACGGCTTTTGCCGCTTTTCTCTCTTCATCTCCGTTGCTGGCTGCTGAGGCTCCCGACTCCCTGCTCACTGGACAAGAGCTGTCGCAGGTGGTGGTCACGGGAACGCGCTCACCGAAACTGCTTTTGGAGACGCCCGTACTCACGCAGGTCATCAGCCACGCCGACATCGAGAAGGCCGATGCCACCAACCTTAAGGATCTGCTGCAACAGGTGATGCCCGGCGTGGAGTTCTCCTTTGCGCAGAATCAGATGGTGCATCTCAACTTCTCTGGCTTTGGCGGACAGAGCGTGCTCATCCTTGTCGACGGTGAGCGGCTGGCCGGCGAGACGATGGACGACGTGGACTTCACACGGCTGTCGATGGACAACGTCGACCACATCGAGATTGTCAAGGGGGCGGCCTCGGCACTCTATGGCAGCAACGCCAACGGCGGCGTCATCAACATCATCACCAAGCAGGCAGCTAAGAAACTCTCCGCCAGTCTCGACATGCGTCTGGCTAAACATAACGAGCAACGCTATGGACTGGCCTTGCAAGGTGGTGGCAGCCAGTGGAGCAATGCGTTCAACATGAATCATACCACCCAGGACAACTATGACGTGCACAGTGCTGACGGTGCCGTGGCACGCACCATCACCACTATCTTCGGTGACCATACCTGGAACTTTGCCGACAAAGCCATATGGCAGCCGTCGGACAAGTTGAAGTTTACGGGACGCGGAGGCTATTTCTTTCGTGAGGTGAAGCGCAGCGTGGAGTCGCCGGAGCGCTATCGCGACTTCAATGCGGGCGGAAAGGCTCAGTGGACTCTCTCTGACAATGATGCCTTGGAAGGTTCGTACAGCTTCGACCAGTACGACAAGTCGACATGGTTGCGCCGGCAAAAACTCGACATGCGCAGCTATTCCAATGTGCAGAACAGTGTGCGTCTGCTTTATAACCATACTTTTGGCGACAATGTGCTCACGGCCGGAGCCGACTATCTCTACGACTATCTCTACAATACCAAACTCGATGCGGCACACCGTCAGCAGAGCATCGACGCCTTTGCGCAGTTCGACTGGAAGCTTAATAGACGTTGGGAGTTTGTGGGTGCGTTGCGATATGACTATTTCTCGGACCATCACATCCAGCGCGTCACACCGAAGTTCAGTGTGCGTCATACGCCCATTGACCATCTCAATGTGCGCTTCGGCTATGGCATGGGCTTCCGTGCACCGACATTGAAAGAAAAATACTACGATTTCGACATGATAGGTATTTGGACCATCACGGGCAATCCACTGCTGAAACCGGAGGTGAGCCATAACTTCAACCTCAGTGTGGAGTATGTCAAGGGTAACTACGGTTTTCTGTTGTCAGGATACTGCAATCGTGTGACCAATAAGGTCACGTCGGGAAATCCTTATTACGCCAGTGCCACGGAGACGATGCCGCGACTGCCTTATGTCAACATCGACCGGCTTTATGTGGCTGGTTTTGAGGCTACGGCGCGTGCGCGGTGGAACTGTGGCCTTGACGCCCGGCTGTCCTACGCCTTAGTCGATGAGCAGGTTGGACATAAGGATGGACAAAAAATCGCCAGCCCCTACCTGCCTGCACGCAAGCACAGCCTGACGGCACATGCCGACTGGACTCACCGCTTCTCAACGTTGCTGGATGGAATGGTGGCTCTGGACGGTCGCTTCCTGTCGGGCATCGACAACCAGGAGTTCAAGAATTATTATAATGTGAAAGAGGGTACCATCACCGTACACTACCCTGCCTATACACTGTGGAAGTTGTCGGCACAAATGGGCATCGGCAAACATCTGAAACTGACCTTTTCCGTCGACAACCTGCTGAACTATCGTCCGAAATATTACTACCTCAACAGCCCCATCGTCGACGGAACCAATGTGATGGTGGGCTGCAAGGTCAGGCTATAAGCCTCACCCCCATACCCCTCTCCAAAGGAGAGGGGAGTAAAATGTTTGGTGGGTGACACCCTAACCTCTTTCGGTTCGCTGGTTTTCGTTGAAAGTACGGGGGTGAGGCAGTCCTAACTACTCGTGTCGGTAATCACTCCCCTCTCTTTTGGAGAGGGGTACGGGGGTGAGGCTATTTGTTTAGTCATCCAGCGACTTCAGCCATTTCTCCCCACTCTTGGTGTGGAGCCAAATGGCAAAGAGTATGGCAACGATGGATGTACCAGCAAAAACAATAATGAGTCCTTCTAATCCATGTATCATAATCTTATTTTTTAAATATGTAGTTAGCTATGTAAGCTAATGCTATTGTATTGACCAGTCCTGTAACAAACATGGCAATGAACACTGATGTCTTGACATTAGCCATGAAGTACGTCACCACCGCTCCCACGACCATGGCCGTGAAGCAGGTCTGAGCCAAGTTGTAGAGGAACTTGCCGAGTGCCTCCCGTCTGCTCTTCTCACGTTCTCTATCATCTTTCAATGTCATACCGCAAAGATAAGACTTTTTGTCCAAACGCGCAACTATTGAAGAGATTATTTGCTGTTTGGATATTTTTCGCTATCTTTGTGGGAAAATAAGGTAAAGTAATGATAGAGAACATCGTTTTTGACTATGGCGGCGTGATGGTGCAGTACGACTTCGTGACCTTCTTCGGCAGGCTCCTGGGCTCGCGCGAGAAAGGTGAGTGGTTCATGGACCACGTGCTGCCCGACAGTGTGGGGGCGGCGATGGACCGGGAACTGCATCCTTTCGACTATTATATCCGTCAACAGCAAGAACGATGGCCCGAATACGCTGATACACTCAGCTATTTTGCCAGCCACTACACTGATGTCTTCACGGTGGAGACGCCGGGCATCCGCGAACTCATCCTGGTGCTGAAAGAGCGTGGCTTCCACGTCTATGGACTGAGCAACTGGTCGAGCAAACTGCTGGAGGTGAAGGCTAAGTTCAGCGTTTTTGGCCTCATCACCGACGAGCTTGTCTCCAAGGATGTGCATCTACTCAAGCCTGATCCAGCCATCTACCAAGCTTTCCTAGGTAAGTTCCACCTCGATGCGACCTCCTGCCTCTTCATCGACGACAAGCCCGAAAACATTGCAGGATGCCGTAAGGTAGGCATGAACGGCATTCGCTTCAACAGAGAGCATCCTGCAGAGACTATCAAGGAAATAACAGACTTATTGGGAATCAATGGTTAACATAGCAGTCTTCGCCTCGGGCAATGGCACCAATTGCGAAAACATCATTCGCTACTTTGCCCAATCAACAATGGTTCACATGGCATTAGTCGTAAGCAACAAGGCCGATGCACCTGTCTTAACACGTGCTCAGCGTTGGAATGTACCCACGGCCATCATGCCACGTGCAGATTTCAACGACAAAGAAAAGTTACTGCCATTATTGAAGCAACATAACATAGGGTTCATCGTCCTAGCCGGCTTTCTACTGATGATCCCTACGTTTCTGATAGAAGCCTACCCGCGAGGTATCATCAACATCCATCCTGCCTTATTGCCGAAATTCGGCGGGAAGGGTATGTACGGGCATCATGTTCATGAAGCCGTATGGGCCGCACACGAAAAGGAGACCGGTATGACCGTCCATTGGGTC
This sequence comes from uncultured Prevotella sp., assembly GCA_900546345.1. GTDB lineage: Bacteria > Bacteroidota > Bacteroidia > Bacteroidales > Bacteroidaceae > Prevotella. The sequence goes on along the minus strand of URCI01000027.1, from coordinate 31,375 downwards.
AACGAACAGTGTGATGGTGGTGACATCATTGCGCAGTATCGAGTTTCCCTCACACCCGAAGATACCCCTGAGACCATTGCAGCCAAAGAGCATGAATTGGAGATGACATATTATCCCAAAGTCATCGAGCATTTGCTTTCCTGACACATCTCGCTCTTTGATACTTTTCAGCTCTCTCCCTATTCATCTCCTCGCAATTAATAATATCTTCTTGCGATACTTTTGATGACACTTTGGTTGGGTACCACAGCACCCTTCGCATTCTTGGTAAGTAGCATCTCAGGAGCATAGAAGTCACAGTCACGGCAGTTATCAGGGCTGTCAAAGACATTGCAGGCCAGTTCACGCTGTACGGCAAGTAAGGCATTGGCAGGGTAAGCAGCACGATGACGGATATAAGTCCACACCAAGTCAGTGAGATCGTGGATATAGCTCTTGATATCCTTATTGATTTTCATATTGATTTTCATGTTCATTCCTTTCTGTTAGAGGTTGGCATATATTGCATGACGTATAAAGGATAACCAACGTATCCTTCGCTTGATGCAAGGCAAAGATAGGATTTTTCTGTCAACTTGCAGCCATTATGGGCTTATCTTTAACGATGTTTGCCGTACAGTAATCAATTTATGTTATAACTGAGAGGAATAGGTTAATTTTGACATATGCCATAGATTGGGTCAGGCTTCAAACAAACATGAGCGCCTCAGAACTGGGAAATCAATAAAAAAATGAGATGACAAAGACAAGAAATCACTTGTTCCATAACATTTTTTTCAATTACTTCTTTATTTTCATATTTCTTTGTATCTTTGCATCGTGTTAGGCGGTAAAGAGCCGTCTGACACGCACACATACTTGGGGTGCTTGGGCATTTGCCCTTGCTGAGATGATACCCGTTGAACCTGATACGGACAATGCCGACGCAGGGACGAGATTTTCTTTTCACCTCTTTAATATATGTGCTTATGGTAAAAAGAAAAGTTCTAATTATTTTTAAACAGTCATGGATAAGAGTTTATTGATGATGGCCGCACTGTCGTGTGCTGCCATCCCAACATGGGCGGCCGACAACGAACCGGTCGACTCCATCCGCACTTACGAACTACAGGGCGTACAAGTGACTTCCACGCGTGCCGACAAGAAGACACCGGTGGCCTTTACCACGCTCTCGATACAGCAAATCAAGCAAGTCAACTTCGGGCAGGACATCCCCTACATACTCTCGCTCACGCCGTCGGTGACGACGACCTCCGATGCGGGCAACGGTATCGGCTACACTTCCATCCGTGTGCGCGGCGTAGACCCAAGCCGCATCAACATCACCGCCAACGGCGTGCCTGTCAACGATGCCGAGAGCTCGCAGGTATATTTTGTCAACATGGGCGACTTCGCCTCTTCGCTGCAGAGCATGCAGATACAGCGCGGCGCAGGTACGTCGACAAATGGTGCTGGAGCCTTCGGTGCTACGCTGAACATGCAGACAGAGAACATCGGCATGCAACCGTATTTCGGCCTTGACGCCAGTGCAGGATCGTACTACAGCCACAAAGAGACACTGCGCTTCGGCACAGGACTCATCGGCGGACACTGGGGACTGCAAGGCCGACTGTCAAACATCGGATCGAAGGGCTATCTCGACCGCGCCTCGACAAAGCTGAACTCCTATTTCCTTCAGGCCGGATACTTCGCCGACAACACGATGGTGAAGTTTCTCACCTGGAACGGCACCGAGCGCACCTATCACGCTTGGAACTATGCCTCAAAGTATGAACAGAGCCTCTATGGCCGACGCTACAACTCGTGCGGCGTGTACTGGGACCAGAACGGCAACATGCAATACTATGACGGACAGACTGACAACTACCATCAGCAGAACTACCAGCTCATCGTCAGTCAGCTTCTCGGCGATAAGTGGAGTCTCAACGCCACACTGCACTATACCAAGGGACAGGGCTACTACGAGGAGTACAAGGACGGAAAAGCCTGGGCCGACTACGGACTGGCCAATGACGACAAGAACTACTTCATCGTCAGCAACGGTACGACCTATTATTCTCACGTGACGGGCGACCTTGTGCGACAGAAGAAGATGGACAACGACTTCTATGGAGCCATCGCCAGCATCAACTACGACAACAAAAAAGATCTGAAGGCCACGCTCGGCGCAGGATGGAACCGCTACGACGGCGAGCACTTCGGTAAGGTCATATGGGAAATGAACACACCTTATTATATATATAAGGACGCAAACGGCAACAAACTGAAGGATGCCAACGGCACAGTGACGAAGCCTTACACGCCGACGACCACGGTATATCCCGACTTTGAATACTACCGCAACGAGGCATGGAAGAGCGACTTCAATGTCTACGGCAAGGCTGCATGGACATTCCTGCCGGGACTGAATGCCTACGTCGACCTGCAATACCGTCATGTAGGCTTCCGTCTGCAAGACCCGGGCGACTGGTACGGCGCCAACCCTGACAACAAGCTCTGGGCACACGACGACTTCGACTTCTTCAACCCGAAAGCCGGACTGAACTATCAGCTCGACAGCCACAACCGCCTCTACGTGAGCTATGCCATCAGTCATAAGGAGCCTACGCGCAACGACTATCAGGACAACTACGTGACGCATCTCAAGGCCGAGAAGTTGCAGGACTGGGAGCTCGGATACCGCTACGAGAGCCCTGTATTCGCCGCCGGCGTGAACCTCTACTACATGTATTACAACCATCAGTATGTACTCACGGGAGCCATCAACGAGATAGGCGAGATGAAGGCCAGCAACGACAACAGCGGTAAGTCGTACCGCGAGGGCATTGAGCTGGAAGCTGCCTGGAAGCCCTGCCCGTTCTTCCGCTGGGATGCCAACGCAACCTGGGCCCGCAGCATCAACAAGGACTGGACGGTGACCCTCGACGGCGGATCGGCCGCAAACCTCGGCGACACGCACACCGCCTTCTCGCCCGACTTCATCTTCAACAACATCCTGACGTTCACCTACGCCGGATTCAACGCCAGCGTCCAGAGCCAGTACATCGGCAAGCAGTATCTGACCAACACCGACTTCGACAGCTATAAGAACTATAACAAGGACGGCAGCTTTGACCGCAACGTGGACATGTTCCTCAAGAAGCACTTCACCACCAACGTGGACCTGAGCTACCGCTTCGCCCTGCCCCACTTCGGCATCAAGGACGCCGCCATCGGCATCACGCTGTACAACATCTTCGACACGAAGTATGACAACAACGGCTGGGCCGCCCCCTCGTTCCGCAAGGACAGCAAGGGCAACGTCGAGGCTTACCGCTCCGACGACCTCTATGAGGCCGGCTTCGCTCCCTCTGCTCCATTCAACTGGATGGCACATCTGAGTTTCAATTTCTAAAAATCTCTCTTACTACTAAGTCTGCAGCTCCTCTCTTCCTCCCCACTTAAAAGGAGGAGGAAGAGCAGGAGCTCGTAGACAGGAGGGAAATAGCACTAAACAGCATATGCTGGATATCATTGGAACGATCATCGGACTTGTATATATCTATCAGGAATACAAGGCATCGATATGGCTATGGGTCACCGGCATCATCATGCCGGTGGTCTATATGTTTGTTTACCTCGACGCTGGGCTCTATGCCGACTTCGGCATGCAGGTGTACTACGCCCTGGCGGCTATCTATGGACTGTTGGTGTGGCGGTTCGGAAAGAAGCACGGACAGCAACAGGAAGGTGACATGCCTATTACCCATGTGAAGCACAGCTTGTTGCTTCCTTCGCTATTGCTTTTCCTCGCAGCTTGGGCTTTTGTATATTGGATTCTCATCCGCTTCACCAACTCCACCGTACCCGTCCTCGACTCTTTCGGCAATGCGCTGAGTTTCATCGGACTGTTGTGGCTAGCCCGAAAGTATGTGGAGCAATGGCTACTATGGATTGTCATTGATGCAGAGCTCTCCGCCCTCTACGTCTACAAAGATTTGCCCTTCACGGCTGCTCTCTATGCACTCTACGTCATCATCGCCGTGGCTGGGTACTACAAATGGAAGAAAGCTGTCTTGAACTGCAATTGAACATATCACAAAAAGGATCAAACATGAATGATTTCTCTGCCGTCATCCTCGCCGATGGCGATTTTCCAATTCATCAAATACCATTGGGCATCCTGCATCATGCACGACGGCTGATCTGCTGCGACGGCGCTCTGCTCACGCTCTTCAAGCACCAACCACAAGAGATTGAAAGGTTGAGAGCGGAAGGAAAGCTCTATGGTGTGGGCGACGGCGACAGCCTGCCTGCCGGACTCAAGGCGCAGTATGCCGACATCTTCCATGCGGTTAGTGAACAGGAGGACAACGATCTGACCAAAGCCACACGGTTCACCATTCGGCTGATGAATGCATGCAGAGCTGAAAAGACAGCGGATAGGAAAGGGCAAGATACTAAGAAAAATGAAAAGTATCACTCCTTGTCCCGTGTGGCTTATCTTGGTGCTACCGGAAAACGTGAGGATCACACCCTTGGCAACATCGCACTGATGATGCGATACCTGTGTGAGTTCGGAATCCAGCCGGAGATGTATACCGATTATGGATGGTTCACCCCCGCACAGGGCGATGCCACCTTTTCGACCTTTGCCCGCCAACAAATGAGCATCTTCAATTTTTCATGCATCCAACTGGAGAGTACGGGGCTGCGCTGGCAAAGCTATGCCTATCAAGAATGGTGGCAAGGCACGCTCAACGAGTGTTTGGGTGACCAAGTAAGCTTTCATGCCGACGGTAGCTACATGGTCTATCGCACCTACGAGGCCAAATAGCCTTCCCTACTCCACCATCATCCTTTGTTGAATAGATGGCGAAGCACCTCCAATGGAGCATAGAAGATCATACGGGGGCCTGTCCAACGCATGATCTGCCTCACATGCTCACGCTGGAGCGGAGCGTAGCAATGGCAGGGGCAACGTTTGCAAGCAGGTTTCTGATCCTGCCAACGGCAATGATCCAGACGGTGCTGACAATAATCGATCAACGCCTTATGCTCATCATCGGGTTTCTGTTGATGAAGCCGATGACGGCAATAGAGCCGGATCATATACTCGATTGTGCGTTTTTCTCTGTCGATAACTTTTCCCATAATGCGGTTCTATTTTATTGAATAGCTGTTGTTGATGAACTGCAAAGGTAGCAAAAAAATGTAAAACGCAAGCAAGTTTTCCGCTATCCCTTTATTTTACGGGTAAACATCAAGAAAGGAAAACGATCATGAAACACTATTTCAAGAAAGCATTCCTGGCCCTTGGACTGATGGCCGGGCTCGTCACTCTCCAGTCATGCAACGACGACGATGACGACTACTATTATTATCCCAACTATCTCCCCAACGCCCTCGTGACCGTGCGTCCGGCCGCCGACGGCACGTTCACCATGCAACTCGATGACTCAACAACGCTCACACCGGCCAACATGCAGCAATCGCCCTTCGGCAACAAGGAGGTGCGCGCACTCGTCAACTGCTATAAAGCCAACTCTTCAGCTAACGACGACAACCGAGTGAACATCGTTTGGATTGACAGCATCCGCACAAAACTGCCGGTAGCCACGACTGGCAACGACGACAAGACTTATGGCAACGACCCGATAGAGGTGGTCCGTGACTGGGTGACCGTGGCCGAAGATGGCTATCTGACACTCCGCTTCCGCACGCGCTGGGGCAACAGTGGCCGGGTGCACTACATCAATCTGGTCACAGGTACCAACCCCGACGATCCCTTCGATCTGGTACTTCGTCAGGATGCCAAAGGCGACACCTACGGCTCCTGGGGCGACGCGCTCATCGCCTTCAACCTCAATGATCTGAAGAGAATCCATGGCGACAAGGTGAAACTGACGTTGCACTGGAATTCTTACTCCGGTAAAAAATCCACAACTTTTGACCTGCGTTTGCGTCCAACAGCCACACCAACGGCTCTCACTCAACAATTGACTCTTAACAAACAAGTAAAATAGAACCAGACAAAACAAAAAGAAACGAATAATCAAGTTCGCAGTAACTAACTAACGAAAAGTCCGGAAGTGGCCATTGCCGCTTCCGGACTATTTTTATTTATTACTCAGATGATTCAAATTACTGAGTAATAACATCTACTTACAAGCGCCACAAGTCCAAGGCTTCAGTTCCTTGAAGAAGTCGTGTCCCTTGTCGTCAACAAGAATAAAGGCAGGGAAGTCCTTGACAGTAATCTTCCAGATGGCTTCCATGCCGAGCTCGGGATACTCCACGCACTCAATGCTCTTGATAGCATCCTGTGACAGGACGGCGGCAACACCGCCGATAGTACCCAGATAGAAGCCGCCGTGCTTCTTGCAGGCGTCGGTGACAACCTGTGTACGGTTGCCCTTGCCAATCATGATCATCGAGCCGCCGTGAGCCTGGAACTCGTCGACATACGGATCCATGCGGTTACTCGTCGTCGGGCCCATGGAACCGCAAGGATAGCCTTCCGGTGTCTTGGCAGGACCGGCATAGAGCACGGGATGATTCTTGAAGTACTCAGGCAGCTCCTCGCCCTTGTCGAGACGGGCTTTCAGCTTGGCGTGCGCGATGTCACGAGCCACGATGATGGTGCCGGTGAGGCTTACACGGGTAGAGACAGGATACTTTGTCAGGATGGCACGAGCCTTGTCGATACCCTCGTCGAGGTTGATGGCGATGCCGCCGTTGTCGCCCGGCTGCTGCAACTCAGCAGGGATGAGGTTGCCAGGATTGGTATCCATCTTCTCCAACCAGATACCGTCCTTGTTGATCTTAGCCTTGATGTTGCGGTCAGCAGAGCAGCTCACGCCGAGACCAATCGGGCAGCTGGCACCGTGACGGGGCAAGCGGATGACGCGCACGTCGTGGGCGAAGTACTTACCGCCAAACTGTGCGCCGAAGCCAATCTTGTGAGCTTCCTTAAGCAACTTAGCCTCCAGGTCGAGGTCACGGAAGGCGCGACCCGTCTCATCACCTGTTGTAGGCAGACTATCGAGGTAATGGATAGAGCCAAGCTTCACGGTGAGCAGGTTCTTCTCAGCCGAGGTACCGCCGATGACAAAGCAGATGTGGTAAGGCGGACAAGCAGCCGTTCCGAGGCTCTTCATCTTCTCCACGAGGAAGGGCAGCAGCGTGCCTTCGTTCTGGATGGTAGCCTTCGTCATCGGGTAGAAGTAAGTTTTGTTGGCTGAACCGCCACCCTTGGCGACCATCACGAAGCGATACTCAGCACCTTTGGTAGCTTCAATGTCGATCTGTGCGGGCAGATTGCACTTGGTGTTCACCTCGTCATACATGTTCAGCGGCGCATTCTGTGAGTAGCGCAGATTGTCCTGTGTATAGGTGTTATACACACCGCGTGACAAAGCCTCTTCCTCATCGAAGTCAGCCCATACCTGTTGTCCCTTCTCGCCGTGGATAATAGCCGTACCGGTGTCCTGGCAGAAAGGCAGGATGCCCTTTGCAGCAGTCTCGGCGTTGCGCAGCAAAGTGAGTGCCACGTAACGGTCGTTGTCTGAGGCTTCGGGGTCGCTGAGGATAGCAGCTACCTGCTCATTGTGTTTACGGCGCAAGCAGAACTCCACGTCGTGAAAAGCCTGCTGTGCCAACAGGGTCAGTGCCTCAGGAGTGACCTTAAGGATTTCCTTGCCCTCGAATGTTGATGTGCTTACTCCCTCCTTGGTGAGCAGACGATATTCTGTATCGTCTTCACCCATTTGGAACATGGGAGCATACTTAAAATCTACTGGTTTTGCCATAATGCTTTTATATAATTGATATCTATATATAATTAGAATCCGAAAATGTCTTCTTTAGTCAAGCGCTTCACGGGACCAATCTTCTGTAGCGTGTTCATGTCGAGTTCTTTCTCGTCACCGAGTATGATATAGCGATAAGGTTTGTTGGCGATGTTCTCCTTGGCGAACTTCACCAAATCAGTCATGGTCAGCGATGGTAACTTGTCATAGATGACACGATTGATATCGTAGTCCAGTCCACGCTTACGAGCCGAGAGATAAGCGTTGAGCACAGCAAACTTTGTGGTGCGGGCGGTGGCGAGACTCTTCATCAGACTCTGCTTGGCGAGATCAAGTCCCGCCTGACGCTCAGGCATATTGTTGAGCAGTTGGTTGAACTCCTTGATGCAATCAGTCATCTTGTCGTTCTGTGTGATGATATACGTATTGAAGCTCTCCGTCACACCCTTGCGATCCGGCGTACTCAGCCAAGCCCCGGCACTGTAAGCCAGTCCACGTGCCTCGCGGAGTTCCTGGAAGACGATAGCATTCATGCCACCTCCAAAGTATTCATCAAAGAGGGCATTGACAGGAGCCTGGTCGGGTGTCCATTGCTTACCTTCATTGTGATACTGGATCATGTAGATGTTCTTCGCGTCATAAGGAGCCATCCACACCTCGTTCTGTGTGGTTGTACTGCGGGTATAGCGACGGGCAGCGGGCAGTGTCGTCTTCATCGTGCAGGCATAGTTTTTAGCCACGATAGACTCCAACTGCTTCATCGGTGTAGCCCCATAATATAATAAGGTGTACTTGCCAAGGTTCTTCAGTTGGGCAAGTAACTTCTGCGGATCAGCCTTGTGGAGCTCATCAGCACTCATCTTATTACGGAAGCCATTGTAAGAACCATATTCGCCATATTGTGTCAGTGCAGAGAAGCAAGTGCGCTGGTTGCCCTTGGCATCGTTGCGCGACTTCAGCAACAAGCCGACATACTTGTTGTAGCTCTCCGCGTCGGCTTTAGCCTGATTGATATAGTCACCCATGAGCTTCAGCGCAGCAGGCATGTTCTCGTTGAGTCCGCTCAGTGACACACGTGTCTCGTCATCGCTGACACTCACGCTATAGTCGCAAGCCAACTGATAGAAAGCCTTCTTGATGTCATTGGCCGAACGGGTAGCTGTGCCGACATAGTCGAGATAGTCAGCCGCAACCTGCAACTGCTTGCTGTTCTCACGGCCTATCGGGAAGACAAGCGAGAGATCGAAGAGGTCGTCGGTGGTGTTCTGCTTGTAGAGCACCTCGGCCCCATCCTTCATCTTACCCTTCGTCAAATCTTTGTTGAAGTCGATGAACTGCGGTTGGATAGGCTCTGGCTTGGTATTGACAATAGCCGTGAGGAAGTCGCTGTGCTTATCATTGTTTGTCGGGATTGGGGTGATATGCGGTTTCTCGATCTTGTGGATCGTGGTATCATTGCCCATTCGCTTGAAGACACACACATAGTTGTCGAGGAAATGACGACGTGCGAAGTCAACGATCTGCTGTTTTGTTATCTTCTCCATGCGCCCCATCTGTCCGACCACATGTTGCCAGCTCTCCCCATTGATAAAGGCATCTTTCATCATCTCCGTTCGGTTACGGTTTTGGTCGAGGCCACGCAGCAGATTGAGTTTTTTGTTAGCGATGACAGCCTTGACAAGTTTCTCGTCGAAATCGCCACGTTTCAGCTTTTCTATTTCAGAGAGCATCATGTCGCGCACTTCTTCCAGTTTCTGTCCCTGCTTGGGGCGTCCCTCAGCGATAAACGTGGAGTAGTCGGTCATTCCTTCCACTCCCGTACCGGCACTCATCACTTTCATAGGCTGGTTAAGGTCGATGTCCATCAGTCCCGCCTTTCCGTTGGACAGGATATCAGAGATGACACTGAGCGTATCAGCCTGATCAGAAGCAGCCTTATCAAACTTCCATCCGAGCATCACATTTTCAGCTTCCTGACCGACAACAGTAGTATCGACATGCTGCTTCAAGTCAGCCACGGGTGCATACTCGGGCCGGGAGAGTGTCGTACTCGGCTTCCAACTACTGAAATATTTGTCTATCGTCGCCACCGCCTTGTCAGGATCAAAATCGCCGGCGAGACAGATAGCCACGTTATTGGGCACGTAGTAACGACGGAAATAATTCTTGATGTTGACAATACTTGGATTTTTCAGGTGCTCCTGCGTACCGATGGTTGTCTGTGTACCATAAGGATGAGTGGGATAGAGCTTCTTTCCGAGTGCAACCCACTCTTTGTTGCCATCATTGGCAAGGCCAATATTATACTCCTCGTACACTGCTTCCAGTTCAGTGTGGAAACCGCGGATGACCATGTTTTGGAAACGGTCGGCCTGGATCTTAGCCCACGTATCAATTTCATTGTTGGGGATATCCTCGATATAGCAAGTGACATCATTGCTGGTGTAGGCGTTGCTGCCTTCCGAGCCGATAGATGCCATCATCTTGTCATACTCGTTGGGTATGTTGTACTTGGCAGCGAGCTGAGAGAGAGAGTCGATCTTCTCATACCATTTTTTGCGAGCCACAGGATTGGTGATGTAGCGATACTGCTCAAAACGGCTCTCAATGGAGTCGAGTAATGGCTGCTCTGCCGCAAGGTTTGAGGTACCGAAGTGGGTGGTACCCTTGAACATCAGATGCTCCAAGTAGTGCGCCAGTCCCGTCGTTTCCTTCGGGTCATTGCGCGAACCAGTGCGCACTGCAATGTAGGTCTGCAACCGTGGCTTTTCCTTGTTCACACTCGTGTACACCTTGAGTCCGTTGGGCAGGGTGTAGATGCGTGTCTGCATCGGATCCCCCGGAACGGTTTCGTAGTGATAGCTCTGTGCCCACGTGGCCGTTGTTAGCAGCGAAAGGGCAGAAAGCAAGAAAGTCTTACAATTCATCATATTATTGATTTATTTCGAATATATCCATACCTGTTCATATTATAGAGTGTCCACTGGCAGGAAGAGCAGATCGCCTATGCGTCTTCATAGTCCGTCTCCTTGTCGAGACTGCTCAAGAAGTTATCAAGAACATTCTGCTCGACATCACCCATACGATACTCTTTCTCTGCATCCTTGCGTATCTCACTGATCCAGGCACGTCGCGCCTGGACATAATCATCATGGATGCGCGCAGCATCATCCAGCGTCAAAGTAGTCAGACCATAATAATCAAGTATCAAACGATAGGTCCAAGCCCATCGATACTCGACATAGTGCTGATGAATGTCGTGAAAACGCCCATTCACCTTGTCCACCGTATCCAGCACGCCATCTTTGATGTCCTCTATTAGCCGTTGTTCCTCTGATGTCGGCAACAGCAGTCCCGACAAGTCCGTCCAACTGCCAAGCCCAGTATCAGTTAGCGGTGCAGAGAGTTCCGGATCTTCTTTGAGTCGTCGTTTGATAACAGCACCCATATAGATTCTTAGCGCTACATCATAATATTTGATGCCTTTCAGAAGAGAATTGCTCTTGATGACATATTCATGGAAGTTATAGCTAGAGACATCCTCACCGGAAGCTTTTCTGAGATCCTCCAATATTTTCTTGCCTTTGACGATTTCCTCTACCGTGAAAGGTGAAAGCCAGTCGAAGTTCACAATGCTCAGTTGTGCACCAGCAGGACGCATATCGCGCTTTGGCCACTTGCGGATGTCGCGATAAAGGCCCACCGTTGTGATATTGCGACCAGGCGAGAGATACATCGTGTCGCCGTAAGCAATCAGATAAGAGAACGGCAGATTGCGTGTATCGGGATGATGCATGAGTTTGCCAAAGCACACGCTGAAAGCACCAATGGTAGCCGGCATCAACAGATAAGCGCCACTCGCCGTCTTCGTACCACGCTCCAGGATTCCCCAGTGCATCGGTCCCATCTTGTAGGCATGATTGGAGAAATTGGTAGCAGAACCGGCATTATAAAAACTGAACTGTGCGCCAATGAGCAGACTGCTCTTGTGGTGGCTGGCAGTAAACGGCCCACAGAAGGCGGCACATGCCTCGCCATTGCTCATATAGCAATTGGCAAAGAACACGCTTGCCGAAGCCGTAAAGCCATTGCTGAGTTGACAGGCCTCACCGACAAAGCAATCCTGCATCTTCACCGAATTGATAATGCTCGACCCATAGTTGATAATCGAGTTCTCGCAAATGACACCAGTGCCTATATAGACATTGGCCTGTGGTGTCGAGATGATTGTGCAGTCACTCAGACGCGAGGCGCCATTGACTTCACAGTCGTCCCCGATGACCGAATTGGTGATTTCCTTGGTGTTGATCACCTTCACGCGGTTGCCCAATGTACCACGTTCTGGAGCCGAGACCCGGATATCTTCCCGGATCATTCTTCTAATCGCATCCTTCAGTTCCTTGTCATGGGCATGTTTCACCATAAAAGCGGCGGTCTGACTGTTCAACCGGTCAAAAAGGAGGACATTGCCTTCCCCGACCTCGTTCAGCACCGAGATGAGATTGCCCTCTCCATAAGTAGCACCCTCAGTCGTCTCGAGCGTACTGACATTTGAGATATAACATCCGTCGCCAATGGTGTAGTTATTGATGTAGTTCCCCACATTTTCTATCAGACAGTTGTCGCCGACGGACACATTTCGCAGTGTCGCATTATAGATGCCCGTATGTTTATAGAATCCCTGAGACACCTCTATGCTTGTCTCGAAAACACCCAGTCTGATCTCACCGTAGAACATCACGCGGCGAAGGAAAGCAGGCTGGAAATCGTCATCTACCTGCACGTTGCTCCAGTCCTCAGCCCAACAACCGTTGTCCTCCAGGATATTGATCTCTTTATCTGATAATGTTCTCATGCTTGTTGCTTGTTTACCTGTGATTCATGATCTTTTCTCCTCCATCACTGCTTTTCCTGTCTTGTCAGCCGTCAATCGTCGCTGATTGCCGGATAGAGGAAGTCGTTATAAGGATATTTCTGTACATGCAGTTCGCGCACGCGCTTATAGAGTACATTGCGCATCTCGTCAATATTTTGTTTTTCACGTGCCGAGATAAACAGGCAATCGTCGCCCAAGCGGGCCATCCATGTTTTCTTCAGGTCATCGAGCGTACGGTTTTCTTTCGTCGGTGGTGTGAGATCGTCAGGATCCTTTTCCACCCAGTGATAATTATCGATCTTGTTAAACACGAGGATGGTGGGTTTGTCGGCACATCCCAGTTCCTTGAGCGTTTGATTGACGACCTCTATCTGCTCTTCGAAATCAGGATGTGAGATGTCAACTACATGAACCAACAAGTCGGCCTCACGCACCTCATCGAGTGTAGACTTAAACGAGTCGACCAAGTCCGTGGGCAGCTTACGGATAAAACCTACGGTATCGGCCAAGAGAAACGGCAGATTGCCGATGACCACCTTCCTGACAGTGGTGTCCAGCGTAGCAAAGAGTTTGTTTTCAGCAAAAACCTCACTCTTGGCCAGCAAGTTCATAATCGTGGACTTTCCCACGTTGGTATACCCCACCAGCGCCACGCGTATGAGCCGTCCACGGTTTTTGCGTTGTGTCGTCTTTTGTTTGTCGATCTCCTCCAATCGCTTTTTCAGCAGGCTCATTCGATTTAAGATGATACGGCGGTCCATTTCGAGCTGCGTCTCACCAGGTCCACGCAAGCCGACCGAGCCTTTTCCGCCACCAGAGCCAGAGCCGCCACCCTGACGTTCCAAGTGAGTCCACAGACGTTGCAGCCGGGGCAACATATAATGATATTGCGCCAACTCCACCTGCGTCTTGGCACTAGCGGTCTGCGCGCGCATGGCGAAGATATCGAGAATCAGCGATGTGCGGTCAAGGATCTTCACATGCAGTTCGTTTTCAATATTTCGTATCTGCTTGGCACTGAGCTCATCATCAAAGATGACCATACCGATCTCTCGGTCATTCTCTTCCTCGTCGTGAATGTATTGCTTGATTTCCTCGAGCTTTCCCTTACCGACATAAGTCACAGAACTAGGTCCGCCGACGCGTTGTGTAAAGCGCTTCACTGTGACAGCGCCAGCCGTATCGGCGAGAAATTCCAGCTCGTCGAGATATTCCTTGGTCTTGGCCTCATCCTGCTGGGGAGTGATCAGTCCCACGAGAATGGCAGTTTCTGCCTTCACCTCAGAAATAACAAATTCCTTCATATAATAATATAATGTATATTCTTTAGTGCAAATATACGCTATTTCTGCAACACCTGCAAATTTTATCACTAAAAATAGGAATGAAAGAGACGTTGTTGTATCAAAATCTTCATCATATGTTTCATCTGCTACAGTAACAAGGTTAAAAGGCAAAAAAATCGTTTGTAAATGATTTGAAAACATTATCTTTGCACACATAAAAACGAGTCAAATACAAGGAACCGAAGAATCTTCGGTCTCTAATAACCAACCTGAATCATGAGTAAACAATATCTTTTAGGATTCGATGTAGGCTCCAGCAGCGTCAAAGCATCACTTGTCGATGCTGAAACAGGAGCCATGGCTGCCACTGCTTTCTTTCCGGAGCATGAGGCACCCATCAAAGCGGTGAAGCCCGGATGGGCAGAACAAGACCCACAGATGTGGTGGGACAATGCCAAGCTGGCTTTGCAGAAGATCATGGCCGATACTGGCGCCAAAGGCGAAGACATCAAAGCCATCGGCATCTCTTATCAGATGCATGGTCTCGTCGTTGTGGACAAGGAGCTGAAGCCTTTGCGCGACGCCATTATTTGGTGCGACTCCCGTGCTGTCCCCTATGGCGAACGGGCTTTCAACGACTTAGGACACGATTTCTGCCTGCAACATCTTCTCAATTCACCCGGAAACTTCACAGCTGCTAAGCTGGCTTGGGTCAAGGATCACGAGCCCCAACTCTTTGACCGCATCTATAAGATCATGCTGCCCGGCGACTACATCGCCATGCGTCTCAGCGGCGAACCCAACACCACGATCGGTGGACTCAGCGAGGGCATCCTATGGGATTTCGTTGAGAAGAAACCTTCTGAGAAGTTGATGGATTACTTTGGCTTCCCCCACGACATTCTGCCTGACATCGTTCCGACCTTTGCCGTGCAAAGTCAAGTTTGCGAAGCCGCTGCCAAAGAATTAGGTTTGAAGGCCGGCACACCGATTAGTTATCGTGGTGGTGACCAGCCCAACAATGCACTAAGCCTCAACGTGCTCCACCCCGGAGAGATCGCGTCTACCGCCGGAACATCCGGTGTGGTCTATGGTGTCTTGGGAGAGATTGGCTACGACAAGAAATCAAGAGTGAACACTTTCGCCCATGTCAACTATACACCCGAGCAGACCCGTCTTGGCGTTCTGCTCTGCATCAACGGAACAGGTATTCTCAATGCATGGGTACGGCGTAACATCGCACCCGAAGGCATGAGCTATCAAGACATGAACGACCTTTGTGACACAGTCCCCATTGGCAGCGAAGGTGTCACAATCATACCTTTTGGCAACGGAGCCGAGCGTGTACTGGAAAACAAAGAGATCGGCTGCTCTGTCCACGGCGTGAACTTCAACACCCACACGCGGGCGCATCTCATGCGTGCTGCACAGGAAGGCATCGTCTTCTCCTTCTGCTACGGCATGGAAATCATGCGGCAGATGGGCATGAACATCAACAAGATCCATGCAGGAAGAGCCAACATGTTCCTCAACCCGATGTTCCGTAACACACTGGCTACTACCAGCGGGGCCACCATTGAACTCTATGAGACCGATGGCAGTGCAGGTGCGGCCAAAGGTGCAGGCATTGGCTGCGGCTACTACAAGAGCGAAGAAGAGGCCTTCGCCTCACTCAAGAAGCTGGCTGTCATCGAGCCCGATGAAAAGCACGAAGCAGAATATCTCGGTGCCTACGCAAGGTGGAAAGACACGCTTAGCCGCTTCGAATAGACTGTGAAAGTATGTTCTGAAAATTGCATACGCCCCCTTTGTTGATGGAAGCAATCATCTTCTTTTAAAATATATGTGTGAGGAGAACATCATTCTCTATAGAGATATAGCAGAATGAGGGTTCTCCTTGTTTTTTCCCTTCCGTATTCCGTCACCATCCCTTCCAACCCTTTCTGTCCTCCACCCTTCTTCTCCCCCAGTACGCCCTCTGTTTTCTACTGAAGGAGCAACGATTGCGTAGAAGCCGAAAAAACGCAAGAACAGCGTTTTAACGTTTTCTAATTGTAATTTCTCGTTAAAAGCCATATGATTTACTCAAAAATTAGTAACTTTGCACAACCAATATTTTAACGTACGGAACAATATGGCTGAAACGAAAGAAATTAAGACTGCGCTTATCTCCGTTTTCCATAAAGATGGACTGGAGGATCTCCTTGCAAAACTTCATGAGCAAGGTGTAAAGTTCCTTAGCACAGGTGGTACACAAAAATTCATTGAAGGCTTAGGCTATCCCTGCCAAAAAGTGGAAGACGTAACAACTTATCCTTCTATTCTGGGTGGCCGTGTCAAAACATTACACCCCAAGATTTTTGGAGGCATCCTTGCCCGCCGCGACAACGCCGGAGACCAAGAGCAGATGAAGCAATACGATATCCCTGCCATCGACCTGGTCATTGTGGATCTCTATCCTTTTGAGCAGACCGTAGCAAGTGGAGCTTCCGAGCAAGACATCATTGAGAAGATCGACATTGGCGGCATCTCACTCATCCGTGCAGGAGCCAAGAACTTCAAAGACGTGGTCATTGTGCCCAGCAAGGCAGAATATGCGTTGCTGCTTGACATCCTTAATAAGAAAGGTGCAAAAACAGAGATCGAAGAGCGCAAGATGTTTGCTGAGCATGCCTTCGGCGTGAGCAGCCACTACGACACAGCTATTCATAACTGGTTTGCAAAGAAATAATTATTCAAGAATCAATAAATAAGAAATGGGATTCTTTTCATTCATTCAAGAAATTGCCATGGACCTTGGCACCGCCAACACCATCATCATCAGCGATGACAAGATTGTTGTTGACGAGCCTTCAGTGGTAGCACTTGACCGTCGCACCGACAAGATGATCGCAGTCGGCGAGAAGGCCAAGATGATGTATGAGAAAACACACGACAACATACGTACGATCAGACCATTGCGCGACGGCGTGATTGCTGACTTCACAGCTTGCGAGCAGATGATGCGCGGTTTGATCAAGATGGTACACACAGGCTCACGCTTGTTCTCTCCCTCGCTGCGTATGGTCATCGGCGTGCCGTCAGGCTCTACCGAGGTGGAGCTTCGTGCTGTCCGTGACTCTGCCGAGCATGCCGACGGACGTGATGTCTATCTGATCTTCGAGCCAATGGCAGCTGCCATCGGCATCGGCATTGATGTGGAAGCACCTGAAGGAAACATGATCGTCGACATTGGTGGTGGATCCACCGAGATCGCCGTCATCTCTTTAGGAGGCATTGTGAGCAACAACTCCATTCGCATCGCAGGTGACGACCTCACTGCCGACATCCAGGAATATATGAGCCGCCAACACAATGTCAAGGTCTCTGAGCGTATGGCAGAGCGTATCAAGATCCATGTAGGTTCCGCCCTCACTGACTTAGGCGATGAGGCTCCTGAGGACTATATCGTGCACGGACCTAACCGCATCACCGCCCTGCCGATGGAAGTTCCTGTATGCTATCAGGAGATCGCCCACTGCCTTGACAAGACCGTGGCCAAGATCGAAAACGCCGTGCTCTCCGCTTTGGAGTCCACGCCTCCTGAGCTCTATGCCGATATCGTGAAGAACGGCATCTACCTCACTGGCGGCGGTGCCTTGCTGCGCGGTTTGGACAAGCGTCTGCAGGATAAGATCAACATCCCATTCCATATCGCTGACGACCCGCTCCACAGTGTGGCCAAAGGTGCAGGCATCGCTCTTAAGAACGTCAACAGATTCTCATTCTTGATGAGATAAAAGGCATCCATGCGCAACTTAATAGAATTTCTTGCCAAACACAATCACTGGTTTGTCTTTTTAATTCTGGAAGTATTCAGCCTGATACTGTTGTTTCAATACAACAGCTATCAAGGCAGCGTATGGTTTTCTACGGCAAATGCGGCAGCCGGCAAGTTGCTGAGCTGGGAAGCCGACATCGAGTCTTTTCTCTCCATGTCCAAAGCCAACCAGGAGCTCACCCAGCGCAACCTCTATCTCGAGCAGCAGGTGAAAACCTTGTCTAAGCAGCTTACCGATGCCACAAAAGACACCAACTGGGTGCATCGCAACCAACTCGATATCCTTAAAGGCTACCATCTCATCCCCGCACAGGTAGTGAGCAACTCCATCGACCGTCACGACAACCTCATCACGATCGACAAAGGTAGCCTTGACGGCGTAAAGAAGGATATGGGTGTAGCCTGTGGTACAGGTGTCGTAGGCATCGTATATTTGGTATCGCCGCACTATTCCGTAGTCATACCCGCGTTGAATACCGAGTCGAACATCAGCTGCCAGATCAGAGGACGCGGTTACTTCGGCTATCTCCGCTGGTTTGGGGGCAACAGCAAATTGGCTTACGTCGAGGACGTGCCTCGCCATGCGCGTTTCAGACTGTATGAATGGGTGGAGACAAGTGGCTATTCTTCGGTCTTCCCCCCGGGCATTGCCGTAGGAAAGATTCTCCATGTCTACAACTCCGCGGATGGTGTTTCCTACCGTCTGCAAGTGGAATTGTCGACCGACTTTGGCAAGCTGCGTGATGTTTGTGTCATTGACAACAAACCTGTATTGGAAAGACTCGATGTCCTGCGTGCTGCACAAGACTCGTTGAAACCGAAAGAAGACAAATAGAAATGAACATAGACTTCCTTAAAAGGCTGTTGCTTTTTGTCGTGTTATTGCTCGTACAGGTGCTTGTGCTCAATCACATCCACCTGTTCGACTATGCCACGCCATTGTTGTATATCTATTTTGTCATCAGCTTCAACCGCAACTATCCCAAATGGGCGATATTGGTATGGAGCTTTCTCTTGGGTCTGAGTGTTGACATTTTTGCCAACACGCCGGGAGTAGCAGCCGCCTCACTCACTTTATTGGGATTGCTTCAGCCTTATGTGCTGGAACTCTTCATGCAACGCGACAGTGACGAGAACATGCAGCCTGCCATTTTCACCATGGGACTGCCCAAATATGTCTACTTCACAGTGATCATGACTTTTGTCTACTGCTTGGTCTTTTTCACTGTGGAGATGTTCTCCTTCTTCAATTGGGCACAGTGGATTCTGTGCATCATCACCAGTACAGCGCTCTCCGCAGTGCTCATTCTCGTGGTGGATAACCTGCGCAAGAAGGCATAAACGCTTTAACGACGAGTGACGTCCGAAAGGACTGTAGGTATGAAAGATTATAACCTGGAAAATCGGAAACTGGTCATTGGCGGCATCGCTACCGCCATTGTGGCCATTTATATCTTGCGATTGTTCACCATTCAGCTACTCAGTGACGACTATCGCAAGAGCGCCGACTCCAACGCCTTCCTCAAGCAGGTGGAGTTTCCCTCTCGTGGTGTCATCCGTGACCGCAATGGCAAGCTGTTGGTCTACAACCAGCCAGCCTATGATATCATGGTCGTGACAAACGAGGCGAAAGGCCACCTCGACACCCTTGACTTTTGTGAGACGCTGGGAATCACAAAAGAATATTTTATCAAACGCATGAACGACATCAAGGACCGCAACAAGAATCCAGGTTATTCGCGGTTTACCCAGCAGTTGTTCATGAGTCAGATCGACGACAAAGACTTCAGCGTCTTTCAGGAGAAGATGTTTCGTTTCCCAGGCTTCTCCATCCAGCGTCGCACCATCCGCCAATATGAGTATCCCTATGGCGCCCATGTCTTAGGCGATGTCGGAGAGGTTTCGCAAGCCGACATCGACGAGGACTCCTACTACCAGCCAGGCGACTACATCGGCAAGTTGGGCGTGGAACGCAGCTACGAAAAAGACCTCCGTGGCGAGAAAGGCGTCAAGATCCTGCTTCGTGATGCCCACGGACGTATCCAAGGAAAATATCAGCATGGCAAATACGACCGCCGTCCTATTGCCGGAAAAGACCTTACACTGGGACTTGACATCCGTCTGCAGGCACTTGGCGAACGTATGCTGGAAGGCAAGATTGGTGCCATTGTGGCCATCGAGCCCAGCACGGGGCAAGTGCTGTGCATGGTCTCCTCGCCTTCCTACGATCCCCGTCTGCTGGAAGGAAAGCTTCGCAACAAATACCACAGAGCGCTCTCGAAAAACGTCTGGAAGCCTTTGCTCAACCGTGCCATCATGGGACAGTACCCGCCAGGCTCTACGTTCAAGACCGCACAAGGACTGACATTCCTCACCGAGGGCATCATCAACACGCAGACCCAGTATCCCTGTCATCATGGATTCTCGTATAAGGGACTGCATGTAGGTTGCCATGGGCACCCCTCTCCCCTGTCGATCATACCTGCTATCAGCACGTCGTGTAACGGCTTCTTCTGTTGGGGACTCTATCACATGTTTGCCAACAGACGCAAATACGACAAAGTGCAAGTAGCCATGAACACCTGGCGCGACTACATGGTCAGCATGGGCTTTGGCTATAAGCTGGGCATCGACCTGCCGGGTGAGAAACGAGGACTGATCCCCAACGCTGCCTTCTACGACAAGGCTTACCATGGGTCGTGGAACGGACTGACCGTCATCAGTATCGCCATTGGCCAGGGTGAGGTCAACCTCACGCCGTTGCAGATAGCCAACCTCGCCTCCACGATCGCCAACCGGGGCTATTACTATATCCCCCACGTGGTGAAATCGGTCAAAGGCGGAAACATCGACAAGAAATATTATCAGCGCCACTATACCAAAGCCGCTCCTTGGGCCTACAACGTGATCATCTCCGGCATGCGCTCATCAGCCATGGGCGGTACGTGTAAGCACTTTGCCGGCCTCGACTTCCCGGCCTGCGGTAAGACCGGTACGGCACAGAACCGTGGACAGGACCACTCCGTGTGTATGGCCTTTGCGCCCATGGACAAGCCCAAGATCGCCCTGGCCGTGTATGTCGAGAATGGTGGTTTCGGTGCCGACTTTGCCGTGCCGATGGCCGCCGTGCTGATGGAACAATATATTGATGGCAAGCTCTCACCCTCACGTGCCCGTGAGGCCGACGAGCTGCAAAAACGAAGAATCGCTTATGGCTCAAGAAACAGATAAACAGCCCGGAATTCTCCAGAGTCTCGATTGGTGGACGATAGGCATCTACGTGGCACTGCTGATCTTTGGTTGGATCAGTGTCTGTGGAGCCAGTTACACCTATGGCGAGACCGACATCTTCAGCCTGAGCACGCGCTCGGGCATGCAGATCGTTTGGATCGGCACATCGTTGGTGCTGGGCTTTGTCATTCTCATGCTTGATGACCGCTTCTACGACACCTTTGCCTACGTCATCTATGGGTTGTTTATGGTTCTGCTTTTTGTCACCATCTTCAATCCCCATGAGATCAAAGGCTCCCGATCGTGGCTGGTCTTGGGGCCTTTGCGACTCCAGCCGGCCGAGTTTGCGAAGTTTGCCACGGCCCTGGCCTTGGCCAAGCTGATGAGCACCTACGGATTCACCATGCACCAGCTCAAACACTTCATGGCAGCGTGTGCATTGGTCTTCCTGCCTATGTTGCTGATCATCGGACAGCGTGAGACAGGCTCCGCCCTTGTCTATCTGTCCTTCTTCCTCATGTTTTATCGCGAGGGTATGCCCGGCAGCATCCTTTTCACCGGCGTTGCCATGGTGGTATACTTTGTTGTCGGCATCAAATACGAGCAAGTGTTTCTTTGGGACACACCGACCTCTGTCGGTAAGTTCATCGTGCTGTTGCTGGTACAGATCTTCTCTGCGGGCATGCTCTATGTCTATTGCAATGACCGCGACAAGGCGCTCCGCATCATCGGTGTCAGCGTCGGGGTGACGTTACTGGCCATGTTGTTCTCAGAGTTTGTCATTCGCTTCGACGTCGTCTGGATCCAGCTCTGCATCTGTGCCGCATTGATTGGCTATCTGACCTTCCAGGGCTTATCGACGCGCCTCATCAACTACATGCTGACGGCTCTGTTTGCTGTGGGCTCGATCATCTTCTTCTATAGTGCCGATTACGTGCTCAACGATGTCATGGAGCCTCACCAGCGTGTGCGCATCAACGTGCTCTTGGGACTGGACGAAGACTTGGCGGGCGCAGGATATAATGTCCATCAGAGCGAGATCGCCATCGGCTCCGGTGGTCTGCAAGGCAAAGGCTTCCTCAACGGCACGCAGACCAAACTGAAATTCGTACCAGAGCAGGACACAGACTTCATTTTCTGTACCGTAGGAGAAGAAGAGGGCTTCCTGGGATCGGCAGGCGTTTTGCTGTTGTTCCTCGCACTGATTCTCCGGCTGATCCACCTTGCCGAGCGACAACCGTTTAAGTTCGGACGGGTCTATGGCTATTGCGTGCTGAGCATCTTCCTCTTCCACGTCTTCATCAACGTGGGCATGGTGCTCGGCCTGACACCGGTCATTGGCATCCCGCTGCCGTTTTTCAGTTATGGTGGCTCATCGCTTTGGGGATTCACCATTCTGCTTTTCATCTTCCTCCGTATCGATGCTGGCAGAAACCTGGTGAGGACATAATAAGCCATCAGCAGGTCCTATATATATAATAAGGTGTAGCACTTCCTGCCCCTCATGTTGATAGAGACATACAAGGCACAGGCAGAATCACCACAGGACTGCAACAACCCAACAAAAACGCTCAAGGCCATTCTCCACATAGCGAGAATGGCCTTGAGCGTTTTCTTTTACCGCACAGCAGTAATCAGAAACAATACGAGGCAGAGACAGACAGCGAGAAGGTCTTGTCATAGCTATCATGCTTGTAATACTGCTTTCCGTCATGATACATGTGATTGCGGCAATAGGCTATGTTATAGTTCGACAGGCTCCACCCCAAGGAGATCAGTCCTTGATCGATGCGGACAGAGACAGCAGTTCTCACCCGCCAGAACGTCCATCGCCCATCTCTGTTCTTCAAAGTGAAGTTGTGATAGACAATCCGGTTGCCGTCCATTCCGACAAACTGACTATAATAAACCTTGTCATTGCGTGGGAAAGACAAGACCCAACCGGGATCACATCTGAGCAGCAGTCCCCAACTGCGACGCTTGTTCATCCATAGCGTCGGCGTGCGGAAGGAAAGCATGGGATGGATATTGAACTTAACGATGCGGTCGGGATCATAATCGTCATCGTCACTCTTTTCGATGAGCGGTCGGTTGCCATAGTCATCGTCCAGCTCAAAACCGATGCCGATGCCGGCATAGTCAAATGCATACCAATGATAGTCTATTTCATATCCTACACTGGTTTCCTCGCTGGTGTTTAACCCCACTTGCAAGGTAGCCATCTGTTTGGGCAGCCGCCCTTCCTCCCGGGCTTCCACTTGTTGCAAGGAATCGAGGTTGATTGCTTGCGAACCGACCGACCACAAGAGGCCGACGACAGCATAAGCAATGCGGCAAACGAGCTCTTTCCTGTCAGCAATCATGTATCCCCTCCCCATACTATTTCATCATTCGGCGCATACTGACACCGATATCAGAGAGTCCCGGAAGAATCTCACGCTTCATGATATGGCGCACCGTGACATGGAGAGAGTCACCCTGCTGCAATTTCAAGGCTGACACATGATAGTGATATTGATAGAAGATGATACCTTGCCCCTTGACCTTGCCGTTGCTGTCACGCAGCGTGCAGTTGATGGTGTCGTTTTTCACCAAGAGAGGTTGGGGATATGGCTCTTTCTTTCCCGAACCGGATGGGTGATAGACCGATTGGCTGACCACCATGGTGACACTCAGAAAAGGATACATATTGTTGATTCGTAATCCCAGATCCGTTGCATACCATCCCGAGTCACGCAATGCCGGCACCTCATAGCTGAGCACGTCGGCCTTGTCCCAACCCTGGATGGGCACATTCTGATAATGATCATAGACCTTGTTGCCCGTGCAACTACAGCAGAGCAGCACCAGCATCCAAGCACCCCAAAAGAAAAAACGCCTCATAGCTGCTATTCATTTGTGGAAGGTGTCGTGGGCTGAGCATTGCCCTTGCCGTTGCCTTCTCTTGTCGATTCTTTCGCGCGGGCACGTTGTGGCTGAGTGTTTGCCTGATTGTTCTTGGGCTGAGCATTGCCGCCAGCCTGCGGCTGCTCGTTCTTGGGCTTGCGTCCCTTGTTATCCGGCCGGTTGGGTCGGGCATTCTTGGGTTGCTTGGCATTCTGCTGTTCGCCGCCCGTTGCCTGTTTCTCAGCCTTGTTTTTGTTGTTCTTCCGCTTTTTTTTCTTTGCCTTGTCAAAACGACTGATATCTGTGTCGGCCAGCAGATCGATCGGTTTCTTCACGACCTTGGCCTTGTCATCCTCCTGAAGTGACAGCGGTTTCTCACCTTTTTTGTTCATGGCGATGATCTCGCGTGCCCGCTCGGCCGTGATCGTCTCAAGATTGGCCGCCATATTTTTATCGGTGGAGTACTGGCACAGACCGGCAAGGATGTCGGTTTTGAACAGATGATATTCCCCGTCTGCCGTCTCCAGCACAGCGTCTTTCGGCGGCAACTTCTTTCCGGCCTCGATATATTCGTCCACCTCGTAATTGAGGCAGCACTTGAGCTTAGCACACATCCCGGCAAGTTTCTGCGGGTTGAGCGATATATCCTGGTAGCGGGCAGCATTGGTCGACACGCTCGAGAAATTTTTCATCCAGGTAGCACAGCAGAGCTCACGGCCACAAGGACCCGTTCCACCGATGCGCCCGGCCTCCTGCCGGGCACCGATCTGCTTCATCTCTATTCTCACATGAAACGTCTCGGCCAGCACCTTGATCAGCTTTCGGAAGTCCACACGCTCGTCGGCGATATAATAGAAGATGGCCTTGTTGCCATCACCCTGGTATTCCACGTCACCAATCTTCATCTGCAGTCCCAGGTCCTTGGCGATCTGCCGGCTCTGAATCATCGTGCCATGCTCGCGGCTTTTGGCTTCCTTGTATTTGTCCATGTCCACGGGCTTGGCGATGCGGTAAATGCGCCGTATCTCATCGGCCGACTTCAGATTGGCCTTTTTCAATTGCAGCTTCACCAGCCGTCCGGTCAGTGTCACCACCCCGATGTCGTGCCCTGGGTTTGCCTCCACGGCAACGATGTCGCCTTTTTGCAAATCGAGGTTATTGACATTGTGGTAATAGCCCTTGCGGGTATTCTTGAATTGCACCTCGACCAAGTCTGTCGACTCGGCATTGCCCGGCACGTCGGCCAGCCAGTCATAGGTGTTGAGTTGCTTGTCTTGCCGGCTCACACCACGGCAACACAGGCCACGGTCACAACCGGTACATATATTATGATCACAGTTTCTCATGAACTATCGTCTTAATAGAATTATCATTTTCATCGCCACATCGAAAAACACGATCTTGGCGTTGGCGTTTTGCCCAATATTTCGGTAAGCCAGTTGGAAGAGCTCACTCATCTCCACCACATTGCGCTCATGGATGAAGCGCGCAAAGTTCTGTGCGAAATGCTCCTCCTCTGACGTCATATAGTTAAGGTCGGGTTGCCGGAAGTTATACATGAAGTTCTCGCGCACGAGATAGAGGAAATAGACGAGCATGCGGCGCTGCTTTTCCCGTCCGAAGCCAGCGATGGCCTCACTCCAGTTTTTCAGTTCTCTCAGGTCACGTGTGTAGGACTTTCTCATCAGCATGACAAAGAGATCAAAGAACTGCCGGTTCTCATTGCCGGCATCGAGTTCCTGCAAAGCCTGCAGCCAACTGCCCATTGCCGAGCGTGCCACACGGCGTGCGGTCTCGTCATCCAGTCCGCGTCGGGCCATCAAAGCTTTCTCGATATCCTCGTCGGCAATGCGATGCACATCAAAGCGCTGCACGCGGCTGAGGATGGTTTCGAGCATACGGCCAGGCTCCTCGCTCACCAAAAGGAAGACCGTCTTCTGTGGTGGTTCCTCCAAGAGCTTCAGCATCTTGTTGGCGCAAGTGAGATTCATACGTTCCGGCAGCCAGATCAGACTGACCTTGTAACCGCCCTGCGAGGGTTTCATATAGAGGCGGTGGCTCAGCGCGTCGCTCTCTGCCTCAAAGATCACGGCCTGCTGGTTTTCAGCACCCATCAGGGTCATCCATTGTTCCATGGTGAAATAAGGACCTCTGGCCAGCAGTTCGTGCCATTGCTTCGAAAAATCGTCACACACCATCTTATGGTCGCTGGTGGTGCCTTTGGGCTTGATGATTGGGAAAGAGAAGTGGAGATCAGGGTGCTGCCATTTGGCCAGCATCGCCACGGCATTGCGCCGCATCGCCTCGTTGTCCACCATCGACTTGCCATTCCACGGCTCACCCAAGAGGAAAGAAGCAAAGGCAAGGGCCAAGGCCATCTTGCCGGATCCCTGCGGCCCGGTAAACATCAGTGCGTGGGGAATGCGGTTCTCATCCACGAGTTGCATGAGTCTCTGCCACGCCTCCTGTTGTCCTATCGCCTCACTGCTTTGCATCACATCAACTGTTGAGTCACGGCCACGACGCTGTCCACCGCCGACACCGTATAGAAATGGATATCCTTCACACCGGCAGCATAGAGCTCGCGGCACTGGTTGACCGTCCACTCGATGCCCAGTGCCCGTGCGTCGTCATCGTTCTTGCACTTCACGGCCTCTGCAGCCAGTTCCTGTGGCATGTCACAATGGAAAGTCTTCGGCACCATCGTGATTTGCGAGCACTTGGCAAAAGGCTTGATGCCCGGAACAATGGGGATGGTGATGCCCATGGCACGCGCGCGCTTGACAAAATCGAAGTATTTGCGGTTGTCATAGAAAAGCTGTGTGACAGCATAGTCTGCACCCATTTCCTGCTTCTGCTTCAGATAGGCCATGTCCATGTCCATGTTGGGTGCTTCCTCGTGTTTCTCGGGATAGGCAGCCACACCATAATGGAAAGGCACGCCGGGATGCTTGATCGGTGTGCCGTCAACAAAGAACCCCTCATTGAAGCGGTTGACCTGTGCGATCAAGTCCGTGGTGTGGGCATAGCCACCGGGCACGGGTTTGAAGGTCTTGTCGTCCTTTGCCTTGTCACCGCGCAACAGCAGCACGTTGTTGATGTCCAGAAACTGCAGGTCGATGAGTTCGTATTCGATGTCCTCCGCCGTGGCTCCACTGCAGATGACATGCGGGATGACCATCACGCCATAGTGCTTCTGTATGGCAGCCGCAATGGCGATGGTACCCGGGCGGCGGCGGATGCACTGCCGCTCAAAGTGTCCGCCTTCGAGTTCACGATAGACATATT
The DNA here is from genome assembly GCA_900546345.1 of uncultured Prevotella sp. Classification (GTDB taxonomy): domain Bacteria; phylum Bacteroidota; class Bacteroidia; order Bacteroidales; family Bacteroidaceae; genus Prevotella. The sequence goes on along the minus strand of URCI01000027.1, from coordinate 4,198 downwards.
CGCTGTGGTGGGTGGTGATATTGACATACAGCGGCTTCATCTCGCACATCTTGTCGAGATTGCGGAACAGCGCTCCCGTGCCGTTTCCCTTCAGGGGAGGCAGCACCTCTATGGAGAAGCCGTTGGGGCGGTTATTGTCGTTTAGAATATCTATGACGTTCATATTTTGTCAGAAATAGCTGGCTGAGCCAACTTTTTGGCTACAAAGATAACAAAAAAAACGCGCATCAGCAAATAATATATAGATTTAGCCCCGTATTCTTCTTAAATGGCAAATAACGACGGCAGTTCGCTGATACTTTGCAACCGTCTCAGCCGCGGATGGTCATACTCCTGCACCACTTCGTGCTGCCACACTTTGTCGAAAGGTATATGCACGGCATAGCCGCCCAATTGCAAGACCGGGGCAATGTCGCTCTTAAACGAGTTGCCCACCATGAGCAGCCGGCTCACGTCGGTGTCAAACATGTCGCACAGACGTTGGTACTCGTGTCGCGTCTTGTCCGAGACGACAACCACATCATCGAAATACGCGCTGAGCCCCGAACGGACGACCTTATGTTGCTGGTCGAGCAGTTCGCCTTTGGTGAAGACCACGAGACGGTAGCGCCCGCTCTTCCGCAGCGCTCTCAGCGCGTCGGCGACACCGGGCAAAGGTGTGGCAGGCAAAGTCAGCAGCGACTTGCCAAGCTGTTCCACTTCCAGCAACTGCCGGGCACTGATCTGTCCCTTGCTGACAGCCACGGCGTTCTCGATCAGCGACAGCGTGAATGCCTTGCAGCCATAGCCCAACAGCGGCATGTTGGCTGTCTCGGTCTCAAAGAGCGCTGCTGAGATCTGCTCAGCCGTGCCGTAGGGTGAGAGCAGACGGCAATAGGCTTGTTCCACGGCTTCGAAATGGCCCTGGTTGTCCCACAACGTGTCATCAGCGTCGAAGGCTATCAGTCTGACCGATGGAGCCCAGCCCGACTTGCTGTCATCGTGATCAGTGATATGAGCGTTATGATTTTCCATCCTAACAGTAAATGAAATGATGGGGCAAAGATAGCGATAAATCTGCGATCCGCCAAACGATGTCAAGGCATTCCCAACCGTTTGTCAAGGTATTTTCCTTTATCTTTCATATTTTTTTATTACCTTTGCAGCCGTTTTGCTAAAAAAGGCAAGACTTTAAGATTATTTTTATTTATGTTCAAAACAGTTTTCAACAAGCAGCGCCCGCTCTTCTTCACGCATTTCACGCGTAAGGGCTATGCGCTCTTTGCTTGTCTGGGACGCGAAGTGCTGGTGGGCACACTCTCTGTGGCCACACTGACCTATGCCAAGGCAGAAGGTATCAGCACGGAGGTGAGCAAGGCCAATCCCGACTCCCTCATCCGCCAGGGTGAGACACTCGACGAGGTCGACATCACGGCCACACGCGCTCCGCTGGCACAAAGCCGACAAGCAAGAATGGTAACTGTACTGAGCCGTGAGGAGATCCAGGCGGCGCCGGTACAAAGTGTTAACGATTTGCTCAAATACGCCGTCGGCGTGGATGTCAGGCAAAGAGGCGCCATCGGTGCCCAAACCGACGTCAGCATCCGGGGCGGAAACGACGAGCAGATCACCGTGTTGCTCAATGGCATCAACATCTGCGACCCGCAGACGGGGCACAACGCCTTTGATTTCCCCGTAGACATCAGCGACATCGAGCGCATCGAGGTGCTCGAAGGACCGGCAGGGCGCGTCTACGGCACTTCTTCCCTGCTCGGCGCTATCAACATCGTCACACGCCGTCCTTTCTCTCCATCCATCGACGTGCATGTCGAAGGCGGCAGCTATGGCTACCTCAGCATGGGTGCACGAGGGGCATGGGCCAACAAGACGTGGGGGCAATCGCTCTCCGGGACATTCACGCGCAGCGACGGTTACACACGTAGCAAAACCGGAAAACTCAACACCGACTACAACACCGGTAAGGCGTTCTACCAAGGACAGTACCTCGACAACAATGTCCGCGTCAACTGGCACGCCGGACTCTCGGCCAAGAACTATGGGTCCGCTACGTTCTACTCACCCAAATATGACAACCAGTTCGAGCACAGCTTCAAGACCTACACGGCACTGCAGGCCGAGACACAGCAAGGAGCGGTCCATCTGAAGCCTGCAATCTACTGGGATCATCAATACGATCGATTTGAACTCCTGCGCGGAGATGTGTCGAAAGTGCCGTTCAACTATCACCGCACTGACGTCTATGGAGCCAACATCAACGCGTGGTTTGACTGGCGGCTCGGCCGCACGGCCCTCGGCGCAGAACTGCGCAACGAGGACCTCGTGAGCACCAACCTCGGCAATCCGCTCAGCCGCAGCAGGCACATCCACGGCACCACGGTCAACTATACCAAAGGTATGAACCGCACCAACCTGCAATTTGTCCTCGAACATAATGTGGTGGCCGGGCCACTGACCGTGTCGGCAGGTCTCGTCGCAGCCAAGAACAGTGGTGCCGACATGAACATGCGGGTCTACCCCGGTATCGACGCTAGCGTGCGACTGGGCTGCGGATGGAGCGTCTTCGCCTCGTACAACAGTTCACTGCGCATGCCGTCGTTCACGGAACTCTTCTATTCCGTGGGAGGACACAAAGCCGACCCCAACCTCAAGCCCGAAGAGCTGCGCGCCGTCGAGGGCGGACTTCGCTTTGCCGCCAACGGCATCACAGCCAAGGCCAGCGTCTTCCACAACCACTACACCAACCTCATCGACTGGATCGACGACGGCACGAAGGACAGCGACGGCAGTGTGGTGTGGAAATCGGTCAACTACGGCAAGATCAACGCGCTCGGAGCTGAAGCCATGACAGAACTCGACTTCCGCCAGCTGCTCCCCAACCAGCATCTGCTGCGACGGCTGAACGTGAGCTACTGCTTCATCAACCAGGACCAGCACGAGGGTGAGGGCATCCGCAGCCTCTATGCGCTGGAGTATCTCAAAAACAAAGTGGTCACCACACTGGGACTGAACCTGTGGCGACAGCTGACGCTCGATGTGAGCTATCGATTCCAGCACCGCATGGGCCACTACAATGACCTCGAAGGACAGGTCCACAACTATGGCAGCTATGGCATTCTCGATGCCAACCTCGCCTGGACCGCACCCCACTACACGGTCTATGTCAAAGGCAACAATCTCCTGGACCGCGACTATGTCGACATCGGTAATGTGCCACAACCCGGCACGTGGGTCGTCGCAGGCGTGAACCTCAAATGGTAAGGATCACTCGCTTGTTTCTCTTTACCAAATAAAGAGAAACAGGCATCCCTTCTAGCAAATAGCGACAATCTGTCACGCAATACTGACGGATTGTCGCTATTTTTGTGTAGGTATGAATATTGTAACGCTATAGGCAAACAATAACAACATTAAAGTTCATTCACATTTAGAAATCATATTCATTAGGAGGTAATTATATGTTATATCCAGTATTCCACTACACACTGCTCGACAACGCACTCAACGAGCTCATGAACAATCGTCGTGCTGCAAGCACACAGACCACCACACCGGCCATCAACGTCAAGGAAAACCAATCGGGTTACGAGATTGAGCTGGCCGCTCCGGGCATGACAAAGGACGATTTCCACGTCACCCTCGACAAGGAAGGCTATCTGCTCATCAAGATGGAACACAAGGAGGAAAACCAAGAGGGCAACGGCAGCGTGCGCTATCTGCGCCGTGAATTCTCCTACGGCAACTATGAGCAGCGCCTGCAACTGCCCGACGACATCGACCGCGACAAGATCATGGCAAGAGTAGAGGACGGTGTGCTCCGTATCGGACTGCCACGCAAGACCGAGAAAGAAGAGATCACCAAAAACATTGAGGTCGCATAAGCGCCTATATGGGGAAAGCTGTCAAGTAAACTGACAGTTTTCCGCCCGCGAGAAGGCGGTATTTGGAAACGAGGTTGTCCTCGTCGCCAAATATCGCCTTCTCGCGTTATTTCCCTTCTGCGCAGCCATTTCTTCACAACTGTCTGTCTATCAACATCTTGCTTCTCTACCCAGAAGTCACAGCTTTTCCTTCGGATTCATTTCAGCCCGAAAATAGGCTCAAAACACTGTTTTTTACCCTATTTTTTATAAGGATGAGCGGATGAAAAAGGTGAGATGACCGAAAATTCTCTAGAGAATTTTCGGTCATCTCACCTTTT
>URCI01000026.1 GCA_900546345.1 uncultured Prevotella sp. | reverse complement strand
TGGCTCCGTAGCTCAACTGAATAGAGCATCTGACTACGGATCAGAAGGTTCCGGGTTTGAATCCCAGCGGAGTCACACAAGAAGAGCTTCAAGCATATTGCTTGGAGCTCTTTTTTTGTTTGCATGAATCACAAAAATGCCTCCTCGTGACCGAGGAGGCAAAAGATTATTCGTTATAAGTCCACATACCTAAGCCAATGAGTGTGCCAATGAATCCACCGGCTTTCGTAGTGCTTAGGCAGCTGGCGTCAACGCCTGTAGTCAATATTTTCCAATCTTGGTTCTGCTGTTGATAATAAAACGAATACCAGCGTCCTTGACCGATGACCTTGAGTTTGACCATACCAGGAGCAATCGGTGCAGAAGCAATGGTGACGGAGGTCTTCTCTCTGCGACGCAGAATGAGGACCGGCTTACCACCTCGCAATGCCGTTCCAAAGACCATGTTGGCGTTGGCACCCTGCAAGAGCAACATGCCGGCAATCGTATGGGCTGTTGAGGGCTGTTGATTCAATGCGGTCTCTGCCGTGAAACTGGCATTCTGTTGGTGCACAAAAACGGCCAAGGGATTCTCTTTCTCGTTGATGTCAGTCGGTTTACCACTGATCACGAGCCCACCCTGCCCCGTCTTCCAAAATGTCGAAGGATTGCGGACAAACGTCCAGCGCTGGTTCAGAATTGTTTCGTCGAAATGATCGGTATAAGAAAAATTACCAGTGACACCCAGCTGTTCTGGTGTCTGGGATGGGCTAGTCTTCAGCTGTACACCTCGTTTAGCATTAAACGTAGGTACCGCCTTGCCATGATCGAGGATCACGGGCCAGTCGTTTTTCCAAGTGACCGGCAACAGGAAAGTCTCGCGGCCGGTATTGTAGAGGTTGCCCTCATAGGGTCGGCAACCCAGGAACACAGCCCACCATTGTCCGGTTCCGTCTTCTACGAGGTCGGCATGACCGGTGCAGGTAACGGGATCAAGGCGATTCTCACTGAGATCACGCTGCGTAAGGATCGGATTTCCGGAGTACTCCTCCCAAGGCCCTTGCGGTTTCTTGGCGCGGAAAATCACTTCGCTATGGTGCTCAGCCGTACCACCCTCGGCACACATGAGGTAATAATAATGACCATGTTTGTAGAGATGCGGTCCCTCTATCCATATCGGCTTCTCCTCGACATGCGTACCACCACGGACAATCTCCGTGAAGTTGCCACGTGTGGAGTCGCCCTTGACATCGAACTCAAAGAGGCGGATGGCAGTCTGCCCCTCGTAGGCAGGCTTACCGGTCACCGATGCGTTGTGTACGATATAGGCCTTGCCGTCATCGTCGAACAGCAGGTCGGGATCGATGCCCTGCACCTTTGGCAGCCAGACAGGCTCACTCCATCCTTTAGCGGGGTCTTTGCTCTTGACAAGGAAGTTGCCGTGTCCTACATTCGTCGTGATCATGTAGAATGTCTTGTTGCGTTTGTTGTAGCGGATCGTCGGCGCATAGATGCCTCCGTGAGCGACGGGCTGATTGGCCAAGGGCAGTTGCGACGGGCGGTCAAGGACATATCCTGCGGGCTGCCAACTGACGAGATCCTGCGACGTGGCGATGGGCACACCAGGGAAGGAGCCGAAGGACGAGTTGACCATATAGAAGGTCTTGCCGACACGGCATACGCTCGGATCGGGATAATAGCCTGAGCGCACGGGGTTGAGATACTGCTGGTTGTGATCGTAAGGAACGGCGAAGCGCTGGTCCTGCCCTTGATAAGAGAAATAGGAGAACACGCAAGTGGCGTCAGCCTTACCCTTTTGTGTCTCTTGCGACGGTTGTGCCAGAGTCTGATGCCAGCCTAAGCTAAGCATAAGACCGAGGAGCAGATAGTTTTTTGCCATGGTGATTGTCTTTTGGTATGAAGGTTAATATTGAGTTTTTAGCTTGTTCGTAGACGTAGGCGCTGCCGCCGCTAAAGCGTACGGCATGACGCCATCGTAATAGTGTAATGGAGAGCTGTGACGGGCAAGTGTTACTTGTCCTTCACTGCTTCCAGGGTCTGCCGGATGTTTTGTTCGCGATGTACGATCTGCACCTCGATTCCGAACTTCTGATGGATGTGCTCTGCGAGATGCTGTGCGCTGTAGACGCTGCGATGCTGTCCGCCGGTGCAACCGAAACAGAACATCAGGCTGGTAAAGCCGCGCTGGATATAGCGGGCCACGTGATGGTCGGCAAGGGCATAGACATGCTGGAGGAATTCCACGATCTCGCCGTCGTCCTCCAGAAAGCGGATCACGGGCTCATCGAGTCCGGTGAGTTTTTTATAGGGTTCGTAACGTCCAGGGTTATGCGTGGAACGACAGTCGAAGACATAGCCACCGCCATTGCCCGATGGATCCTCCGGAATACCCTTCTTATAGGAGAAACTGTAGACGCGAACGACGAGCGGCCCTTTTCCATCGTATTTCGAGAAAGTAGGCAGTCCGTCTTGTGGGTTTTGAGGATAGATGTTACTGTCCGTAGTCTTATAGCCATCTTTTCTCGGTTGCATCTTGTCCTTCTTTGGCGCGAACTGTGGCAGGTTGACGAGTCCTGTTAGCACTTCTCTCAGATAAGGATACGGCAGCACATCCTCGCGCAGGGCCAGCAGGTCACGCAAATTCTGTATGGCGGGTGGTATGCTGTCAATGAAATGTTGCTTATGTTCAAAGTATCCGCGGAAACCGTAAGCACCGAGCACCTGTAGTGTACGGAAGAGAACAAAGAGACTCAGTCTGCCAGCAAAGTGACGGACAGAGGGCACCTCGATATAATGGCTCAATGCACGATAGTACTCCGCAATGAGGTCGCGACGCAATTTAAAACTGTACTTAGCGGAAGCTTGCCATAAGAAAGAGGCCAAATCGTAATAGTATGGACCTTTTCGCCCGCCTTGGAAATCGATGAATAACGGATTGCCCTCAGCATCGAGCATGATATTGCGGGCCTGAAAATCACGATACATAAAGCTCTCTGTGGGCTCAGCGATCAGATCCTTGGCGAAACGCCGGAAGCTGGCCTGTAACTTCACCTCATGAAACTCCAGTTCGGTAGGCTTCAGAAAGCAATACTTGAAGTAGTTAAGGTCGAAGAGCACATTATCCTCATCGAACTCCGGCTGAGGATAACAGTTGTTCCAGTCCAAGCCGATGGCACCTCTGATCTGCAGATTCGGCAACTGACGTATGGTGCGTTTGAGGAGTTCTTTCTCGGCAAGGTTGTATCTTCCCCCGGCTTCCCTGCCGCCTTTTATGGCATCGAAGAGCGATGTGCTGCCCAGATCGGTCTGGAGATAGCACATCTCGTCATCGCTCACCGCCAGCACACGAGGTACAGGCAGTTTGCGCTGTATGAAATGTTGGTCGAGATAGATAAAGGCGTGATCCTCGTCTTTGCTGGTGCCGACGACACCGATCACTGTTTTCCCGTCTGATCCTGTCAGCCGGTAATATTGTCTGTTGCTTCCCGCACCTGCCAGTTTTTCGACGTGCGCGGGATTCTGTCCGGCCCAATCAGCGTAAAGTTGCGTGAGCCGATCCCTTGAAGCCGTATTATCAATGCTGTTCATTGGATGTCTTTTTTGAATCGTTCGTCTTCTTTTCCTGCTGCTCACGGATGTCTTTAAAGAGCTCATGGGTCTTGCGACGGTATTCCCAATCGCTGAGCAGGCTGTCAATGACAAAGAGAAGGAGGATGACTCCTGCCGCCATCAATACGGAATGAGTCAAATAGAGGAGTCCTGCCGATATAAAGAGAAACAGCACGACTTTGCGCCAATCAATTTTCAGTTTCCATTTCATAATGCAAACTTACATATTTTTTTTGGATTTATCGCCGTAATGTCACTGAAAAAATACATACCTCTTTGCAATTAGGCAAAAAAAATGTTCTGACTCCTACCTTGAGAGCAGGAGGCCAGAACATCAGGTTACTATATTATTACGTGGTTCTCGTGTATTATTTCATCAACTGGCATTGTATAGGATGGCGCAGGGCCTCGAGTTTCTCCTCGATGCGCAGTTGCCATTCGCCTTGTGTACGGACATCATACCGGCTCCATGCCGAACCGAAATAATAGGTATAGTGTTCACCGCTTTTCAGGAGTCGCGCGCCCAAGGCGTGGGCATAGCGGATACCGTCAGGGTGATCCAGAGGCAAGACAAACGTGGAGTCGACTCCTTGCGGGAAGAGCGCGGCGACAAACACCTGGCAGTTGTTAGCCTCGCGGTTGTCGGTGGGATCAGCATACTGCACGTAGTCCTTACCCAAAGCCACTGTTGTGGAGTCCGCATCATGCAAGACGACACCTGTTGCCAGACGCGCGTCAGCGGGCAATTGGTCATACCATACCGTCAGCCGATTGAAATTACTGCCTTTGTCGAGACTGATGATACGATGTTCATTGCCGTAGCTTACCTCCACCGTGAAGCGAAGCGGTCCGTTGTCCTGGATCTGGTAGGTCTTCCAGCAATAGGGCATTCTGAGTTTCCCATCAATGAGCAGTCCCGGTGCGCCGCATCCCAGTGTGGGACCGACATCGTAAGGATCATAGCCTGTGCCGTGATCGACGTGGTATGAGATGCCTTTCTCGTCACCGGCATAGCGGTCGTTGATGACCAGGTCGGGGGTGTTCTTCACCCAAACGTCCGTGCCGAAAGACCTTTCGCCGGTTTTTTCGAGTGCCGGTCCATAGATGCGGTAGGCACCGCGGTCGTTCTCCCAGGCGATATCGTCCTTGCGCTCTGGTACGAGTCGGCCGAAGACCCACTCACGATATTTGGCTGGCTGTCCTACAGCGACCGTATAGGTTGTTGCAGCCTTCGGTCGGATCGAGGCATCAACGAGTAGATTGCCTTCGTGGTCAAGCTGCGATGTCACCTCATTGCCTCGTTTGTCTTTCACCACGACTGGTGTACCAGCTTTCACGCCCAATGCTTTGTAAAGTGCATCGCCATTGATCTCCACCACCTCGTCACGCTGGAAAACCGAGGGATTGTGGAGGATGAGACGGACAGGCGCTCCTTTGCCTTCAGTAAGCGGTGAGGCCTTGCTCTCCAACGGGAAGAAGAAAGTGGAGAGCAGGACCAGGACAATCATCCGAATGTTGACGATCTGCTTCATGCGAAAGATGATTTATTCGAAGTCTGCCGGCATGACTTTCTGCATGTCGCCGTAGTCGAGGTTCTCACCGGCCATACCCCAGATAAAGGTATAGTTGCTTGTGCCTGCTGCGCAGTGCACCGACCAGGACGGAGAGATGACTGCCTCTTCATTGCTCAGCCACATGGGACGTGTCTCCTTCGGCTCGCCCATGACGTGCAGGATGCGCTGCCCGTCAGGTACCTTGTAGTAGAGATAAGTCTCCATACGGCGCAGATGGGTATGAGCGGGCATGGTGTTCCACACACTTCCCTCCTTCAATTCTGTAACGCCCATCTGCAGTTGGCAGGTACGCACACCGGCCACACCGTCGATGATCAACTGATGGATGACGCGCGCGTTGCTTTCCTTGAGGCTGCCGGCGACAATGTTGTTGGCATCCTTCAAGGTCACCTTCTTGGTTGGGAACGTCTGATGAGCAGGGGCCGAGTTCATGTAGAACTTGGCAGGATGGGCAGCATCCTTACTGCTCAGCACGATCTTGTGGTCGTTTTTCTCGTCGGCGCGACCCACATAGATGGCTTCCTGGAACTTCAGGTCATAGCTTTTGCCGTCTACGGTCACTGTGCCGTCACCACCAATATTGATGATTCCGATCTCGCGATGGTCGAGCAGGCGCTTCTTGTCCGTAGCCTTGTCGGTGTAGAGCGGAGCGATGCTTGTCAGCGTCAATGGCTGTGTGGTGGGCTCTGCGCCTCCGATGAGAAAGCGGTCAAAGAGCGAGTAGGTCCAATTGACCTCTCCCGGCACGAAGACCTTTTGGATGAGATACTCCTGACGCAGGCGTTCGGTGGTATAGTGCTTGGCATCTACCGGGCTCGTTGCATAGCGCACGTTGTAGTGCGTATAGGCGTTTTCACTCATTACAGGATACATGTTGCTATTACATTTTTGTGCGAAGCCCTGTACTGTAGCCAGACAGAGGCATAGCGCAATCATTATTTTTTTCATCATATTGTTTTTTCATTCTCTGTTTCTATTGGCCAGTGGTGTACACCGGATGGCCTCGTCCATCCGTGCGCGTTCTGTTGGAACCTTTACCACATTATATATAGGTGTACCTATTGCCAATCGGGTTCTACTAATTATTTGTGTTACTTGCCATCTTCTCGCCTTTCACGATCTGCTTGTGGTTATAGACCATCAAAGCCAACGTGAACAGCACAAGGATCGCAGGGCCGACATATCGGACATAGCAGGTGAGTTTGTAGATCACCCAACCGATGAGCGATGAGGCAAAGTCGAGTGCACCACCTGTGAATCCTTGAGGGATCTGAGCGGCTTTGTCTTTGGTTGCCTCAAAGACTGCATTGGCGGCCAGTGTGAAGTCCGGTGCCATGTCGGTGACAAAGTACAGACCGAAGATCAGCGCCACCAGACCGATGATAAACGTCTTCACCACATTACCCTTGGTATAGGGCAAAACGATCGGGAACAAATAGAACATACCGGCCAGCGAAGCCAAGGGCAGGAACTGATTGCCCGGCAGGACAACGGAGACGATCAGCACGGTAGGGATCAACAGTATGGAGACGACCAGCGTCGTCGGGTGTCCGATGACAAGGGCAGGACTCATACCGATGTGCACTTTCCGTCCGTGGAGCCGTTTGTCGACCATCTCTTGCGCTTTGACCGAGATGGGTTTCAAGCCATCGATAAACAGTTTGGTGATACGTGGAATAAGTTCCATGACAGCACCCATGGTGACGCCTAAGGTTAAGACCATCTTCACGTCGAAGTGAGCAGCCACACCAATGAGGATGCCGACGATGACACCGAGGAGCAAGGGCTCGCCAAACACGCCAAACTTGCGCTTGAGTCCTTCCGCGTCCACATCAAGACGGGAGAATCCCGGGATCTTGTCGAGCAGTTTGTTGATGGCGACAGCAAAGGGCATAAAACTCTGACAGAACGGTTGCGGAATGCTGATGCCGTCGAGATCATAGTATTTTTGGAATTTCGGCGCAGTGATGTCTGCCAGCACCAAGGTGATGATGTAGCATACGATAGCGGCAAAATAGCCCCAAGCGAGGCTCTCGCCCATGACGAAATAGGCCACAGCACCGATAAAGGCGAAGTGCCAGTAGTTCCACAGGTCGATGTTGAGCGTGCTCGTCGTCTTTGTGAGCAGCATGAGCACATTGATACCCAGGCATATGGGAATGATGAGAGCTCCCACTGCTGTGTTGTAGGCGACGGAAGCGGCAGCGGGCCATCCCATGTCAAAGACGTTGAGCTGTAGGTGATAGAGGTCGCAGATGGCTTTCAACGGATCATTGAAATTGGTGGTGAGCAACGCTGTGACCACCCCTAAACCCACGAAACCGACACCTACATACAGTCCCGATTTGAGTGCCTGTCCAAACTTCATGCCGATGCAGAGGCCGATCACCGTGAAGATGATCGGCATCATGACCGAAGCGCCTAAGCTGATGATATAGCTAAAGACATCCATGACTCACTTTACTTAGGCTGCTTACCAATGTAGGCGAGGATGCCGCCGTCGACATAGAGGATATGACCATTGACAAAGTCAGAGGCATCGGAGGCCAGGAACACGGCAGGGCCTTGCAGATCCTCTACGGTACCCCAACGGCCGGCCGGTGTCTTTGAGACGATGAACTGGTCGAAAGGATGGCGACTGCCGTCGGCCTGACGCTCACGCAGCGGCGCAGTCTGTGGTGTGGCAATATAGCCGGGACCGATACCATTGCATTGGATGTTGTACTCACCATATTCCGAGCAGATGTTACGGGTCAACATTTTCAGACCACCTTTGGCGGCCGCATAAGCAGAGACGGTCTCACGGCCCAGCTCACTCATCATCGAGCAGATGTTGATGATCTTGCCGTGACCTTTTTTGATCATACCAGGGATGACGGCCTTGGAAACGATGAAGGGAGCTGTCAAGTCGATGTCGATGACCTGGCGGAACTCTTCTGCGCTCATCTCTGTCATGGGGATGCGCTTGATGATACCCGCGTTGTTGACCAGAATATCGATGGTTCCGAGCTTCTGCTCAATGTCAGCGACCATCTTCTTGACGTCGTCTTCTTTCGTCACATCACAGATATACCCCAAGGCATCGATGCCTTTAGCCTTGTAATCAGCCATGGCCTGATCGAGATGGTGCTGGCTGCGGCAGTTAAATGCAATTTTTGCACCGGCCTCTGCATAAGCTTCAGCGATGGCCATTCCGATTCCGTAAGCGGCACCGGTCACGAGTGCCACTTTTCCTTTCAAAGAAAAGTTAATCATGTCTTTATTCCTTTCTGTATTAAAGTTTTATTTAAGATTGTATCATTTCATGTTTTATAGTTATTACGTACAGCCACGTCTCATTACTTAATGGATGTGTCCTATCACTCCTCCACCTGATATATAATATGGTGTCGTCTTTTTGGCGAACCAGCTACATAAGGAGCGATACGCCGTGAACGGATGGAATTGTCGATGGTCTCCTTTGTCCATGTTCCCTTAAGCCGGCTATCAGTCCGTATGGTGAGTAGGCGGTCGATGCGTGTACATCCGGGGAGGAAGTCCACGTGACGGCTGCGACCCGTAAACTCGTCTGTCGAGATAGCGAGCAGACCTGTATAGTCTTTGAGCGAGTCTTTCGTCAAGAACCTCACCTCGTCGCTGTATTCCAGCCCCTCTTTACGACTCCGAAGCGTAAACCGGCGGATCATCGTACTGTCATTCTCCGCCAAGGTAGCCTTCACGGTGAAGTAATCTCCGTCGAGATCTATCTTGGGTTCACCCATGAGTCGGGCGTTTGTCTTTCCTGTCTTCGGCAGATAATAGCCGATGACGTTCCCCGTATTGTACTGCCGGAACGGGATGACGAGGTTATCGGTCTGTCCGTTGTGTATCGGGGCTATATAGCCTGTGTAGCTCCGCTTGCCCTGGCTCAGAGAGAAACACGCAAAATAGCTTGGGGTGAGCGTGCGCACAATCTGCTGACAGGGAAAAAGCTTGCTGCCCTGATAGCGTCGCTCGAAATCTGACCAAGACGATGGTTGCAGATCATCGGTGGGCCACAGGCGATGCATGAGCTCCGTCATCAGCAGTCGATGGGCCTGGACTCCCATGCGTCGTGCACCAACGTCTGGTCGCAAGAGGAACGAACCGTCGGCCGTCGTCTGTTGGCGCTGTGCGATACGTCTGAGGCACTGCTGTTCGAAGTATAGCGCGTCGCGGTCCCGCCGCAGACAAGCCATCGTCGCGTAACTTGTCACTTGATCATAGAGAAAGAGGCTCCAGTCATTGCCGTTGGGCATGGCCTGCTCGCCGTCGGGGAGCGTGAGCCAGTTCAGGACGTTGCGTGTCACCTGATCACAGTTGTGGAGCAATGCCCTTGACGACCATCGTTGGTTCTTGCCTTGGAAGAGTCGGAGGGCCAGCGCAGCTTCGCCCAACTCCTGGATGACCACGTTTTGATAGGATGTGTGGAAGAAGTTGTGGTTCTGCAATGTCCAGTCGGGGTAGAGGTTGGGACCTTTGTAGAGATCGCAAACACGTATTGCATCGTAGTCCGGATCGATCACTGTCGTGTCGTGGGCATCGGAGGGATGGGAATAGCAATTGATGGCAAAGGCCCGCATGCGCTCAAACCACCTTGGCGCCAACGGATCATCGGGGAAGAGACCCAGCGTAGCCGCCAGCACGTCCACCTCCCATCCGTTTTCCTCAGCTTTGGTATCACCGATATATCCCGTTGGGATGTCACGCTCCAACTCGTAGTTGCATTCTGCTTTCAGCAACTGGTAGATGTCATTCTTCAAAGTGTCGGACAGCTGTTGCCATTGGAAATAGGCAGAATAGGCTACCGACATCGCCCACAGGCTGCTTTCCCACTGATGGTCCTTGACCGACACCGATCCCCAGTAGTGCCCGTCCAGACAACAACGCTTGCGCACAGCCTTATGGGTATGCACGGCGTAGGTAAGTGTCTTCAGTGCCATCGTGTCCTCTCCCATGAAGGCGGCTACCATGCTCAAATCGGCATTCGGGCGTACGCCCTGCTCATCGGCAGCCCCTGTGTGCTCGCCTTTGAAGACGGCATACTGACTGTCTAGGACGCTGTAGTCGTTCCGCACATACTGCATAAACGCGGACAGCATGGAGAGAATGGACAGAAGGAGAATCGACATCTATCTGTTATGGAGGCTTAAAGGAGTTTTATATAGACTGAAGTGGTTTTTTATGCCAAAGGACGAAGGCTCTTTTCCACCCTTCCGTGGTCTTTACTTAGACCGATGGGGTGCACGCAGAGACTCAACAGCCGCTAACAGATAGGCACCTACGCCGAAATCGGCCTGACTGCTCTTGTCGACATGCTGTCCGGGAATGGCCCGTTCACCGATAGGCTGCACATAGCCGACACTGCCGTCAGCCTGGAGTGCGACCGTCGTCAAGTACTTTTGAGCACGACGAATCACGGGTAGGAAGGTCTTGGCATCGAGCAGTTGATGATTCACGCCCCATTCCATGCCATAAGTAAAGAACGCTGTTCCACTGGTTTCCGGACCGGGAGCTTGCTGAGGATCCATCATCGAGCGGGTCCAATAACCCTCGGGCTGCTGCAGCTGTGCGACGGCGAGGGCCAGTCGCTGATATTTCTTGAGAAAGAAATCATAGTGTTGATAGCTCGTGGGCATGTCTTGCAGCACCTTGGCCAGGCCTGCGAGCACCCATCCGTCTCCACGCGCCCAGAAGTCCTTCTTTCCGTTGTTGGTCTTGTGCATCGGATAGATATATTTCCCATCGCGGAAATAGAGTCCCGTCTCCTGATCGAGCATGATGCTGTCGGAATAGGAGATGTTATCATAGAGCTTGTCGAGATAGCGCACATCACCGGTGAGCTTGTACATCTTCATCATCACCGGCATGACCATATACAGTGCGTCGGCCCACCACCAGTAATCATGAGCCGGATGAGTGACCACATATCCCATCACCTCTCTGGCCCTTGCCGTCATGATGTCAGGATGGCTGGCCACCTTCTTGAAGGCGTCCGGAGCGTATTGGTTTTGATGGTTTTGATACCAATTGTATAGGTCGATGTAAGTCTGGAAGCAGATCTGCCAGTCGCCGAAGAGCACATGCTGCTGGTCCTCACCATATTTCTTATAGAGCCATTTTGCCGTGTCAGGCTCAGTGGCTCCCTTCCAGTTGTTGTGCGCTGCCCACTGGAGACTGTAGGCGAGATAATTATTGAGTTTTTCGGTCAACAACTTGCGTCTGTCGGCTGACAGCCTTTTATTGGTGACCAGTTCGTTTTGGATCCATTTACACACCTCCATGTTGCCCGTATGATAGGCGGCCACGTTCCAGAAGGCGGTGGCTTGCGGTGCATGGTTCTTTTGCCAGTAGTCGTTCACTCGGAAGATCTGCTCGATTGTCTGTGCTTTCTTTCTGACAGCGACAGGTGTCTTTCCCTTATGAGCGTTTGGACGTTGCGCCGTCAAAGGTGTAGCCAGCATCAAGGCCAGCAGCGTCATCCAAAGATATTTTATCTTTATAGTAGTCATGTTATTGATGTTAGTCTATAGGTTCAGTTGCTCTTACATGTCAGAGGACTTACCACTTGTCGTGCGTCTGAATCTGATCTTTCCACAGATGATCCTTCGGGAAGTCTTGTCCGTTCCAAGCCTTTACCTGCGTCCAAGGCTGTGCGGCATCGGTCCAGAAAGGATCGTTGGCCGGTAATCCGAGCGGCATGAAGCACAGCGAAGCCATGTATTCGCTGCCATTGTTGGTGTACCAGTCCGCCACCTGAGGCTGATGGCCACAGAATCCGATGTTGAGGAATCCTTTCTCGTTGTAGTTGTCACCCTTATCCCACATGCGGTGCATGACCTTTGTCAGTGCTGCCCTGACCTGACCATTGGTGAGATCTTTCGGCAATTTCTTGTACCAAGCCATGAGTGCCAACGGCTGCATGGCGGCGTTGCGATAAGGAATGCTGCGTCCGAAAACGGGGAATGTGCCCTCCGGCGAGATGAACCGCTCCAGGATGATGGCATATTTCTGGCAACGCAGCAGTTCGCGGGCATAGTATTTCTGATAGTCGATGCGTGTGTTGGCCTTGGCATCAATCATAGCCTGCAGGGTTTCGAGGTACATCGGATGGAAGACGTAGCTGCTGTAATAGTTAAAGGTGAAGTCAGGTCCGTCGCTGTACCATCCGTCACCGGTGTACCATTCCTCCATCTTACGGATGGCGGAGTTGACACGATACTGGTCGTAGTCACCGCCAGCCTTGGCCATGAAGCTCTCAATAGTAGAAGAGAAGAGTAGCCAGTTGGTATACGGAGGATCGATCTTCCGCAGTTTCTTAAACTCCTTGAAGTATTCTTGTTTAGTTTGTTTGTCCAGCGGCATCCACAGTGCGTCGTAGGCACGTAGGAAGCTCTCGGCGATATAGGCGGCGTCAACGAGGTTCTGCCCGCCAATGCCCCAGCAAAGATAATCTGGACTTTTCGGGTCTACGGCATTCTTATAGCTTTGAAGAGCCCATTCCCTCAACTGCTTGCGCATCTTCCCCTCTTCCGTATTGTCATCGGGCAGAGCCAGCCAAGGCGCTATGCCAGCCATGAGTCGGCCGAAACATTCCATGTAGGCCACCTTGCGGTTGCGGTTGTCGAAACTTGGAGAAAACTCCATCTGCATATTCTTTTGCAGTTCGCCTTTCGCCATATTCTCCAATACGGGCTGTGCCATCCGATAGGCTTGCTGTGCCCACCACTGCCGATCTGAGATCACAGTTTTCTTCTTAGCATTTGCAGGAATCGTGAAAAAGCAGAAAGCTAAAAGTAATAGATACAGTGTTCTTTTCATGGTTCGATGTTTGTTTTTTGCAAAGATAATCAAAAAAAGATAGCCTAAAGTAGAAATAATGACATTTTTAGTGTAAAAATCATTATTTCAGCCCTTAGGCTATCTTCTTTATTGATAATATTGTTCAGATTTTGGACCTTCGTGTGGAACGTCCGTTTGTCATGGACGTCTACCGCCAGAAGTGCGAGGTGATGTCGTGGAGTTGGTTATCCACGACATGATAGAGACGCTGATTGGTCGTCCGGCAGTTGAGGGGTCCCAAGTGTCGAATGTAAGGCCCCACCTTAATGTAGTCGAAGTTTTGTTTGTCGATGGCACGGTCGATACGCAGACGACCACTGTACCACCCTACCCTCATCTTCGGATGCTTGGCCTTGACATAGGCAGCGAGGTTGTTGACCGACTGCGGCTCGGCATCGCCTCCCATCAGGCATACGCAGGTCACGAGTCCATCGTTGTCGGCAATGAGCCGGTCGATGGCATCGTTGGACAGCGGCTCGCCAAAATCTTTGGCAAGATAACTGCTATGGCAACCCGGACAATGGCAGGGACAGTGCGAGATGTTGATCGCCAGCGTTGTCTCATCCGGGATTTCCTGAAACACGATATCGGTGTTGACGTACTTCAGCATGACTTATTTCTCCTTTTCCGCGGACTGCTTTGCTTTGCTGCGCTCCCCCAAGGTGATGGTCTGCGTCTTTGGGAGACGGTCGATGCCGGCATAGAAACGGCGGTGAGCCTCGGACTGGCGGGCTTCAGAGAAGTTGCTCACCCGCTTGAGGTAACCGATGATACGTGTCAGATAATCGACGTTCTTGGAGTGGCAAACGGGGCATTCCTTGAGATAGCGCTTGTCGATATGTCCGCAGTCGTTGCACACGGTGTTGGGGATGTTGTAGGTGAAATAGTTGCATCCCTCATGGGCGGCGACACGGAAGAGCTGACGGTACTGCTTCTGTGACAGGTGCTCATCGAGATTCATGTGCAGGGCTGAGCCACCGGTCAGATGCTCGATGTATGGAGCACCATGGAGCTTGAACTTATCAAGAATGCTCAGCGAGTCGTCCTCGACCACATAGAAGTAGCTGTTGTAGCAGTCGCGCGGCACAAAGTAACCGTCCTCGCGGTCCCACTTGGCATGTTTGACACCTACGTTCTCTGCGGGGATCATCTCGCAGTTGAACATGACCTCCTTGCTGCGGTATTGTTTGTTGTACTTCTCTACCATGCCGAGGATGTCTTGCACGAAATGCTTGTAATCATCGTTCGGCGTGATCTTCAGCCCCATGAACTCTGCAGCCTCTACGAGGCCGTTGATGCCGATGGTGAGATACTGTCGGTTGATGTTGATATAGCCTGCGTCAAAGAGCGGCAGCATGCCGTGGGCCTGCAGGTCCTTGAGGTTCTCGTTGTAGGCCAGCTGCACCTTGTGACAGAGATCAATGACGTGTGAGAGGAAGGCATGGTAATCGCCGTCGTGGTTGACACCGTATTGTATACAGCGGTTGAGATTGATGGTCAGCACACTCTTTGAACCTGTCGACACGCCTCCGGCGCCCAGCGTGTAGCTGAAGCCATTGTCCTGGATCTCGTTGCGCAGACGGCAGCAAGAGCTCAGCGAGTCAGCGTTGTCACTCAGATAGGTGAAGAAGCTGTGACCCTCGGCATACATCTCAGCGGCAAAGTCTGCCCATTCCTTATCCTTGCAGTCACCGTTTTCGGTGAGCATGGCCATCGTCTCGACGGGGAAGGTCAGCACCGTCTTGGTACGTTCCTGGTTGAACCACTTCATGAAGCGCTTTTGCAGCCAGTTCAGTCCATTCCAGTCGGGCTGTGACCCGTCGGGGAAATAGAAGTTGCTGAAGAGTGAGTCGAAGTAGTATTTATCGTAATAGCTGATGTTCCAGAACACAGCCTGATAGTTGCGGGCACCGGTCGGCTGGTTGAGAGAATAGACGATCTGCTCGAAGCAGTCGGTGATGACCTTGTCGAGCGTGCGTTTCTTCAGACTCAGATCGACCACGTCGTCAGCATGATTGTAATAGTCCTTGCCATATTCTTTCTGGATGAAGTAGTTCATATACATCAGAAACTCCGGTGTGGCGCAGGCGCCGGCAAGCATGCTGCTGACCATGAACACCATATTGATGAATCCACCGCAGAAGCTCTTGAGGTTGGTCGGTGCGGTGGAGTTGCCGCCGATGCTGGTCGTTCCCCCGATGAGCCAGGGGTACATCGTGATGGAAGCGCAGTAGTTGGCGAGGTTGGTCTCGTCGTTCTTATATATAAAGTGGTGTGTGAGCTTGTCGATGTATTCGTCAGCCAGTTCTTTGCCATACATCTTCTTGATGCGCTCGACGAGCAAGCGGCGGTTGAGGCGAATGAAGTTTTTCTTAGGTAGCTCACCGGCCAGCGTGGCGATGTTTTTGTGCTCCACATTGGCGTTGGCGTCAAATTTCGATCCTGTGGCAGCATTTTCAGCCTCCATATAGTCCGTGAGGAACTTCATCTTATCGAGCACCTCGCGGTCTTCCTTGTGCTCTTGTCGGTAGATGATAAAAGACTTGGCGACGCGGTAGTAGCCCTCGCGCATGAGCGCCTCCTCTACTTGGTTCTGGATATCCTCGACCTTCACGCCGTCCTGGATGTTGAGATGGCTGAGGATCTTGGATATGGCACCCAAATTGATGGGTTCGTTGACGGAGTTGAACGCTTTGAGAATGGCGTTCATGATTTTGTCAAGCGAGAAGCGCTCTTTCGAGCCGTCGCGTTTGGTGATGGCGAAGTTGTTCATTTCCATGCCTTTAATAGCTTTATCTAATTGTTGTTAGAATGTTTTTCTCAAGAATGTGTCTTAGCGATTGTTGTCTAAAACGGGAAACTTTTTTGTTTTCTCTCTTACAAAAGTTTTCCAAAAAGGAAATTCTTCTTTATTGTCGAGGCTTAAAGGTTTTCCGTTATTTTCAACTTTTCGTCTGCAAAGGTAAGCAAAAATTTGCCAATCTCAAACAGTTGGCGGTATATAATTCATGGGCATTTCACGTAATTTAATGAGCCGTTTTTTACATACAATTCAACCGTCACACGAGAGAAAATCATCTAAGGTTTGATATTCATCTACTTACGTCTTCGAGTCTGAGGCAACAATGATTTTCTGGGAGAGGACATGTTTTCCACGACTCACACGAGAATGTGAGGCAGTGGAAAAAGACGGCAAGAAAATACAGCAAAGTTTCAATTTTTGTATAAAACGATATTTATTTTGTCTATTTGTTGGTTTTTTCACAAAAATGCTATACCTTTGCAAAAGTATTTGAAAAGTATGGGTAGTAATACCTTATTATATGTAAGGAAGAGCAAACTTAAACATCCAATAAAAAACAACCAAGATTATGAAAGCAACAGAAGTAGTAGCTCGCTTGGAGCAGCGTTTCCCCAATCAGCCGGAGTATATCCAGGCTGTCAGCCAGGTGCTCGGCACGATCGAGGAGGAGTACAACAAACATCCGGAGTTTGACCGCGCCAACCTCATCGAGCGCTTGTGCATCCCCGATCGCGTCATTCAGTTCCGTGTCAACTGGATCGATGATAAGGGCAACGTGCAGACCAACATGGGTTATCGCATTCAGCACAACAATGCTATCGGCCCTTACAAGGGTGGCTTGCGTTTCCACGCTTCGGTGAATGTCAGCATTCTGAAGTTCCTCGCCTTTGAGCAGACCTTCAAGAACTCACTCACCACGCTGCCGATGGGCGGTGCCAAGGGTGGTTCCGACTTCTCGCCCCGCGGCAAGTCCAACGCCGAGGTGATGCGCTTCTGCCAGGCTTTCATGCGCGAGTTGTGGAACTACATCGGCCCCGACTGCGACGTTCCTGCCGGTGACATCGGTGTGGGTGGCCGTGAGGTCGGCTATATGTTCGGTCAGTACAAGGCGCTTACACACCAGTTCGTCGGCATCCTGACGGGTAAGGGTCAGGAGTTTGGCGGTTCACTGATCCGTCCGGAGGCTACCGGCTACGGCAATGTCTACTTCCTGCAAGACATGCTGGCCACAAAAGGCATCGATCTCAAGGGCAAGAAAGTGCTTGTCTCCGGTGCCGGCAACGTGGCTCAGTACACGATGGAGAAGCTCCTGCAACTCGGTGCCATCCCGATGACATGCTCCGACTCAGACGGCTACATCTATGATCCGGACGGCATCGACGAGAAGAAGCTGGCCTACATCATGGAACTGAAGAACATCGAGCGCGGACGTATCAAGGAGTATGTCGAGGAGTATCCGACAGCCAAGTATGTCGCCGGTGCAAAACCTTGGGGGGAGAAAGCCGACATTGCTACTCCTTGCGCCACACAGAACGAGATCGATGGCGAGGCTGCCAAGACGCTTGTCGCCAACGGTGTGATCGCCGTGAGCGAGGGCGCCAACATGCCGTCCACGCCAGAGGCTGTGAAAGTCTTCCAGGACAGCAAGATCCTCTACTGCCCGGGTAAGGCCAGCAACGCCGGTGGTGTAGCTGTTTCCGGCTTGGAGATGACACAGAACTCTGAGCGACTGAAGTGGAGCCGTGAGGAGGTCGATCAGAAACTCCACAGCATCATGAACTCCATCCATGCCGAGTGCGTGAAGTATGGTACCGAGGCCGACGGCTATGTCAACTATGTCAAGGGCGCCAACGTGGCCGGCTTCCTGAAGGTGGCCAAGGCAATGATGGCTCAGGGCATCGTCTAAGACAGTTATTCATCCATATTAATAGGTAGTCTCTTTGTGGCTTCTGGCCATAAAGAGACTTTTTTTATGTTGTCACCTGACTCAGCAGGCGCTTCCCCCACCCCAAGGTGCCAGGGCGACCGACATTTCTTCATGCTTCAAAAATGATTGACAAAAGTGTGTCTTCGCAGACTTGTCATCTAGAAAGGACGAAAGTGACTATAAGCGGAAAAATCACGCTGGCTCAACCAAAATTCCGTGATGTACTGACAAAACAACTGAGTTGTGTGGCAAAAATCAGTTGTTTGTAGGTTAAAAAAGACTGAGATGGCAAGGTCAAATGACTGAGATGACCGACTCATTTCAATGGTTTGATAGAGACTTTTGTTAATAAAGCTTTCATCAGGATCGTTTTTCGAGGCGAAAGCTTTGCTAATTCGGTGTTATATCCTTTATTATCAGCAGCTTACTAAAAATTTACTGAGAATCGCAAAATTGGCGACGACAAGGCATTTGGTCGCCAAAAACGCAGCCACAAGCGAGGAAAAATGTCACTTTTCATAACAAGTCGAGTGACACCACCGATGGCGTCTCCACCGAAGTCGACAGGAACCACACCTTTATATACTTGCAGTTGTGAGGCAAAGCCAGCCGGGATGTTGTTCAGACCAAAGCTTGTATTGGAATTGTCCATCGGCATGCCGTCGATATATGCCTTTGTGGTACAATAAGGTGGATATGACATCCAGTGGTTTTACGCCGTCTGCACAATGAAGCAGGTGGCTGGGTCTCCTTATCCGTTTCCGTCAACCAATCTTTTTACATAGGGTACTGCGGATCACTCTCCGTTTACCGGGTGCAAAGGTAGCCACAATGCGAGGAACGTGCAATACCTAAAAATGGTGAAATGAAGCATCGCAATTTTGCAATGCCAATACGTTTTTAAGTAATATCAATAAAAAAGTCTTAGCCCCACCAGGATTTCCTGATGGGGCTAAGACTTGCCCGTAGCACTCATTGGTTGTGAGCACTACTTGCTTTTAATATGTATTCATGTCCACCCCCTATGACAAGGAGGTGTGCAGGACATTAACCTTTGATGATGCCCTGCTCGACGAAGATCTGCTTGAGGATCTGCACGCCGCGCTCAACTTGCTCTTTGCTGTGTGTAGCCATCAGCGCGAAGCGAACCAAAGTATCCTGTGGTGCGCATGCCGGTGGGATAACAGGATTGATGAAGACACCACGGTCGAAGGCGAGCTTCGTCACCAAGAAGGTCTTGTAGCTGTCGCGGACATAGAGCGGAATGATTGGGCTCTCGGTCTCTCCAATCTCGAAGCCTTCCTCGCGGAAGCGTTTCAGTGCATAGTTCGTCACGTCCCACAGATGCTGGAGACGCCCGGGCTCTTCCTGGATGATATGAAGTGCCTCAATGGCAGCGGCTGTTGCAGCCGGCGTGTCACTGGCGGAGAAGATGTAGGTGCGGGAGGTGTGACGCAGGTAGTTGATGGTATCCCAGTCAGAGGCAACAAAGCCACCGATAGACGCCAAGCTCTTGGAGAAGGTGCCCATGATCACATCGATGTCGTCCTGAAGGCCAAAGTGATGGCAAACGCCACGACCCTGCTCACCAAAGACACCAAGGCCATGAGCCTCGTCAACCATAATAGAGCAATTGTACTTGTGCTTCAGTTCCACGATCTCGGGCAGCTTGGCCAAATCGCCTTCCATGGAGAAGACACCATCGACGACGATCAGCTTCACAGCCTCGTGTGGCAGCTTCTTCAATACGCGCTCCAAGTCCTCCATATCGTTGTGCTTGTAATGCAGCTGAGTGGCAAAACTCAGTCGACGTCCATCCACGATGGAAGCGTGATCGCGGTCATCGCAGATGACATAGTCGCCACGACCCACCAACTGGGGAATGACGCCCGCATTGACAGAGAAACCGGTGGAGAAGCAAAGAGCTCCGTCTTTGTGTTCAAACTCAGCCAGCTCTTTCTCCAACTGTACGTGAATGTCGAGTGTGCCGTTGAGGAAACGACTGCCGGCGCAACCGGAACCATACTTCAGCAACGCTTTTTCGGCAGCGGCAATGACGCGGTCATCGCCTGTCAAACCTGTATAGGCATTGCTGCCAAACATGAGCACCTGATGGCCGCCCATGGTCACCTCAGGGCCTTGCTTGCTCGTAATTTCACGGAAATAAGGATATACGCCTTCCTCCATGTACTTCTGTGGTACACGGTAGTTCTTGTATCTTTCTTGTAACTGTCCCATTTTGAAATAGGTGTAGATAACACTACGTTGTTTTAACTTAGGCTGCAAAGTTACAAAATTTATAGCACAAATTGCTCATTTTGAGCAGAAATCGTCATATTTAGCAAAAATTATTGATCTTTCCCTCTTGTATTTCATTTATAATACATAAATTTGCCTTATGAAAAAGAGAATACTGTTCATCATCAATCCCATCTCCGGGACGACGAGCAAAAGGGATATACCTGAGTTTATTACTCAAAACATCGATCACGACTTGTTTGATTTCGATATCCAGATGACTCAAGGCCCTGGTGACGCCACCACGATGGCCCATGCGGCCAGCGAGCGTGGACTCGACGCCGTGGTGGCTGTCGGTGGTGACGGTACGGTCAATGAGGTGGCGCGTGCGTTGGTGCATACGTCCACGGCACTGGGCATCATCCCCTGCGGCTCGGGTAATGGGCTGGCAAGACATCTGCTCATTCCACGTGACATCAGAAAGAGCCTGGATATGATCAACGACTTTGTCGTGCACGATCTCGACTATTGTGTCATCAACGACATGCCTTTTTTCTGTACCTGTGGCATGGGGTTTGATGCCTTCGTGAGCCAGAAGTTTGCTGAGGCCGGGAAGAGAGGACCGGTGACCTACGTGCAGAAGGTGCTCGAAGAGGGATTGAAGTACAGGCCTGAGACCTATATCCTGAAGGACGACACGGGGACACAAAGCTATAAGGCCTTTCTGATCACCTGCGCCAATGCCTCGCAATATGGCAATAATGCCTATATCGCTCCACAGGCATCAATGAGTGACGGACTGATGGATGTGGTGATCATGGAACCTTTCAATGTCTTGGAAGCTCCGCAGATCGCTATCGACATGTTCAGCAAGACGCTCAACAAGAGTTCCCGCATCAAGACGTTCCGTACCAAGCACTTGACCATCCACCGCGAGGACCCTGGTGTGATCCACTACGATGGGGATCCCGCTATGACAGGAAAGGACATTGATGTGCACGTCGAGGAAAAAGGCATCCGCATCATCGTCAATCCTTCCGGCGACAAGCGGCAGCGACAACCCAACCTGATACAATCCAGTGCAGCAGAGCTCTTCAACGATCTGTCGAGTATCCATGACGATATTGCCAAGCAAACCAAGAGGGGCATCGCTTTGACCAAATTGCTGCAAAAGAAAGTTGGCAAGACCATCAATAACATCACCAATCCCTGATCGGAACAAGCGGATGACCGACACCTTATATATATAAGGTGACAAGGTCTTGCTAGGGTTAGTTTACACATTATTATTATGTAGGCTGTTCATTAGGAATGGTGGGGTGATGGTATGCCCATAGTTGGCATGGCGTTTACGATAGCGTCATGCGCAATGGTTTTGTGGCGTTTACTTGATATAGAATGCTTCCGTCAGGCGTTGATACCATAGGCTTCTGCTTCCGTCGACATTCATCAGGCACGCCTGCTCCTGTGTGACGTCACCCCGAAGTGTCTTACTGAATGATACAAGGACTCTGGAATGAGGCTTCCGTGGCGTCGTTTTCAACAGCACTTGACTGGTCTTTCTGAATCCTGCGAGATAAGCCTCTGTTTCCAAAGCATCCAGGCTGAGCACAGGAACAATGACACTGAGTGTGCCCTCGGCAGTGATATGCTTCTTGACAAAACCAAAAAGATCACGAAATGTCATGCTGTCGCTGCTTGCATGGCGGGCGAGGGAGCGTGAGCTGTCCGGTGCTTTGAGACTGTCCAAGAAATAGGGAGGATTGCACACTATGCTGTCGTAGGGCCGGGCAGGACGAAAATTTTGTAGGGCTGCATGGTACACGGTGATCCTCTGAGAAAAAGGAGCGTGCCGCACATTTTCTGTTGCTTGATATGCAGCATCCTGATCGACATCGATGGCATCAACAATAGCATCGGCATAGCGCTGGGCCATCATCAGGGCAACAACGCCTGTACCCGTGCCTATGTCGAGAATATGATCTCCTCCTTTCGCCCAGGCGCCTAAGAGCACGCCGTCCGTGCCCACCTTCATGGCACAACGGGACTGCTCAACGAAGAACTGACGGAACTGAAAACCTTGTTTTTCTGTGTGATTCATATCATTTTAACGAGGACCCTTGGGAAATATTTTGTTGAATAAGTGATTGTTATCATTCTGTTTAGCGTTTTTTTTGGAATAGAGCCAAACAATATGGTATAATTTTTGTAACTTTGCAAATTAAAAGTAGTAAAGGTCCTGCACACAGCTTGATACAAGGAACAATATACATGAGCAAAAAACAAAATACATCCATTCAGATGTTCGCTGACTATGACGGCGACATCAGCAATCTCTTCAATACCAAGGCTCCCGATGAAGTTCCCGTGTTGACCACGCGCAACATGGTGCTTTTCCCCGGTGTGCTCGTACCTATTCTGTTGGGAAGGAAAGCCAGCCTCAATTTGGCCAAGAAACTCAACAAGATAGGGGAAGGCAACATCTGCGCTGTGTTCTGTCAGCACAATGCCGACAACGACAACCCCAAGACTGCCGATCTCTACAAAGTCGGTGTCTATGCACGGTTGGTGAAGATGATAGAGATGCCCACTCCCGGCAACATCACGGCCATCTTCCAGGCACTGGGACGCTGTGAGCTTGAGAAGATCGTCAGCTATCGCCCTTACTATACGGGTGTGGTGAATGCCCTGCCGGAACAACTCCCGCAAGAGAAAGACAAAAATCAGGAATTCAAAACGATGATGGGCGATCTGCATACCACAACAGAAAGACTCGTCCGCATCAGCGATGACATTCCCGACGAAATGGTCATGCCCTTAAACAATCTGGGAGATGAGACGCTGCTCATCAACTTTGTTTGCACCAACCTGCCGTTCTCTGTTCGCGACAAAATCAAGTTACTGCAAATCGATAACGTTGCGCAGCGCCTCGTGGAACTGCTGAAAATAGAGAACCGCGACATACAACTGGCGGAACTGAAAAACCAGATCCGGCAGAAGACCCACGAGGATCTCGATGAGCAGCAAAAGGAATACTTCCTTCAGCAACAGATGAAGAACATCCGGGAAGAACTCGGATCGGATGGAGAATCCACGGAAAAGCATGATCTGGAAGAGAAGGCGAAAAACAAAAAATGGCCGGAAGAAGTGGCCAAACTCTTCAAAAAGGAGCTTGACAGACTTGACCTGCTCAACACGCAGAGCCCCGAATTCAGTATGCAAGTCAACTATCTCGAGCAACTTGTCAACTTGCCTTGGGGGGAATATACGGAAGACAACCTCGATCTGAAGCGTGCACGCCGCATCTTGGATCATGACCACTATGGCATGGAGAAAGTCAAGGAGCGCATACTGGAATACCTCGCTGTACTGAAGCTTCGGGGCGACTTGAAGTCACCGATCATCTGTCTGTATGGTCCACCGGGAGTCGGTAAGACCTCACTGGGCAAGAGCATTGCGGCAGCCATGAAACGCAAATATGTACGCGTCTCATTGGGCGGACTTCACGATGAGAGTGAGATTCGGGGACATCGGCGCACGTATGTTGGTGCCATGCCCGGTCGTATCATCAAGAGCATACAAAAGGCAGGCTCTTCCAATCCCGTCTTTATCCTCGACGAGATCGATAAGGTCACACAGAACACCATCAATGGTGATCCTGCGTCTGCCTTGCTGGAAGTGTTGGATCCTGAGCAGAACAATGCCTTCCACGACAACTTCCTGGATGTGGACTATGATCTCTCCAAGGTGCTGTTCATCGCGACAGCCAATGATCTCAATACGATCCCGCGTCCATTGCTTGACCGCATGGAGATCATTGAGGTATCGGGATATATCACAGAGGAAAAGATTGAGATTGCCAAGCGTCATCTCGTGCCGAAGGAATTGCAGAACACGGGGCTCGACACCCTTGAACCGCCTGTGAAGTTCACCAAGCAGGCACTGGAAAAGATCATCGAGTCCTACACTCGCGAGAGCGGAGTCAGACAATTGGAAAAACAGATCAACAAGGCCTTGCGCAAGCTTGCCTTTAAGAAGGCAATGGACGGGGAACTGGAATACACCACGATCACGCCGGCTGTGCTACAGGATCTGCTGGGCAATCCTCCCTTCTATCGCGACATTTACCAGGGTAATGACTACGCGGGTGTGGTCACAGGACTGGCATGGACAAGTGTCGGTGGAGAGATTCTTTTCATCGAGACCTCCCTATCTAAGGGTAAAGGCGGAAAGCTCACGCTGACAGGTAATCTCGGCGACGTGATGAAGGAGAGTGCCATCATCGCCTTGCAATATGTCAAGGCGCATTGCGACGCACTGAAAATCGACTATCGCATCTTCGATAACTGGAATATCCATATCCACGTTCCCGAAGGCGCCACGCCCAAAGACGGACCATCGGCCGGTATCACCATCGCTACATCGATCGCTTCGGCCATCACACAGCGTAAGGTACGGAAGAACACGGCCATGACAGGAGAGATCACACTTCGCGGAAAGGTACTGCCCGTGGGAGGTATCAAGGAAAAAATTCTCGCTGCCAAACGAGCCGGTATCACGGACATCGTCATGTGCCGCGACAACAAGAAAGATATCGAGGAGATCCCAGAGAAGTATCGCAAGGGCGTAGAGTTCCATTATGTTGAGAACGTACAGGACGTATGGGATTTTGCCCTGACAGACGAGATCGTGGCTAACCCCGTGGATCTGTCCGTTCCAGAGGAAGAAAACAACGACAGCGACAAAAAGAAAGACGAATAAAGCACAATATGACATTTGAACTTCAACATACCGACAACGCCAGTGATGCCCGTACAGGACTGATCACGACCGATCATGGACAGATCAAGACCCCCATCTTCATGCCAGTGGGCACGTGTGGATCGGTCAAAGGCGTGCACTTCAGTGAGTTGCGTGAACAGGTGAAGGCACAGATCATATTGGGCAACACTTATCATCTCTACCTTCGTCCTGGGCTGGAAGTATTGCGTGCGGCAGGTGGTCTGCATGGTTTCAACGGCTGGGAACGTCCTATTCTGACTGATAGCGGCGGCTTCCAGGTCTTCTCTCTGACCGGTATCCGTAAGCTCAGAGAGGAAGGTTGTGAGTTTCGGTCACACATCGACGGCTCAAAACATTTCTTCACACCTGAGAACGTAATGGACACCGAGCGCGTCATCGGCGCTGACATCATGATGGCTCTCGACGAGTGTCCGCCGGGACAGAGCGACTATGCCTATGCCAAGAAAAGCCTTGGCATGACACAGCGCTGGCTGGACCGTTGTATCAAACGATTCAACGAGACCGAGCCTCTGTATGGTTATCATCAAAGCCTCTTCCCTATCGTACAAGGCTGTACTTTTAAAGACCTGCGGCAGGAAGCGGCCAAGTATGTGGCAGACAAGGGAGCAGAGGGCAATGCCATCGGTGGACTGGCTGTGGGAGAGCCTACTGAGGTGATGTACGAGATGATAGAAGTCGTTAACGAAATCCTCCCCAAGGACAAACCACGCTATCTGATGGGGGTGGGAACACCGCAGAACATTCTTGAGGCCATTGAGCGCGGTGTGGATATGTTCGACTGCGTCATGCCAACACGCAATGGCCGCAATGCCATGCTCTTCACCTATCAGGGCACGATGAACATGCGGAACAAGAAATGGGAAATGGACTTCTCCCCTATCGATCCCGACGGTTGCGAGACTGACCGGGTGTATACCAAGGCCTATCTCCACCATTTGTTCAAAGCAGGTGAGTTGCTGGCCATGCAGATTGCCAGTATCCATAACCTGGCTTTCTACCTCCGACTGGTCACCGACGCCCGCCAGCATATCGAGCAGGGCGACTTTGTGCAGTGGAAGCGGTCGGTCATCGACCAGCTCGGCAGAAGAATTTGATTATCATCGCAATCATGAAAAGTTTTAGCAAGATACGTAAACATCGCAGACGCTATAAGATAGCACGCTGGATGAGCCGTCATCCGGCGTGGCTGCACAAATGCTTCAGCTGGATTGCACGCCACACCCGTCTGCTGCAACGTATACTGAAGTGGATCGGACATCTGTTTCGTTTCCTAAAGGTACTGAAATACCTTAATCCATTTAGGTATA
Organism: uncultured Prevotella sp.; assembly: GCA_900546345.1. Classification (GTDB taxonomy): domain Bacteria; phylum Bacteroidota; class Bacteroidia; order Bacteroidales; family Bacteroidaceae; genus Prevotella. Next base: position 11,789 of record URCI01000026.1, on the reverse strand, counting down.
TCAAGAAGATTGACTGGTATATCATACGCAAGTTTATCGGTACCTATTTCTTCTCCATTGCTCTGATCATCTCTATCTCCATTGTCTTTGATGTCAATGAGAACCTTGCGAAGTTCACGCAGTACCATGCGCCGTTACGGGCCATTGTCTTTGACTATTATGCCAACTTCATCCCTTACTTCGCCAATCTGTTCAGTGCGTTGTTCGTTTTCATTGCCGTCATCTTCTTCACTTCCAAGATGGCCGGTAACTCGGAGATCATCGCCATGCTGGCAACGGGCATCTCCTTTAAGCGATTGCTCCGCCCTTATATGTTCACCTGTGTACTTTTAGCCGGCATGTCGTATTATCTCTCTGCCTATATTATCCCTCATGGCACTGTGATACGGCAGAATTTCGAGTCGCTTTATAAAAACAAAAAGATGCAGACGGCAGCCGATAATGTGCAGCTGCAAGTAGGACCGGGCGTGATCGCCTATATACAACACTACGACGACACACAGAAACAGGGATACGGCTTTTGTCTGGATCAGTTCAAGGACAAAAAGCTCATCTCGCATCTGACAGCCATGACGGTGCAGTATGACACCATCTCTGATAGTAAATTTCACTGGAAGTTGAGCAACTGGAAGATCAGAAAACTCAAGGGTCTGCGAGAACATATCACCACGGGAGCCTCAAAGGACACAATCATACAGATGGAACCCATGGATCTGGTCTACTCCAAAGGACAGCAGGAGACATTCACCTCACCCGCACTGAAAGACTATATCTCGAAGCAGATCAACCGCGGTTCGGGCAATGTCGTACAGTATGAGGTGGAATATCACAAGCGTATTGCCTCCTCATTCGCCTCGTTTATCCTGACGATCATCGGTGCGTCGCTATCAGCGAGAAAGCGAAAAGGTGGCATGGGACTCTATTTGGGTATCGGACTGGCACTTAGTTTCACCTATATCATGTTGCAGACAGTGTCGGCATCCTTTGCTATCAATGCAGGCTTTCCACCTGCCTTGGCTGCATGGACACCGAATCTCATCTTCCTGATCATCGCCTTGGTCTGCTATCGACAAGCACCGAATTAATGAATAATGTATAATGTATAGTGTAGAAATTATAAATAACAGATAATAAATAAAAACATAAAAGACTGTTCAGAATAACAAGTAAGGTGATACACCTTATTTATATTAAACGATAAAAAGAAGCATATATAATGAGATTTGAAGAATTAGATTTAAGCGATAACGTTCTTGACGCACTTTACGATATGCGCTTTGAAGAGTGCACACCGGTTCAGGAAAAATGCATTCCTGAAATTCTTGCCGGTCGTGACGTCCTCGGTGTGGCGCAAACGGGAACAGGTAAGACTGCTGCCTATCTGTTGCCGATCCTCTCCCGGCTCGATGATGGGGGATTCCCCGATCATGCTGTCAACTGTGTGATCATGTCTCCGACACGAGAGTTGGCACAGCAAATCGACCAGGCCATGCAAGGCTTTGCCTACTACACACCGGGCGTGAGCAGTGTAGCTGTCTATGGTGGCAATGACGGCAACCGCTATGACCAGGAACTGAAGAGTATGAAGTCGGGAGTGGACGTTGTCATCGCTACGCCGGGCCGCCTCATCTCACACATCAGTTTGGGAAACGTAGATCTGAGCAAGGTGAGCTTCTTCGTACTCGACGAAGCCGACCGTATGCTGGACATGGGATTCTCTGACGATATCATGAAGATCGCCTCGCAATTGCCCAAGACATGCCAGACGATCATGTTCTCAGCTACTATGCCCAAAGATATTGAGAAGTTGGCACAGAACCTGCTAAAGGATCCAGTGGAAGTGAAACTGGCTGTGAGCAAACCAGCAGAGAAAATCAAGCAGAGCGCATACATCTGTTATGAAACACAGAAACTCAAGATCATTGAGGATATCTTCAAGGCTGGCGACCTCAAACGTGTCATCATCTTCTCCGGCAGCAAGCAGAAGGTGAAGCATATCAACCAGGCACTCACCCGCCTGCACATCAACAGCGGAGAAATGCACTCTGACCTGGAACAGGCCGAGCGCGATGATATGATGTTCAAATTCAAGAGCGGACAGATCGACGTGCTGGTAGCTACCGACATACTTGCCCGTGGCATCGATATCGATGATATCGCAATGGTCATCAACTACGATGTCCCTCACGATGCCGAGGACTATGTCCACCGCATCGGACGTACAGCACGTGCTGACCGTGATGGAGTCGCTATCACACTGGTCAACGAAGACGATATGTATGCCTTCCATCAGATAGAGAAGTTCTTGGACAAAGAAATCACAAAGAATCCACTGCCCGAAGGCTGTGGAGAGGGACCGGAATATACCATCGCTAAACGCAATGGCAAGACATCGGCTAAGAGCCGTAGACGCAAAGACCGTGACAATACTGCCCACAAAGATGCCAAGCGCAGTAATCGCAATGCGCAGAATGCACAAAACGCACAAGGCGAGCAGCGCGATGACCGTCACAGCAACCGCCGGCAACGCGGCAACCGAAATCAGACCGAAGGACAGGACAGCGCTGAACGGCAGAATGGTGAGAACAGACCTGTTGAAGGACAGAGCCAGGGCAACAGAGGCAACCGCAACCGCAACAGACGTAACGGGGACAACCGCAACAAAGACCAGCGCAATGACGAGACACGAAATGCAGAGACTCGCAATAATGAGAATCATAGCAACGAGAACCGTCAAGGACAGGAACGCACGCGCAACAACCGTAAGCAGCGGGGATATAAAGGTGAAGGACGTAACGGACAAAACGGCAATGGTCAGGATAACCGTAACCGGAATGCACAACCCAACAAGACCAAGAACAAGAGTCGCCAAAAGAGCCAGCCGGCTGCCCAACAGACTGCTAACCAAAACAAAGGCATTGGCAATGTGCTGCGCCACCCGTTGAAATGGCTGCGCTCCTTGGGACGCAAGAAATGAGCATCATCTATGAACATATAATCTTATTATCATTAATGACTATGGAAAAGAAAGAAAAGGAAATCATGGGCCGCCTCCGCTCGGAGTGTACGACCATCGTCGTGGGCTGCAAAGCCACGGGTGACGGCTCTCACATCTATGCCCGTTCCGAGGATTTCGACGCCATGCGCTGCAAGAACTGGCTAGTCTTCCCCGACACCGACAATGGTCCGGAAGAGTTTGTTGCCGATGACAGCGCCTTCAGCTGCCCATTGCCAAAGAAGCGCTTAGGTTATACGGCACTGCCCGACTACCAGTATCATCATGAATGGGGAAGTGCGGGGTTCAACTCACTGGGAATTGGCGAGAGCAGTACTGAGACAATTTTCAGTTCACCCAAAGCCCTGGAGTTTGATCCATACGTCAAGGACGGCCTGGCAGAGAACTGTACCTACAATATAGTTTTACCCTATATCCATTCAGCAAGGGAAGGTGTCGAGCGCTTGGGTGCCCTGATTGAGAAATACGGATCGGCAGAGGGATTCGGCATTGGCTTCATCGACAGCAAAGAGACTTGGTATCTCGAAAACTGCTGTGGCCATCGTTATCTGGCCTGCCGTATGCCCAATGATAAGTATTTTGTCACAGGTAACCAAAGTCGCTTCCGCCACTATGATCCGAATGACAAAGATAACTACATCGCTTCCAAGGATCTCATAGAATTTGCGCAGGAACATGGTCTCTATGACCCAGCTAAGGGTGAGTTTGACTTCCATGAAGCCTACGCCAAGGATGATAAGGACGATACCACTTATAACTATCCTCGAGTCTGGGGATTGCAGGGCATTTTCTCACCCAGCATGAAGCAGGACGTCAGCAAGAATACATTCCCTGTCTTTGCAGAAGCTGAACAGCCTATCACGATCGCTCGCTTGCGCAATGCCTTCCGTTTTCACTACGACGGCACTGATCACGATCCCTATCTCCACAACAATGGTAAGGAGCCTTTCCGGCCTGTGTCGATTTTCCGTACCACACAGACACATCTCATGCAAGTGCGTCCGTGGTTGCCCAAGGAAATTGGTTGCATCACCTACGTGGCCAATGGTATGGCTGACCTCGGTGTATTCCTTCCTATATATCAGGGCATTTCTTCTTTCCCGAAAGCCTATAGCATCGGTGACAACAATTGCGATTCAGAATCAGCCTACTGGCGCTTCCGTAAAGTGATGACGCTGGGCATGGTCAACTACAACGCCTATGCACCACTGATCAAAGAGACTTATGCCAAATTGGAAGCAGAGAATGACCAACGGCAGAAGGAGTTTGAAGAGCGTTATCTGGCTATCTACAAAGAACGTCCGATGGAAGCTCACGACATGCTGCAAGCCTTCAGTAACCAGGTGCTCAACCATGCGCTTGACGTTGCTGACCGACTTGTCAATGAGCTCTTCACACGTATCGCCATAGACACTCAAAAGGAATATTTGTTCCACGGTGCATAATGACAATCTTAAATGATGAATGATGAATGTTGAATGATGAATGGAACAATGAAGAATGAAGCAATGATGAATGATTCAAAGCTGTAGGTCAAAGTTCCATCAACAGAATTCAACAACATAAAAGGTAATACCCCAAAACAATCCTATCGATCGTTTTGGGGTATTAAGGTTATTTATGACTCATTCGAAGAGTTAGCGGTCGTCCTGAGCGGAAGGAACGGGGCTCACCCGTATTCTATATTTATCTGTATATACGACACTCATGATTTGAGGCGTCACCTTGAGCCGGCGTGTAAGTGCCAAAGCGACATGCCCCATCGTGCCTCTGAGGTTAAGCTCTACGCAAGGATGCACCTTCAGTTTGTCGCCTACTCTCACTACCATCATATCAACTCCTAGTGGTCCGCGATATTGATTGCCAAGTTCCTTACATAATATACATGCCAATTGTTCATTGATCATATTGAGTTGATAATGATTCACCCATGAGGCAAGTCGGTCTTCCTTTCCTTGCTCCGTGTCAAGAATGCTACCGGTATAGGCACCACTTCGCGTATCAAACACCGACAGTCCTTGATAACGAACTTCACCGCGGCCGTCAGAGAAAAATTCCATAGCAAAGTCTGCCACCTTATTATAATAGGGTTCTACCATCAGACAGCCTTGCCGGGAAATGATATTGCGCATCCAATTGCGTATCTGCACACCAAACAAAGCTTGATTTCTAGAATCGATATATCTGATACCGCGTCCACTACAACTCCACGGGGCTTTCACTACCATGAGCGGATGCTCTTTGAGCAGAGCCAGCACATCGCTAACCCTAGACACGGCCTTAGCTTCACCTACAGTGTCGGGAATGCGTCGCATGAATGGCAAAAGATGTTCCGCCGCCCAACGGCGATGGCTCAACTGACGTATCCTCTCCAAACGACTGAGTAGTGGCAGAATTGCAGGAGACACGCCTGCCATGACCATACGATGGTAGAGTGCAAGATCCCATCCCCAAGGAGCAATCTCTTCTGGACAACGCATGTCTAATGCGTCTGTGAGATTTTCCCAACTCAAAAAAGAGCCTTTGGCTTCCAACCCGAGATGACGAAAGGCCTCCTCCGCAGCAGCTACGTCTTCCACTAACACCTTGTCACCATCCTCTGCCCATATCATTGGCAAAAAGCCCAAGTCATGGCGCAATTGACGAGCTGCGTGTGGAGCCGTGAACTGTTTGAGATGGGCTCCCAGCGCGATATCGTGCTCTGGATTGAATATATGAATCATAGTTGTACTCTTTGTATTTATTAAATGCAAAGTTACAAATATTAGCGCAATATCAAGGTTTTCTTATCTGTTTTTGTGAGATTTTATCTATTGCAAAACGATTGTTGAACAATCGTTCATAATAGAAAATACTCGCCATTTTGCACGATATAAAGATAATTTCGTATCTTTGCAGATAAAACGGAGGAAGCTCATGTCGCCTCTTCCATATAGAAAAGTATGAGTTTGGACGATTTCTATACTGATGAGCCGATCGATTTCGGACAGTCTGATAGCACCGATAATGCTGACTACCAGACAGAAACTTCCGGTGACATGACCTATATCGACAGCGTCCGCCATTGGGACTACTTCGAACCCGATGATGGTGTGGTCCCACCCTGGGGGTCTATGGAGAATCAGACTCCGGCCGACACGGCTGGACAACCGAAGAAAATCGTTGAGCTATTGGAGATGATCAGACACCAGCCGTGGCAGATCACGCGTGAGAAAAACTTCTACGAGCAAGCTCTGTTCATGGCCGACTATACTGACAGTACCAACATCGTGCCGTTCCAGTGCTATTTTCCTGTCTACAACGACATGAACGTGACACAGCTTCGCAGCTATTTCACCATCCGCAAGATGTGGCGACAGGGCAAGTTCCCCGACGTATCGCTGAGCTATCTCTTTGTCTATATCTACGAGTTGCTCATGCAGGTGGGTCTAAACCATCCCGAGGAGGGCTACGAAATCATGCAGGAGCTCCTTGTCAACTACGCACCGTCCTACCCCAATGTGTCCCGCTACCTCAACAAATGGCTGCGTGACTACGCGGTCTACTACAATCTTACTGAGCATTTCCAAGAGCTCTTCACAGACGAGTGGAATGCAGACAGTGTGGCTGCCACTCTCGCTGACTACAAGACAATCGATGATGATACACTCATGAAGGTTCTCGTCACCCTCAGCAACTATAACCCCACCGACAAAACACTGTTTAAGAAAGCTCCTGGGCGTGCTCGCTTCGCCTTCACTGAAGTGCTACGTGCCGTTCTCCCAATGATTGAGCGCACGACTCACCACCGTTTGGAGACTTTCTGCCTCGGTCAGCGCAGCCGTCGGCAGGTGAGGATGTTCAACAGCGCCGTCTTCTACAACCCGAGGCCGGTGCGTCAGGCCGAAATACAAGTGTCGCCACGCACGCGTTTCTTCTGTCAGGGAGGTCTATGGTCACGCGATGTATTCATCAGCAACAAGCCGCTGGTTCGTCGCATTCTCGGTTCCGTCTTCCACGAAACCGATCGACAGTTACGCGAGACCCTCGGTGTGAGGCCGACTTTGAAGCCAAAGGCCGAGGCTACTCCCTTTGCCGCTGTCATCCATGCGGCCATCGTCGGTTGGTTCCAGCGCGAGCGAGCCGCTGAAGAGCAGCGCAAAGAGCGTGAACGAGTCGCTGAAGCACAGCGCGAAATGGAGCGACGCCGTGTCGCCATTGACTTTTCGAAGCTCAGCAAGATCCGTAGCGACGCTGCGGTAATCATGGAAAGACTGGCAACAAACGAGGAAAAGTGCTTAGAGACGAAAGAAACGGCAGAATCTAAAGAGTCTTTAGCAGCTATAGAGCCTATACTACCATTAGAAACTATAGGGACGATAGAAACTAGCAAGACTATAAAAACTAGCAAGACTATAGAAGCTAGCAAGACTATAGAAGCTAACAAGACTATAGAAGCTAACAAGACTATAGAAGCTAACAAGCATGGAGAGCCCCCTACTCTCTCCTTTCTCCGTCTCTTCCTCTCCGGCGGCGATTGGCGCGCCTTCCTCCGCGACCGCCACATCCCCGAAGGCGTCATGGTGGAGAAGATCAACGATAAGGCCATGGACGCTCTCGGTGACATCGTGCTCGAAGATGACGGCACTGGGCTGATGCTCATCGAGGACTACCGCGCCGATGTGGAGCAGTGGCTCGAAGAAAACAGCTAAGCAACACAGCAAAAGAGCACTACTAAGCAACTCCGCAAAAGAGCACAGTTATGCAACACAGTAATAAGACAGAATGATAATGACAAACAGAAATATACCTCCGCGCCGTATCGCGCAAAGCATCATCAACTCACTCAAAGGCGGTGTTGTGCCACGTGTGGGTCTGCCTTACGTCACCGTGGGTCGACGCAAAGAAATCGAGGCCTTACTTCACGATGTCGAAATCGTGGGTGAAGGCGGTGCTTCCTTCCGTTTCATCGTAGGCAAATACGGTTCGGGCAAATCTTTCCTCTTGCAGACGATCCGCAACTTTGTCATGGACCGCAACTTCGTTGTCGTTGATGCTGATCTCTCCCCTGAACGACGACTGCATGGCAATCAAGGACAAGGACTAGCCACCTATCGCGAGCTCATCCGCAACCTCAGTGTGAAATCGAAACCCGAGGGCGGTGCACTGGCCATGGTTCTCGACCGGTGGATCAACTCCGTGCAGACGGCAACAGCGGATCAGGAACAGCTCAGCATGGACGCATCTGGCTTCAACGAGGCTGTGGAAGCGCATATTATGGCCATCATTAGACAGATGCAGGATTTGGTCCACGGTTTTGATTTTGCCCGATTGTTGACGCTGTATTTCCGTGCCTTCGTCAATGGCGATGACGAACTCAAGGGCAAGGTACTGAAATGGTTCCGCGGCGAATACGCCACGAAAACCGAGGCCAGGCAAGAACTCGGTGTGACCGTCATCATCTCCGACGACGACTGGTACGACTATCTCAAGCTCTTCGCCTTCTTCTTCCGCCAGGCAGGTTACAGCGGACTGATGGTTTTCATCGATGAATTGGTCAACATTTACAAGATACCTAACGCCATTTCACGGCAATACAACTACGAGAAAATTCTCACCATGTACAACGACGCCCTCCAAGGTAAGGCGCAGTATATCGGCACCATCATGAGTGGCACGCCACAGTGCGTCGAGGATCGCCACCGCGGCATCTACAGCTACGAGGCTCTGCGGTCGCGTCTCTCCGAAGGAAAGTTCTCCCAGCAAGGCCATCAGGATCTCCTTGGCCCTGTACTGCGTCTATTACCTCTTACCAACGAGGAGATGCTCGTCCTTGCAGAGAAACTCGCTGACATCCATGCCGCCCTGTATGGTTATGAGCGCACGGTGACCGACAGCGATCTCGCCACCTTCATTCAGATAGAATACAACCGCATCGGAGCTGACGGCAACATTACGCCGCGAGAGGTCATCCGCGACTTCATCGAGTTGCTTGACATTACGGTGCAGACCCCCGGCAGCAGCGTGGGCGACATCCTCCACAGCGACGCCTTCTCTTACGCACAGCCTGAGCTGGAACAGCAACAAGAGCAGCAAACAGCCGGAACCGACTTTGCAGAGTTTACGCTATGAATATTTTCGCCCGCTATTCCCCCGCCATCCAACGCTATATCTATGAGGAGGGCTGGCAGTCGCTCCGCGCTATCCAGGCCGCGGCGGGCGACGCGATCTTTAATACCGACGCCAATGTTCTGCTCTCGGCTTCTACGGCAGCAGGCAAGACCGAAGCGGCTTTCTTCCCTATCATTACACTCTTGCAGGAGCAGCCGTCGGCATCCATTGGTTGTCTGTACATCGCACCGCTGAAGGCACTCATCAACGACCAGTTCGTGCGGCTCAACGACATCTGCCGCGAGTGTGGTGTAGAGGTTTGGCACTGGCATGGTGACGTGTCGCAAGAAAAGAAGAAGAAGCTCATGAGCCATCCATCAGGCATCTTGCAGATCACACCTGAAAGTTTGGAAGCCATGCTCATGCACCGCCATTCTCAGATACCATCGCTCTTCGGCGACTTGCGTTTTGTAGTCATTGACGAGATCCACTCCTTCCTGCGTGGCGACCGCGGCGGCCAGACGCTCTGTTTGCTGGAGCGATTGCAACGCCTGGCGGGAGTTGTGCCACGTCGCGTAGGCCTCTCGGCCACGATTGGCGACCTGAAGATGGTGGGCAACTTTCTTTCCGCAGGTACAGGGCGGGGCACGGTCATCCCACGCATCAAAGCCCCGGGAGCAAAGTGGAGAATTTCAGTGGCTCACTTCTTCAACAATGGGGAACAAGCAACTATGCCGGTTCAAGCGGATGCCCGCATGGCACTGCCCGAGGAAGAGACATCCATCACAGGAAGTATCCTACGGGGGCATTACGACAAGGAGGAAATCAATGCCTACGACCCTTTCCTAACAAATGTGGAGCCGTCGCATCCCTCTGAGGCCCGCAGGGTGATGAAAGGCGGAAATCCGTTCAACATGAGCGACGACAACGCAAACGCGCGCCCTTCTTTGGATAACAATGACTCCGCGTATGGGAGCAACAACAGCTCTGTGAATAATGAAGATAATTCCACCTTGAAAGCTGGCAACCACGACCCGTTGACTACTGCGGCCGACCCAGGTCTGCTCTATATCTTCAACCACACGCGAGGTCATAAGTGTCTCGTATTCTCCAATTCGCGCGAGGAGTGCGAGACGGTGTGTGCCACACTGAGGATGTACTGCGAGGCTGTGCATGAACCCGACCGTTTCCTCATCCACCACGGCAACCTCTCAACGAGCTACCGCGAGAGTGCCGAGGAAGAGATGAAGCGCGACGACTCTCTGGCCACCGTATGCACTACGTCGACACTAGAGCTAGGCATCGACATCGGACGCTTGGAACGCGCTTTCCAAATCGATGCACCTTTCACCGTCAGCTCGTTTTTGCAGCGCATGGGGCGGACAGGACGACGTGGCACCCCGTCTGAGATGTGGTTTGTCATCCGTGAGGACCATGCAGAGCAGCGTGCGCTCATGCCCGAGACGATACCCTGGAAACTCCTGCAGGCTATCGCCTTGGTCGAACTCTATCTGAAAGATCGGTGGGTAGAACCGCCACGCACGGGACGTCTTCCCTACTCACTGCTCTATCATCAGACGATGTCCACACTGGCATCGGGAGGGGAGATGACGCCGGCAGAGCTCGCCCGCCGCGTGCTGACACTGAGCTATTTCCGCCATATCTCGCAGGATGATTACCGTGTTCTACTGCGCCATCTCTTGAAAATAGACCATATTGAGACGACAGAGCGTGGTGGACTCATCGTAGGTCTTAAAGGTGAACGTGTCGTCAACAATTTCAAGTTCTATGCCGTCTTCCAGGACAACGAAGAATACAAGGTGCGCTGTGAGTCGCAAGAATTAGGTACCATCGTCAAGCCGCCACCCGTGCGTGACAAGATCGCCATTGCCGGCCGCGTGTGGGTTGTCGAAGAGGTGGACCGCAACCGCCATGTGGTCTATTGTCATCCTGTCAAGGGCATTGTGCCCGCGTATTTCGGCGATGAGCCCGGTGACATCCACACGAGGATATTGGAGAAGATGCATGATATCTTAGCACCACCACCAGCAGCTTTCCACCCTGATACATCGAGGCCACCATCGGATAGTCAGCGACTGCTGGCCGCTAATGCCCTGCTGCCTCATGCACGTGCCCGACTGGCACAAGCCCGTGACGCTGCTGCAAAGTCTGGGCTTGGCGTCAGATGGCTGCTGCCGTTGGGCGGACGCATGTATGCCCTCTTCCCCTGGCTGGGCAGCTATGCTTTCCTGGCTCTGGAGCGCTTCCTGAGGATCCGGTGCGGCGAGCGTTTGGGATTGAAAGGGTTCGACTCAGTCAGACCGTATTACATGCAGTTCACCACGTCGGTCTCACCAGAGGAGTTCTTTGCCATTCTCTCCGATGAAATACAGAAGCCCCTTGACGCCATGGAACTGCTCTACCCCAACGAGACGCCTGTCTTCGACAAATACGATGACATCCTGCCCGTGGAGCTTACCCGCAAGGGCTTTGCTTATGGTGTTCTTGATGTCAAGGGCATGGTGGAGAGAGTCCGGCAAATGTGCAGCAACTCAACTCCCACAATCCCTTACTGAAAGGGCTTGACAGGGACAGGAACATGCGATAGGGAAGTTTCCATACTATTCATGAGTCCACTTTAAAAAGTGGCAATTTAAAATTTTATATGTGTCCGAGACCGGTT